>JBBPIT010000059.1:0-21908 GCA_038040175.1 Pseudomonadota bacterium | reverse complement strand
CCTTCACCCTTCACCCTTCACCCTTCACCCTTCACCCTTCACCCTTCACCCTTCGCCCTTCACCCTTCACCCTTCACCCTTCACCCTTCACGTCGTTACGGCTTGCAGAACCCCGCCTCCGATATCCACGCACGGAGCTCTTCAGACAGAGCAGCGGCAACCTCCGAGAACGCCGCTGCGCCGCCCGCTGCATCCGCGGTCGGGGTCGGGCGTTCCAGGCGGAATTCGCGGCTCATATTTCGACCAGCCGTGGCATTCTCGACCAGCGTAGCCTGGGCGTGGAGCACGGCGCGGCTCGCGTTCCCCGTTGCAAACACCTGGCTGAACTCCGCAAGACTCAACCCCAGCACGCACTTTACTTGCGGGTTTCGCGCAACTGATCCGTTGCCCACCGATTGCCGCAACCGCACGGTGAGCATGGCCGCCGGCGTGCCGGCCCAGCGGCTGTTGGCATAAGAGGCCAGCGCACGCGGATCGCGGTACGCCAGGCGATAAAACATGTCGGTGGTGTCCAGCCAATCCGCGGCCCGCACCTCGGTGACGAAAACGCTTTCGCCCGAGGCGCTTCCCGGGGGCGCGGCAATTCCGAAGTCGTAAATCTGCAGGGGATGCTCGCGCGTGGAAACGCAACCCATCGCGAGCAGCGCAGCAAGAAAAAGAATGATCAGCGTTTTCATTTTCGTCCGTCTTTGAAACCCGGTTCGCCGGGACCCGGTTGCGGTTGCGCCCGGCCGAACACGAGGCTCTGCGGCTCGCGTTCGACCTGCAGAATCAGTCTACGAAAATCCTTCGAATCCCGGGTGAGTTGCTCCACCAGGTCGTTGACCTTGGGAAGCGTGCTCTCGGTGATTTCGGTGGAAAGTGCGGTGGAAATCCTGTCCAGCTTCTCGGAGAGCGAGCGCATGTTGGCGAGAACCTGCCGCGAGTCCTCTGCGACCGGCACGATCGCGCTGGTGGCCGCCTCCAGATTGGTGAGCGAACGCCGCACCCGCTCCTGATTCTCGTCGCCGAGAAGGTCCTGGGCGCGCCGCGCGACGTCCGGAATCGCCCGCAGTGCCGGCGCCAGTTGCGCCGAAGCCTGTTCGAAATTGGCAAGCGTGCGCTCGAGCCGGCCCTGGTTTTCCGCGCTGGCTATGCCGTTGAGGCGGTCCAGCAGTTCGCTTGACTGCTTGAGCAGCGCCTTGCTCGATTCCGCAATGTCGTCGAACACGTTGCTGCGCATCGCGATTTGCCCGGGGTTGTCCGTTGGGCTCGGCAACGGCCGCGGGTCGGAGCCGTCGTCATCGAGCAGCATGTAGGCAAGTCCGGTCAGCCCCTGGTAGCCGATCTGCGCGAAGGTACCGTGTGTGATCGGCACGCCGCGTTCGACCACCACCCGGATCACGACATTGCGGGGGTCTTTCTCGTCCAGCGCAACTTTCTCGACCTTGCCGACTTCGACGCCGCGGTAGCGCACGGCAGCCTGCGGATACAGGCCGTTGACGGTGAACGTCGATACCACCACATAATCGTTGTATTGCCGGGTATCGCCACGAAACCAGACGAAGGTCCCGGCCAGCGCGATCCCGAGCAGGATCGTGAACAGGCCGGTCAGCAGGGCGTAGGAGCGGCTTTCCATGTCAATCGGAGTGTAGCAGCGGCTCGGCCGTGCCGAAAAAACTTGCCACGAAGGGATGGCCGCTTTCCTTCACTACGGCCAGGGGACCATCGACGGCGACCCGCCCTTCGGCCAGCACCGCCACACGGGTCGCGAGCGTCGTCAGCATGTCGAGGTCGTGGGTGATCATGAACACGGTTAGCGCGTGTTCGCGCGACAGCGTCTTGATCAGCTTGACGAAGCCGCGCGAGAGGTCCGGATCGAGCCCGGCGGTCGGCTCGTCCAGCACCAGCAGTTCGGGGTCGAGCGCCATGGCGCGCGCCAGCGCGATGCGCTTGGCCATCCCGCCCGAAAGCTCGGCCGGCATCTTGGTCGCATGCTGCGGCTCGATCTCGACCAGGTGCAGCTTGAGCATCACCAGGTCGCGGATGATGGATTCGTCGAGATACTTCAGTTCGCGCAGCGGCAAGGCCACGTTCTCGAAGACGCTTAACGCCGAGAACAGCGCGCCGTTCTGGAACAGCGTCCCGAAGCGCCGTTGCATGCGCAGCCTGTCGGCACGGCGGGCACGCAGCGGATCCACGCCGAACAGGCGCACACGGCCTTGTGCCGGCGCGTCCAGCCCGATGATGACGCGCAGCAGCATGGTCTTGCCGCTGCCGGAGCCGCCCACCATGCCGACGATCTCGCCGCTTACGATCTTCAGGTTCAGGTCGCGGTGGATCGCCAGTCCGCCGCGCCGGGTCCACAAATGTTCGACTTCTATGATCGGGGCATCGGGCCTCACGGAAACCCCACGCTTCTGAACAGGACCGCATACACGGCGTCGAGCAGGATCACCATGGTGATCGCTGCCACCACCGCGTTAGTAATAGAGCGGGAAACGCTTTCGGTGTTCGGCCTAACGCGCAGTCCATAGTGACAGGCGATCAGCGCGATCACGGCGCCGAAACTCAACGCCTTGACCGATGCAATCCAGAGGTTCGCAGCCGGCACCGCCTTGGGCAGCGACTCGAAGAAATAGAGATAGCTGATGCCCAGTTGCACGTTGGCCGCCGCCGCGCCGCCCGCGAGAGCCGCCGCAGTCGACCATACGGAAACCAGCGGCATCGCCAGCGCCAGCCCGATCACTTTCGGCAGTACCAGGCGCACCGTGGGCGAAATGCCCAGGGTTGCCATGGCATCGATTTCCTCCGTGACGCGCATCACGCCGATCTGCGCGGTCATCGCCGCGCCGGAGCGGCCGGCGAGCAGGATCGCCACCAGCAGCGGCCCCAGTTCGCGAATGATCGACATGCCGAGCAGGTCGATGATGTACAACTCGGCGCCGTAAGCCTTGAGGGTGTCGGCGGTGAGGTAGGACAGCACCACGCCGATCAGGAAACCGACCAGCGCCGTGACCGGGAGCGCCAGCGCACCGGCCTTGTAGATGGTGGCGGAGATCTCGCGCCAGGGAATGCGCAACGGATGAGTCAAGAGGTACAGCGCATCCAGTACCAGAAATCCGATCAGCGCGATGAAGCCGAGCACGTGGCCGGCAAATTTGGCCTCCAGGCGCCCCAGAAAGACGATCGGGCCCAGCCAGTCAGGACGCCAGCGCGGCCATGTCACCGGCGGAACCGCGGCCAGGCGCTTGAGGATCGGTTCGTGTTCAGGCCTGAGCAGCGCATCGGTGCGCCGGCGTCCGCCCCACGCGCGCCAGATCAACAACGCGCCGGTGCTGTCGAGCGCCTCCACACGGCGCAGGTCCCAGATCAGATTAGGATCGGCGGCGACGGATTTCAGCGTCTTCCAGACCGTGGTGACGGAAGAACGCAACGAGGCGAGCGTCCAGTCACCGGCCAGCGTGATGACGCGTTTGCCGCTGTCCCGGGTTTGCAATTGCACCGATGCCGGCGTCATTGGGAGTTATGCGGTGTGGGCAAGGAACGGGCGTTGCAGCGGATTGTAACGGGATCGTGCCTGCACGGCGCGCCCGCTCAAGTTCCCGGCGCGTCCCATAGCCACGCCGCGCCGCGAACGCCGCTGGAATCGCCGTGTACGTTCCTGGCGAGGCGCGTGTCCACGCGATCGGAAAACACGTACCGCGACCATAGCCGCGGCACGTTCTCGTAGAGTCGATCGAGGTTCGACAGGCCGCCGCCGAGGACGATGACATCCGGATCGAGCACGTTGATCACGTGCGCCAGCGCGCGCGCCAGGCGTTCCTCGTAGCGTGCAAGCGTGGATTGGCAGGCGGCATCGCCGCTCGCGGCGCGCGTGACGATGGCGTCGGCTTCCAGTGCCGCGCCCGTGGAGAGCCGATGGTCGTTGGCCAGTCCGGGCCCGGAGACGAATGTCTCGATGCAGCCGGTCTTGCCGCAGTAACACTGCGGCCCGGGCAACTCTTCGGGCTGCGGCCAGGGCAGGGGATTGTGCCCCCACTCGCCGGCGATGCCGTTGGGGCCGTCGAGCGCGCGGCCGCGGACCACGATGCCGGCGCCCACGCCGGTGCCGAGGATGACGCCGAATACGACTTCGGCGCCGATGGCCGCGCCGTCGGTCGCCTCGGAAAGCGCGAAGCAATTGGCGTCATTGGCGATGCGCACCGGGCGGCCAAGCAACGCTTCGAGGTCCTGCACAATCATTTGGCCGTTAAGATAGACCGAGTTGGAATTGCGCAGCCTGCCGGTTGCCCGCGACAGCGATCCCGGTGTGCCGATGCCGACGCTGCCGCCGGTGCCGAGTTCGCGTTCACTTTGTGTGATCAGTTCGCGAATCGCCGCAAGCGTGGCGCGGTAATCATTGCGCGGGGTAGGGACGCGCCGGCGCAGGCGCTCGCCGCCGGCGGCGTCGAAGGCGATTAGCTCGATCTTGCTGCCGCCGAGATCGATGCCGAGCCGAAATTCCGGGCTGGCGGTCATCCAGTTACTCTTGGAGCTCCTCGGCGCGGAGCATTCAGGCAGTCGAATTCCGAGGCATTGGCGGCGCAGGCCAACAGGGAGGCAACGGCGCAGACCGGGAGGGCGAATCGATTCATCGGAAACAGGGGGGGCGTGCCTAGGGGATACAGCTGTTGATTGTAGCGAATCGACCTGGTTGCCTTAACAGGAAATTCGTAAAAAAATCAGGGCCTCGGCAGGGTCTATAATGAATTTGGTGGAGCCGTTTCGGCGGCCCACGCCGGGCCATTCCCAGGCCGTGTCGGGGGGACAACAGGTCACGCTTCGAGGGTCCTCAGACACACGAGGCGGGGTGGCCTTCAAGAAGATCAAGCGCGAAGCCGAAAAGTCAGGCTAAAATGCGCTAAATCAATAACAACGACATAATAGTTCCAGTACTATACGAACAAGGGAGCGCCGGTTCCCGGCCTTGCGGGATGCCTTTTCCTCAGCGAACGCACAGTTGGTCAAGACGAAACAAACAGGAACCCGCCGCCGCGATGATTGCGGCGGCACGCTGAACGACCCTGCCGGATTTTCCGCCCGTCCCGCATTGGGCCGGAGGGCCTTCATTGTGCTGCGTTGCCGTTGCCGTGTCACTGCGGCGGCGGGACCGGGCGCGCCGGGCTGACCCATGCGATCCGGCCTCTTCGAGCGTTCCCCGCGCGACCGTCGCAAGGACGACGTGTTGCAGGAAAGCGAAGCGCACTTCCGGGCGCTGGTCCAGAATTCGTTCGACATCATTACCATCCACGATGAGAACGGGGTGACCAACTACGAGTCACCCGCGGCATCGCGTGTGCTGGGCTATCCGCCCGGCACGCTGATCGGCAAGACCCCGTTCGAGACTCTGCACCCCAAGGACGTGAGGCGCGCGCGCGACGCGTTCGACGCGTTGCTGCGGGGCCAAACGCCGCCTTCGCCGCTGGTGCTGCGCTTCCGCCACGCCGACGGCTCCTGGATTTATCTCGAGGCGCTCGGCAACAATCTGCTTGAGCACCCCGGCATCCGTGGCATCGTTCTGACTTCGCGCGACATCACCGAACGCAAGCGCGCCGAAGAGCGTGCGCAATTCCTCGCCAACTACGACGTGCTCACCGGCCTGCCCAACCGCTTCCTGATGCAGGACCGGCTCACGCAGGCGGTGGCGCAGGCGCATCGCAACCGCCTGCGGGTCGGCGTCATGCACATCGATCTGGACCGCTTCAAGGTGGTGAACGAGACGCTGGGCCACTACGTCGGCGACGCGCTGCTCAAGCAGGCGGCCGAACGCATCCGCAAGTCCACCCGCGAAGGCGATACCGTGGCGCGGGTGGGCGGCGACGAGTTCACCATCGTATTCCCGAACGTCACCAGCCTTCAGGCGCTGTCCACCACCGCCGAGAAAATACTCAATGACCTGGCCAAGTCATTTCCCAGCGAGGGGCAGGAGTTGTTCGTTTCCGCGTCCATCGGCCTGAGCCTGTACCCGGACGACGCCGCCACCGTGGACGAGATCATCAAGCATGCCGACGCGGCGATGTACAGCGCCAAGCACCTGGGACGCAATAATTTCCAGTTCTTCACCACCGATCTGAACCAGGAAGTGCAGGAACGCATGCTGATCGAAGGCGGCTTGCGCACCGCCATCCAGCGCGACGAACTGAGCCTGCTGTATCAACCGAAGATCGATCTCGCCACGCGCCAGATCTACGGCGCGGAAGCGCTGTTGCGCTGGGTTCATCCCAAGCTCGGGATGATTTCTCCGGCTCGCTTCATGCCCGTGGCGGAGGAGGCGGGACTGGTCGGACAGATCGGCGAGTGGGTGCTGCGCACCGCGTGCCGGCAGATCCGCGAGTGGCAGGACGCGGGCTTTGCGCTGCAGGTTGCGGTCAACGTCTCGGCCCGCCAGTTCCAGCAGTACGATGTCGCCGAGCTGGTGATGGGGATCATGAAGGAGACCGGCGCGCTGCCCGAAAACCTCGAGCTCGAACTCACCGAGAGCGCGGTCATGAACGACGCCGAGACGTCGATCGTCACGCTCGAACGCCTGGCCGCCCTGGGCACGCAGATCGCCATCGACGATTTCGGCACCGGCTACTCGAGCCTGTCGTACCTCAAGCGGCTGCCGCTCGACGTGCTCAAGATCGACCAGTCGTTCGTGCGCGACATTTCCTCGGACCCGAACGACGCGGCGATCGTGCGCGCGATCATCACGCTGGCGCGCAGCCTCGGCATCAAGGTGATCGCCGAGGGCGTCGAGAACGAGGCCCAGCTCGCCTTCCTGAACGCCTACGGCTGCCAGTACGCGCAGGGTTACCTGTTCGGGGAGCCGCTCACCACCCGCCAGTTGGAACAGCTGATCACCGGGCAACTGCAGAAAAGAGCCGTTTAGCAGTTTAGCGTATCAGCTCGGTCGCAACGATCGGGCGCACGGGTTTCTCTCCACGGCGCAGCACCACTCGTCTGTTAGAATCGGCGATGGTTCCGCCGCGCTCGGAGAGGCGTTATGTCCAACGTCAGGATCGTCGCCTTCGCAGGGAGCCTGCGCAGCGGCTCGTTCAACAAGAAGCTGATCAGGATCGCTGCTGCCGGCGCGCGTGCCGCCGGCGCGGAGGTGACCGAGATCGATCTGCGCGATATCCCCATGCCGCTCTACGACGGCGACGTCGAGCGCGACCACGGACTGCCGCCGAACGCCAAGGTGTTCAAACGTTTGCTGATCGAGCACCACGGATTCCTGATCAGTTCGCCCGAGTACAATAGCGCCATTTCAGGCGTGTTGAAAAACGCCATCGACTGGGCCTCGCGCCCGGAGCCTAACGAGCCGGCGCTGGTGGCGTTCAAGGGCAAGGTTGCCGGTCTGGTGTCTGCGTCCCCCGGCCATCTCGGCGGCATCCGCGGTCTGGCGGTGCTGCGCTCGATCCTTTCCAACATCGGCGTCATCGTCATTCCCATCCAGATGGCGATCAGCCGCGCCAACGATGCGTTCGAGCCGGACGGCGAACTCAAGGACGAGCGCCAGCAGGCCGCGGTCGAATCCGTCGGTGCCGAGGTCGTCAGCATTGCCGCGAAGTTGTTGGGGGTGATCGTATGATGGGAGAGAAGAGCTTTCGAGCGCTGCTGACAGGTCTGGCGCTGGTCGCGGCGGCGGCGAACGCGACCGAGTGGGTGGAGGTCGGCGCGGATACCGAAGCGAAGTACTACGTCGACGTGGACTCGATCAGCGTCGATGGTGAGAACGTCAGCGTGCAGAAGCGCGGCGTCTACACCCACGTGCTCACGGACAACTTCGGCGGCCATCCGACCACGTTCAAGGAAACCGTCGGCACCATCGAGCTGGATTGCGCCCGGCACATCAATCGCGTCACGCGCATCGACATGATCGGTGAAGACGGCCAGGTGGTGTGGTCCTCCGGCCCGATGAAAAAGCGCATGTGGGAAGAGGTGCGGCCGAACAGCCATGCCGAGACCACGCTGGAAGTCGTTTGCGGACGGCTGAACAGAATCTGAAGCACGTTCAACTGGAGGTCGAACGGATGGCGAGTAGGCAATGAAGGCGAACTGGTCTGCGATCCTGCTGTTGCTGGTCGCCGGTGCGGTCTCGGCGGCGCAGGTGGAAGTGTTCTCTCCTCAGGGCGAGGTCAAGGGCGTTCGCCAGGTGGCGGTGCGATTTTCCGAGCCTATGGTTGCCTTCGGCGATCCGCGTCTGCCGGAGCCTTTCGACATCGAATGTCCCGAGCCCGGCACTGCGCGCTGGGCGGACCAGAAGAACTGGGTGGTCGACTTCGGCCGCGATCTGCCTGCCGGAGTGCGCTGCAGTTTCCGTTTGAAGGCCGATCTCCTGTCGTTGGCCGGCGACAGGCTCGAAGGCGGGAAGGCCTTCGAGTTTTCCACTGGCGGACCGACGATAGTGGAAACGCTGCCGTACCAAGGCGTGCCGGTGGACGAAGAACAGATCTTCATCCTCGGCCTCGACGCGGCGGCCACCGATGAATCCATCGCCGCCAACGCGTACTGCGATATCAAAGGCATCACCGAGCGGGTCGACGTCAGGGTGCTCGCCGGCGACGATCGCCGCGTGGTGCTCGAGGCGCGCAAGGACTTCGTACATCGATTTGTGCAGTCGCTGATGCGCGGCACGCGCATGGACAGGATGCTCAAGAGCGGTGAAGTGGGCGGATTGCCCATTGCGGTGGTGCAGTGCAAGCGGCGGCTGCCGAACAACGCCGAAATCCGCCTGGTGTGGGGCAAGGGAATCGTGTCCGCGAGCGGCGTGGCCACCAGCCAGGCCCAGACCATCGCCTACCGGGTTCGCGATACCTTCCAGGCGAGGTTCACCTGCGATCGGGTGAACAAGGATGCGCAGTGCCTGCCGATCATGCCGATGCGGCTTTCGTTTAGCGCGCCGGTTGCGAGAACCACGGCCGAGAGAATCACACTCAAGACCGCGGGCGGCAACGCCTACCCGGCCGAGTTGCCGGATGCGCGCAACGCCGCCGAGTTCGTCGAGGAAGTGAGTTTCACCGGACCGTTCCCCGAGCGCGCGCAGTTCAAGGTCGAGATTCCTGCGGACGTGACCGACGACGCCGGGCGCAAGCTCGCCAACCAGAAACGTTTTCCGCTGCAGGTGCGCACCGACGAGTACCCGCCGCTGGCCAAGTTTCCGGCGCGCTTCGGCATCATCGAACTCAAGGGCGACGGCATGATGCCGGTGACGCTGCGTAACCTGGAAGCGCTGGTCGAGACGCGCATGATCAAGACCGGCAAGCAGGATGACCTCGCTGCCGAGGCCGCCGACCGCGCCGATCAGGCGATCAACTGGCTGAAGAAAAAACTCGACGAGTCCAAGCACGACGAGGCCGGCACCGTGCCCGGCAGTTATTCGCGCGTGGCAGACGGAGACGTGATGGCGATGCTGGAGTGGATGAAGCGCCTTCGGCAGATGGAACACGATCGCTGGAGATACGACGAAAAGAAGCAGGAGCGGGTGCTCGAATACCACGTGGGGCAGTCGTCGATATTCAACGAGCGCGACCGCATCCGCCGCATGCACGTGCCCAAGCCGCAGGGTGCGCGCGCCTTCGAAGTTGTCGGCATACCGCTGAAGAAACCCGGGTTCTACGTGGTCGAACTGGCGAGCCCGCGGCTCGGCGCGGCATTGCTGAAGGCGCGCAACAAGCCTTACTACGTGCAGTCGGCGGCGCTGGTGACCAACGTTGCGGTGCATTTCAAGTGGGGCCGCGAGATTTCGCTGGTCTGGGTGACCACGCTGGATACCGGCGTGCCGGTGCCCAAGGCGCAGGTCGCGATCCAGGATTGCAGCGGCAAGGTGTATTACCGCGGGCAGACCGACGCGCAGGGCCGTGCCCGCATTGCGGCGGTATTGCCCGGGCGCGAACGCCTCCCGGCCTGCCTGACCGGCTACGACAGGCAACTGCTGGCCTCCGCGCGCGTGGGCGATGACCTGTCGTTCGTCATGTCGGAATGGAACGAGGGCATCTCGCGTTGGCGCTTCAACCTGCGCGGCGGAAGTTTCGCCGGCCCGTATATCGCCACCACGGTATTCGACCGCACGTTGCTGCGTGCCGGCGAGACCGTGAGCATGAAGCACTTCTATCGCAGGCACGGAGCCAAGGGCTTCGCGTTCGTTCCGGTGGACGGCCTGCCGAAGAAAGTCGTGATCCAGCACCAGGGCTCGGATGAGAAATACGAAGTGCCTCTGACCTGGGATGCGCGCAACACCGCCGAGACCGTGTGGAAAATCCCCGAAGGCGCAAAAAAAGGCAGCTACTCGGTGCTGATGACCGACATGCTGGACGCACAGCCGGGTTCGCGCGGCAATACCCGCACTTCGGGCAGTTTCCGCGTCGAGGAATTCCGCGTGCCGCTGATGAAGGCGGAGATATCAGGACCGAAAGCGCCGCAGGTGAAATCGGAAAGCGTGAACCTGGACCTGAGCCTGCGTTATCTCTCCGGCGGCGGCGCCGGCTACGCGCCGGTGAAAGTGCGCGCGGTGGTGCGCCCGAAGATCGTGAGCTTCCGCGACTACGACGGCTTTACCTTCGCCAACGGCAAGGTGATCGCCGGCATCGAGCAGCAGGGCGGCTACCAATGGTTTGCCGACGAGTATGAACTCGAGGACGCGGACGCTGAAGCACCGGCCCCGGCGGTGCCGGGCAGCGGCGTGCGGCCGCTCAAGTCCATTGCGCTCGACCTCGACGCCACCGGCTCGGCGCGAGTGACCCTGCCGGGGCTGCCCGCCACCGACAGCCCGCAGGAGTTGAACGCGGAGATGGAATATTCGGACCCGAACGGCGAAGTGCTGACCACATCGGCAAGAGTGGCACTGTGGCCGTCGAAAGTGATCCTCGGCATCAAGCCGGATTCCTGGGCGCTGTCGCAGGAGCAGCTCAAGTTCCAGGTGATCGCGCTCGACCTCGCCGGGAAGCCGGTCAAGAACCAGCAGATAAAAGTGCAGCTTTACGTGCGCAATATGTTCACCCACAGAAAACGCCTGGTGGGCGGCTTTTATGGATACGAGAGTGGCGCCGAGGTGAAGCAGCTCGATGTTGCCTGCGCCGGAAAGACCGACGAGCGCGGGCGGCTGTTCTGCGCGGTGAAGCCGCCGGTGTCCGGCAACATCCTCATGACAGCGGAAACGAAAGACCGCGACGGCAACGCCGCCTACGCCAACGGCTCGGCCTGGGTTGCAGGCAAGGACGCGTGGTGGTTCGACCAGAGCAACGACGACCGCATCGACGTGATTCCCGAGCGCAAGCGCTACGAACCGGGCGAGACCGCGCAGTTGCAGGTGCGCATGCCGTTCCAGAGGGCCACCGCGCTGATCACGATCGAGCGCGAGGGCGTGGTCGAATCCTTCGTGCAGCCGCTCTCGGGAGCCGCGCCGGTGGTGAAGGTGCCGATCAAGGGCAATTACGCACCCAATGTCTTCGTGTCGGTGCTGGTGGTGCGCGGGCGGATTTCGGAGCTGCAGCCGACGGCACTGGTGGACCTCGGCAAGCCGGCGTTCAAGATGGGCGTGGCGGAGATCAGAGTCGGCTGGCGGGCGCACGAACTGGGCGTCAACGTCAGCGCCGGCAAACCGGCGTACAAGGTACGCGAGAAGGCGCGGGTCACCGTGCAGGTGACGCAGCGCGCCGGCGGCAAACCGGTGCCGGTGAAGTCCGGCGAAGTGGCGATTGCCGCAGTCGACGAAGGCCTGCTCGAGCTGTTGCCCAATGACTCGTGGAAACTGCTGGATGCGATGATGCGGCCGCGCGGAATCGAGGTGGATACCTCGACTGCGTCCATGCAAGTCGTCGGCAAGCGCCACTACGGCCGCAAGGCGTTGCCGCAGGGCGGCGGCGGCGGGCGCCAGACCGCCAGGGAACTTTTCGACACGCTGTTGCTGTGGAAGGCGCGCGTGCCGCTGGACGCAAAGGGCAGGGCGGTGGTGGACATACCGCTCAAGGATTCGCTCACATCGTTTCGCATCATCGCGGTTGCGGAGTCCGGCACCGGGTTGTTCGGCACCGGCGAAACTTCGATCCGCGCCACGCAGGACCTGATGCTGCTCTTCGGCCTGCCGCCGCTGGTGCGCGAGGGCGACCGTTTCGATTCGCGCTTCACCGTTCGCAACGCCTCGGAGCGCGTCATGGACGTGGAAGTGAACGGCAGCGTGGAAGGACAGGCGCTGCCGGCCTCGCGCATGACGCTCGCCGCCGGCGAGGCGCGCGACATTGGCTGGGAGGCGACGGTGCCCGTGAATTCCAATATCTTGCGCTGGGAAGTCACCGCATCGGAACTGTCGGCATCGGGCAAGCTGGTTGCGGACCGGCTCAAGGTGTCGCAGAAGGTGATCGCCGCGATACCGGTCCGCACATTCCAGGCCACGCTCACCCAGCTCGAGCAGCCGTTGGATCTCGCGGTGAAGATCCCGGAAGACGCGCTGCCCGAACGTGGCGGTGTGAGCGTTGCGCTGGCGCCGAAGCTCGCCGGCCCGCTGCCGGGCGTGCGCGAATACATGGCGGCGTATGCCTATACCTGCCTCGAACAGCGCATATCGCGCGCGATTGCGCTGCGCGACCAGGCTCTGTGGCAGCGGACCATGGATGAGTTGCCTTCTTTCCTCGATCGGGAGGGATTTGCCAAATATTTCACGCTGGAACGCACGGGAAGCGACACGCTGACCGCTTACATCCTGGCGATCGCGAACGAATCCGGCTGGAGCGTTCCCGAGGGCGCGCGCGGCAGGATGCAGAACGCGCTGACCGCTTTCGTCACCGGCCGCGCCAGGCGCGATTCGCCGTTGCCGACCGCGGACCTGACGATCCGCAAGGTGGCGGCGCTGGAAGCCTTGTCGCGTTACCAGGCGCTCGAGCCGAACTGGCTCGATTCGATCGCGGCGGAGCCGAACCTGTGGCCGACTTCGGCGGTGCTCGACTGGTACGGGGTGATGAAACGCGGCGAGGCGCTGAAAGATCGCGACAAGCGCCTTGCCGAGGCCGCGCAGATCGTGCGTTCGCGGCTCAACTTCCAGGGCGCGACCATGGGCTTCTCCACCGAGCGCATGGACTACCTGTGGTGGCTGATGATCTCCGGCGACGTGAATGCCAACCGGGTGCTGCTCACCTTCCTCGATGCCGACCAGTGGCGCGAGGATATGCCGCGGCTCACCCGCGGCGCGCTCGGCCGGCAGCATCGCGGCCGCTGGAACACCACGGTGGCCAATGCCTGGGGTGTGCTGGCGATGGAAAAGTTCTCTGCAAAATTCGAGTCGGAACCGGTGACGGGACAGACCCAGGCGCGGCTCAATGAGCAGCAGGGCACGCTCGATTGGGGAAAGCAGGCGCAGGGGGGCGTGCTGGAGTTCAAGTGGCCGCCGGCGGAGGCGGTGCTGTCGGTCAGCCAGTCCGGCACCGGCAAGCCGTGGGTTACTGTGCAGAGCCGCGCGGCGATCCCGTTGAAAGCGGCGCTGTCGAGCGGATTCAGAGTTGTGAAGACCGTCACGCCGGTGGAGACCAAGGTACCGGGAGAACTGCAGCCCGGACAGTTCAACCGTGGCGATGTGGTGCGGGTGCGGCTGGAACTGGAAGCGCAGTCCGACATGTCCTGGGTGGTGGTGGATGACCCGGTGCCGGCCGGTTCGGCGATCCTCGGCATCGGCCTGGCGAAGGACTCGCCGATCCTGTCCTCCGGCGAGCAGCAGCGCGGCTTCGTCTGGCCGGCGTTCGAGGAACGGACTTTCGATGCTTTCCGCGCTTACTATCGCTTCGTCCCGAAGGGCTCCTGGGTGGTCGAGTACACCTTGCGACTGAACAACGCCGGCCGCTTCGAACTGCCGCCTACGCGGGTCGAGGCGATGTATGCGCCGGAGATGTTCGGCGAGCTGCCGAATACGACGGTGACGGTGGGGCAGTGACGAGTGACAAGTGACGGGTGAAGAAATGAAGGGTTTCCGGGCTCGGAAAATTGTTCTTGGCTTATGTCCAGATCTCAAAATTGCGGATTGAAGCCTTGATTTCGACATTCCTTTGCCGCATTCCGGCGGCCGTCTTTCGCGGCTTGGCCGCCATTGACTGCTCGTCACTTGTCACTCGTCACTCGTCACTGGTGCTCGTGGCACTGCTCCTGCCGGCGCCAGACCTGCATGCCGAGATTCCTTCGTTCGAAGCGGTAAAGGAGGCATGGACGAGCAGCGAAGGCATGCTGCTCGACCGCCACGGCGTGCTGATCCATGAGCTTCGGGTAGTCGAGCGCGGCCGGCGCCTGGAGTGGACCAGGCTCGCGGAAATTTCGCCCGCGGCGCTGGCCACCATCATCCGCGCCGAGGACAAGCGCTTCTACCGGCACAGCGGCGTGGACTGGCTGGCGTTGTCGGACGCCGCACTCGATACGCTGCTGCTCTCGCAGCCGCGCGGCGCCTCGACCATATCGATGCAAGTGGCCGCGCACCTGGACGATGCGCTGCGCCCAACCCGGCAAAAGCGCACGGTGTCGCAGAAGTGGGACCAGATTAAGGCGGCAAAGGAACTGGAAAAGGCCTGGAGCAAGAGCCAGATCTTCGAGGCCTATCTGAATCTCTCGACCTTCCGCGGCGAACTGCAGGGGATCGCGGCGGCATCGCGTGGGCTGTTCGGCAAGAGCCCGGACGGGCTCGACGAGCGCGAGTCGCTGCTGCTGGCGGTGCTGCTGCGCGGCCCGAACAGCAGGCCGCAAACGGCGGCGACACGTGCCTGCGCACTGGCCGGGAACATGAAGCTCGACCTCGCCTGTCCGAAGCTCGAGACCCTGGCGCAGGCGGCGTTGCCGGGCTCGCCGAACATCACGCCGCGCGCGTCGCTTGCGCCGCACGTCGCGCGGGAACTGCTTTCCGCGGAGCGCGCGCGGGTGCAAACCACGCTGGACGCGGAATTGCAGGCCTTTGCGGTGGAAGTGCTGCAGCAGCAGCTTGCTGCGCTGGCGGAGCAGCACGTCGCGGACGGCGCAGTGCTGGTGGCGGACAACAGGACGGGGGAGGTACTGGCCTACGTCGGCAATGCCGGCAACAGCGCGAGCGCGTTCTACGTGGACGGCATACGCGCCGCACGCCAGGCCGGTTCGACGCTCAAGCCCTTCCTCTACCAGATGGCCATCGAGGACAGGCTGATCACCAACGCATCCCTCGTTGACGACTCGCCGGTTAACCTGATCACGCCGACCGGGCTGTACGTCCCGCAGAATTACGACCGCGACTTCAAGGGGCTCACCAGCGTGCGTACGGCACTGGCTGCCTCGCTCAACGTACCGGCGGTGCGCACGCTCATGCTGGTCGGGGCGGACGCCTTTGCGGAGCGTCTGAAGATGCTCGGCTTCGACGACGTCACCGAGGACGGGGACTTCTACGGCTACTCGCTGGCGCTCGGCTCGGCGGAGGTCAGCCTGTGGCAGCTTGCCAACGCCTACCGGGCGCTTGCCAACGGCGGACGCTGGTCGCCGCTCAAGCTGCAGCGCTCGACCAGGACCGGCGCGACGCCGCTGCTCGATCCTGCCGCGTCCTACCTCATCGCCGATGTGCTTGCCGATCCGCTCGCACGCAGCGTCACTTTCGGCCTGGAAAATCCTTTGTCGTCGCGTCACTGGGCGGCGGTGAAGACCGGTACCAGCAAGGACATGCGCGACAACTGGTGCATCGGCTTCACCGATCGTTACACGATAGGCGTGTGGGTGGGCAACTTCGACGGCAGCGCCATGCGCGACGTTTCCGGCGTGACCGGCGCAGCGCCGGTATGGCTGGAGATGGTGAACTACCTGCATCGCCGGCAGGCTTCGGTTGTGCCGGGTGCACCGGACGGTGTGGTGTGGATGCAGGTCCGCTACGATCAGGACGTCGAGCCCGCGCGCACGGAAGCGTTTCTGGCCGGTACCGAAACCGCGCATATCGCCGCTAAAGCCGCCGCCGCAATCCATGCCGGCATCGCCTATCCGGGCAACGGCACCATCATCGCGCTCGATCCGGACATTCCGGAATCGGTGCAGCGGGTGCGCTTCGTGATCTCGCCGCAAGTGGCCGGCTTTCGCTGGCGCCTGAATGACGAGGAGATCGGCCTGTCCGATCAGCCGATGTTCTGGGTGCCGCGGCCCGGAAGCCACGAACTGTCGCTCGTGGACCAAAGCGGCACCGCGGTGGATCAGGTACGCTTCGAAGTGCGCGGCACCATCCGGCAGTCGCAGTTGCAATAATCAAGAATTCATGTGCGGCCGCTACGACCTGAACAGCCCGCCGATAAAACTCAAGACCCGGTTCCAGACGGATTTCGGCCGCATTGCGCAGGAGTTGAGCCCGCGCTACAACATTGCGCCGTCCACGCGGTTGCCGGTGGTTCGCATCGAAGACAGCGAGCGCCGCGCGGCGATGACGACCTGGGGCCTGGTGCCGCGCTGGGCCAAGGATCTTTCCGGGATCAAGCCGATCAATGCGCGGGGTGAGTCGATCGCGGAGAAACCGATGTTCCGCGACGCGTTCAAGCGGCGGCGCTGCCTGATTCCGGCCGACGGCTTCTACGAGTGGAAGCGCGGCGCATCCGGCAAGCAGCCCTGGCGCTTTACCATGGCGGACAAGAAACCGTTCGCGATGGCGGGGATCTGGGAAGAATGGGGCAAGGAAGGGGAGAAACTGGAAACCTGCGCCATCATCACCATCGGCGCCAACGAACTGATGGCGCCGATCCACGATCGCATGCCGGTGATCATCGCCCACGAGACGTATGCGCGATGGCTCGATCCGGCAAACGAATCCGCGTTCGAACTGCTGGTTCCCTATCCGGCGGAAGAGATGGCCGCTTACCCGGTCAGCACCCGGGTCAACAGTCCGAAGAACGATGATCCCGGCCTGATCGAGCCCTTGCCGCAGAAAAACTGAAGTCCTCGATCTCTTTGCTCTGCGAAAGGCATACAGCGAACAGCGGCCAACGCAGCGGTTCAACGGGCTGGTGGAGGCCGCAGCACCGGGGTTTCACGTTGCCGAAAGCCGTCCGGTGAAATCCACTGGCGGCTCAGACCGGACGAACGTCACCGGCACCGGCGAAAGGTGCAGCACCTTGTTGGATACGGAGCCGAGCAGCATTCCTGCCACGCGTCCATGTCCGTGGGTTCCCATCAATATTCCATCCGCCCCCAGTTCTTTTGCTTTCGTGACGACGGTCTCGGCCACGGGGCCGACCGCGCGTTGGGAGGTGAAGGCGATGCCGGCTTTCTTGAGGAGCTTTTCGGCAGATGCCAGCCCCCTGGAGCCTTGCTCGTAATAATAGGTGTCGATCTTGGCGGGATCGAGAAAAACCAGGGTTTCCTCGACGAAGATGCGCGGCTGGACATTCAGCAAGTGGATGTCCATCGGCCCCGACTTCTGAACCAGCTTTACGGCTTCCTCGATGGCCCGCTCCGAGCATGCGGACCCGTCTACCGGTACCAGAATGGTTCTCACGGTTCTCTCCTTTGATCGTTGGCAATGTCTGCTTTGAATCCAGGGCCCTTTATAGGGCAGGCCGCGGCCGGGGCCGTTGACGCCGGTCAAGGTTGACGCGAATCGGGCAAGCCCGGGAATGCCGCGAAGTGCCGGTGTTCTGGGCCCGCCGGCATGCCCACAGTACCTTCCAGGCTGTTAGAATACGCCGCCAAAATCAATAACAATCGGGCGGTCAGATTACAACATAACAACATTGAGGAGGAGACTCAATTGGCCACCACTTTTCCCCCGGAGTTCGAGACGGCGACCTATGCCAAGGTTGCCAAACGGCTCATTCCGTTCCTGTTCATCTGCTACATCGTCGCTTTCCTCGATCGAGTCAACGTCGGATTCGCCAAGCTGCAGATGGCGCCCGATCTGAATTTCAGCGACACGATCTACGGCTTTGGCGCCGGCATCTTCTTCATCGGCTATTTCATCTTCGAAGTCCCCAGCAACGTCATTCTCGAGAGGGTCGGCGCCAAGATCTGGATTGCGCGGATCATGATCACCTGGGGCATCATCTCCTCGGCTTTCATGTTCACGAACCAGATCCACTGGGGCGTGATCGCGACCATGTTCAACTGCACCGACGCCGAGTTCACTTTCTACTTCCTGCGCTTCCTGCTCGGTGTTGCGGAAGCGGGCTTCTTCCCGGGCATCATCTTGTACCTGACTTACTGGTTCCCGGGTCCGCGCCGCGCCAAGATGGTGGCACTGTTCATGACCGCCATCGCCCTTTCCAACGTGATCGGGTCTCCGGTCTCCGGTGCCATCATGCAATACATGGATGGCGCCAACGGCTGGCGCGGGTGGCAGTGGTTGTTCCTGCTGGAAGGCATCCCCTCCGTGATCATCGGGGCGCTAGTGCTGGTATTGCTTGACGACGGACCGAAGAAAGCCAAGTGGCTGACCGACCGGGAGAAGGCGATGGTGATGCAGCGGGTCGCCGAGGACGATGCGTCGAAATCCGAACTCGGGAAAAAGCATCATTTCCTCGATGCCTTCAAGGATGGCCGCGTCTGGGCTCTTGCCCTAGTCTATTTCTGCGGTGTGGTCGGTTTCTACGCGGTGAACTTCTGGATGCCGACCATCATCCAGGAGTTGGGCATCGCCAAGACCGATTTCCTCAAGGTCGGGTTGCTGAGCATGATTCCCTGGGGCGTGGCGGCGGTGTCCATGGTATTGGTGGGCAGCCATTCCGATCGCACCGGAGAGCGCCGCTGGCACTGCGCGGGCTCGCTGCTCGTCGCTATGGTCGGACTGATCGCGCTGGCGTTGATCGGCCATGCCGCAATTCCGTCGATCATCGCGCTGACGCTGGTAACCGCCGGACTGCTGTGCACGGTCGCGATCTTCTGGTCGCTGCCCACGGCGTTTCTTTCCGGAACTGCCGCGGCGGCGGGAATCGCCTGGATCAATTCGGTCGGCAACCTCGGCGGATACTTCGGGCCCGATCTCATCGGCCGCATCCGCACCGCGACCAATTCGACGGAAGCCGCATTCTTCACTCTGGCTGCGATCGCGTTCATCGGCGCAATGATCATCCTGCTGCTGCCGCGGACCCAGAAGGCGGTGGCGGCTTCTGCCGTTGCCAAGTAGAACAGGGGCCCGCACCGGCCTTTCGGTGATTTCTTGAAACAATTCGAAAAGCCCGCCACCCGGCGGGCTTTTTTTTCCGGCAATCGCGACCGCCGGCCGGTTGATCCAGGTCAAAGCTGGCGAAAAGGCAACGCCCGGAATGACAATCGAGATCAGCCCGTGCGCGGGTGGTTCAGAATAGCGACGACATGTCAGCCGACTCTGCCGCAATCCAGGCAATGACCGCTTCCGCGGAGGAGGGCAACGGCTATCACTGCGGACTGCCGATTCCCTCCGGGTCCCACTATCGCGTGCCCATCGGGGACGCGCTGCGCGCCCTGTGCTGCGCCGGCTGCGAGGCTGTCGCGAAGGCGATCGTGAATGCGGGGCTGACCGATTACTACGAGAAGCGCGACAGGTTCCCCGGCTCGCCGCGCGAAGCGCTGCCGGAAGCCGCCTCCGACCTGGCGGTGTTCGACCGCGAGGAGATCCAGAAAGGCTTCGTCATCCGTCCCGGCGCGCACGCTTTCATGCCAGTTACCGGTTACCGCTTCCATGGAAATCCTCTACCTGCTCATTCCGCTGTCGCTGGTTCTGGTGTTCGTTATCGGCGCGGTGTTCTGGTGGTCGGTCAAGAGCGGCCAGTTCGACGATCTGGAGGGACCGGCGCACCGCATCATTCAGGACGAGGACAAGGGGAGCAAGGAGCAAGGATGAAGGCGGAAAAATGAAGGAGGAAGGATGAAAATCGGACTCACGGCGGCCTCGGACGCTCACGCTTTCCTCGTCTCTCCTCATCGCCATTGATGAACTCTCACACCGACGAACAACTCGCCAGAACCGGGCTGACTGAGGCCGAGGCGAAAAGCCGTCTGGCGCAGCACGGAGCCAACGAATTGCCTTCGGCGAAGCGCCGGGACATGCTGCGGATTGCGCTGGAAGTCGTGCACGAACCGATGCTCCTGCTGCTGGTCGCCGGCGGCACGATTTACCTTGCCATCGGCGATCTTTATGAAGCGCTGATCCTGCTGGTGTCCGTGTTCGTGGTGATGGGCATCACCATCTATCAGGAACGCAAGACCGAGCGCGCGCTGGAGGCGCTGCGCGATCTGTCCAGTCCGCGCGCACTGGTGGTGCGCGGAGGCGAGGAAAAGCGCATCGCCGGCCGCGAGGTTGTGCCCGGTGATCTGGTGCTCCTGCACGAAGGCGATCGCGTGCCGGCCGACGGCGTGTTGGTCGAGTGCAACGAGTTCAGCGCCGACGAGTCCCTTCTCACCGGGGAGTCCCTACCGGTCTCCAAACGACCAGCGGCCTCGGAAGTACGCGAGATGGCGAATCCGGGCGGCGATGCGCAGCCGTTCGTGTTCTCCGGCGCGCTGGTGGTGCAGGGGTACGGAAAGGCGCGCATTCTGGCGACCGGTGCGCGGACGCAGATCGGCCGCATCGGCAAGGCGCTCGAGACGCTGGAAGTTCAGGACACCCCGCTGCAGATCCAGACGGCGCGCATCGTGCGGATTTTCGCCGCGATCGGGCTGCTGCTGTGTTTCGCCGTAGTGGTGCTCTACGGGACGCTGCGCGGCGACTGGCTGGCGGGATTGCTGGCCGGCATCACGCTGGCGATGGCGGTGCTGCCGGAGGAGTTCCCGGTGGTGCTTACGGTTTTCCTCGCGCTCGGCGCCTGGCGCATTTCTCAGAAAAAGGTTCTGACCCGGCGCATGCCGGCGATTGAAACGCTTGGCTCGGCGACCGTGCTGTGCGTGGACAAGACCGGCACGCTCACCGAGAACCGCATGGCGGTGGCGGAACTCGCGGTCGCGGGCCACCATCACGATGCCGCGCGCGGTGCCTTGCCGGCGAACGTGCGGCCGGTCGCGCATTACGCTGCGCTGGCGTGCGAGCTCAATCCGTTTGATCCGATGGAACGGGCGATCGTTGGCTACGCGGTCGAGCATGACGCCGAGACCGTGCGCATGCGCGAGCATTGGCGGCTGGTGAAGGAGTACGACCTCACGCGCGACTTGCTGGCGGTCACGCACTGCTGGCGGAGAGCGGACGGTGGCGAGGTGGTGGTCGCCGCCAAGGGGGCGCCCGAGGCGATCGCGAAGCTGTGCAAGGCGGACCCGGCGCTGCAGACCGGCATTCTGCAGCAGACCGCGCAGATCGCATCGCGTGGACGCAGGGTGCTCGGTGTGGCGCAGGCGCGTTTTCACGGCGACGAGTTTCCCGCCCGCCCCACGGGATTCTCGTTCAAGTTTCTCGGACTCATTGCACTCGCGGACCCCGTAAGGCCGACGGTGCCGCAGGCCGTCAAGGAGTGCTACGACGCCGGCATCCGGGTGGTGATGATCACCGGGGACTACCCGGGCACGGCACAGTCGATTGCCGACGAAATCGGATTGAAGTCCCCCGGCGGGGTGCTGACCGGCGCGCAGCTCGAGCGCATGAGCCGTGCCGAGTTGCGCGCACGCGTCGCGGACGTCAGCATCTTTGCCCGGGTCGTTCCCGAGCAGAAGCTGGCGCTGGTCGAGGCGCTGAAGGCCAACGGTGAGATTGTGGCCATGACCGGCGACGGCGTGAACGACGCCCCGGCATTGAAGGCGGCGCATATCGGGATTGCCATGGGCGGGCGCGGCACCGACGTGGCGCGCGAGGCCGCGTCGCTGGTGCTGCTGGAAGACGACTTCAAGTCCATCGTCGAGACCGTGCGGCTCGGCCGGCGCATCTACGACAATATCCGCCACGCGATGAGCTATCTGATTGCGGTGCACGTGCCTACCGCAGGCATGGCGCTGCTGCCGCTGCTGTTCGGCTGGCCGCTGGTGTTCTTTCCGGTGCATATCGTATT
>JBBPIT010000058.1:0-22160 GCA_038040175.1 Pseudomonadota bacterium | reverse complement strand
ACGCCGCCGGTGAGCACCTTGCCGGAGGCCGGCACCACGGTGTTGTAGGCGCGCGCCAGGCGCGTGATCGAATCCAGCAGGATGACGACGTGCTTCTTGTGCTCGATCAGGCGCTTGGCCTTCTCCAGCACCATTTCCGCCACTTGCACGTGGCGGGTGGCCGGTTCGTCGAAGGTCGAGGACACGACCTCGCCCTTCACCGAGCGCTGCATCTCGGTCACTTCCTCCGGGCGTTCGTCGATCAGCAGCACGATCAGATACACGTCCGGGTAATTCGCCGCGATCGAGTGGGCGATGTGCTGCAGCATCACCGTCTTGCCGCTCTTCGGGCTGGACACCAGCAGGCCGCGTTGGCCCTTGCCGATCGGGGCGATGATGTCGATGATGCGGCCGGTGAGGTTTTCTTCGGACTTGATGTCCCGCTCCATGACGAACTGCTCGGTGGGGAAGAGCGGGGTAAGGTTTTCAAAGAGGATCTTGTGCTTGGAATTCTCGGGCGGCTCGGAGTTGACGTTGTCGACTTTCACCAGCGCGAAATAGCGCTCTCCGTCCTTAGGCGTTCGGATCTCCCCTTCGATCGAATCACCGGTATGCAGATTGAATCTGCGTATCTGCGAGGGGCTGACGTAGATGTCATCCGGTCCGGCGAGGTAGGAGGTATCGGGAGAGCGCAGGAAGCCGAATCCGTCCGGTAGCACCTCGAGGGTTCCTTCGCCGAAAATGCTTTCACCGCGCTTCGCCTGGTTTTTCAGGAGCGCAAAAATCAGGTCCTGCTTGCGCAGCCGGTTGGCGTTTTCTATTTCGTTGGCGATCGCCATATCCACGAGTGCGGTTACGTGGAGGTCTTTCAGATCGGACAAATGCATGGAGAGGGGCCCTACGAGATGAGATACAAAGGAAAGGTCGGGAAGACGACGAGGCGGGAAGGGACCTTACCCGCTACCGGCCGCAAACGCTTTCAATTCACGCGCTTGCTGACCAGTACGGGGCGAAGCCTAGCGGCTTTAGATATTGCTGTCAATAAAGGCTGTCAACTGGGATTTTGAGACGGCGCCGACCTTGGTCGCCTCGATGTTGCCGTTCTTGAAGATCATCAGCGTGGGGATGCCGCGGATGCCGTACTTCGGCGGCGTGCCCTGGTTCTCGTCGATGTTGAGTTTGGCGATTTTAAGGCGGCCCGAATACTCGGTTGCGACCTCGTCGAGAATGGGCGCGATCATCTTGCACGGTCCGCACCATTCGGCCCAGTAGTCCACCAGCACGGGAACCTGCGACTGGAGTACCTCGGGCTCGAAAGTTTCGTCGGTGACATGATGTATGTGCTCGCTCATATGAGGATTGCCTCGAAAGTTTGACGGGGGGTTTGCGACAACTACGCTGTCCGGACGGACTGCGAATCGAAGAGTAGACCCTATGCTAGCGAAAAAAAAAAGAATTTGGAAGGGAAGCATTCCGAGCGGCGCACCGGAGTTGTGCGGCAAGATAAAACCCCTTTACTTTCCGGGACATAATCAGTATTTGCGGCTTCATTTTCAGGGGCGGAGGCGGATCTTTTTGTTAGAATGCATGCCTTGGACCGCGTTTCGCGAAACGCCACAACTTTGCGAATCGCATCGATTCAGGGGCTCGCCAGCCCTGCAAAAAGGATTCCTTGAATGACCTACGTCGTTACCGAGAGCTGCATCAAGTGCAAGTACACCGACTGCGTGGACGTCTGCCCCGTGGACTGCTTCCACGAAGGCCCGAACATGCTCGTCATCGATCCGGACGAGTGCATCGATTGCACGCTGTGCGTGGCCGAGTGCCCCGTCGAAGCGATCTTCGCGGAGGACGACGTGCCGGAGAACCAGCGCAATTTCACCAAGCTCAACGCCGAGCTTTCGAAGGCTTGGCCAGTACTCGTCGAAAAGAAAGACGCCCCCCCCGACGCCGACGAGTGGAAAGACGTCAAAGCCAAGGCGCAGTTGCTGGAGCGCGGCTGAATTGCGCCTCCCTCAGTAACGGCAGGGCCAGGATTCCATTAAATTAGGCGCCATGACTGTTGGCGCCAAATTCCCGGTAGTGCAAAAGCGCGAGCTCTTCGCGCATCTCGCCAAGGGACATTCCGAGGGCATTGCCGTCGTGACGCCGAACCGGCGCCTCGCGCAGACGCTTGCGCGCGAATTCGACGAGCGGCAAATCGCATCCGGCCTCACGGTCTGGGAAACCGCAGACATTCTTCCGTTCGGCGCCTTCGTCGAGAGGCTCTACGAGGATGCGCTGTACTCCGATATCGCCGCACGGCTTCCGCTGCTGCTCACCGACGCGCAGGAACAGGAACTGTGGGAGGCGGCGATCCGCGCGAGCGAATGGGGCGAGGCGCTCCTTGCCGTGCCGCGGGCCGCGGCGGACTGCCGCAAGGCCTGGGGGCTCGCGCACGAATGGCGCATTGCGGGCGCCGTAATGGGAAATCCGGGGAGCTTTCCGGGCAACGAAGACGCCAGGGCCTTTGCCGAATGGGCGAAGGGCTACGCGCGCCGCTGCGACAAGGAGGGAAACACGGATGCGGCGCGCCTTGCCGACGTTGTCGCGCCGCTGCTGAAAGAGGCGGCGCTCAGGAAACCGAAACGCCTCGTCGCTTACGCCTTCGACGTCGTGCCGCCGCAGGTGCAGGACTTCTTCGATGCCTGCGCGAAGCAGGGCATCGAGGTGCGCAGCTGCGCGCCGGAGGAAAAGGAATCGAAGGCGAGCCGCATTCCTTTCCCCTCGGCGCACGAGGAACTGGAAGCGGCGGCGAGCTGGGCACGCACAAAGCTCGAGACTCTCACTCCTTCCCCTCTCCCTCAGGGAGAGGGGTCAGGGGACGAGGGAACACTTGAAGCGGAGCAGAGGGTACGCATCGGCGTCGTGGTTCCCGAATTGGGACAACGCCGCAAGGAAGTGGCGCGCGTTTTCGCGCGCGTCATGCACCCGGCCCATAACCTTCCCGGCGCGGAACAAAAAGCGCTCCCCTTCAATATTTCGCTGGGCGCGCCTCTCGCCGACTATCCGCTTGCGCGCGCCGCGCTCTCCATCCTCGAGCTTGCTTCCGGCGAGATTCCCTTCGAGCAGGCGAGCAAGCTGATCCGCTCGCCGTTCCTCGCCGGCGCCGAGCCTGAACTTTCGAAGCGCGCGCGGCTCGACGCGGAGCTGCGCAGGAAGGCGCCTGCGCGCGTGACGCTCGGCAAACTGGTTGCGCTGATCGAAGGCGCGCCGGTGCTGCGCCAACGGCTCGAGGCGCTTTTCGCTTTGGTGCGGGAGCAACCCGGCGGCGAGCGCTCGCCGCACGAGTGGGCGCGGCATTTTTCCGCGCTCCTCGAAGTCGCGGGCTTTCCCGGGGAGCGCGGCCTCGACTCCAGCGAATTCCAGACCCAGGCCAAGTTCAACGAGACGCTCGCCGAGTTCGCCAAGCTCGAGCGCGTCGCGCCGAAGATGTCCCTCGCGCAGGCGCTCGCGCGCCTGCGGCGCCTTTGCACCGACACCCTGTTCCAGCCCGAAACGCCGGACGCGCCGATCCAGGTGCTCGGCGTGCTCGAGTCCGCCGGCCTCGAGTTCGACGCATTGTGGGTGAGCGGCCTCACCGACGAAGCCTGGCCGCTCGCCGCGGCGCCCAATCCTTTCATTCCTCCCGCCCTGCAGCGCAAGGCGGGGATTCCCGAGGCTTCCGCGGAAGCGACTCTGGCGCGCGGCAAGCGCATCACCGACGGCTGGTTGGCCGCAGCGGACGAGGTCGTCGTCTCGCATCCCACGATGGAAGAGGACAGGGCGCTGCTCGCTTCTCCATTGATTTCCGCCGTTCCCTTGGGAACGCCGGAGACAAGGACCTACGAACGCTACCGCGACCTGATCTTCGCCGCTCGCAGGAGCGAGACCGTGCAAGACGGCCAGGCGCCCGCACTGGCCACGAGAACACCGAGAGGTGGAACCAGGATTCTCTCCGACCAGGCCGCCTGTCCGTTTCGTGCTTTTGCGCGCCATCGTTTGGCTGCAGAGGGGTTGGAAGAACCTGTCGCCGGCCTGGACGCCAGGGCCCGCGGCCTGCTGTTGCACACATTGATGAAAGAGCTGTGGAGTGAATTGAAAGGAAGCCAAGGCATCCAGGGCGACTGTGGTCCTGCCATCGAGCGCGCAGCCGCTGCCGCAGTTCGCGAAGCGAAGCTCGAAGAACCGTTCGCCGCTCTTGAACGAAAGAGATTGGCGAAGCTCGCGCGCGAATGGCTCGAAGTGGAGCGCAGCCGTCCTCCTTTCGAAGTCGTCGCGATGGAGGAAAAGCGCAAGCTCGCTGTTGCCGGACTCGAGCTGAACGGCCGCATCGACCGTATGGACAAGCTCGAAGCGGGCGGCCATGTGCTTATCGACTACAAGGGGGGGGCGACGTCCAGGAAGGACTGGCTAGGAGAGCGACCAGAGGAGCCGCAGCTACCGGTTTACGCCGTAAACGCGAAAGAGGATGTCGCTGCTGTCGCGTTCGCAAAGCTGAAGACCGGGGATTTGCGTTTCAGCGGCTACGCGCGAGAGAAGGGCCTCTTGCCAAAGGTGGAACTCTACCGGGATTGGGAAGGCCTGATTGTCGGATGGAGGAACGAGCTCGACGCCTTGGGTAAGGGCTTCGCGTCGGGCGATGCGCGCGTCGATCCCAAGAAGCTGCTTCAGACCTGTCGCAACTGCGACCTTCAGCCGCTGTGCCGCGTATACGAGCGGGTCAACGCGCTGGCGGACGGCGAAGACGGTGACGAAGATGACTAGGGACGCCGGGATCGCGCCGGATTTCTCGAAGCGCCAGCGGGCGCTGGACGTCGCGTGCTCGTTCATCGTGCAGGCGCCGGCGGGCTCGGGGAAGACCGAGCTGCTGGTGCAACGCTACCTGAAGCTCCTCGAGACGGTGGCGAAGCCCGAGGAGATTGTGGCCATCACCTTTACCAAGAAGGCCGCCGCGGAGATGCGCAAGCGCGTGATCGAGAAGCTCTCACCCGAACTCGCGCCGCGCCTTCGCATCCAGACCATCGACGCGCTGTGCGCCGCGCTCACCCGGCAGATGCCGGTGCTCGCCAAATTCGGCGCGCAGCCCGACATCGTCAAGGACGCGAAGGAGTTGTACCAGGAGGCGGCGGCGCGCACGCTCGCCGATTTCACGCCACCGGTGGCGCGGTTGCTCGCGCACCTGGACAACAACGTCGCCGACGCCACCAGCCTCCTTGCCGGGATGCTCGAGCGGCGCGACCAGTGGCTGCGCAAGACGGGCGACGCGCCTGGTCGCGAGGAGCTGGAAGCGACGCTCGCCGCGGAGAGGGATCGGCTCATCCGCAACGCGCAGGCGCTCTATCCGCAGGCCTCGGTGGAGCTGGCGAACGAGGTGCTGACGCAAAAGGGCGAGTGGCGCAAGAAACCCAAGCCCGCGCCGCCGGAGCTCGTTGCCATTCCTGGCCTGCGCGAGGCGCTGGTTGCGCTGCGTGCGGCGCCGCCGCCCCGGTACACCGAGATTCAGTGGGAGGCGCTGGAGGCGATCCTCGCGCTGCTCAAGCCTGCCATGGCGCAACTGCTCGCACTCTTCGGCGAGCGCGGCGAGGTGGATTTCACCCAGATCGCGCACGGAGCGCTGCAGGCGCTCGGCACGCCGGACGAGCCGACCGATTTGCTGCTCTCGATGGACGTACGCGTTCGGCACCTGCTGGTGGACGAGTTCCAGGATACGTCCAACTCGCAGTGGGAGCTGCTCGAGCGCCTCACCGCAGGCTGGGAGGCGGGCGACGGGCGCACGGTGTTCGCCGTCGGCGATCCGATGCAGTCCATCTACCGCTTCCGCGACGCGCAGGTGGGGCTGTTCCTGCACGCGCGGCGCGCGGGGCTGCCGGGCGTCAAGCTCGAGCCTTTGACGCTTTCCACCAATTTCCGCTCGCAGGCGAAGATCGTGGAGTGGGTAAACCAGGTGTTTCCGCATGTGCTACCGGCGGTCGAGGATGAGTCTTCCGGCGCCGTGCCCTATTCGCCCTCGGTGCCGTTCCACGACGCCGATCCCGAGGGCGAACCGACTCTCGAAACTTGCGCCGACAAGGAGACAGAGGCGCAGCGAGTCGTCGAACTGGTGAAAGCAGCGAAAGGCAAGACTGCGATCCTGGTGCGCAACCGCAAGCATCTCGATGCCATCGTCCCGGCGTTCAAAGACGCCGGTATCCGCTTTCGCGCAGTGAAGATCGAGCAGTTGGGCGAAAAACAAGTAGTGCAGGACCTCTATGCGCTCACGCGCGCGCTGACCCATCTCGCCGACCGCGTCGCTTGGCTCGCCATCCTGCGCGCGCCGTGGTGCGGGCTCATGCTGGATGAACTCTCCGCCTTCTTCGAGGGCAAGGACAAACAAACGATCTGGGAGCTGATGCAGGACCAGCCGCGCCTTGCGCGCATGCGCGAGGTGCTCGCTCCCGCGCTCGCTAACCGGCTGCGCGGCATGCTGCGCGATCGCGTCGAAGGCGTCTGGCTCGCCTTGGGCGGACCGGCTTGCGTCGAGGACGCCACCGATCTTGAAGACGCCGAGATCTTCCTCGATGAGCTCGAACGCCTGGAAGAGGCGGGCGAGTTGACCGATTTCTCGGCCTTGGCATCGAGCCTCAAGAATCTTTACGCGCTGCCCGACGTGAATGCCGGTGTGGATGCAGTCGAGATCATGACCATCCACAACGTGAAGGGCCTCGAGTTCGACACCGTAATCGTGCCTGGGCTGGATCGTCTGCCGGGGTCGGGGAGGAAGCCGCTATTCGCGTGGAGGAGTCTGCCCGGCGGCAGGTTGCTCCTCGCGCCGATCGACGAGACGGGCGGGAAGAAGGAGCCGCTTTACCAGTACGTGAGGGACCTGGACAAGGAGGCCGAAGACATTGAGGCGGGGCGGTTGCTTTATGTTGTCGCGACGCGCGCGAAGTCGCGACTGCATCTGCTGGCGTGCCTTAAGGTGGACGAGGATGGGGTGTTGAAACTGCCTTCGAAGAGGAGTTTGCTGGGTCTCGCGTGGCGGGCATTGCCGAACATTCCTCTCCCCTCTTCCCTTGCGGGCAAGAGCGTGAAAGAGGGGACTGTCTCCCTCCCCCTTGACGGGGGAGGGCAGGGGAGAGGGAGAGAGGGGGTCGGGGTATTGCGTAGGTTACCGACGGATTTTGAGATGCCCAAGGCGCCCGAGACGACGGAGTGGAGTTCACCGGAGGAGGGAAGGGGTGAGGAAGGGCCTCCTTTCAACTGGGCGAAAGAGTCTGTCCGCCACGCAGGAATCGTGGTGCACGCATGGTTTCAGCGCATCGCCGAAGATGAATTGCGCGGCTGGGACGCGAAACGAGTCGATGCTCTTCGCGCCCGCTTCGTCCGCGACCTTCAGCGTCGCGGCGTAGCGCCGGCCGAGCTGGAACGTGCCGGAGGGCTCGTTGTTTCGGCCCTCAGGAACGCGCTGGACGACGAACGCGGGCGCTGGCTGCTCGGCCCCCATCCGAAGGCGCGCAACGAGCACCGGCTCCGTAATCGCATCCGCAGCTTCCGCATCGACCGCTATTTCGAGGACGAGCAGGGAACGAAGTGGGTCGTGGACTACAAGACGAGCGAGCACGCGGGCGCCGGTATCGAGGCGTTTCTCGACGAGCAGCGCGAGCGTTACGCGGCTCAGTTAGATGGTTATGCAGACGCTGTGGGTGGGGCCCGGCGCGGGCTTTACTTTCCGCTGCACGCGGGCTGGCGGAACTGGTAGGCCGCTTGACGTATTACGCGTGACGTAATACCCTTTCCGGATGATCAAGTCCTTCCGGTCGCCCGATACCGAGGCTTTGTTTGAAGACCGGCTGGTGACGCGTTTCAGGGCGGTGGAACGTCCGGCGCGGCGGAAGCTGCTTTACCTCCATCGCGCGCAGACCCTCCGCGACCTAATGGTCCCGCCAGGCAACCGGCTCGAAGCGCTCAAGGGCAACCGCAAGGGCCAGCACAGCATCCGCGTCAACGACCAGTGGCGAATCTGCTTCCGCTGGTCGGACGGACACGCATACGACGTCGAAATCGTCGATTACCATTCTTAGGAGACATCATGGCTGCCAAATTGCTCGATCCGATCCCTCCGGGCGAGATTCTCTACGAGGACTTCATGAAGCCGATGGGGGTGAGCATCAACGCGCTCGCGCGCGAGATTGCCGTGCCGCCCAACCGCGTCAGCGACATTGTCAACGGCAAACGCTCGATCACGGCCGACACTGCGCTGCGCCTCGGCAAGTATTTCAGGGTATCGCCAGAGGTGTGGCTCAACCTCCAGGTGGACTATGACCTTCGCGTCGCCAAGCGCACCACTTGGCTGAAGGCGGAGCCGCGGGTGCGGGTCCGCGCGGAGTAAAAGCCCAACAACACAAACGATCCTCGGCGCGAGATAGATGAAAATGAAGAAAAACTCAAAAAAAAAGGGCCGCGCACCCAGTGAACGGCTCACCGTGCTGGACCTCTTTGCTGGGGCAGGCGGCTTTTCTGAAGGTTTCCGATCCGCAGGGTTTGTCATCTCTCATGGTGTCGAAAAATATGGCCCAGCAGTCGAGACGTTCAATTGCAACTTCGGCCTCGACATCAAGCCGCGAGATATCCTTTATTTTGAAAAACGGCCCGATCGCATCGAAGAATTACCGGATACAGACGTAATTGTAGGTAGTCCGCCTTGCGTCAGTTTCTCGTTCTCGAACAAGTTTGGAAATGCCGACAAGTCTCACGGCCTACGTCTCATCAAGGTTTTCCTCGCCATTGTCGCGGTCAAAAAGTACAAAGCAGATTCGCGCCTTAAGGGATGGTTCATGGAGAACGTTCCCAATGCGCTCAAGTCCTTGAAAGAGTCCTATACATTTCGCGATCTAAGCTTGTCGAAGTGGTGTATAGAGCGCGGCATGAATCCTCGCGACGTGGCCATATCTCTGGTGGGCAAGTCGGAAATCATCGATGCAGCCGACTACGGAGTTCCCCAAGTAAGAAAGCGGTTGTTCATTCACGAGTACTTGCGCTGGAAAGGAAGGCGTATTGCTTGGTTGCCGCAGAAATCCAGACATCGGCTGACACTGCGAGAAAGCGTTCACAAGCTGCCTGCGCCGATCTGCAAACCGGCGTCACGCCAGATTCGCGATCCATTGTATCGGTCGATTCGGATTCCGCTGCGTCAGCTATCGGATCATTTCTACGAAAGTGGGATATTCGAAATCCACTGGCGGGAGAGTCGGTTTCTTAAGACCAATCATCCATATATGGGGCGCATGTCGTTCCCGGAGCGGAATGACAAACCGAGTAGAACCGTAGTCGCGTCACTGTTCCCCCGCGCAAGGGAAACGTTGATTTACAAGTCACAGTGGGGCAGGAAGGGAAATGGTGAGTATCGTCACCCTACTATTCGCGAAGCCGCAACTCTCATGGGGTTTCCAATTACCTATCAGTTCGCTGGCCCGGAAAAGACCAAGTGGTCATTGGTCGGGAACGCAGTCTGTCCTTTGCTCGTACATAAATTTGCTCGCAAATTACTCGAAAGACTTGGCCACAAGCAACGTAACGCTGCTCGCACTACAGTTCCGGAGGTATTGGTTCCGCTACCGAATTTGAATACGCACAAACCGATCTCGTATCGCAACGCCCCAAAGCGCGACAAGCTCTCTCGCTTCCGTCGTCATCCGTTCAAGGCAGCCGGAATGGCTGTAACTCTCTCGAACTACGATTTGAAGAAAAACGGAAATGCTGATGGAACGTGGCGTTGCTCCGTTACCTACGGGCAAGGCAAAGGCTATCGCATACAGACAATTAAGTCGGCATCTTTGCCAGTGATTCGTGACACGGTGCGGGCGGTCGGGCCAGAGGGAGAGAGGTTTAGCAGGTTTATTACAAACGGGTTCACCGCAAAAGTGGCCCCCTCGCGCGTCATGCAGCAGCTGTATGAGAACAATAAGTCGGTCAACGGATACGACAACCCGGCAGTTATCATTGATAAAACCGGGCCCCTGATAGATCGGTTTATCAAGAAGGACGAGCACGTGATCTTGCCGTCCAAATTCTTGCGGAAACGAAGCGTTCCAAAACGCCAGCTATTCGCGCTGCTGGCCGTCTCTCAGATTGCCAGCGTCGCAGGGAGACGCAGAGGAACAGCGCGGAAAAAACCGTAGCGCATAGAACTGCTGAGGGGTAGACGTAATGAACGAAGATCTCAGGGTCCAGCGCCTGGACCAAATCAAGAGCAACAACCCGCATAGCGAGATGGAGATTTTCTACAAGGCTGACCGACGCAAGCTCCCGGTCTTTCAGATACCGCTCGATGTTCTAATCTATAACAAATACAACGGGAGAATCGCTAGTCACGTCAAATCGTTTGAGCGACAGGTTCGCGAGTTGGACGCCGCCAAACCGGAAGACAAAATCAAGATTGAAGAATTCCTGTACCGCTCGAATAGCGGACGTAACAAGCAGACCCTAGAGGATTTAAAGAAGCACAAAGGGCAGCTGCGCTACGGCATCGTAACGCGCGATGGCGTCATCATTGACGGAAATCGTCGAGCCATGCTGCTAGGCCGGATCGCGAAGGACGCAAATCAACTGCCAGGATATTTTTTTGCCGTAATCCTCGACGACCGACTCGCTGACGATCAGCGCGAAATCATGCGGTTGGAGACGACCTATCAGCTCGGAGAGGACGAAAAACTAGGCTACAACGCGATAGAAAAGTATCTGAAGGTAAAAGACTTGCGAGCGGTTAGGTTCAGTGACAAAGAGATTGCCGCAATGATGTCGGAGCCCGATGACGAGAGCATCGCCAGGATCGGGGCAATCATGGCGTTGATGGACAGGTATCTGGAGCTTCTCGACTATGAGGGTATCTATACCCGTTTGGATGATACGGAGGGCATTTTTGTTGACCTCCACCAATACTTGACTAGGTACAAGAAGCCGACCCGGCTGGCCGACTGGCAGTATAAAGAGCAGGACCTTGCGGAATTGGAGACCATCTTCTTCGATCTCATTAGGGCGAGATTTAGCGGCGACGGGAAGCTGTATCGAGATTTGGGGCGGCCGAGCAAGAAGGAGAGCTTTTTTTGCAATGAGAAAGTGTGGAAGGAATTCCGGGAGAACCATTTCAAAAATGTAGAGCTGATCAATCAAAAGGAAAAATCGGTCGACCAGTTGCGAAGAGAGAATCCTGGAAAGACGCTGGACGTATTGCTCCTCGAGCGTGACAAGGATTGGACCGATCTGGTGTCACCGGACATTAAGAAGAATTTTGGAAAATCTCAGCGCCTCCTCGACGATATCAACGCACAAAATGCGCCGTTGGAGTTACTGCGCCGCGCGTTTCAAACTCTGCAGAACATCGATGTCGAAGCAGAAACATTTTGGAATGATCCGGAAGTCGAGAAGGCAGTAGCAGAACTGAACACGCTGACTTACGATTTCAAGAAGATCATAAAAGAAAAGCGTAAGCAATAATGTCGGAAGTCCTGCTCAACATCGGGTCGGACCGCGCGGTTCTGCTATTGCAGGGAGACACTTCGGCGGTAAGACAAAATCGACGCATATGGGTATACCTGGAGCACTACCTTCGAGCAGCAATTGTGGGGCCGACCGAAATGGAAATCCCAGTCGCTGGTCAGCTTCTTGGACCACTGGTAAAGAATGTCGAGGACACCCTATCCAAGCACGGCATCGAAACCAAGCGGTCGGCCAGCCTCACGGAGCAAATTGGCGCCTTCCTCCATGAGCAGAATCTTTTTGAAGAGTTTTCGAAACGCGCTCGAGAAATTTGGAACAACAACCTTGACAGGAAAGAGTTCGCTGAATTCACGCGGATCCTAGATCGGGAGCTCCCGAGCCGAGTACTCTACCCGTTGCAGTTGTTGGCAGCCTACCACCTGGCGTTTTCTCAAAACGCAGCCAACTTCTCGGTGCCGGGCGCCGGGAAAACATCCGTCGTATATGGCGCATTCTCCTATCTGCGGTCGCTCGCGCCCGTCGATCCCAAGTACGCAAACAAACTGTTAGTCGTGGGTCCGCTCAGCTCTTTTGGACCATGGGAGCTTGAGTTCGAGGAATGCTACGGACGTCGCGCTCGCTCTAGGCGCGTTTCAGGTGGACTGTCGCCCGAAGACAGAAAGCGAATCTATTACTCCGAGTTGTCTGAATACAAGGAACTAGAAATACTCCTTACGACTTATCAGTCAGTGCCGCACGATATCGAGCACATTAAGCACTTTCTCACCCGTCCGGCCAACCGTGTGATGGTGGTCTTAGATGAAGCTCACAAGATCAAGAACACCGAGGGGGGCATATGGGCGGACGCGATCCTGCAGTTGGCGCCGACGGCTGCTGCACGGGTTGTCCTGACAGGTACGCCAGCGCCAAACGGGTACCAAGACCTCTACAATCTCTTCAATTTCATATGGCCCGGCCAAAACGTCCTCAAATTTGATCTTGGCCACCTTCGGGATATGTCACAAACGCCGTTTGATCGGCGCGCCGACATTCTCGTAAACAACATTGCACCGTACTTCATCCGCATCAGGAAATCGGACCTTGGATTGCCGGCGCCAATTGAGAACGCGCCTATTGAGGTCACGCTGGGCGATCGTCAAGAGCGGATATACCGCTTCATTGAAGACAAATATGTCGCCTACTTCCAAGCAGGGAACCCTCAATCGTGGGTGCGCGATACTTTGACACGGGCGCGAATGATCCGCCTGATGCAGGCCGCGACGAACCCGGCGCTACTAAAGGCCCCGCTCGAAGCAGACAATGTTTCTGACTCCGATCATGCGCTATTCGTCGATGATGCTGCTGTATTGAACCAGATTCTCACCTACGAAGAACACGAAGCACCAAGCAAGTTGGTGAAGGCGGTTGAATTGACGGAGCGCTTGCTTGCAGGGAGCAAGGAAAGCAAGGTCGTGCTGTGGTGCGTGTTCGTTGACAGCCTATTTAGGCTTCATTCGATGTTCGCGGATAGGGGCATATCCGCAAGGGTGTTATATGGCGGAACACCCACTGAGATGGATGAAGACAATTTAGACATCGAAACACGTGAGTCGATTATCAAGGAGTTCGAAAGTCCTGGGAGCAGCTTTCGGGTTGTTGTAGGCAACCCCTTCGCGGTCGGAGAATCCATCTCCCTCCATAAAGCATGTCGGAATGCTATCTATGTGGAGCGCAATTTTAATGCGGCAGCTTTCCTCCAATCAAAGGACCGTATACATCGATACGGATTGCCAAAAGATGCGAGCGTCAACTACTTCTACCTAGTCGCGCGCGATACCGTGGACGGCACTATACATCGCCGCCTCCTACAGAAAGAAGCCGCGATGATGAAGATACTAGAAAGTCGCGACATACCGCTCCTAAACTTGAATATGGACGCGGAGAGCGAAGAGGAAGACGTGGACGACATCGCTGCTCTGATCAGGGACTATGGAAACCGACGCGCCCGAATTCAATGAACTAGGGACACGGAGGTTATTTGAAGTAATTTTGTTTGAGGTGTTCCGAAAGAACCAGCCTGTACTAGCAGAGGATGTAGAGAAATATTGCATATCACGCATTTTTCGATCGGCGCCGCAATTGCGATCTACGTTGCGGTTTCTTGAGTGGTCGCTGGTAGTTATTCGAGATGGTCCGTATCTAGCTCCAACGCCACAACTCATTGCTCTGTGCGACGCCTCGAGCACCGTGACGCTCGAGGTGCGACTAGCTCTAATGATTCTTGCGCGATTGAGGGAAACCAACCATTTCACTACGGTGTTTTTAGAGGACGCGCTCAGCCAGGAACCGCAGAACCGCGTCCTGTATTTGGCTACGTCCAAGATTCCCCTTAGGTATATGCCTCTCATTGTGTTGCTAAGAAACCTGGGGCTCTTCGAAGACAACGCGCTCGGGGCCGGGGTACTGACGGTCGATGCGCGTATTGCTGCGGCGTTCGCCGACGCCGCTCTTTCATCGAGCTATACAAAGAGCCGTACAAGGCGAATGACTTTGGCTAGTCTAAAGGCGCTGCTCGCTGCGCAGGAAGCTCAGGGCACGGAGGCGGAGGCGTTTGTGGTAGGAATTGAACGCAAGCGCCTACAGGGTCATCCGCGGGTGGATGCCGTCCGATCCATCGCGGCAGAGGACGTGGCTGCCGGTTTCGATATTGTTTCCTTTGAAAGTGCCTTTTCTTTGATGCACGATCGGTATATCGAAGTTAAGTCACACAAGGATCAGGTTTGCTTTTATTGGTCGCGAAATGAATTCGAAACTGCACAAAGATTGGGCAATTCGTACTATCTCTTCATCGTAGATGCGGGACGGATTGCCGAAAGTGGCTACACCCCACTCGTCATAAGAAATCCATCGGAAACCCTAGCCAGCAGTTGGCGAGTCGAACCAGAGACTTGGTTAGCAACGCGAATCTTGTAGTCAATCGCATATCACAATACTGGTTCGGTTTCCGGAAAGAAAAAGCTCTAGTTTCACGGGACCACAAAAATCTGCTTTAGGTGTTCGCCTTGCTGCCGGAGAGAGAAATAGGGTCAGTCTGAGAGAGAAATAGGGTCAGTCTCGACTTGCCGAGCGAAGAATCAGGACGGGGCATGGTGGCGAAGGCTGAATAACGCAGCTTGATCGTCATTGTCCGCACACCAACCCGTTTTTCTTCCCCGCCCCCTACCAGGCGCCCGTCCCAGTAGACGAAGCCTACTGGTACCGCTGCCACAAGCATTGCATTCCTGGACATAAGTGAGTTTGCGCACAGACCGAACGGGTCGAGACAGGTACCGTGGGGTCGTCTGTCTATCGGGCGACACCTCATGTCGTTTGAGATTGCGGTCCTTGGATATGTCCTTTTCATCGTCGGCGTGGTGCGCGCCAGTGAGCTTGGATGCAATGTTGCAAATCACCTGGAGTTGCAGCAGTGAGCATCTGGATCTTCTCAAATCACCAGGTCGGCGAATACGACGACACGGATTGGGATACTTCGACAATCCTAAAGCACAAGCACTACTACTTCAAATCAAGCGAGCCGAATAGGACAAAGGTGGCAGCAGGAGACCGTGCAATTCTTCGAGAGTATGGGACCGGTTTTTGGGGCATGTGCGAAGTCACCGGTAAATGGGCAGAGGATCCTGAAGCAATAGCCAAACACGATAAGGAAGCAGGGTGGTTCCCCATCGCCAAAATTCAGAAATGGGACGTCACCCTGCCATACGATCTAGTCCAGGAAGACCTCTCGAACCAGAATCACCGCGTTCGGATTGCAAAGGCCACGGAAGAGGATCTCTTTGTCATCCAGCTAGGGCTTCGCGTTTATCAACGGCTCGGATACGGAGCCACAGATGGGGACTTCTTTGTATTAGAGGCTGGCCTAGAAGAAGCAGTCAAGGCGAACCTCAAGCAGCTAAGCCTACGACTGGCAGACGAAGCAATCCAGCAGCAGTGCAACCTTGGACTCGGGATAGGAAGAACTGATCTCATTTGCTTGGACGAGAGAAACGATTTTGTCGTGCTAGAACTCAAGGCGGTCCATAGTTCCGATTCAGTCGTAGGCCAACTACTCAGATACATGGGCTACATCCGTGAGAATTGGGCACAGAAGTCTGGCAAAAAAGTCCGAGGGATTATTCTCACTCCGTCCTATGATGAGCAATTGCGTCTCGCGGCTAAGGAAGCTGGCATTCAAGTCCTGGGAAAGACGGGGTCAGGTCTTGTTTCTTGCATGGTTAAAATGAAGTCCAAACTGCAACTTTAGAGAGGTGCGCAAGCTGAGATTGCGCACATTGACGCGGTCTTGTACTGGCAGCAAACTTCGGCTCCCCCATTTCAGCACAGGAGGTCAAATGAAGGTTCTAGCGGTCTTAGCGACGGCGTTGCTGGTTTCGGCAGGCATGACATCCGCCGCGATTGCGCAGCAGGGCGACGACGACATGACGTTCTTCTTGACGAGCATAGGGAAGGGCAACGGCGCCGACCTCGGCGGCCTGGAGGGCGCGGATGCGCATTGCAATGCGCTCGCCAACGCGGCTGGCTCGAAGCGCACGAGCTGGAAGGCGTACCTGAGCACCACCCTGCCGGGTGGTGACGCGGGCGTGAACGCGCGCGATCGAATTGGCGAGGGGCCGTGGCGCAACGCCAAGGGCGTGGTCGTGGGCAAGAACGTCGCAGACCTGCATTCCGCAAAGCACAACATCAACAAGCAGACGGCGCTGACCGAGAGGGGCGAGATGGTGAAGGGTCGCGGGGATACGCCGAACGAGCACGACATCCTCACGGGCTCGGATCCGGCCGGCATGTACTCGACGGCGGGCGGCGATACCACCTGCGGAAACTGGACGAAGAGCGGCGAGGGCTCGGCGATCGTCGGCCACCATGACTTGATGGGGCTGAAGGACACCCGGCACATGAAGTCCTGGAACTCCTCACACGGCTCGCGCGGTTGCAGCCAGGACCAGCTCAAGGCCTCGGGCGGCGCGGGACTTTTCTACTGCTTCGCTGCGAACTAGAGGTTCAAGAGCGAGCGGGTGCTGGACGTGATTAAGCCGCCGCTTAGTCCGGCACCCCGCTGCCGTAGGGTCGGGTGATGATCTCCAGGAAATGCCCGCCAGGGTCCTCGAAGTACACGCCGCGCCCGCCGAAGTGGGTGTTGATCTCACCCTTCTGTTTTCTGGTCGGATCCGCCCAGTACGTGAGCCCGCGCTCCTTGACGCGGCCGAAGATCTGGTCGAACTCGGCCTCGCTCACGAGGAAGGCATAGTGCTGCGGCTCGAACTTGTCCTGCGTTTCGAAGAAAGCCAGGGTCACCTCGTTGCCGGTTTCGACGTCGAGGAAGGGGCCGAAGGGCACGGGCTTGCCCAAGCCGAAGAGGCTCGAGTAGAACTCGGCCGATGCACGCTTGTCGCGCGCGTGCACGATGGTGTGGTTCAGATGGATGGCCACGGTGCCTATAGCATAGCGCGCCTGCTCGAGCGCATGAATAGGACGATTGAATCCCACTCCAGATGCATGGTAAAAAGCGCAGTAATAAAATAGGGTCAGGTAGAGTTGTCTCGGGTTTCCCGGACAAGTTAATCCGGCACCACTTTCATAGCGTTGCTCAAACTCCACTGGCGTTCGGTAACCGAGCAGAAAACCAAGGGGTCAAGACAAACCAAGGGGTCTAAAAACCAAGGGGGCAGACCTATGCTTTATAGGTGTCATGGCATAGCCTTACGACGCCCACCCCCTGCAGCCGTACAAGTTACCTCGCCGCGTCGGTGCGCTCGAGAAGGTCCAATGCCTGTTCAGTAATCCTCGTCGCCCTCGTCGCACCAGAGATGCTGCCGCAATCATGCGTCAGCGGCCGCGTTCCGACTACGCCAGATTTCCAGAAGTCCTCTGGTCATGATGAATATCACGGGGCCCAGGATCAGGCCGGACGGACCGAAAACAATCAACCCGCCAACGATAGAAACAAACGCGATGACGGTGTGCATTTTCAACCGGCTTCCAACCAATATCGGATATAGCAGGTTGTCGATCCCGCCAACCACGATCGCGCCCCACACGGTGAGCAACAGGGCTTTCCACCCGCTGCCGTCCAGTAGCAGAAAGACGGCCGCGGGAATCCAGATGACAAAGGCGCCGAGCACAGGCACCACGGCAAGCAGCCCCATCACAAGTCCCCAGAGCAATGGCGCCGGCAAGCCCAGCCACCAGAACATCAGCCCGCCCAAGGTGCCCTGCACAACGGCGACGGCAAGCGTTCCGTAGACAGTCGCATGAACGGTATCCGTTACGTCGACAAACAGCCGGTTAATCTCAGCCTTCGAAAGTGGCGACAGGGATCGAAGCGACTCGAGCGCCATGCCTCGGTCGCGCAGGAAATAGAAAAGCATGTAAAAGGTCAGGACGATGCCAATCAGCTGCACGACGGATCCCCGGACGAAGGAAGCGGCGGTGTTGGTCAGCCATGAGGCGGCGGTCTGGACCAATGCCGGCAGATCGAAATGCTGCTCGATCCAGTGACCGACAGGCGCAATCTTCGGGTGTGCCTCGAAGGCGCGGCGCCATTCTCCGGATTCGACCAAAATCCTGATGGTTTCCGCACCCCTGGCGGCTTCGCCAACAATCCGGTCCGCCACGAACACCGCCGGAACCACCACAATTACAGCGACCGCCAGGACGCAGAACGTGGCCGCAAGATTCGGGAGTTTTACTTTGGATTCAAGCCATCGATAGAGTGGATCGAACAAGACCGCCAGTGCCAAGGCCCAGGCGAGCGCTGGAAAGAATGGTGCGGTCATCCAGTAACAGAAATAGATTCCGACACCGGTTACCGTCATCAGCACCAGCGCATGAACGTGAATGGGTGAGCCCCAGTCATTTGCGCTCTTAGCAGAAATTCGCTTGGTGTCGGGTTTGTCCATCGCCGGCTTAACTCAAGATTCAAATAACGTTCAATGCAGGGCGCTCAAGAACGGCCGTAACGATCGCATGGCCAGGCGACGCAAACCAAAACCTGCGGGTTGCATACAGGGAAAACAAACGCCCTTTTTTTTCTCCAGGGACTGTATCGCCCGCCTGGTGAGCAGTCAACTGCACGAGACTATAATGGGCACACGTGTATTCACCAAACACATGTTCCTTCATCATCCGATCCGGACCAACGCCCCGCCATCCACCGGCAAGGCCACACCAGTGATGAAATTGGCCTCGTCAGAGGCGAGAAACAGCGCGGCATTGGCCACATCCCATGCCGTACCCATCTTTCCACGCAGCGGAACCTTCTTGTCGCGTTCCGTGGCGATCGTCTCGCGACTCTCGCCCGTGGCATGAGCGCGCGTATCCACCGCCATGGGTGTATTCATCAGTCCCGGCAGGATCACGTTGGCGCGAATGCCGTAAGCGGCGTTTTGTAACGCAAGCTGCTGTGTAAAGGCGATCATGGCCGCCTTGGTGGCTTTGTAGACAACGAGAGGAAAGTCGACCCACGCCGCGATGGACGAGATGTTGATGATGGCCCCGCTTCGCTGCCCACGCATGATGGGAATGACGTGTTTGCAGGCCATCATCGTTCCACGAAGGTTGATGGCATTGACTCGATCGAAGATTTCCTCGGTGAGTTCCAGCAGCGGCGCGTCTCCGCCCGAAATGCTTACCCCGACATTGTTATGCAAAATATCGATGCGTCCCCATCGCCGCCGCGCGAAGTCCACTGCCTCGGCGAGCGTGACTTCATCAGTCACGTCCGCTTCAAATGCGACGCACTCCGGGCCCACCTTCGTCGCGAGGGCGGCAGTGACCCTCGCGGACTCGATATCTCGATCCACGGCAAGGATCTTCGCACCTTCCTGCGCAAAGCGAATGGCCGTCGCGCGGCCGTTTCCGATGCCTTCTCCCGGACTCTGGCCGGCACCAACGATGATCGCTACTTTTCCCTCGAGCCGCATCGCGATCTCCCTAGGTCTCGCCCCGGTCTAGGCCACTCAAAATTCGGGTACTTTCCAGTTCACCGGGGAAACGCCCTTAGCGGCGGGCTCGCCCGACCGATGATCAATGCGAATGTCCGCTTCGGTTCGCGAAGGGACGGTCGCTCATTGGTCGCCAACCGGCTAGAAGTCTTGTCGACCGAAATCGAGCTATGGCTCGATCGGCTGAGCCATGATCGGCAGCACGACCTTCGAGGGATGCTCGGGGTCGTGGTAAATGCTCTGTTCCGCCAATGCCAACTCGCTGTCCATGCCAAACCGGCGGCCGGTATTCGGATTGCGGTCGTAGTGTGGAAAATTCGAGCTGGAGATCTCGAGCCGGATGCGATGACCGGCCTTGAACAGGTTGCTGGTCGGCCAGATCGAAATGTCATAGGCGTAGATCTTGCCGGGCTCGATCGGCTCCGGCTTCTCGAGCGACTTGCGGAAGCTCGCGCGGAGAATGCCGTTGTTGAGCAGGATCGCCTTGCCGTCCGGGTGCACATCGGTCAGCTTGGCGGTGAAGTCGGTGTCCTTCGCGCTCGACGCGGCGTAGAGCGTCACTGTGATGGGGCCGGTGACCTCGACCGGCTTTTCCAGCGGCTGAGTGGTGTAGACGAGCACGTCGGCCCGGTTCTGAATCTCGGACTGGTCGAACGGACCGACCGGGGCGGTATCGGCGGTGCAGCAGGAATGGCCACCTTTGCTGGGTACCGGATTGGCGGGATCGTAGCGGTAGCGATCGGGCAATTCGTCCGCGGTCGGCTTTTGGGTGGTGAGCCAGCCGTTGCCGTAGCGAGTATTGGCGGCGCCACCACTGTGCAAGTAGTACTCGGTGAATTGGGTGCCCGGAATCGGCCAGTCCGCGGCCGTCCGCCATTTGTTCGCGCCCATCACGAACACGCGCACTGCGGGGTCGTTGCTCACTCCGTTGTTCTTGCCTTTGAGCCAATGGTCGAACCAGCGCAGTTGCAGCTCGTCGATCGGGTTGGTTGCCTCTGGGCCGAAATCGACCTCGCCGACTTTCTGCTGCCAGGGCAGGTGGATCCACGGCCCGACCACCAGCTTCTGGCCCTTGCGCGCGAGATCGCTGCCGCCTTTGGCGCGCATGCCGACGAAATTCTCGATCGCGCCGTTCATGAACACGTCGTACCAGCCGCTGAAGTTGAGAGCCGGCACCTGCACCTGGTTGTAGCGAGTGCGAATCGACCACTGCTTCCAGTAGTCGTCCCAGGTGTTGTGCTTGATCCAGTCGTAGAAGTAGGGCGCGACCTTGGGCCGATCCGGCGACAGCCAGGGATAGTCCTTGATCGGCAGGAATTTGTAGGTGACCCAGAGATCGCGGATCGCCTCGTTCATGCGGTCGATAGCCGCCTGGTCGCCCAGGCGCCGCGCGCCGGTGAGGGCAATGGTGACCAGCGGCCAGGATTCTTCGAAGGCCAGCGACCACGCGCCCCCTTCATAACTCCAGCCGTCGTAGTAGTCAGACGAGGTCATCGCCGGCACGATCGTAACCAGGGATGGCGGCTTCAGCGTCGCCGGCATCCACTGCGTGGCCCCGACATAAGAAAAGCCGTACATGCCGACCTTGCCGTTGGCACCGGGCAGTTTCGCCGCCCACTCGATGGTGTCGTAGCCGTCCTTGGCCTCGTCGCGGAAGGCATAGAACGAGCCCTCGGAGGTGTACTGGCCGCGTACGTCCTGGATTACGACGATGTAGCAGTGCGAGGCGTAGAACTCGGGTGGGGCATAGACGTAGGTTTGGGCCGCGTCCTTGTTGTAGGGCAGGCGCATGAGGATGACGGGATAGTTGCCGGCGAGCTTGGGCCGATAGACGTCGGCGTAGAGCGTGACCCCGTCGCGCATCTTGGCGGCTACGTTCAACTGTTTTTCCGCCTGGCAGGGACCGTCGGCTGGGCGCGCGGCCGCGGCGGCAGCGAAGGCGGCGAGACTCGCCGCGGCAAGAGTAAGGCCGAGCCAGCGTGACGTGCGATGGATCCAGGCGTTGGGATGCAGCATGGTGTTGTTCTCCTTATTGAAAACAACGGGATCAGGTCTTGTTTCTTGATTTCAGACTTATACTTTATAGGTGCGCCCCCAAATTTGCCGGCTCACCGATAGAACGCCCGGGACAACTCAGCCTGACCCCGACCCGCTACGTTTTGACCCGGGCCGGCCAGTCGCCGCTACCGATCTCCCTGATCGGTGACCGACGCCTGATGCTCCGCCGTCTTCGGTGTCGAATACCAAATCATGAGACCGGCCACCAGGAAGCCGAGATCCGTTACACCGATCCAGCGCAGCCAGTGCGGTATTCCAAAAAGGTAACCACCAACCGGGAAAAAAGACATGATGAACATTACCACCAGGGCCAGGCCGTGACCGCGTACCGAGGCGATCACAGCGAATATGGCAATCAGCATCATCAGTACGCCGATCGCGATATTCACGGCAGAGAGTGAAAAGGTGCCCTGAGGGGTTCCAAGGGCCCACAGCCATAATCCGCATGCCGCAACGCCAGAGGCGGCGCCGATGATTTTCCCGGCATAGTGAGACAGGGCCCGTAGCATGTCAGTTTTCGTGAATCGAACGCATGACGGGGTCAATCGTTACACGAGTCCAGTGTCCTGTTCCGCTAATTCGTGGCTGAAAACCCGGCGAGAATCGGCGCCATGCTGTGTTACGAGTCCTCGCCGTGCGTGTCGGAGCGCG
>JBBPIT010000057.1:0-22223 GCA_038040175.1 Pseudomonadota bacterium | reverse complement strand
CCGCGCTCCGACACGCACGGCGAGGACTCGTAACACAGCATGGCGCCGATTCTCGTCGGGTTTTCAGCCGCGAATTAGCGGAACAGGACACTAGGCCTGCCAGCCGCCCAGGAATTCGCGCCAGTGCGGATCCGTGGATTTGGACAGCGTCGAGCGCACCAGATCGCATTCGCGCCGGTACTGTGCCTCGTCGAGCGCACCGCGGACCAACTGGAAACGTTGATAGACGAGGTAAGTGTTGGCGACGTCGGTCTCACAGTAATGCCTGATCGCCTCGATCCTGCCGGCCTGGTAGGCGTCCCATACTTTGGAGCCGTCCATGCCGAGTTTCCCCGGAAGCCCGAGTAGTTGCGCGATCTGGTCAAGCGGCGCATTGCCACGGCCCTGATACATCGCCAGCACATCCATCAGGTCCAGATGGCGGCTGTGATAGCGGCTGATGTAGTTGTTCCACTTGAAGTCGCGGTCGTCCTCGCCCATGTCCCAGAAGCGCGCGGCACGCACGCCGTGGATCAGCGCCCGGTAATTCAGCACCGGCAGATCGAAGCCGCTGCCGTTCCAGGAAACCAGCTGAGGGGTGTACTTCTCGATGCCATCGAAGAAGCGCCGGACCAGCTCGTGTTCGGGTTCTCCGGCCTCGCCCAGCGACCAGACACGGAAGCTGTCGCGATCGCGCAGCGCGCAGGAGATTGCCACCACGCGATGCAGGTGCAGCGGCAGGAAATCGCTGCCGGTGGCCTCGCGCCGGCGATCAAACGCCGCCTGCGCCACTTCGGCATCGCTGGTCTGCGGACCATGGCCGTACAGGCGCCGCAGCCCTTCGATGTCGGGGATGGTTTCGATGTCAAATGCCAGAACAGGAGTCATGCCAGTCGGCGACGATTGTCAAGCCATGTAAACGCGCACCGGGAGGAAATCCCGGGCTCTGCTCGCGGCAGAAACGCGTCAGGATACCGGAAAGCATGGCAGTACCTCCACATGCCGTCTTCGCATTGTGCGCGCGAACTCCCTCTCAATCTGCCGGCGTGGCCCGCCGCTCATGCAGCGCAACAACGTACCGCGTGACCGGACGCGGACGGCGGGGAAACTCCGGTGTTAGACTTACCTCCAAAATAAACGCCTCAGGCGGGGGAGAACTCGTGAGGTCGCTGGTAAGTCAGAACCCGGCGTTGCACAACGCCACGGATTGTCCGGACTACGTCAGGAACCGGCAACTGCGCGACTGGGTAGGCCAAATCGCGCAGCTCACCCGCCCGGACCGCATTCACTGGTGCGACGGCTCGCAGGCCGAGTACGACGCCCTGTGCCACCAGCTCGTTGCCGGCGGCACGTTCCGCAAACTCCACTCGAAGAAACGTCCAAACAGCTATCTGGCGCTTTCCGATCCTTCGGATGTCGCAAGAGTCGAGGACCGCACGTTCATCTGCACCACCCGCAGGGAAGACGCCGGTCCGACCAACAACTGGATTGACCCTCTGGAAATGAAGCAGAGGCTGCTCGCGCTGTTCGAGGGCAGCATGCGCGGGCGCACTCTTTACGTCGTGCCATTCTCGATGGGGCCGATCGGTTCGCCGATTTCGCACATCGGCGTGCAACTCACCGATTCCGCCTACGTGGCGGTCAGCATGCGCATCATGACCCGAATGGGCCGCGAAGCGGTCGAAGCCCTCGGCGCCGAAGGCAGGTTCGTGCCCTGCCTGCATTCGGTCGGCATGCCGCTCGCCGCCGGGCAGGAAGACGTACGCTGGCCGTGCAACAAGGACCACAAGTACATCGTGCATTTTCCGGAGGAGAACGCGATCTGGTCCTATGGCAGCGGCTACGGCGGCAATGCGCTGCTCGGCAAGAAGTGCTTCGCGCTGCGCATCGCCTCGTGCATGGGCCGCAAACAGGGTTGGCTGGCCGAGCACATGCTCATCCTCGGGGTGGAGTCGCCGCGGGGCGAGAAGAATTACGTGGCGGCGGCGTTCCCCAGCGCGTGCGGCAAGACCAACTTCGCGATGATGATTCCGCCGGCGGCATTCAAGGGCTGGAAAGTCACCACGGTGGGCGACGACATCGCCTGGATCAAGCCGGGTGCGGACGGCAGGCTGTATGCGATCAATCCGGAATACGGTTTCTTCGGGGTTGCACCCGGTACTTCGGAGAAATCCAATCCGAATGCGATGGCGACGCTGAGCCGCAACTGCATCTTCACCAACGTGGCGATGACGCCGGAGGGCGATGTGTGGTGGGAAGGCATGACCGATGAGCCGCCGGCGCAACTCACCGACTGGCAGGGCAATGCCTGGACACCGGACTGCGGGCGCAAAGCCGCACACCCGAACGCGCGCTTCACGGTGCCGGCGTTGCAGTGTCCTTCAATGGATCCCGCGTGGGAGAAGCCGGAGGGCGTGCCGATTTCCGCCTTCATCTTCGGCGGCCGTCGCGGCACCACCGTCCCGCTGGTCACCGAGAGCTTCGACTGGACGGAGGGCGTATACATGGCCGCCACGCTCGGCTCGGAAACCACGTCAGCGGCGACCGCGAAGGTCGGTGAGGTGCGCCGCGATCCGATGGCGATGCTGCCGTTCTGCGGTTACCACATCGGCGACTACTTCGACCACTGGCTTGGATTCGGTCGCGCGCTGAAGCATCCTCCGCGGATCTTCTGCGTCAACTGGTTCAGGAGGGATGGCGACGGCAAGTTTCTCTGGCCAGGGTACGGCGAAAACATGCGGGTGCTGAAATGGATCGTGGACCGTTGCCAGGGGCGGCTCGAGGCCGCCGAAAGCCCTCTGGGCTGGATGCCGCGCAAACAGGACCTGCTGTGGGACGGGCTGGACGTCTCGAACGAGACGGTCGGCGAATTGATGTCGCTGGACCGCGAGGCCTGGACCGAGGAGCTGCGGCTGCACGAACAACTGTTCGCACAGATCCACGACCGCCTGCCGAAGGAGCTCGCGCAGAAACGCGAACTGCTGCTCGCCCGCCTGTCCCGCGCGCCAGCGCGCTGGACCGTGCCTTTCTGAAAGGCGCTTGTCACCGCAAAGTCGCAAAGACCGCGCGGTGAGACGTTTGTTGAACTACTCGGCGGGGAACACGCCGGTGGAGAGATAGCGGTCGCCGCGGTCGCAGACGATGGTGACGATGGTGGCGTTCTCCACTTCCCGGGACACCTGCAATGCCGCCCACAACGCGCCGCCGGAGGAGATGCCGGCGAAAATCCCTTCTTCCCTTGCCAGCCGGCGCGCCATCTCCTCGGAGTCGTCCTGGCTGACTTCGATAACCCGGTCCACCCGCTTGCGGTCATAAATTTTCGGAAGGTAGGCCTCCGGCCATTTGCGGATGCCGGGAATCTGTGAACCCTCGGTCGGCTGACAGCCGACGATCTGGATCCCCGGATTCTTTTCCTTGAAGAAGCGCGAGCAACCCATGATCGTGCCGGTGGTGCCCATGCTGCTGACGAAGTGAGTGATCTGGCCGCGGGTGTCGCGCCAGATTTCCGGGCCAGTGCCCTCGTAGTGCGACAGCGGATTGTCTGGATTGGCGAACTGGTCCAGGATCAGACCTTCGCCACGCGCCTGCATCTGCTCCGCTATGTCGCGTGCCGTTTCCATCCCGCCTTCCTTCGGCGTCAGCACGAATCTGGCGCCGAACGCCGCCATGGTCTGCCGCCGCTCCACCGACAGATGCTCGGGCATGACCAGCACCATGCGGTAACCGCGCATCGCCGCCACCATTGCCAGTGCGATGCCGGTGTTGCCGCTGGTCGGTTCGATCAGCGTGTCGCCCGGTTTGATCTGCCCGCGTTCCTCCGCGCGCCGGATCATGAATAGCGCAGGACGATCCTTCACCGATCCGGCGGGGTTGTTGCCCTCGAGTTTGGCGAGGACGACGTTGCTGGTCTTGCCGGGGATGCGCTTCAGGCGCACCAGCGGCGTATTGCCCACGAAGTCGTCGAGGGTTTGATAGGCACTGACGGGATTGCGATCCATGCGAAATATGATACTCGCGCGGTCCTGGGAACGGAGAATTCCCTGAATGCGGCTGGAAATATCTAGCGCACGGCGTCGAGCAGCCACTCGACGTAACGCGTGACGCCGGTTTCGACGTCGAAGAACGGTGCGGAGTATCCGGAGCCGCGCAGCTGCGCGAGGTCGGCCTGGGTGTAGCTCTGGTATTTTTCCCTGAGGCCGGCGGGAAAGGATACGTACTCGATCATTCCCTGCGACCCGAGTTCCGCAAGACTGAGCGGGTTCTTGCCTTCTGCACGCCGCAAGGCGTTGATGGTCGCGACCGCGATGTGGTTGAAGGTCTGCGAAGCGCCGATGCCGCAGTTGAAGATGCCCGTCTTCTTGGGATTGTCGAGGAAATACAGGTTCACCTTCACCACGTCCTCGACCGAGATGAAATCGCGCCGCTGCTCGCCTGCCGCGTACCCGCCGCTGCCTTCGAACAGTTTCACCTTTCCGGTTTCCCGGAACTGGTTGAAGCAGTGGAATGCGACCGAAGCCATGCGCTCCTTGTGCGCTTCCCGAGGGCCATAAACGTTGAAGTAACGCAGCCCCACCACCTGCGCCGTATTGTCCTCCCAGCGCCGGCGCACCATCTGGTCGAACAGAAACTTCGAATAACCGTAGACGTTCAGCGGCCTCTCGTTTTCCCTGCCCTCCTTGAACACCGGCCCCGATCCGTATACCGACGCCGAAGAAGCATAGATCAGCGGCACGGACTCAGCCCGACAGTACGCCAGCAGGTCCACCGAGTAACGGTAATTGTTCTCCATCATGTAGCGCCCGTCGGTCTGCATCGTGTCCGAACAGGCGCCCTGGTGAAGGATGGCCGCTATTTCGCCGTCGAAGGAACCGGCATCGAGCGCCGCGCGGAAGTACTCCTTGTCCAGGTAGTCGGCGATCTCGCAATCCACCAGATTGCGGATCTTGTCGGCGCGGGTGAGGTTATCCACCGCAAGAATGCCGGTCTCCCCGCGCAGGTTCAGCGCCTTGACGATATTGGAGCCGATAAAACCCGCTGCTCCAGTCACAACGATATACATGCGAACAATCCAAAAATGCTAAGGACGAGGGATGAAGGATGATGAATGAGCAATGGACGCCATGAGTCCAGCGGCGCCCTCGGCGTCTCCGCACTTCATCCTTGACCTTCGAACAATTCTTCCGGGTGAACCACCGCGGTGCCGAGCTTGCCCACGACGATTCCGGCCGCCTTGTTGGCGAACTGCACCGCCTCGGCGAACCCGGCGCCGGCCGCAAGCATCACGCCGAGAACGGCAATGACGGTGTCTCCGGCGCCGCTGACATCGTACACTTCACGCGCCACCGTGGGCACATGCAGCCGCTGCTGGTCGCGATACAAGGTCATGCCCTCCTCGCTGCGGGTGATCAACAGCGCATCCAGCCCCAGTTCGCGGCGCATTTTCTGCGCTCTTTCGGTGAGATCGTCCTCGCTTTTCCAGCGTCCCGCCACTTCGCGGAATTCTGCGCGGTTGGGCGTGACCAGAGTCGCGCCGCGATAGCGGCTGTAATCGTCTTCCTTCGGATCGACCAGCACCGGCTTTCCCGAGGCACGCGCCAGCTCGATCATCTTCTCGATGTGCCTGAGCCCGCCCTTGCCGTAGTCGGACAGGATCACGACGTCCGCCTTCGGCAGCCGCGACTCGAAGTCGGCGAGCTTGGACATCAGCACTTCATGCCCGGGCTCGGTTTCGAAATCGATGCGAAGCAACTGCTGCTGGCGGCCGATCACGCGCAACTTGATGGTGGTAGCGAGCCCGGGATCGCGATGCATCTGGGCGGTGATGCCATCGGACTCGAGCAGGCGCTGGAGGCAATCGCCGGCTTCGTCCTGCCCGACCACCGACAGCAGCGAAGCTTGCGCACCGACAGCAACGACGTTGCGCGCAACGTTGGCCGCGCCGCCGAGGCGCTCTTCGGTGCGCACCACCTTCACCACCGGCACCGGCGCCTCCGGCGAGATCCTGCTCACCTCGCCGAACCAGTAGCGGTCGAGCATCACGTCCCCAACCACCAGTACCCGCGCTTTCGTTAACGCCTCTCGCCTCACGCCTCACGCCTCTCGTTTATGGTCTTCCCACCGAGAAATACTCGAATCCCGCTTCCCGCATCAAAGCCGGATCGTACAGGTTGCGTCCATCGAACACGATCGGCGCCTTGAGGCGTCGCTTCATGTCGTCGAAATCCGGGCTGCGAAATTCCTTCCATTCGGTGACGATGATCAGCGCGTCCGCGCCATCGAGCGCCGCCGTGGTGGACGGGGCGAAGTGCACTGCCGGTTCCTTCGCGAAGACCTGCTTTGCCTCCTTCAGCGCGACCGGATCATAGACGCTCACGCTGGCGCCGCGGGCGAGCAGGCCGTTGATCACCACGCGGCTCGGCGCCTCGCGCATGTCATCGGTGTTCGGCTTGAAAGACAGGCCCCACACGGCGAACCTGCGGCCGTCGAGATGTTCGCCGAAACGCATGCGTACTTTCTCAAGGATGCGCTGCTTTTGCGTGCGGTTCACCTTTTCCACCGCATCCACGATGGTCATTTGCATGCCGTACTCGCCGGCGGTGTGCTGCAGCGCCTGGATGTCCTTGGGGAAGCACGAGCCGCCGTAGCCCACTCCGGCATACAGGAAGTGATAGCCGATACGCTGGTCGGAGCCGATTCCATGGCGCACCGCCTCGATGTTTGCGCCGAGTTTTTCGGCAAGATTGGCCAGTTCGTTCATGAAGGAAATGCGGGTGGCGAGCATCGCGTTGGCGGCGTACTTGGCCAGTTCCGCCGACCTGGGGTCCATCACCAGAAGGCGGTCGTGATTGCGCAGGATCGGCGCGTACAGCTGGCGCATGATCTGTGTGGCACGCTCGTCGCTGCTGCCGACCACGATGCGGTCCGGGCGCATGAAATCGTTGACCGCCGCGCCTTCCTTGAGGAACTCCGGGTTGGAAACCACGCTGAACGGCAGCTTCACACCGCGGTTCTTCAATTCTTCTTCGATCACCGTACCAACCCGTTCCGCGGTGCCCACCGGCACCGTGGACTTGTTCACCACCACGCGGTAATCGTCCATGTAACGGCCGATGCTGCGGGCGGCGCCGAGCACGTAGCGCAGGTCCGCCGAGCCGTCCTGGTCGGCCGGCGTGCCCACGGTGATGAATTGCAGGGTGCCGTGCGCGACGCTTTCCTTTACATCGGTGGTGAAGCGCAATCGACCTGCCGCGGCGTTGTGTCTGACCAGTTGCTCCAGTCCCGGCTCGTAGATCGGAATGCCGCCGGCGTTGAGCGTCGCAACTTTCTGCGCGTCGAGGTCGAGACAGACCACGTCGTTGCCAAGATCGGCAAAACAGGCGCCCGATACCAGCCCGACGTAGCCGCTGCCGATGATGGTGATCTTCACTTGCCGTTCTCCAGTGTGGCCACTTCCGAGTTGATGCGCGCCAGCACTTCAAGCGGCTGCGCCGAACGGGTGACAGACCGGCCGATGACCAGATAGCTGGAACCGGACTCGAGCGCCTGGCGCGGCGTCATTACCCGCTTTTGGTCGCCCGCGGCGTCTTCGGGAAGGCGGATTCCCGGCGTAACGCGCAGGAACGCCTCGCCCAAGTGCTCGCGGATCGCGCCGGCCTCGTGCGCGGCGCACACCACGCCGTCCAGGCCGCACTCCCTTGCCAGTGCGGCGAGACGCAACGCTTCGCCGAGCGGCGTGGCATCGATCCCCACTTCATGCAAATCCTTCTCCGCCATGCTGGTCAGCACGGTCACGGCGATCAACCGTGGCCGGCCGGACGCGGTCCCGATCGCATCGCGCGCGGCCTGCATCATCGCCCGTCCGCCGAGCGCGTGCACGTTCAGCATCCACACCCCCAGACCGGCCGCCGCCTTGCATGCCTGCGCCACGGTGTTCGGAATGTCGTGAAATTTCAGATCGAGAAAGATATCGAAGCCGCGTTTCGCAAGCATTGCAACGAACTCCGGTCCTGCCGCGGTGAACAGCTCCTTGCCGACCTTCAGCCGGCACGCGGAGGGCTGGAGGCGATCCACCAAAGCCGTTGCCGACCTTGCGTCCGCGTAGTCGAGCGCGACGATGATCCGGGAACCGGTTGTCAAGACGCCAGCTCCCGCTCTTCGGTGCGCCTGGGGGAGTAGGTTTCCCAGCCGTTGCAGGCCGGACAGTGCCAGTAGAACTGGCGCGCCTTGAAACCGCAGTTGTCGCAGCGATAGAGCGCGAGGCTCCTGGTGTGCTCGTGCACCAGGTTCTTGATCAGTTGGAGATCGTGGCGGCGCTCGGCGGGCACCTCCAGAAGCTGGGCTTCGAGCAGCTTGTCCAGTCCCAGCAGCGTGGGATTGCGCGCCAGCTCGTCGCGCACCAGGCGGTAAGCCGAATCCGCGCCGCGCTGCTCGAGCTCGCCCTGAAAGATGGCATTGACCAGGTCGAGCGACGAATAGCTGCCGAGATAGCCGCGCAGCAACTGCACCCCTTCATCCTCCCGTCCGAGGTTGCGATAGGCAAGCAGCAGCTTGTCGGCAACCAGCGAGAGATACGCGGGATTCTGCCCCTCGATGCGCTTCCAGGCCTCGACCGCCTGCTCGTCTTTCTGCTGGGCCAGTTCGATGTCGCCAAGCAGGATGTTGGCGCGGGCACACTTGCGATTGACGTTGAGCGCCTCCCGCAGATAGTCGCGCGCCGCCTCCCAGCGTGAATGGGTCATCTCTCCGACCGCGAGCTCGCAGTAGAAATTGGCGATATCCACGGCGCTCGACTGGCCGACCACCGCATCCATCCTGCGCGACGCCTCGATCGCTTTTTTCCAGTCCTTCTCCTGCTCGAAGATCTCCAACAGGAACTTCAGTCCCTGCTGTTCGTACTGCGTGCCCTGCAGCTTTCCGAACATCTCTTCGGCGCGATCGAGCAACCCGGCCTTCAGATAGTCCTGCGCCAGTTCGTACAGCGCAGTGAGCTTCTGTTCCGGCGCCAGATCCGGCCTGCCGAGCAGGTTCTCATGCATGCGGATCGCCCTCTCGACTTCGCCGCGCCGCCGGAACAGGCTGCCCAGCGCAAAATGCAGTTCGATGGTCTGCGGATCGACCTTCACCACCTCGATGAAGGCTTCGATCGCCTTGTCCGGCTGCTCGTTGAGAAGGAAGTTCAGGCCCTTGAAGTAGGAAAGCGGGAGCGCGCGCGACTCGGACAACAACTGCTTGATGTCCACCCGCGCCGCCAGCCAGCCGAGCGCGAAGAACAGCGGAAATCCAAGTAGCCACCAGAGCTCGAATTCCATGGGCTAACGCGCGTCCTCTGGCGCAGTCGGCTTCGCCCGCACCTCCTTGCGCAACTGGAGAATCTCGCGACGCTGCCGGTAAACATAAGTCAGACAGGCAATCACGCCCGCCACCGCGCCGACGCCGAAAAAAACCAGCACCACCATCGCCAGCGGCGCTTCCCATTGGCTGCCGAGATAGAAGCGCACGATCACCGGATCGGTGTTCTTCAGCGCGAACCCGAAAAGCAGCAGGAACAGAAGGATCCGCAAAGCCCAGGAGATATAGCGCATCAGCTGCCCCGCGAAACCAGGGGGCGAAAGTCAGACGAAAAAAAGCGGCACGATCCTGCGACGATGCCGCTTGCGTTGTGGCGCCGGTCGAACACGCCGCCGCCTACTGGCTCTTGAAATCCACGCGTTCGCGCAGTTCCTTGCCCGCCTTGAAATGCGGCACGTACTTGGCCGGCACGTGAACCTTGTCGCCGGATTTCGGATTGCGGCCCACGCGCGGGGGACGGTAATTCAATCCGAAACTCCCGAATCCGCGAATTTCGATGCGATGGCCCTGGGCCAGGCTTTTCGCCATGGCATCCAGGATCATCTTCACCGCAAGCTCGGCGTCGCTCGCGACCAACTGGGGAAAGTGCGCCGCCAGCTTGGCAATCAGCTCCGACTTGGTCATGGCGCGTCCTATTGCGCAGAGTTCTTGTTATCCAGCTTGGCCTTGAGCAAAGCCCCGAGATTGGTCGTGCCCGCATTCGACGTGCTCTCGGCGGCATGTTTCTGCAGCGCCTCGGACTCGTCGGCCGCATCCTTGGCCTTGATCGAGAGATTGATGTTGCGGTTCTTGCGGTCGATGTTGATGATCATCGCATTCACCTTGTCGCCTTCCTTCAGGTGCGTGCGGATGTCCTCGACGCGGTCGCGCGCGATCTCGGAGGCGCGCAGGTAACCCTCCACGTCGGTGTCGAGCTGAATTACCGCGCCCTTGGGATCGATGGTCTTGACGACGCCATCCACTAACGCGCCCTTGTCGTGCGTGGCGACGAAATTGGTGAACGGGTCGCCCTCGAGCTGCTTGATGCCCAGAGAAATGCGCTCGCGCTCGACGTCGATGGAAATGACCATCGCCTCGACTTCGTCGCCCTTCTTGTAATTGCGCACCGCCTCTTCGCCGGGAACGCTCCAGGAAAGATCGGACAGGTGCACCAGGCCGTCGATGCCGCCCGGCAGGCCGATGAAGATTCCGAAGTCGGTGATGGACTTGATCTGGCCGCGGACCTTGTCGCCCTTCTTGTAATTGGCGGAGAACTCTTCCCAGGGATTGGGCTTGCACTGCTTCATGCCCAGCGAAATGCGGCGGCGGTCCTCGTCGATCTCGAGAATCATCACCTCGACCTCGTCGCCGAGCTGCACCACGCGCGAGGGGTGAACGTTCTTGTTGGTCCAGTCCATCTCGGACACGTGCACCAGCCCCTCGATGCCCTGCTCGATCTCGACGAACGCGCCGTAGTCGGTGAGGTTGGAAACCTTGCCGAACAGGCGGGTGCCGGGAGGATAGCGGCGCGACAGGCCGACCCAGGGATCTTCGCCGAGCTGTTTCAGGCCCAGGGAAACGCGGTTCTTTTCCTGATCGAATTTGAGGATCTTGGCGGTGACTTCATCACCGACATTGAGAACCTCGGAGGGATGCTTGACGCGGCGCCACGCCAGGTCGGTGATGTGAAGCAGCCCGTCGATGCCGCCCAGGTCGACGAACGCGCCGTAATCCGTGATGTTCTTGACGATACCCTTGACCGTGGCGCCTTCCTGCAGGCTGGCGAGCAGCGCTTCACGTTCCGCACCCTGGCTGGCTTCCAGCACGGCGCGGCGCGATACCACCACGTTGTTGCGCTTGCGGTCGAGCTTGATGACCTTGAATTCGAGATTCTTGCCTTCGTAGGGGTTGGTGTCCTTCACCGGGCGGATGTCCACCAGCGAACCGGGTAGGAAGGCGCGAATGCCGTTTACCATGACCGTGAGCCCGCCCTTGACCTTGCCGTTGACCATGCCCTGCACCAGGGTGCCCTGTTCCATCGCCTTTTCCAGATCGTGCCAGGCGGCCAGGCGCTTGGCCTTTTCCCGCGACAGGCGGGTTTCCCCGTAGCCATCCTCGAGCGCTTCGATCGCGACGGTCACATAGTCGCCGGGCTTGACCTCGAGTTCGCCGCGGTCGTTCTTGAATTCGTCTGCCGAGATGAAGCTCTCCGACTTCAGGCCGGCGTTCACCACGACGAAATTGGGATCTACACGCACCACTTCGGCCGTGATGACTTCACCTGCACGCATCTCCTTTCGCGACAGACTTTCTTCGAACATCGCGGCAAAGTTATTCTCGGAGGTGGCGGCGTCGGGGGTTTGGGTTTCGGTTGTCATAAAATAGAGAGTTGGACTCGGAAAAAATCCGTTGCATGAAACGGGGTTAGTTAATGAACCCGTCGACGGCGGAAAAAAGACCCTTCTGGGGCGTGCAGCTGCCGGCAGCTTGCGGGTCTGATTCAGCGGGACGGGGCCCAGCGCTGCACAGATTCGAACCACTGGATTACTTGGGCGACTGCCTCTTCTATTGAAAGCCCAGTGGTGTCAAGAACTTGCGCGTCTGCGCTCTTTCGCAGAGGGGCCACGCTGCGCGCGCTGTCGCGGGCGTCGCGTTGGCTGATTTCCTGCAAAAGGGTGGCTAGGTTAGCATCGAAACCTTTGTCTATCAACTGTTTATAGCGACGTAGCGCACGCTCCTCGACGGACGCGGTGAGGAACACCTTGAGTACCGCATCGGGAAACACCACCGTGCCCATGTCACGCCCGTCGGCAACCAGCCCCGGGGGCCGGCGAAACGCCCGCTGGCGCTGGATAAGCCCTTGACGTACTTCATGAATCGCCGCAACCTGGGAGGCGGCCGCAGAGACTTCTTCGGCGCGAATGGCCTCGGTCACGTCCTCTCCGCCAAGGCGAACGTTGTCTTCGTGAAACTCCACCGGCAACGATTGCGCGAGCCGGCCGAGTGCGCCGGCATCGTCCATCGCGATTCCTTGCCGCATTGCCGCCAGCGCCACCAGCCGGTACAGCGCACCGCTGTCGAGATAGTGGAATCCGAGTCGCAGCGCCACCTGCCGCGCGACCGTGCCTTTTCCCGAAGCCGACGGCCCGTCGATGGCGATGACCGGCACCGTGGCGCCGGCCGCAATCTCGGCAAAGCGATCGAAAAAATCCGGAAAGGTCTTGGCCACGCACTTCGGATCGTTGATGCGCACCGCCACGCCGCCGAGCGCGACCAGCGCGAAGCACATCGCCATGCGATGATCGTCGTACGTTTCGATTGACGCGTGAGGCGTAAGGTGTGAGGCGTGAGGCGGGGTAACAACCAGATAATCCGCGCCCTCCTCCACCGTTGCCCCGACCTTGCGCAGTTCGGTTGCCATCGCGGCGATGCGGTCGGTTTCCTTCACCCGCCAGCTGGCGATGTTGCGAAGCCGGCTCCTGCCGTCGGCGAACAGCGCTGTCACGGCCAGCGTCATTGCCGCGTCGGGGATGTGATTGAGATCCAGGTCGAAAGCTTGCAACCGGCCCTTTGCCGGTGCGCGCGCTTCGATCCAGTTCTCTCCCATGTCGATGCGCGCACCCATCCCGGCCAGCGCCGTCGCAAAATTCACGTCGCCCTGGATGCTGTTGCGGCCCACGCCTTCCACCCGCACCGGCCCGCCGCCGATCGCGCCGGCAGCGAGAAAGTACGAGGCACCGGAGGCGTCGCCTTCGACGAAGATTTCGCCGGGACCGTGAAAGCGGCTGTCCGCAGGAATCGTGAACGAGGTCCAGCCTGCGCGGCGCACCGGCACGCCGAACCGCGCCATCAGGTTGAGGGTGATCTCGACGTAGGGTTTGGAGATCAGATCACCGACGACTTCAATCGTCGTTTGCTTGCCGGTCAGCGGCAGTGCCATCAGCAGCGCAGTCAGGAACTGGCTGGAAACCTCGCCGCTCACCCGCACCTTGCCCGCATCGCGGATTTTTCCGGGCTGGATTTCCAGCGGCGGAAAGCCTTCCTTGCCCAGGTAACGCACGTCGGCGCCGAGTTGGCGTAACGCGTCCACCAGGTCGCCGATCGGGCGCTCGTGCATTCGCGGTACGCCGGACAACCGGTAATGCCCGCCGCAAAGCGCCAGCGCCGCAGTCAGCGGCCGCAACGCGGTGCCGGAATTGCCGAGAAACAATTCCGCGCTTTTCACCGGAAACAGACCGCCGCAGCCGCTGACGCTCAGGCGCCCCGGCTCTTTCCCCTTCTGCAACTTCACACCCAGCTTTTCGAGCGATTCGAGCATGCGGTCCACGTCGTCCGCCGACAGCAAATCGTGAACGTCCGTGGTCCCGCGCGCGAGCGCGGCCAGCAGCAGGACGCGGTTGGAAATGCTCTTCGAGCCCGGCAGGTGCAACTTGCCCGCCGCCTGGTCGAAAGGTCCAAGTTCCAGGTACTCAGGGTAGGCGGCCATGCCTCACGATCCGTTGCGTATCCAGGCATTGCGAGCGCTGCGCGCCGCTTCGAATAGGCGCTCGATTTCCGTGCCATCGGCCTGACGCAGGCGTTGCGCCAGCTCGGCGAGCTGCTGCTGATACGCCTCGATGTCGGACAACAAGGTTTCTCGATTGGCAAGCGCGATGTCGCGCCACATTTCCGGAGAACTGCCGGCGATGCGGGTGAAGTCGCGGAAGCCGCTGGCAGCGAAACCGAACAGCGCTTCTGCGTCCGGCCGGGTCGCGATCATGTGCACCAGCGTGTAGGCGAGCATGTGCGGAAGGTGGCTCACCGCAGAGAACACGCGGTCGTGGTGTTCCGGGGTCATTCGGCTCACTCGGGCGCCGCAGGCCTTCCACATCGCCTCTACGCGATCGACTGCGGCGGCTTCGTTTTCCTGAAGAGGCGTGAGCACCACGTTCCTGCCATCGAACAGGAAGGCGCTGGCGGCATCCACGCCGGTCAGTTCGGCGCCGGCAATCGGGTGTCCTGGTACGACGGACGCAAGATGCCGGGGAGCGATGCGCCGCACTGCCGCGACGAAATCCTGCTTGGTGCTGCCCGCGTCGGTGACCAGCGTTCCCGGCGCCAGGGTATCGGCGAGCGCACCCAGCACGCGCTGGTTCTGCTGCACCGGCACCGCGATCAGAATCGCGTCGGCCCCCTTGACCGCAGCCGCGATGTCCTCGACCGCGTCGTCGATCACGCCGAGTTCGAGCGCCCGGGCGACGTTGGCGCGGCCGCGGCCGACGCCAATCACGCGGCGCACTTTTCCGGCACGCCTGAGCGCCGCCGCCACCGATCCGCCGATCAGGCCGACACCGATGACGACCAGTCTGTCGCTATGGAAATTGCTCAAGGAAATTTCGGCGCGCGTTGCCGGAACCTTAACGCAGGTCCGTCAAGACCGCTTCAAGCGCAGCGAGAAAGCGCGCGTTTTCCGCCTCCGTTCCGACCGTCACGCGCAGATACTCGGGCATGCCGTAACCGGCGATCGGCCGCACGATCACGCCCTGCCTGAGCAGGCGCTGGAAAACTTCGGCGGCTCTCGGCACCTTGAAGCTGACGAAATTGGCGTAGGACGGAATCCACGACAGACCCAGTCGCTTGAAGCCGGTGGTCAGCGCCTGCATCCCCTGACCGTTGAGCGCGCGACTTCCATGCACGAAGTCCTGGTCGGCCAGCGCCGCCACAGCGGCCGCCTGGGCGATGCTGCTGACGTTGAACGGCTGTCTGACGCGGTTCATCAGGTCGGCAACCTGCGGATGGGCGAACGCGATGCCAACCCGAAGCCCGGCGAGTCCGTAAGCCTTCGAGAAGGTGCGCGAGACGACCAGGTTGGGAAACTGCTCCAGCCACTTCAGGCTGTCGCCGCGCAGCCCCGGATCGAGGTATTCGTAGTAGGCCTCGTCGAGCACCAGCAGCACGTCCGCCGGCACCTTGCGCAGGAAGGCATGGAGCGCGTCCGGGGCCACCCAGGTGCCGGTCGGGTTGTTCGGATTGGCGACGAAGACGACGCGCGTGTCGCCGCGGACTGCTCGCGCCATGGCGTCCAGATCGTGGCCGAAATCGCGCGCCGGCACTTCGATCCCCGCGGCACCGGTGGCCTGCGTCGCCAACGGATATACGGCGAACGCATGCTGTGAGTAAACCGCCGACGCGCCCGGCGCAAGAAAGGCGTGCGCCGCCATTTCCAGCACGTCGTTCGAGCCGTTGCCGAGCACGATGCGCTCCGCTGCGACGCCATACATTTTCGCCAGCGCCATTCGCAGCTCGAAACCGTTGCCGTCGGGATAACGCGCTACTTCGTCGAGCGCCGCACGCATCGCCGCCAGCGCCTTCGGGCTTGCGCCCAGCGGGTTCTCGTTGGAGGCCAGCTTGACGATGCTCTCCTCCTTCAATCCCATCTCCCGCGCCAGCTCCGAGATGGGTTTGCCCGGCTGATACGGGGCAATGGCGCGAACATACGACGGCGAACGCTCGCAAACGTCGACGATGCCCTGCAGCGACGACACGGTATTCATTGCGCGGCCACCGGATAGGAACCGAGGATCTTCAGGAAGGCCGCGAGCCCGCGCATTTCGTCCAGCGCGCGCGCAACCTTGTCCTCCGTCTGGTGCCCTTCAAGGTCCACGAAGAACACGTATTCCCACAGCCCGGTGCGCGACGGCCGCGATTCCAGCCGCGTCATGCTCACCCCGCAGCGCGCCAACGGCGTCAACAGCTCGTGAATCGCGCCCGGAATGTTGCGGGTGGACATCACCAGCGAAGTCTTGTCGTTGCCGGACGGCGGCACTTCCTGCCTGGAGATCACGGCGAACCGGGTGGTGTTGTTCGGTTCGTCCTCGATATTGGCGGCCAACACCGGCAGGCCGTAGTGTTCGGCCGCTGAACGGCCTGCGACGGCCGCAGCATTGGCCTCCGCCGCCGCCATGCGTGCGGCCTCGGCGTTGCTTGCCACCGGCACCAGTTCGGCACGCGGGCAGTTCTGGTTCAGCCAGCGGCTGCACTGCGCGAGGCTTTGCGCGTGCGAGTAAATCCGCTTGACCGCGGCTATATTCGCCGCCCTGGACAACAGATTCTGGTGCACCGGCAACACCACTTCCCCGCAGATCCTCAGCGGAGTGGACAGCAGATTGTCGAGAGTGCGTCCCACCGCGCCCTCGGTGGAATTTTCCACCGGCACGACCCCGTATCCGACACTGCCGGCCTCGACGGCGCGAAATACCTCGTCTATCGACCCGCAAAGCGTCGTCGGCGCCCGGCTGCCGAAGTGCTTCACCACCGCTTCCTCGCTGAACGTGCCTTTCGGCCCCAGGCAGGCAACGGAAAATGCGTCTTCCAGCGCCCGGCAGGCGGAGATGATTTCGGTGAACAGGTGCATCACCGCCTGGTCCGGCAAGGGGCCGGGATTACGTTCGGCGAGTTGCCTCAGCACCTGGGCCTCGCGTTCGGGCCGATAGACCGGGCCATCGCCTTTGAGCTTGCCGATGGCATGCGCTGCCGCCGCGCGCTCGCTGATCAGCTTCAGGATCTCCTGGTCCAGCGCATCGATGCGGCTGCGCAGTTGCTTGAGCTGATCCGGCATTACGACGCCTCCGAGGGGAGGTAGCGCACCGCGAGCACGCCTTCGATCGCGGCTATCCTGTCGATGACTTTCGACGGTACCGGGCTGTCCACATCCACCAGCGTGTAGGCCATGTCTTTTTTCGACTTGTTGAGCATGTTGTGAATATTAAGGCCGGCCTGGGCAACAGCGGTAGAGATCTGCCCCACCATGTTGGGCACGTTCGCATTGGCGATGCCGAGCCGGTACGGGGACTCGCGCACCATGGTCACGTCCGGAAAATTCACCGCGTTGCGGACGTTGCCGTTTTCCAGATAGTCGCGCACCTGCTCCACCACCATCACCGCACAGTTGTCCTCGGCCTCACGGGTCGAAGCGCCCAGATGCGGCAACGCGATCACGCCGGAATGCCCGCGGAAGCTGCCGCGGGGGAAATCGCAGACGTAGGCCTTGAGGCGCTTGGCGTCCAGAGCCTGCAGTACCGCACCGTTGTCGACGATGCCTTCCCGGGAAAAATTGAGCAGCACCGCGCCGTGCTTCATCAGGCCGATGCGTTTGGCTTCGATCAAATTGCGGGTTTCTTCCAGCAGCGGCACATGAATGGTTACGAAGTCGCTGTTACGCATCACTTCCTCGATGCTGTGCGCCTTCTTGACCTGGGACGGCAGGCTCCAAGCCGCGTCTACCGTGATTTCAGGATCGTAGCCGTGCACGTTCATGCCCAGCTTGATCGCGGCGTCGGCGACCAGGCTGCCGATCCTGCCCAGTCCGACGATGCCGAGCACGTGGTGCGGCAGCTCGACACCGGTGTAATGCTTCTTGCCTTCCTCGACCTTCTTGTTGATCTCCTCATCGGCTCCGGAAAGCTCAGCGACGAAGCGGATGGCAGGAACCAGATTGCGCGCCGCCATCAACATGCCTGCCAGTACCAGTTCCTTGACCGCATTGGCATTGGCGCCGGGAGCATTGAACACCGGTACACCGCGCTTGTTCATTGCCGCGACCGGGATATTGTTGGTACCGGCACCGGCGCGGCCGATTGCCTTCACCGACTGCGCAATGTCCATCGCGTGCATATCCTGCGAGCGCACCAGGATCGCGTCCGGCGACTGCACGTGCGTCCCCACGGTGTAGCGCTCCGCGGGCAACCGCTTCAAGCCGACCGGGGAAATCGGATTGAGCGTCAGGATGCGCAGAGGGTCAGCCATGTCGGGCTTCGAACTCGCGCATGAATTGGACCAGTGCCCTGACTCCTTCCACAGGCATGGCGTTATAAATCGAAGCACGCATGCCGCCCATCGAGCGGTGACCCTTGAGCTGGGTCAGGCCGCGCGCCTTGGCCTGTTTCAGGAACTCCTCGTCCAATGCGTCGTCCTTGAGCCGGAACGGGATGTTCATGATCGAGCGATCTTCCTTCGCCACCGGACTGCTGAAGAACCGGCTGCCGTCGAGAAACTCGTAAATCAGGCCGGCCTTGAGAAGGTTGACCTTTCCCATCTCGCCCAGCCCGCCCATTTTCTTCAGCCACTGGAATACCAGTCCGGCGATATAGAGCGCATACGTGGGCGGCGTGTTGTACATCGAGTCGTTGTCGGCGTGGATCTTGTAGTCGAGCATCGCCGGCGTGCCCGGCAATGCCTGGCCGATCAGGTCTTCGCGCACGATCACGATGGTCAGTCCGGCAGGCCCGATGTTTTTCTGCGCGCCTGCATAGATCACGCCGAACCTCGACACATCCAGCGGCCGTGCCAGGATGTGCGAAGACATGTCCGCAACCAGCGGCGCGCTACCAGTATCGGGCAGCCAGTGATACTCGATGCCGCCGATGGTTTCGTTGGAGGTGATGTGCACGTATCCCGAATCCGGGCTGAGCTTCCACACAGCCTGTTTGGGCACGTAGCTGAAATTCCTGTCCGCCGAACTCGCCGCCACATTGACGCTGCAGAATTTCCCGGCCTCGGCAATCGCCTTCTTGGCCCATTCGCCGGTGTGGATGTAGTCGGCCGACTTTTTTCCGCGCAACAGGTTCATCGGCACCATGGCGAACTGCGCGGTTGCCCCACCCTGCAGGAACAGAACCTTGTAATTCGCCGGAATGGCAAGCAACGCGCGCAGGTCGGCTTCCGCCGCCTCCGCGATGGCGATGAATTCCTTGCTGCGGTGACTCATTTCCATGACCGACATGCCGGTGCCATGCCAGTCGAGCAATTCGTCGCGCGCCTGCTCCAGCACCGCCTGCGGCAGGACCGCCGGTCCCGGACTGAAGTTGAAAACTCTGCCCACTTTTTTCTTTCTTTCTAAGGATTGGAATTCGCTGCAGACTGCTTCAACTCGTTTCGCCCTCACCCTGGTCCTGGTCCGGCGGCCCGTCGGCGGACTCGTTCCGGTCCGGATTGGCCTCCGGAATGGGGGCCGGTTCCGAGCCGGGATCCGAGTCCGGCTCCGGGCCCACATCGTCGTCCTTGTCCACGATTTTCTGCAGGCCGGCGAGTTTCTCTTCCGGACCGAGGTTGATCAGCGTCACCCCCTGGGTGGAACGGCTCATTTCGCGTATTTCCTTGACCCGGGTGCGGATCAGCACGCCGCCGGTGGTAATGAGCATGATTTCGTCGCTTTCCTCGACCAGCGTGGCCGCAACCACATTGCCGTTGCGGGCGTTGGTCTGGATCGCGATCATCCCCTGGGTGCCGCGGCCGTGGCGGGTGTACTCGGCGATCGGGGTACGCTTGCCGTAGCCGTTCTCGGTTGCCGTGAGCACCGACACGGTCTCGTTGTCCGCCACCAGCAGCGAGATGACTTTCTGGCCGCCGGAGAGCTTCATGCCGCGCACACCGCGTGCCACGCGCCCCATCGGCCGCACGTCCTGCTCGTCGAAACGCACCGCCTTGCCGGCGTCAGAGAACAGCATGATGTCCTGCCGGCCTTCAGTGAGCGCTACGCCAATTAGATAGTCCCCCTCTTCCAGATCCACCGCGATGATTCCGGACGGGCGCGGGCGCGAAAAATCGGAAAGCGGCGTTTTCTTGACCGTGCCGTTGGACGTCGCCATGAACACGTACTTGTGCTCGTCGAACTCCTTGACCGGCAGGATCGCCGTGATCTTCTCGCCGTCCACCAGCGGCAGCAGGTTGACGATGGGTTTTCCGCGGCTGGCGCGCCCGCCCTGCGGTACGTTGTACACCTTGATCCAGTACAGGCGCCCGCGATTGGAGAAGCACAGCACGTAGTCGTGGGTATTGGCGATGAACAGGTTGTCGATGAAATCGTCTTCCTTGGTCGCCGTGGCCTGCTTGCCGCGACCACCGCGCTTCTGCGCCCGGTAGTCGGCGAGCGGCTGGGCCTTCACGTAGCCGGTGTGAGACAGCGTCACCACCACGTCCTCGGGCGCAATCAGGTCCTCCATGCTGAGGTCCTGGGCGTCCATCACGATTTCGCTGCGGCGTTCGTCACCGAACTGGCTACGGGTCTCGGCGAGCTCGTCGGCGATGATCCTGGTGATGCGCTCCGGCTTGGCAAGGAGGTCGAGCAGGTCGGCAATGTTGTCCATGACCTCCTTGTACTCGCTGACGATCTTCTCCTGCTCCAGTCCGGTCAGCCGCTGCAACTGCATTTCCAGGATGCGCTGCGCCTGAACCTCGGAGAGCCGGTAGCCGCCGGACTGCAATCCATAGTCGCGCCCCAAGCCCTCCGGGCGCGAAGAGGATACGTCAGCGCGTGCCAGCATGTCCTCCACCAGTTGCGAGCGCCACACGCGCGACATCAACTCGCGCTTGGCTTCAGCCGGAGCGGGCGCGGCCTTGATCAGCGCGATGATCTCATCGACGTTGGAAAGCGCCACCGCCAGTCCTTCCAGGATGTGGCCGCGTTCGCGCGCCTTGCGCAATTCGAACACCGTGCGGCGGGTGACCACTTCGCGACGGTGGCGCAGGAAGGCGTCGAGAATATCCTTCAGATTGAGCAGGCGGGGCTGGCCGTCCACCAGCGCCACCATGTTCATCCAGAACGTGTCCTGCATCTGCGTTTCTTTGTACAGGTTGTTCAGGATGACTTCGGGGACTTCGCCGCGCTTGAGCTCCAGCACCACGCGCATGCCGGACTTGTCGGATTCGTCGCGGATTTCGGAGAGGCCATCGAGGCGCTTGTCGCGCATCTGCTCGCCGATCTTGATAAGGAGTGCCGACTTGTTGACCTGGTAAGGCAGCTCGTCGATGACGATGGCCTGACGGTTGCCCTTTTCCAGCTCCTCGATGTGGGTGCGGGCGCGGATTACCACGCGGCCGCGGCCGGTGCGGTAACCCTCCTTGACTCCCGAGGTGCCGTGGATGATTCCACGGGTCGGAAAGTCCGGTCCCGGGATGATTTCCATCAGTTCGTCGACGCTGATTTCGGGCCGCTCCAGGATTGCCAGGCAGGCATCGACGACTTCGCGCAGGCTGTGCGGTGGAACGTTGGTGGCCATCCCCACCGCGATACCGGCTGAGCCGTTGATCAGCAGGTTGGGAATCCGGGTGGGCAGGACACTGGGCTCCTGCTCCTTGCCGTCGTAGTTCGGGACGAAATCGACGGTTTCCTTGTCGATGTCGGCCAGCAACTCGGAGGCGATCTTCTCCAGGCGGCACTCGGTATAGCGGTAAGCCGCCGCCGAATCGCCGTCCACCGAACCGAAATTGCCCTGTCCGTCGACCAGGGTGTAGCGCATCGAGAAGTCCTGCGCCATGCGCACCAGGGCTTCGTAGGTGGCGGTATCGCCGTGCGGATGGTACTTGCCGAGGACATCGCCGACCACGCGCGCGCATTTCACGTAAGGCCGGTTCCAGACGTTGTTGGCCTCGTGCATCGCAAACAGGATGCGGCGGTGCACCGGCTTGAGGCCGTCTCTTACGTCCGGTAGCGCGCGCCCCACGATCACGCTCATCGCGTAGTCGAGGTAGGAGCGGCGCATCTCCTCTTCGAGGCTGATGGGGAGGGTTTCTTTGGCGAATTGATCCATCAGGAAAGGTCAGTTTTCTTGTTGCAAACAGTCACGATTCTGTCCCGCTCGACCCGATAGACTTGCCAGGACGTTTGGAGGGGATGGCTCGCTGGGAAGCCCCTTGATTCGTTCCAGCGCAAGCTTCGCATTTTATCATGGCGCTTCTCCCCGAGACATTGTCCGGCGCGCCTTTTTGCGTGACCTCGAAGGTGTATCAGCCTTACGGCAATACGGGGATGATGTATCCACTTCGGCCGCGCCGCTGCGAACCGTTGCGCTTCGATCCGTGATTAAGCGTTGTTAAGCGACCCGGGAATGGGCAATAATGCAAGAGTCCTTGACCAGCATGACTCAGGAGAACCCGAAATG
>JBBPIT010000056.1:0-22802 GCA_038040175.1 Pseudomonadota bacterium | reverse complement strand
GCGTCCTCGCCGTCTTGCCCTCGACCCGAATCGCCTCGGTCGCGCATGCGGGACTCATGCAGAGCTTTCCTAAGATTCGTGTGGGCGGAATTATCGCATGTCCGCACCGCCGCTCACCCAGCGGCAACGCATTTGACAGCAAAGGCACTGCTCTGTAACAGTGATCGCCTGTCGGAAAGCAAATACAGGAGAAGGAAATGCCCGGTCAGTGGATCGAAATCAAGACCGCGGACGGCGGCAAATTCAGGGGTTACCTCGCCGTGCCCGCGGCGGGAAAGGGGCCCGGCATCGTGCTGTGTCAGGAAATTTTCGGCATCAACGCCTACATCCACGAGGTCGCCGACTACTACGCCGAGGAAGGCTACGTGGTGCTGGCGCCCGACCTGTTCTGGCGCCTCGACAAGGATGTTGATCTTGGTTACACCGAAGCCGACTGGAAGAAGGCCTTCGACTATTTCCAGCGCTTCGACACCGACAAGGGCATGGAAGACATCACGGCGGCGGTGCGCGTGCTGCGCACCCGGCCGGAAGTCGCGGGCAAGGTCGGCGCGCTCGGCTTCTGTCTCGGCGGACGCCTGGCGTATCTCGCGGCGGCACGCTCCGGTGTGGATTGCGCGGTCGGCTATTACGGCGTGACCATCGACCAATACCTGAAGGAAGCCGCCAAGATCAAGGTGCCGATGGTGTTGCACTTCGCCGCCAACGACAAGTACGCGCCGCCGGAAACCGTCGAGAAGATCAAGGCCGCGTTCAAGGGCCGTGCGGAGATCGAGATCTACGTTTATCCCGGAGTGGACCACGCGTTCGCACGCAACGGCGGAATGCATTACGACCACCCCGCCTCGATGATGGCGCACTCGCGCTCGATCGCGCTGTTCCGCAAGGTGATGGGCCCGCACTACGACCTCTCGGCGCTGTGGGAGCTGCATACCATGCACGAGTTCGGCACCCGCGACGTGGACGCGACCATGAAGACCATGGTGGCCGAGCCCTACGTCAATCACGTCCCGACCCTCACCGGCGGCGTCGGCCACGAGCATCTGAAGCGCTTCTACAAGTACCACTTCATCCCGAAGACACCCAAGGACACCAAGCTCATCCCGATCTCGCGCACCATCGGCGCAGACCGGCTGGTGGACGAGATGCTGTTCTGTTTCACCCACGACATCGAGATCGACTGGATGCTGCCCGGCATTCCGCCCACCGGCAAATACGTGGAGATTCCGCTGGTGGCGATCGTCAATTTCCGCGGCGACAAGCTCTACCACGAGCACATCTACTGGGACCAGGCCTCGGTGCTGGTGCAGATCGGCGTGCTCGACCCGAAAGGGTTGCCGGTGGCGGGTGCGGAAACCGCAAGAAAGCTGGTGGACGAGAATTTCCCGTCCAACATGCTGATGAAGAACTGGGCGTCCAACGAAGGCAAGAGCTGACCACCTCACCCCGACGCGCGGACACGTTACCGACAAAGTCGGCCGGACTCGGCTCTCCGGCGGGCGTAGCTTGGGGCGGAGTCGAGTCATTGGCGAGCGTGGAGGCTGTAATGTGCCGAGTCTGGTTCGCGTTCCCGCAAACGGGCGTACCGCTAACGAGTCACGCTCGCGCGGGCAGGGGGAGAGGGTTGGGGCGAGGTGGCACGCAGGTTTTCGAGGTTCCAGTACGCGCGTGGATGCTTCGGGTCGAGTTCGAGCGCGCGCAGGTAGGCCTGCTCGGCGGCGTCCAGCCGCCCTGCCTGCTGATAGACGAAGCCGAGATTGTTGAACACGCGCGCCTTGTGCGGCGACTTCGTTGCCGCATCCTCCCAGAACGAGACTTCCGAACGATACGTTTCATTGCGCTGCGCGGTTGCGTAGCCGAGCCCGAGCAGCATGATGCCGACCAGCGCGTTGACCACCCAGCGGCGCTGCGCGCGTTCCAGAAGCCGCTGCAACGCGATGGCGGCCACGAGAAAGACGCCGACCGACGCGAGGTAAAGCTGGCGATCGTTGGCGAGATCGAGCCGCGGCAGGACCGAGTTGGTCGGCAGCAGATGGATGAAGAACCACAGAAGCGCAAAGGCGAGCCACGACCTGCGGCGCAGATTGGCGAACCCCGCCGCGACCGCGCCCGCAAGCAACGCCGCCTGCAACGCCAGCGACGGCGTCCATGACGCAGCCACCGCCAGATCCGGATCGACATTCAATCTCCACGGCATCAGCAACTGCCCACCGAGGTACCAGATCGCATTGATCTGCGAGAGCAGATTCTCCGCAACAGTCCGCGTGGAGAGGCTGACCTCGAGCAGGTGCCGGTAGGTGGGGCTCGCAACCATGACCAGCGTTGCGGCGATCAGGATCAGCCAGTGTAAGGACTGGTGCTGGAGAATGTCCCGGAACGGGCGCCTGTGCGGATCGGTCGCATCGCAGAGCAGCAACGCCAGCGGCAGCGTCACCGCCGTTTCCCTGGTGAGCAGCGCGGCCGCAAACAGCGCCGCCGAGATCGCCCGGAGCTTGCCGGGTGCAGGCGAAGCATCGGCGCGCAAATAGGCAAGAACGCCGCCCAGGTAGAACAGCGCCATCAGCGACACCGAGCGGCCGGAAACATAGGCCACGGCCTCGGTGTGCACCGGATGCAGCGCGAACAGGAGCGCGCCAAGAAACGGCGCCCAGCGCGCGGCCGACGCCGGCAGCCGGTCGCGGAGAGCGCAAAACAGAAAATACACGAGCGCCGCGTTGGCGGCGTGCACAGCAACGTTGAAGAGATGGAATCCGAACGGCGCGGGACCGGCGATCCAGTTCAGCGTGTACGAAAGTTTCAGCAGCGCCCGGATTCCCGGCATGGACTCGAACCAGGCCGCGGCCGAATGAACCGCCGGATTGTGGACGATGACGTTGTAGTCGTCGAACTGGAAGCTGCCGAAAAGGGCGTTGAAGTAGGCCGCGAGGGCTGCAGCGCCGACGACTGTCGCCAGGCGGCTATCGCGCAGCATCGGCCGCCGCGTCGAATGCCCACTCGAGGATGCCGATCGCGTCCCACCAGCGTTCCCGCGCGCCCAGCATCGTCAGCAGCACCCGCGTGCCGTTCTTCTCCGCCAGCACGATCAGGCATCTGCCGGCGCGGCTGGTGTAGCCGGTCTTCACCCCGATTGCGGGCGCATAGTTGCCGATCAGCGCGTTTTTGTTCCCGACGCGAAACGTCCGTTTGCCGTCGGTCGAGACGATCCGCACCTCGGGCCTTGCAACCGTCGCCGCGAACTCGGGATGGGCCAGCGCGGCATGGGTCAGGCGCGCGAGATCGCGCGCGCTGGAGTAGTGATCCGGCGCATCGAATCCGCAGGGATTGGCGAAGCGGGTATTGGTGAGGCCCAACGCGGCCGCACGGCGGTTCATGCGCTCGACAAAGTCCGCGACCGTCGCCGCGTAGTGTTCGGCCAGCGCGTGACAGGCGTCGTTGGCGGAGCCGACCAGCGTTGCCGCGAGCAGCGCTTCGACCGGCAACCGGTCGCCGTGCCTCAATCCAAGACGGGCGCCGGTTTCCCGGGCTGCGGCGCGGCTGATTGTGACCGGCTCGCGCGGACGATAGTCCTCGAGCACCAGCAGCGCGGTCATGATCTTGGTGAGGCTTGCCGGCGCAAGTCGTTTGTCCGGATCGGCTGCCCACAAGTCGCGGTCGCCGATCTGGACGAGATACGCCGAGGCGACCTCGGGAAAAGGATTGGTTTCCGCGGCGGCGACGCTGCCGAGCAGCCAGCAGAACAGCGCAGCCGCGATGCGCCGCACCTGGAACCTCAGCGCAAAGCGGTCAGAATTTGAGAAGCTTCTTGAGCTTCTTCGCACCTTCCTTGACCGTGTCCCCGGTGGTGGGCTGCTTCGGCTCCTTCGCGCCCTCGGAGGGCGGCGCGGCCGCTGCCTCAGGTTTCGGCGCGGCTACGTTTTCCTTGGCGACGTGGGCGCCGAAGCGCTGGCATACCTCCCGGTACTCCGAATCCCTCGCCGAGGTGTAATCGAGGCCGGCACAATGCTTCTGCGCCAGCACCTTGGCCTCGGCAGGACAATATTCGGCCACGAATTGCCAGTCCTTCTTGTCGGCGCCGGCCTTGCACACCGGCCCGGTCACCGCCGTCGGATCGGTGCCGCAGGCCTTCATCACCTCGCGCCATTCGGGGTATTTGCGGTTGCCTTCCGCAAAGGCCGACGGTTCACGCATCTGCTGCGCCACCTTTGCGGAGCGCGCGCAGAAGTCCGCCTTGCGATCCTTGCAAAGCACCGACTCCGGGGGGAGATTCGCGCCGCCGAAGACCATCATGGAATTCAGGTTCTCAATCTGCTTGTCGCACTCCTTGGCGATCATGGCCTGATTCTGCGCCTGCATTTCCTTGATCTTCTTGCCTGGGTCTTCGTAGGTGCAACTGCCAACTTTCTTGCCCGACATGACCTGGGTCATGTTGAAGGGCTCACCCTGCATCTTGCCGGACATTTTCACGGTCCCGTCGAACTTGTCGCTGGTGTGGGTCATCTCGCCGGTCCCGGTCATCGGATCGGGCTTGGTGCAGACCATCTTCCAGGTCGTTTTCGCGCCCGCAGTCTTGACTTCGGTCGTCCTGCAATCGGATTGGTTGTCGGTCTTGTCAAAGTCGGGGTTGCGGTCGCCCTTGCTTTTGCACGTTTTTGTGGTTTGCGCCGGCATCGACGGCATGCCGGCCATCTCCATTTTAGTGGTGATCTCCCACAGTTCGTCCGTTCCTTGGCCAAATGCAGCGGGCAAGGCGAACGCAATAGGCAGGGCCGTCAGGATTAATGCGAATCTTTTTGTCATAATCTCCACCCTGGACAAAAACGCACAAACTGTAACATAAGGCAGCTTCTGGCGCGCCGCAAAAAGTCGCGGGCCGGCGCATTGTCCCGCCCCGCACGCCCCCGCCGGAGCGCCCGGCAAGCGCCATGTCCATTGCCTGGTTTGCAGCGCAACAGGCATTGCCGTTGCGTGACAAAGTGGGGGCGCATCATTGACTTGTCGGCAGGCGAAGAGTATCTATTTTCGCTGGGCGGGCTGTTCCGGTCCGTCCGTTCTCAACCAAAAAATCTGGGAGGAGCAGGGTATGAAACACCTCAAGAAACTGATCGCGGCAAGCGCGGTCGCACCGCTGCTGATGGTAGGCGGTGCCATGGCGCAGAACAACCCGGTGGACGAAAAATGGTGGCCGAGCGAGCTCGGCGCCAACGATGAGGCGGGGGGAACCGGTTACATCACTCCTCAGAAGCGCATCGAGGCAGCGAAGTTGGTGAAGAAAGGCAAGATGGCGTTGTTGGGTCACCCTTACAGCAACCACATGCCGCTGGTTCCGGGGCGCACCTTTGCACTCAGCATCCCGAGCGGCGGCACGACCACGCACGGCCCGCTCAACTGGCCGGGCGATGGGTTCGATCAGACGTTCTACGACGAACTGGTTACGGCGGAAATCGGTCAGGTCGGCACCCAGTGGGACGGCCTTGCCCACCCGACGATCCGCGTCAAGAACGCGCCGGGCTGGAAGGACGGTGACTATTTCTACAACGGCCACCTGTCGCAGGAAGTGGGCACGGCACGGGGCTTCAAGAAGCTGGGAACCGAAAAGGCCGGCGGCTTCTTTACCCGCGGAATCCTGATCGACGTTGCGGCGCTCAAGGGCGTGGATCGTCTGGCCAAGGGTTATGCCATCTCCATGGCCGATTACCGCGCCGCGCTGCAGAAACAGGGCATAGGCGATGCGACCAGGGGCGACGTGGTGGTGTTCCGCACCGGCTGGAACAGCCTGTGGAAGACCAATCACCTCGGCCGTCCGCCAGGCGAGAAGGTCAAGAGCGACGAGCAGTTGCTGAAAGACAATGCCGAGTTCGGTTCGGGCGAACCGGGCGTGTCGCCTGAGGTTTGCGACTATCTCGCCGGCAAGAGGATTTCGATGATCGGATCCGACACCTGGGGACTCGAGCCCTATGACTTTGCCCAGGGTGCGCCGGCTTCGTTCGCCTACTGCCACATGAACCTGATCGTGCGCCGCGGCATCTACAACTTCGAGAACCTCGACCTCGACGAACTGTCCGCCGACAAGGCCTACGAGTTCCTGTTCGCCTGGGCACCGCTCAAGCTGGTGGGTGCCACCGGCTCACCCGGCAACCCGCTCGCGATGTACTAATCACTAATCAGCCGTCGTTGAAACCAAACGGGCAGGGTTCACACCCTGCCCGATTTTTTTGTCCGGATTACGTTGGGAGCCTCGCAAACGTCCACAGTTCGATCTGCCGCACGCTGCCGGTTAACGCAGCTCGAAGGTCTTTTCGGCGATCACCTGGTCGGCCGCCATCAGCCTGACGGTCCACCTGCCCGGCACCGTCTCGGTCTCGGTCTCGCTTTCCAGCGTATGCCCGAGGCAGGCGATCGCCTCGCCGCCGGCGGCGGTGAGCTCGATTTCCTGCTCGTAACTGGTCGAGACCGTGCCATCGGCGCCGAACACGGGCGGATGCAGTATCACTTTCTCGAGATCCAGATCGCCGTCTTCAAGCGCGCCGGTGACGCTGACGCAAAAGCCGAAACGCGTTCCCGGGTGTGCCGCGAGGATGGTCGTCTGTTCGACAAGCTCGATTCCGGCGGGGCCGCCCGGAGCGTGCGCGGCGCGCTGCAGGAACGCCCCGGAACCGGTGCCGTAAATGCCGTAACTGAGAATCGTGCCGCGCAACAAATGGTCCTGCAGGCGGCCGTGATGCGCGGGCGCGAGCCCGCTCGCGAGCGCCAGCAGCGTGACAACCGCGATGCTCGTACTTGATTTCATATGCGCCTCCGATCGACTCAATCCACAAGAAAATGAGGACTGAGGACTGAGTGAGTTCGCAGTGCCCAGTGCCCCGAGGATTCTAGGTCACTTTACTTCATCCTTCATCCTTCACCCTTCATCCTTGCCCTTTCATTTCCGGCAACGTGAAGAACGGAGCAGGCTGGAGGATCTTGTTCTCCATGCTATCCAGAAGCGGCGTCGCCTTGGCGAGGTAGGCCGCGAATCCCGGGTCCTGTGCCAGGCGGCCGCGCCGCTCCTCCCGATCTGCCAGGTTCTTGTAAGCCCACATGTGCACGATCTGCGACAACGGGCCGATGTCGTTGCTCACGTACCAGCCGACGCAGTGGCCGAGATACTTGAGCTGTAGCGGCAACATTTCCTTTTCATAGAGCTTCACGAATTCATTCAGCTTGCCCGGCTTTATTGCGTAGGTGCGGTGATCGACGATCATGGTTTTCCTTCGGAAAAGTGAAAGGTGAAGGGTGAAGGGTGAAAAAAAAGTCTCTCAGGAGTGGAATATCTGCTTTTACTCGGCCCTATCTTCTATTTTCCTACTTTCGCCAGGAAATCGCGGATCACCCGATTGAGGAACGCCGCGTCCTCGGCCTTGGTGCTGGTGGCGGCCTGGTGTCCCTGCACCGAGGGAATCTCGACGAACCGGGCACCCGGAATCGCTGCGGCGGCATCGTGGGCCGATTGTGCCGGATTGAACAGGTCGAGCGGCGGCGCCAATAACAGCGCTTTCGCGCTGATCGCGGCGAGCGCGCCAGCCGTATCGGCGAAGCCCGCCGTCGTGCCGACATCGTGCGCTTCATAGGCCCAGGACTGATAGAGATAGTCGTGGGCGTCGAAGCCCAGTGTACGATTCTGCGCAAACAAGCGCTCGAACCACAGGTGCGCTTCGGCGCAGTCCGGAAGAAATTCGGCGAGCGCCATCGGCGTGCGCGACAGCAGCGCAGTCATCAGTCCGGTGTAGGCACGCCAGCCGCGCTCGGGTACCGCGCTGAATCCGTCGCCCGTCCACGCCGGATCGGCCATCAGGCAGGCGCGCGCCGTCTCCGTGATCAGCACCGCCCAGGGGGCGGTTTTCGCCATCGGCGTCATCGCCACCACGACGCGCATCAAGCCGGGATGGCTCACCGCCCACTGCAACGCCTGCATTCCGCCCATCGATGCCCCAACCACGGCATGCAGCCGAACGATACCAAGTTGCCCGGACAGCAACTGGTGCTGGGCATTCACCATGTCGCGAATGGTAAAGCGGGGAAACTGCATCCCGGGCTGCCGGGCGCTGTTCGAGGGCGAAGTGGACAGGCCGTTGCCGATCGGGTCGGTGGCAACGATGAAGTAACGCGAGGGATCGAGCGCCCTGCCCTCGCCGATCAAAAAATCAAGTCGGTGATGATTGCCGGTCAGCGAAGCGCAGATCAGCACTGCGTTCGATTTGCCGCCGTTGAGCTCACCGTGAGTGACGTACGACTGGCGGAAATCCCGGATCACCTCGCCGGATTCGAGATTCAGATCTCCAAGCTCCGCGATGCGGTGCGGTGCGTCGATCCAGCCCGGCTGCATCGGCGGATGAGTAGATTCCGACTTACTCATTCGAAATACCACCACTAACCGCGGAGGGCGCAGAGGACGCGGAGGAAAGAATGCCGGGCAAGATAGCCATCCGGTTAATTTGTCGAGCCTTAACGCAGGCCGGTGTCAGCAGCAAACAGTCATTGTGCTTGTCGGTCAAATTGTGCTCGCTCTTCCCGATCCATTCCCGCACTCGATCGATCTACCTCTGCGTCCTTCGCGCCTTTGCGTTGAGGTTTGGCCGTTAATCAAACATGACCACCGTACGTATGCCTTCGCCGCGAGCGAGCGAGGCGAAGCCCTCGTTGATGTCTTCCAGTCTGATGCGCTTCGTGATCAGTTCATCGAGTTTGAGCCGTCCCTCGAGATACTCGCGCACGATCCACGGAAAGTCTCGCCGCGGGCGGGCGTCGCCGTAGCTGGAGCGCACGATTCGCCTCTCCCCCATGAGCGAACCCCAGCGGAAACTGACTTCTTCGTTGACGTTGACCTTGCCCAGCCAGACGACGTCGCCGCCGGGCCGGGCCGCCTCGACTGCCAGCCGGAAGGTATACTTGTTGCCCGCCGCCTCGAACACGTAATCCGCACCGCGGCCAGCGGTAAGGGCCCTGATCTGGTCCAGCGCATCGCCGCTCGAAGCGTCCACGGCATAGGTTGCTCCGAACTGCAACGCGCGATCGAGCCTCACCTTGCCGACATCCACTGCGATGATCTGGCCGGCGTCGACCAGCTTTGCGCCCTGCAGCACGTTCAGCCCCACCGCGCCGCAGCCGACGACCACGACATTGGAACCCGCCGCGACCTTGGCCTTGCGCACGGCCGCGCCGACGCCGGTCATGACGCCGCAGCCGATGATGCAGGCACGGTCGAACGGAATGTCCTTCGGCACCGGAATGGCGCCGGATTCCGGTACCACCGTGTACTCGGCATGCGTCGAGGTGACCGAATGGTGGTGAACTTGTTCGCCGCTGCGGCTCATTCTGGACTTTCCGTCCAGCAGCAAGCCCTTCGGCTGATTGCGGGAGAACGGTTCACACAGGATCGGCAGGTCGCGTTCGCAGTAGAAACAGTGTCCGCAGTGCGGGTTCCAGGAAAGAATCACGTGGTCACCGGGCTTCACCTGCGTGACATCGCTACCCACCGCCTCGACGATCCCGGCGCCTTCGTGGCCGAGCACGATCGGCAGCGGATACGCGAGCGAACCCTGGATCACTTCGAGATCGGTGTGGCACAGTCCGCTGGCCTTGACCCTCACCAGCACGTCGGAAGGCGCGAGCGCCGCCATCTCCAGCGTGTCGAGCGTCATCGGCTCGTTGACCTTGTTCAGCACCGCCGCGTTGAACCTCACGAAAAACTCCTCTCGGTCACCAGAACATCAAGAAGCTTGGGATGGAAAGCCAGTCCGAGTAATTGCTGCGCGAATGCGCCCGCCGCAATCTCGGGAAGAGTCGACAGCCCTGCAGTCCATGTCCACCGTCCCAGCTTCAGAATGCTCACCCGGTGCCGGCGGATCAGTGCTTCCTTCCCTCGCATGCAATCGAAATGGTGATAAAGCTCGTGAGCGAGGAAAACCGGCGTAGTCCGCTCGATGCCCCAATGGAAGCAAGACTGCTTGGCGATCAGCGCGTCGAGGCGACGTATCGCTGGCGTGTAAAGCGTGATGGATGGCGGGCTGACCGCGTACTCCGCGTAAATCACCGTACTGGCGAAACCGGCCTCGGTGTGGCTCTCTATGATCGGTACATTGCACCGGCCGGCGATAACGAAGGGATCTGCCCCCCACCGCTGGCATGCTTGCTGGGCGAGCCATCGTCCATCTTGCAAAGCTAGCTCGACCCATTCGCCGCGCTCCGCTTCAGGGATGCGATGGAACTGCACATCGCTGCTCAGCGCCAGAAGCCCGAGTGCGGTGGATGTGGTAGCGACGGTCATATCCCGCGCGCGCCTTGCACGGTGATGAGCGCGACGGGCGCTTCGGGGGCCAGTCCTTCCAGCTCGCTGCGCCCTATCGCCAAGGCCTGCTCCAAAGCGCTCACGCCGGAGAGATCGACGACGCGCCGGCCGGCGATCACGAACATGTCGGGCGTGATGACACTATCCCCGTTGTAAATGGTCACCTCTTCCCAAAGGCGGCGCATCTCCGCGAGCCCGGTCTGCGCGGTCGCTCTAGCAACCACCCCATCACTGCGCTGAACACGAATGACCCCTTCGCGATCGACTGCGCGCAAAGGCGCGCGGCGCGATCTGAAAATGCGCCATTTGCGTTCCTCGACCTGGCCCTGGAAGACACGCACCTGATCGGTCGCGGCGGCAAGCCGTACCGTTTCCGGCGAAAGCCCCATCGAACGGGCAGCAATTTCCCGCGCCTCGTCCTCGCTGACTTCCTTGCGCATGTCTTGCGCGCGCATCTCCGAGGCGCCCATCGCAGTGGCGCGAACGCGCTGCGTCTGCGGGTCTACCTCGATCGTCACTTCGACGTTCTCGGGTGCAGCGCCCAGTCTGACGACCGCATCGAACGCCTCGCGTTTGATCCGTTGCAGATCATCCGGCATCGCATTCGGAATCACCCTCTCGACCGTTTCCCGCACCAGTGCAAGCGCGACTCCAATCGAGGAAATCACCTCGGCGTCCTGCGAGATATTGAAGTCCAGATTCATCCGCTCGGCCACGAACGGGATCAGCGCCGCCGCGCCGCCGCCTTCACCGACCAGCACGGCCTGGTCGCGGTCGAGCGCGTATTCGCGGACCAGGCCTTCAACCACCGGAATGACCTTGCCGGAAGCCTTTTCCAGGATGCGACGAGCCGTTTCCTCTACTGACACGCCAAGCCGTTGCGCCAGCGGCGCGATGGCCTTGCGCGCCGACTCCGCATTGCCATGCGCATGCCAGCCCGGTTTCGCGTAGCCCAGTACGTTGGCGGCACAAGTATTGGTGATGGCATAACGCTCGCCGTTTGCCGAGCGGATCGCGACGTAGTCGTCGGGATCGCCGTCCTTCGGCCTGAACAGCTCGATCCGGGGATCGACAATCTCTTCCGGTCCGGCGAACGCCGCATAGTGCAGTCCGGCAATGTGCGCACTGCGCGGCCCGACATCGAACACTTCATTGCCGCGCAGCCGCACCATGCTGCCGCCGGCGATGCCGATTACCCGGACATCGAGCGAATTTACGTAGGTGTCGTGACCGCCCACCTTGGCATGCTTGATCGTAGGCCTTCCGTTGCGGATCACGCCGATGTTCGTGCTGGTCCCGCCCACCTCGAAATAGATGCCGTCGGATACGCGCAGGTACATCAAGGCGCCCGCTACGCTTGCCGCCGGCCCGGACAGCATCGTCACGACCGGCCGGCGCCGCATTTCCTGCACATCCATCACGCCGCCGTCGCCGCGCATGATCATCAGCGGCGCGGCAATGCCCGCCTCGCGCACGCTTGCTTCGGTCATGTTCGCGGTGCCGATCATCTTCGGCAGGATGCTGGCATTGATGACGGCAGTGCGCGTGCGAATCGTCAAGCCATAGAGTTTCGTGATCTCGTGTCCGCCGGTAACCGCCAATCCCATCTGGGAGGCGACCCGCATCACCATTTCTTCGGCGCTCTGGTCGTCGACGCTGAAAGCGCCGCTCGCCACTACGACCTGCGCCCCCTCATCGCGCAACGCGGACAGGGTTTCCCTCACCAGCTCCTCGGTTAGCTTCTCGGTCGTAATGAAGCGGTGTACGGGCCGAAGAAAACGACCCGGCGCGAGCTCGATCTCCTTGATGTTGGTCTGGCCGCGTGCCAGCACGGCTTCAACGCGATTCGCCATCCCGACGATGCCGACCGGCGCCACGTCGCCTTCCAGCAGCGCATTGGTGGCCTGCGTCGTGCTGTGCGCGAGAAAGACGACGTCCGCGGGATCGGCCCTGGAACGCTCGAGCACATTGCGAAATACTTCGATCACGCCCTTCGCCACTCCGCGCGGGTCGCTGTGCGTGGTCATGACGGAATAGCGCCCGACCACTTCGAACGTCGCATTGTCGATCAGAACGGCCTTTGTGAAGGTACCGCCGACGTCGATACCAATGCGATAGGTCTTGCGTTCGCTCATGTTCCGCGCGGCTCAGCCCAGCATGTAATAGCCGATCGCCGACATGACGACGACCATCAGGCAACCGAACGGCAGCGCGGTCTTGAGGAACTGTCCGTGCGATACCTTGGTATAGCCGATGGTCCACAGGGTCCAGGAGTTGGTGGGATCGACGCTTCCCTGCATGACCGTCGGCCCGAGCCAGAGCGCATACAGATAGGGTACCGGGATCTCGTTGTTGGAAAGCAGAATCGCGAGCAACGCCGCTCCGGTACCGACCACGACCAGAGGACCGCGGTAGATGCTGCAAATGCCGCCCAGCACCGCGAAGAATACCGCCGCCTGCGCCGCGTTGTGCGGGAGGATCGGATCAAAGATCGGCTTCAACGCACCGGCAACCTGCGGCATCTGTCCGGCGACGATGATCATCCCGCAGATTGTCCAGAGCGCGGCGATCGTAGCGATGTCCGGGAACGCATCGTAGAAGGTCTTGTTGAAGAGATTGAGCGACCCCTGGAAGCCGCGCTGTTTCCATGTGAGCGCCAGGGCGAGCACGATGGACAGAAGAAAGGTCGGAATGATCTGCCACTTGAACACCATGATCATGAACACCGGGAAGACCGGCACCAGGTAGGTGTAGTACGGCGTGCGTTTGCGCGGCGCGGGCGCGGCGGTATCGATCGACGCGGCATGGCGCACGCCCAGTCTGCGCAGGTTGATCCAGATCATCAGCCAGGCGATCGCGACGTACACGATCATGCCGATGATCCAGACGTTGAGGTAGGGTGCTTCGTACTTGATTCCCGGAAACAAGGTCTGGAACTGGCCGAACAGCACGATGTTGACGAAGCAGCCCGCGCCGATGCCCATCGTGAAGGCGGGCGCGGCAACGCGCGCCGGAATGCCCTGGCTCATCATGATGGGAAGCGCGATGACGCCGATCGCGATCGCGGCACCCACGCCGTACATCGAGGTGAACAACAGCGCGGTGACGAGAGTGATGGTCATCGCAGTGACGATGGGCCGATCGCCGGTGAGCTCGACTGCCGAGCGGATCACGCTTTCGGCGATTCCGGTCTGGATCAGGACCTGCGCAAACCAGGCACCGAAGACGATGATGATCACCGCGGACGCGTACTGGACTCCGCCGCCCTGCAGAACCTTGGCCTGGATATCATTGATGCCGATGCCCGCGAGCGCCGCCCACACGATCGCCAGCAGCAACAGCATGATGATGGGGCTCTGGCCGCGGACGATCGCGGCGACGACAACAAGAAACGCGAGCAGGAGCAGTATCCCGGTGAGGAACTCCATTGTCTTCTCCCCCTGTTTATCGTTTGTCTGGCGCTGTCTGCGCCTGCTTGAACGCCGACTCGAATTCCACCTCGCGACCGGAGATCACGTTAAGAATGGCGACTTCGAGAATCATGAATGGAGGGCCGAGGCGCGAGGGCCGAGGTTCGAGTAAAGGCAAAACGAAATCGGAGACCTGCACAACACTTTCACACGTGGCATCGAGCAGCCTGCTGAATTCTTGTACTGGACTCGTGCCTCGTACCTCGGGCCTCGCGCCCTATTTTTTGACCTTATCCGTTCCCCGATACAGGATCTTGTTCGCCTCTTCGGTGGTGCGCTTGTGCGTCGCGACTTCCTCGTCGCCGAGATCCACGCGGGGCGCAGGCTCGTAATCGAAATGATGGAAGCGGTCCACGCCGCGCACCAGCATGGCGTTGTCCTTCGGTCCCGCGGTCTGACGCACGTAGGTCGGCACATAGCGGATTGCCAAACCGATTCGCCGGTAGTCGGCGCGATTGGGTTCCGAGCCGTGCACTATGCGCACGTGGTGCAACGACATCTCACCGGGGCTGAGTAACAGGTCCACGGCCTGTTTTTCATCCACCTCGACCGCAACCTCCTGGCCACGAGTCAGCTGATTGTCCCGCGCAAAGGTGTCCGTGTGCGGAAGCTGGTCCTTGAGATGGCTGCCGGGCATGACCCGCATCGCGCCGTTGGGGAGATCACTCACCGACAGCGCCACCCAGGCGGTCACGATGTCCGGATGCGAAAGCCCCCAGTAAGTGGAATCCTGGTGCCAGGAAACGTAGGCCGGATCATGCGGTTCCTTGATGAAGAAGCTGCTGCCCCAGACCAGCAGATCGGGCCCAAGCAGGTCCTCGACCGCGTCGAGAATGCGCGGGTTGCGGATCAGTTCGTTGGCCCATCTGAAAACAAGGTGCGGCTTGTTGCGGTAAGGGGTCTGCATTACCAGCCCGTGCACGGCTTCGAACGCCTCGATCTTTCGACGGTATCCGACCGCTTCGGCTTCCGTAATCACGCGCAGCGGAAAGTGGTAGCCATTGCGATTGAATGCCTCTACCTGCGTCTCCGTAAGGGCCTTGCGGATCTTCGTTGCAGATACGGGTTGCGCGACGCTCATGAAAACCTCTCCTGTCTGAAAAAAAGCCGCAGGGACCTCGAAGGCCCCTGCGACCCCATTGCTGCCGCCCCGGAAATCAGGGGAGTTGATAGCCCTTCTTGCCGACCCGGATTTTATAAAGGCTCTTGCCCGAGGTCAGGTACAACAGGTTGGAATCCGCACCGCGACCGAAACCGATGTTGGTCGGCATTTCGGTGCCGGTGGAAATATATGCCAACTCCTTGCCTTGTGGACTGATCACCTGCACGCCCGGTCGATGTTCGCAACGAGAGGCCAACCAGATGTTGCCGTCTACGTCGGCGAGAATGCCATCCGGGCCGCTGCACGGCTTGTCCAGCTTGCCGTAGTCGATCAACACGCGCCGGTTGCTGAGGTTTCCGTCCGCATCCACGTCAAAGGCCTGGAGCAGGTGCGAGTTCTGCACCGTGGACTCGCCTTTCTTCAGGTTCTGGAACTCGAGCCAGCCGTTGTCATTGCTGACGATGTACAGGGTCTTCTGATCCGGCGAGATCAAAATTCCGTTGCACTTGCCGCAGTTGCTGGCCACGCGGGTTACCGTGCCGTCCGAATCGAGCCTGTAGGCAGCGAATCCATCGGCCATCACCGGCTCATGGCCGAGGTAGCGCGGGTCGGTGAAATACATGCGGCCCTTCTCGTCGATGGTGACGTCGTTCAGCGCGTTGAACGCTTTGCCTTCGTAGAGTCCGGCCAGGATGATGCTCTTGCCGGTTTTCATGTCGGTCTTGATCAGCATCCGGCCGCCGAAATCCGCACCGAGCGCCGCGATCATATTGCCCTCGCGGTCAAATTTCAAACCGTTCGACATCCCGCTCGGCGAACGGAAGATCGTGGTTTCACCGTTCCTCGGGTTGTATTTCCAGATGTTGCCGGCCTGCGCGTACTTACCCGAGGCATCGCGGCAGAACTTGGTGAACGTGATGTCGCTGAAATAGATCATCCCGTCGTGACCGGCCGCCACACCCTCGGTCAGCATGCAGCCGCCGTCGAAAATGAGTTCCAGCTTTGCGCCCGCGGGAATGAAGCTCCTGTCGCCGACCGGTGCCGGGAAAGTCGATGGGTCGGCTGCATGTACTGCGGCGGAAAAAGCCAGCAAGGTGCCGAGAACGGCGGCATTCCGTTTGACGAGACGCAAGGTTTCCATAATTTCCTCCAGTTGTTATGCAAGTGTCGAAACACTTGTCTTGGCTACGGACAGAATGAGTACCACAAGCTGGTCCTCACCAGACGGACGTCAAGGTTGCAATCCGCAAAAAACAACCTCCGCGACGACCCCGGATTCCGCTCCCGTTTCATGTGCAGTCGCAATCATGCAACGCGACCTAAGTTTACAGATAAAATTGTATTTCAAATATAAAAATTGAGGTACCCGCTTGTCAACACGAAAATCGGCCGCAATCGAGGAGGCGCGCTACTCCGCCCCCGCTCTGGAGAAGGGTCTCGACATGCTGGAACTGCTCGCGGCCGAGCCCCAGGGCAGGAACCTGCAGGAAATCGCCCGGCGGCTGGAGCGTACGCCCAATGAGCTGTTCCGCATGCTCGACGTGCTGGTCCGGCGCGGCTATCTCGCGCGCCAACCCGATTCAGCGTATGTGCTCACCCTGCGGCTGTTCGAACTGGCGCATCGCCATCCCGGGGTGGACCGGCTGCTGGATTGTGCAATGCCGCACATTTCAGGTACTCGCTGCGCAGACCGGACAGTCGAACCACCTCTGCGTGCACCACGATGCCCGGCTGGTCGTGCTGGCGCAGGCGGAACCGCCGGAACCGATGACCTGTTCCGTGCGGCAGGGGGCGCATTTTGCTTTTCACGACGACCGGGTGTCGGCGCGAGTCATCTCCGCATTTCAGAACGGAGAGCAACGGGACCAGTACCTCTCCGAGCTGCCCGGCTCGCGCCGCGCTGCGCCGGCGCAAGCGGGCGCTGATCACACGCCTGGAGGCGATCCGCAAGCAAGGCTATGACGAAGGCCCGAGCGACACCATCAACGGCGTGGTGGACATCTGCTTTCCGATCTTCGATCGCTTCGGCGTGATCGCCGCGCTCAACATCGTCTATCTCAAGCAGCGCGATTCGCGGGTCAGGCGGCGCGGGCGGCGCGCTCCTCGGCTTCGATGCGGTTCCACTGCGCGCGCATCATATCCTTCATCATCAGCGCCTCCTGCCAGCGGTCGGAAAGCTCGTAGCCGTCGGGACCGGTCATCGCGTACTCCTTCGGTCCCAGTTCACACAGGAAAGTCAGCGTCGCGTCCTTCGGCGCGCGCTTGCGCCAGCTCCGGAAGCCGTACTCCCACCAGCCCATGAACAGGTCCACCCATTCCTTGTGATGCGGGAAGCTGATCTGGATCTGGACCTGCTCGCGGCTGGCGACCCTGCCGTGGAAACCCCAGCAGTTGTCGATGATCCGGCGCATGTGAGCGTGATTCTCCTCGCTGATCGGCCAGGCGAACTCGCGCCCGACCACGTAATGCGACAGGTCGCCGGTAAGGCGCAGGTCCCGGAAGCAGTCGAGCAGATGCATGGTGAAGAACAGATCGGTGGTCATGCGATCCCGGTGGGTTTCGACGTGCACCGCGATGCCGGCGTCGTGCGCGATCCGCCGCCAACCCTCGATGTAGGGAATGCACTCCTCCAGGCTGTAAGGCTTGATGTCCGGCTGCAGGTTGATGTGGTCCGCGCCCAACTCCCTGACGTGTTCGATGATCGGCTTGAGATCATCCACGGTCTTGGGATAGCACTGCGCCTGCCAGGTCATGTTGTGGGCGCGCAGGAAATCGGTGATCTCTTTCGCGTACTTGTAATCGAAGAAGCGCACGCCGCAGCCGTCGAAGCCCGCGCCGTGGATCATGTTCAACTTCTGGTCGAGCGTCCACTCCTGGCCGTCCGGACGGCGCCGCTCCATCGCCCACAGCGATTGGTATATCAGCAGTTTTTGCATTGCCCTCTCCTTCTCAAGCACTAACCTCTTTCAACACGAAGGGTCACGAAGGCAACACGAAGGAGAAGCAAATTGGACCAAGGCTCCAGCGGGCTTCAGGACATTGATACGCAAACTGCACCAAGCTCCCAAGGTAGGTGCGTCGTCATACCGACAGAATTCCTATTGTCCTTCTCCTTCGTGTTACTTCGTTTTTCCTTCGTGACCCTTCGTGTTTACGCGTTTCGGTTTGATTCAAGCTTTCAGTTGCGAAGCGTGATGTCGCAAGTGGTCTTCCATGAAGGTCGAAATGAAAAAGTAACCGTGATCGTAAACTTCCCGCCGGCGCAACGTGAGCTTCTGGCCGGTCTCGCGGCACGCCGCTTCGAACACTTCCGGAAAGAGCTGATCCGCCAGGAATTTGTCCGCCAGTCCCTGATCCACCAGGATGGCGCCGGGAAACGTCGCGCGCTTCACCAGTTCGCTGGCATCGTACTCGTGCCACTGCGCCTGATCCTCACCGAGATAACCCTTGAACGCCTTCTTTCCCCATGGGCAGCGCATCGGTGCGGCGATCGGCGCGAACGCGGAAAGCGAGCGGTATTGTCCGGGGTTCTTCAGCGCGCAGACCAGCGCGCCATGCCCGCCCATCGAGTGACCGAAGATGCCCTGACGCGAGCTGTCCGCCGGAAACTTCGCCGCGATCAGTTCCGGCAGCTCGCGGGTGACGTAGCTGTACATGCGGTAGTGCCTTGCCCAGGGCTCGCGGGTGGCGTCCACATAGAAACCGGCACCGACCCCGAAGTCCCATGAATCCGCTTCGCCGGGAACGTTGGCGCCGCGCGGACTGGTATCGGGTGCGATGAGCATCAACCCCAGCTCCGCGGCGACGCGCTGCGCACCCGCCTTGATGGCAAAGGTCTCCTCTGTGCACGTCAGCCCCGCAAGGTAATACAGCACCGGCACCCGGCCGGCTGCTGCCTGCGGCGGCTGATAGACCGCGAACTTCATTTCCAGCCCGATCTCCTTCGACGCGTGCGCGTAATACCCCTGCACGCCGCCGAAGCATTTGTGTTCGCTGATTATCTTCATTGAAATTCAAAACCCAACGCAGAGACGCAGAGGACGCAGAGGACGCAGAGAGCACGGAGAAAATCCAAGCACGGCAATCGATATTAAAGTCGTAAGCGCCGAATGGATGTCTTTTGCCGTGTTCACCCAGTAATTTCTCTTCGCCTTTCTCTGCGTACTTTGCGTTCTCTGCGCCTCTGTGTTGGGTTTGACCGCATTAGAAAACAACGACGGAGCGAATCGATTCACCGGCATGCATCAGGTCGAAGCCCTTGTTGATGTCTTGCAACTTGAGCCTGTGGGTGATGAGGTCGTCGATGTTGATTTTCCTTTCCATGTACCAGTCCACGATCTTCGGCACGTCGGTGCGGCCGCGCGCGCCGCCGAAGGCCGTTCCCTTCCAGACGCGGCCGGTCACCAACTGGAACGGCCGGGTCGCGATTTCCGCGCCCGCCGGCGCGACACCGATGATCACCGACACGCCCCAGCCCTTGTGGCAGCACTCCAGCGCCTGGCGCATGACTTTCACATTGCCGATGCATTCGAAACTGTAATCCGCCCCGCCCTTTGTCAGGTTGACGACGTAAGGCACCAGCTCGCTCTCGGCCATGTCCTTCGGATTCACGTAGTGGGTCATTCCGAACTTCTCGGCGAGTGCGCGCCGCTTCGGGTTCAGATCCACGCCGACGATCATGTTGGCCCCGGCCATGCGCGCGCCCTGCACCACGTTGAGCCCAATGCCGCCGAGGCCGAACACCACCACATTGGCGCCCGGCTCGACTTTCGCGGTGTTGATTACCGCGCCGATGCCGGTGGTAACGCCGCAGCCGATGTAGCAGACCTTGTCGAACGGTGCGTCCTCACGGATCTTCGCCAGTGCGATTTCCGGCACCACGGTGTAGTTGGAGAACGTCGAGGTGCCCATGTAGTGGTGCAATTTCTTCCCGCCCAGCGAGAAGCGGCTGGTGCCGTCGGGCATCAAGCCCTGGCCCTGAGTGACGCGGATGGACTGGCAAAGGTTGGTCTTCTGCGACACGCAATACTCGCACTCGCGGCACTCGGGTACGTACAGCGGGATGACATGGTCGCCCTTCTTCAGGCTCTTCACGCCCGGGCCGACGTCCACGACCACGCCCGCGCCTTCATGCCCGAGGATGGACGGGAACAGCCCTTCCGGATCGGCGCCGGAGAGCGTGTATTCGTCGGTGTGGCAGATGCCGGTGGCTTTGATCTCGACCAGCACTTCTCCCGACTTCGGGCCATCGAGCTGCACCGTTTCGATGGCAAGGGGCGCGCCCGTCTTGTGCGCAACTGCTGCGCGTACGTCCATGACTGCTCCTCCTGATTTTTCTGGTTAGGTATCAACTTTGCGAAGAAAAGCGGGAAGCACCGGCAGCAGCACCGCTCATCCCTGAAAAACAAAACGGCGGGCCGGGCCCGCCGATTGTTCGTGTACTGCTCAGGTCGCTGCCTTGACCTCGAAGAACCGGTTGCGCAGTACAGTCTGGTTCTCGTAAATCGAACCCTGCGCCAGCGCCGGCGGCAGCGGCATGCGCACCGGCACTTTCTCGACCCGCGGCTCGAGCGTCGGCTCGCCGCACAACATGCGGCTATTGAGTTCGTCGAGATCCTTGAAATTCACCAGCGGCCAGGCATCGGCCGCCGCGCATTCGTACAGCAGCAAATTGCGCGGCCGCTCGGAAGTGTTCTGCGCCGAACCGTGCACCAGGCGAACGTGATGGAAAGAGCAGGTGCCGGCCTTGCCGGTGCAGGCGACCGCTTTCGAGTAATCGAGGTCGGTGGTGCGCGTTGGATCGATGGCGCCGACAAAGCGCCCGTCCAGATGATGATCCCAGACCTTGTTCACCCGATGCGTACCCGGCATCACCAGCATCGGGCCGCTCTCGACTTCGACGTCATCGAGCATCACTCCGATCGCGAGGATGTCGTCGTTGGTGTGCGGATAGAACGCCCAGTCCTGATGCCACTCCACCGGCGAGCCGTACTTGGGCGCCTTGACGTTCAGCTTCGAGCCATGCAGCCGTACATTGGGTCCGAGCAGCGCCTTCACGACGGCCAACATGTTCGGGTGCCTGACCACGTCCCAGAACAACGGGTCCACCTTGTGGGGGGTTTTGATGCGCCGCACACGTGGATTCTCCGGTGTGTGAGTCGGCTCCAGATCATAGACGTCGTTGTGTGCGGTGACGCTGGCCGCCTTGGCGACAAGGCCGGCGATGACCTCGCGAATCCGGCCGATTGTGGCCGCATCGAGCACGTTTTCGACCACCAGGTAACCGTTGTCGTGGTAGGACTGAATTTGTTGCTGGGTAATCACCATTGTTTCCCTTGAGAATCAATCAGGCATTCCGGATGGCGGTAAAGATAGCCTAGCGCCGCAGGCGCAGCAAGTTCTGCCCTTGCGCGACTCCCACTGGGTCCGCCGAACCGTCATGCCGCGCCGCGTCATTTATTCCTCCACCGAGCGTTTCGGCAGGATAAAGCGCATTACAACTTGCAATAAAGGCCCGGATCATGCCATCTTATCAACTGTCTGCAGGGTAAGAACGTCGCAGTTCCCGCCCCACCAGGCAGAGCTGGAAACCACAAAGTACATCTAACGCGTTCAAAGAAAGTCACTTCACGGAGGAGGAGATTCAATGAAGTTATCCATCATTTCGGGCGTGGTCCTGGCGCTGTTTGCCGGATCCGCCATGGCACAAACGTTGAAAGGCCCGGTCGACGACGCCGCCCTGAACTGGGGACCGTCGCAGTGGGGCGCGGACGACAAGGCCGGCAGCGCGAACCATACCAAGAATTCGGCCAACATCAGGCGCGCGCTGGCCACGGTCAAGCAGTTCAAGGCCATCACCATCGGCAAGTACTATCATCGTGAGGCGCCGGCATTCGGTCCGCGCGGCTGGCAGATGACCATTCCCGGCACACCTACCGGCGGTCCGTTCGGCAAGAACGCGCTGGTGTATCACGACGAGTTGGTCACCACCGAAATCGGCCAGATCCAGACCCAGTTCGACGGACCCGGCCACATCGGCGTGAACACCTCCAAAGGCCCACAGTTCTACAACGGCCGCATCTCCTGGGATTCCTATGAACGCGGCGCTGGCGGCCGCGTGGTGGGCATGGGCCCCTTGGGCGTGGAGCACGTCGGCGAACTCGGCTTCGTCTGCCGACTGGTGGTGCTGGATGCGGTTGCCTACCGCAAGTCGCAAGGCAAACTTTCCTCATCCGCAGAAATGCTGCCGATCCCGAAGAGTACCGACTCTCCGGGCATCGTCACCGCGGCTGACATGCAGGGCATGATGAGGGCGCAAGGCCTTAGCGATGTGCAAGCCGGGGATTGCGTCGCACTGCACACCGGTCAGGGCAATACCTGGGGCAACGGCCGTTACAAGTCGCTGAACGGCGAGCAACGTGCTGCCGCGCGCGCGATCTTCGCGCAAGGCGAACCGGGCTTCGGCATCAGCGCCTGCGAGTGGATGGCCTCCAAGAACATCGCGCTGCAAATGGGCGACACCTCCGCGAACGATGCACAGCCTTTCGGAGAGAATGGCGACGGCTTCGCAGTGCCCTGCCACACTGAAATGATGCCCCGCCGCGGTATCTGGAACCTGGAAAACGTCGACACCGAGTCGCTGGTCAAGGCCGGCATCAAGGAAGGCGCGTTCATCTGGGCGCCGCTGCGCATAGTCGGCGGCACGGGCTCGCCCGGCAACCCGGTTGTGCTCTACTAAGACACCAACAACTATAAAGCAGCAACCAAATCAAAACCGGCAGTGCGCTTTCAGCGCCTGCCGGTTTTTTCTTTGTGAAGGGTGAATGAGTGAAGGGTGAAGGGTGAATGAGTGAAGGCGTGAAGGGTGAAGGGTGAAGGGTGAAGGGTGAAGGGTGAAGGGTGAAGGGTG
>JBBPIT010000055.1:0-22872 GCA_038040175.1 Pseudomonadota bacterium | reverse complement strand
GCGCATCGAGCAGGCGCGCGGCGAGGTCTCGCTCACTTACTTCGAGTTCGGCACGCTGGCGGCGATGGACGTTTTCATCCGCGAGCGGGTGGATCTTGCCATCCTCGAAGTCGGCCTGGGCGGCAGGCTGGACGCGGTGAACGCATTTGATTCCGATTGTGCGGTGGTGACCAGCGTGGATTTCGACCACATGGAATTCCTCGGCAACAACCGGGACAGCATCGGAGCCGAGAAGGCCGGGATTTTCCGTGCCGGCCGGCCGGCGATCTGTGGCGAGGGGGATGCGCCTGCCGGGCTGCTCGGGCGCGCGGCGGAAATCGGCGCGAAACTGCATCTGATCGGCCGCGACTACGGTTTCAATGCCGATCCGAATCAATGGCAGTTCTGGAGTGCGCTGGGCAAGCGTTCGGCGCTGCCGTACCCCGCGCTGCGCGGCGATTATCAGCTCGGAAACGCCGCCACCGCTGTGTCCGCGTTGGAGCAACTGAAGGACCGGTTGCCGGTGGACATGGGTGCAATCCGGCGCGGGCTGCTGGACGTGCAGTTGCAGGGGCGCTTTCAGGTACTGCCCGGCCGGCCCATGGTGATCCTCGATGTGTGCCATAACCCGCAGGCTGCCCGTGCACTGGCATCGAGTCTACGGCGGCTGCCCGGCGGCGGCAGGACGATTGCGGTATTCGCGATGCTCAGGGACAAGGACATCGAAGGCGTGGCGGCAGCGATGCGGGACGACGTGGACGAGTGGCTTGTCGCCGGCCTTTCCGGCCCTCGCGGTGCCGACGCCGAACGAATCCGGCAGGCGCTGGCAGCGGCGCGGGTCGGCGTGCCGATGGCAAAGTTCGACACCCCGGTCGGCGCGTATCAACATGCGATCAGATCGGCTGGCCAAAATGATAAAATTTTGGTGTTTGGCTCCTTCTACACGGTGGGTGCGGTGCTGGCAGCGCGCGGGTGAATCCGGCGCCGATTCACAACGATATGGCGAAAGCGATTAGCGACGAAGAACTGCAACTGAAGAAACGTGCGCGGCGGCGGCTGGTGGGGGCTATAGCACTGGTGCTCCTGGTCGTCGTGTTTCTGCCGATGTTGCTCGACAGCGAGCCGAAGCCGCTGAACCAGGACATCGCCATCACCATTCCGCCGCTGCCCGGCCCCGAATCATCCTCCCAGCCCGCAACCACCGCTCCGGCCGGCGTTGCCCCCTCGAGCCCCGTCATGCCCCTCGCCGAGACCGAGACTGCGCCGCCGGTCCTGCCTGCGCCTGCGCCGGTAGCGCTGCCCAAGGCCGAGACGCCCAAGCCCGAACCCAGGCCGGCACCGGTGCAGCCAGCCAAGACCAGCGAGGACTTCGTGGTGCAACTCGGCGCATTCTCCAATCCGGCCAACGCCCGGGCGCTGCAGCGCAAGCTGCAGGAAAACAATTTCAAGGCCTACACCGAGGTCATCAAGAGTTCCGGCGGCGAAAGGACGCGCGTGCGCGTCGGCCCCTACGACTCGCGCGAAGCGGCCGAAAAGGTGCGCCAGCGCATGCGCTCTCTGAATCTGGTGATCGGCGATGCCACCGTGGTACGGCAGGGTGACTGAGTTCGCAGACCGGGGATTATGCGAACGCCGCCCTTGAATCCCCGTCCCGCAATGACCATCTACCCGGTTCACCGGGGAGTGAACCGCTCCCGATGACGGTTTTCGACCTCATCGTCATCGCGATCGTGGCGGTATCGGTGGGGATAAGCATCTGGCGCGGAATGGTGCGTGAAGTGCTGGCGCTGGCCTCGTGGATCGGGGCATTCTGGATTGCCAAGGAATTGGCGGGGTTTACCGCGACCTGGTTGCCGGATTTGGTGACCAATCCCGGATTGCGGCTGATGTTCGGTTTCATCGCGGTCATGCTCGCCAGCCTGCTGGTGTTCAGCCTCACCGGCACGCTGATCGTGCACCTGGTGAAAGTCGCGGGACTTACCGCCTCGGACCGGATGCTGGGCGCGGCGTTCGGACTGTTGCGCGGCTTGTTGATCGCGGTGACCGTCGTGCTGCTCGGCGGGATGACTTCGGCGCCGCGCGAGCCTTACTGGCGCGATGCGCTGTTGTCGGCGCCACTGGAGGCGGCGGCACTGTGGGTAAAGCCCTGGCTGCCGCGCGACGTGGCCCGCAGGGTTAGCTTCGAATGAGCGGATTGGACTATACTTGCGCCTGCATTGCGCCAGCTGCCGGGCCGGTGCCAGTGGGTGTGGAGGCCTGAACCATGTGTGGAATTCTGGGCGTTGTCGCCAAATCGCCGGCGAACCAGCTGCTCTATAACGGGCTGCAGGTGCTGCAGCACAGGGGTCAGGACGCCGCCGGAATCGTCACCGCCGAAGGCAGCAAGTTCCAGATGCACAAGGGCGGCGGTCTGGTTCGGGACGTGTTCCACACCCGCGACATGCGCCACCTGGTCGGCAACATCGGCATCGCCCATTGCCGTTATCCCACCGCCGGATCCGCCGCCTCCTTCGCCGAAGCCCAGCCGCTTTACGTGAATTCCCCGTTCGGCATCGTGCTCGGCCACAACGGCAATCTCACCAACGCCGAGCAACTCAAGCGCGATCTGTTCCGCCAGGACCTGCGCCACGTCAACACCAATTCCGACTCGGAAGTGCTGCTTAACGTGCTCGCGCATGAACTGCAGGAGGCCGCCAGCGGCTACCAGCTCGATCCGCCGACCATCTTCCAGGCGGTGTCCGGCGTGCACCGCCGCTGTCGCGGCGCTTACGCGGTGGTGGCGATGATCGCCGGTTATGGGCTGCTGGCGTTCCGCGATCCTTACGGCATCCGCCCGCTGGTGGTGGGCGTGGCAAAAACGGAAAAAGGCGCGGAATACCTGGTGGCCTCGGAGAGCGTGGCGCTCGATACTCTGGGTTTCGAGCGGGTGCGCGACGTGGCACCCGGCGAAGCGATATTCATCGATTATGACGGCAACTTCTACAGCCGCCAGTGCGCCGCGAATCCCCAGCACAATCCCTGCATTTTTGAGTTCGTGTACCTGGCCCGCCCCGACTCGGTGATCGATGGCATTTCGGTGTACGAGACGCGCATGCGCATGGGCGCGAGCCTGGCCGAGAAGATCAAGCGCGAGTATCGCGACCTGGACATCGACGTGGTGATCCCGATCCCGGATTCCAGCCGCCCCTCGGCGATGGAACTTGCCGAGAATCTCGGGCTGCCTTACCGGGAAGGGTTCATCAAGAACCGCTACATCGGCCGCACCTTCATCATGCCGGGTCAGGAAGTGCGCAAGAAATCGGTGCGCCAGAAACTGAACGCCATCGGCATGGAATTCAAGGGCAAGAAAGTGATGCTGGTGGATGATTCGATCGTGCGCGGCACTACCAGCCGGGAGATCGTGCAGATGGCGCGCGACGCCGGCGCGCGCAAGGTCTATTTCGCGTCCGCGGCTCCGCCGGTGCGCTATCCCAACGTGTACGGGATCGACATGCCAACCTCGCGCGAGCTCATCGCCACCGGCCGCACCGACGAGGAGATCGCCCGCGAGATCGGCGCCGACCGCCTGATTTACCAGGATCTGGATGCGTTGATCGACGACGTGCGCTCGGTCAATCCGAAGATCGAGCATTTCGAGACCTCGTGCTTCAACGGCGTCTATGTCACCGGCGACATCACGCCGGAGTACCTTGCCGACGTCGAGGCGCAGCGCAACGACGGCGAGTTGTCGCGCCGCGAGGCCAACGTCACCCAACTGGACCTGAACCTGGCGACTGCCGAATAGACCTCTAGGGAAGCTCTGATCAAGTTCCGCGACGCGCGTTGCGCCAGGTGCGGATGATTGCTAGGCGTCGCTCCGCAGATGCGGCTGAAGCCCCAGCAAGGAGCGTAACAACGCAGGCGCCGCACCTGGCACAACCCAATGACATTTCGACTCTTTCGAGGGACCGGGCGATTCGGGCCGCGTGCCGCAGCGCGGAACAGGGGCCCCTCCGGGGATGTGACCGCGAAGGCACGCACAAGCACGCGCACATTCGCCACGATGCATCCCGCTCCGGGGTCGCATCCAAGCACACAACGCTTGGAACCTGCTCCGCCCTGAGCGGGCGCCCTGCGTCGGCTCCTCCTTATGTGCGCTCCGGACTCGGCGAGCGTAGCTTCGGGGCGGGTAGGAGCGCATGGAGGCTGTGTCAATCAATGTAAACGGAGCGCTTGTACGGCTGCTCCCGCAAACGGGCGTACCGCTAACGAGTCACAGCCGTCCGGCTACACGGCGTCCTCGCCGTCTTGCCCTCGACCCGAATCGCCTCGGTCGCGCATGTGGAACCTGGTCAGAGCTTCCCTAGTCCCTGCCCCGGCGCCGGCGATTGACAGCCCCGGGCGCCCGGAGTAGCGTGTGACTTCGCGCCGATTTGACGAACAGCTTGCGGGCGCGTAACAAATACTGCTAAAGCGTGTGTCGGATTCCGGACCCGCTTAGCGAAAGCTCAAGCGGGTTTTCTTTTTTCCGGCAGCCGCGAATGCGGCGCGCAACACGAACGGGATAATGCAATGAGGTGGGACGAACTGGAACTGGAAACGCTGGCGGTGCGCGCGGGCATACACCGCAGCCAGTTCAACGAACATTCGGAAGCGCTGTATCTGACGTCGAGCTTCGTTTTCAAGGACGCAGCCGAGGCGGCGGCGCGTTTTTCCGGCGAGGATCCGGGAATGGTGTACTCGCGCTACACCAATCCCACGGTGAGCGCATTTCAGGAGCGCCTCGCCGCGCTGGAGGGCGCGGAGTGCTGCATCGCCACCGCATCCGGCATGTCGGCGATCCTCGGCTGCGTGATGGCGCTGATGAAGGCCGGCACCCATATCGTCTCATCGCGCAGCATTTTCGGCGCGACCGTGCAGTTGTTCGGCAACATGATGCAGCGCTTCGGCGTCGACACCACGTTCGTGCCGGCGACCGACGTAGCCGCATGGGAACAGGCGATGCGGCCGAACACGCGGTTGCTGTTCCTTGAAACGCCCTCCAATCCGCTGACCGAGATTTCCGACGTGGCGGCGTTGGCCGATGTGGCGCACCGGCACGGCGCGCTGCTGGTGGTGGACAACTGCTTCTGCAGCCCGGCGCTGCAGCGGCCGCTCGAACTCGGCGCCGACATCGTCATGCATTCCGCGACCAAGTATCTGGACGGCCAGGGCCGGGTACTTGGCGGCGCGGTGCTGGGCACGCGCGAGTTGATTCTCGACGGCATGACCGCTTTCCTGCGCAGTTGCGGCCCGACGCTGTCGCCGTTCAATGCCTGGGTGATCCTGAAAGGCCTGGAGACGCTGGGCCTGCGCATGCAGGCACACTCCAAGGGGGCGCTTGAGCTGGCACAGTGGCTGGAGCAGCACCCGAAAGTGGAACGCGTTTATTACCCGGGACTGGCTTCGCATCCGCAGCATGCACTGGCGATGCGCCAGCAGAAGAGCGGCGGCGGGATCGTTTCTTTCGATGTGAAGGGCGGGCGTGAAGCGGCGTGGAAGGTGGTGGATTCGACCCAGTTGATTTCCATCACCGCGAACCTCGGCGATACCAAGACCACGATCACCCATCCGGCCAGCACCACGCACGGGCGCATTGCGCCGGAGGCGCGCAAGGCGGCGGGAATTGGCGAGGGCTTGCTGCGCATCGCGGTGGGCCTGGAAGCCGTCTCGGACATCAAGGCCGACTTGGCGCGCGGTCTGTCGAAGGTGTAGCGCCGGTTAGTAGGGAAGCTCTGCATAGGTCCCGCGACGCGCGTTGCGCCAGGTGCGGATGACTGCTAGGCACGCCGGAGCGCGGAACAGGGGCCCCTCCGGGGATGTGACCGCGTAGGCGTGCCATCGAGCGCACATGACCGGCGTGCAATGCGAGCGACTCCGGGTCGCATCCACCGGCCAAGGCCGGCGGAACCTGCTCCGCCTGCGCGCTCGCGCTTCGCAGTTGCGGCTGAAGCCCCAACAAGGAGCGTAACAACGCAGGCGCCGCACCTGGCACAACCCAATAATACTTCGACTCTTTCGAGGGACCGGGCGATTCGGGCCGATGTCAGCGTCGGCTCCTCCTTATGTGCGCTCCGGACTCGGCGAGCGTAGCTTCGGGGCGGGTAGGAGCGCATGGAGGCTGTGTCAATCAATGTAAACGGAGCGCTTGTACGGCTGCTCCCGCAAACGGGCGTACCGCTAACGAGTCACAGCCGTCCGGCTACACGGCGTCCTCGCCGTCTTGCCCTCGACCCGAATCGCCTCGGTCGCGCATGCGGGACCTATGCAGAGCTTCCCTAGATCGGTACGGCGCGGCAACCGGCCGCATCGCAAAGCAGGTACGACCCCTGTTCGTACCAGTCGGCCAGCACCCAGCGTTCGCAACGGCGGCCGTCGACGACCTGCTCGTGCCGCGCCGGCCTGTGGGTGTGGCCGTGGATCAGCCGCGGGTAGGCGTGGCTCCTCAGCACCTCCTCGACCGTTGCCGGCGCCACGTCCATGATCGCCATGTCCTTCACCTGCTTGGCCTGCTCGCTCTGGCCGCGAACGTCTTGCGCCATGCGCACGCGTTCGGCCAGCGGCTTGGCGAGGAAGGCCTGCTGCCAGGCGGGGTTGCGCACCATGGCGCGGAACTTCTGATACTCCACGTCGTCGCTGCACAGCGTGTCCCCGTGCATCAGCAGGGTGGGCGGACCGTACAGGTTGATCAAGGTCGGGTCGGACAGCAGTTGCATGCCGCTTTCGCGCGCGAACCGGGTGCCGATCAGGAAGTCGCGATTGCCGTGCATGAAACTCAGGCGCACGCCGCGACCGGCCAGGGCGAGGAATGCGTCCGCGACCTCCCGGTTGAACGGCTGATCGAGTCCGTCGTCGCCGATCCAGTACTCGAACAAGTCGCCGAGCACGTACAAGGCCTCGGCCGCAGGTGCGGTGTCGCGCAGAAAGCGCATCAGCGCCTTGGTCGCCGCCGGCCGGTCGGGAGATAGATGCAGGTCGGAGATAAAAAGAGTGAAGGGCACTGAAGGCAAGGATGAAGGATGAGGGATGAAGGCGGAAGGATTAATGCGCGCCCAGGCAACCACAAAGCTAACAGCAAGCTACCAAGGGCAGCCGATGATCTGAATCCGGTTCTCTTGGTGTCTTGGTGGCGTAGTGGTTGGTTTTACTTCATCCTTCATCCTTTGCCTTCGGCATAACCTTGATCCGAGCTTCGCACGGCTAAAGGTTAGCCTGCGCCGCAACAAGCCCTCCGGGCGTGTTGTCGCCTTCATCCTTTTTCTACAACTTCGGCTTTCTTGATGACGACGTCTTCTTTCGGGACGTCCTGGTGCATTCCGCTGCTGCCGGTGGCCACACCTTTAATTTTGTCGACTACTTCGCGGCCCTCGGCCACGCGCCCGAACACGCAGTAGCCGTAGGCTTCCGTGGTGGCGGCACGGAAGTTGAGGGAATCGTTGTCGGCGACGTTGATGAAGAACTGCGCGGTTGCCGAGTGCGGGTTGGGGGTGCGCGCCATGGCAACCGTGTAGGCGTCGTTCTTGAGTCCGTTTTCGGCCTCGTTCCTGATCGGCGCCCTAGTGGTCTTCTGTTTCATGCCGGGTTCGAATCCGCCGCCCTGGACCATGAAGCCGTTGATCACGCGATGGAAGACGGTGTTGTCGTAAAACCCGTCGTTGACGTACTGCAGGAAGTTTTCCACGCTGCCGGGCGTCTTTGCGGCATCGAGCTCGAGGACGATGTCACCCAGCGAGGTTTGCAGTTTCACGCGGCTCATTTCGCCTCCACCAGTCTGACGTCCTGAATCACCACTTCCTGTCGCGGCACATCCTGAGGGAAAGGGCCGCCCGGTCCGGTCGCAAGCTGGGCGATCTTGTTGACCACGTCCATTCCCTTTACCACTCTTCCGAAAACTGCATAGCCGTATCCGCGCGTGGTCGGAGCGGTATGGTTCAGGAACGCATTGTCGGCGACGTTGATGAAGAACTGCGCGGTCGCGGAGTGTGGATTCGGCGTTCGCGCCATCGCGATGGTCCCGGTGTCGTTTTTCAGCCCGTTGGCCGCTTCGTTCTGGACCGGATCGCGGGTGGGCTTCTGGGTGAAGTCCTGCGAGAAGCCGCCGCCCTGGATCATGAATCCGGGGATGACGCGATGGAATACCGTGCCCTTGTAGAAATCGCTTTGCATGTACTCGAGGAAGTTCTTCACCGCCTGCGGTGCCTTGTCGGGATAAAGCTCGACGGTGATGGTGCCGAGATTGGTCTTCAGTTCCACCTGCGGGTTGGCGGCGATGACGACCGTGCTGCTCAACAAAAGAGCGCAGATCGCGCCCAATAGCTTCCTCATTCGATGTCCTTGCGATATGGTTTTCGACGCGGCACGCGGCACGCAGTACTCAGCACTGACTTCAGGCTGCCCCTTCGTATACGATCCGCCACCTGCCGCCTTCCTTGATCCAGTACTGGCGTTTCTTCATCCGGTTGGAGAGATTGCTGCTGGCGTAATCCTGCTCGAAAGTGGCGACGGCAATTTCTTCTTTGCCCGGATAGAGCAACAGCGACACGTCGGACAACTGCACCTTGATCCAGGCCTTGGAGGCGTTCACCTGGCGCTTCTGCGCCGACCACTGCGCCAGAGTCATGCCGTTGGAGGAGAATTTCCTGGCGTAATGCCGCAGGTAGGTTTCGGTGTTGCGGCTTTCCCAGTCGTGCCGCCAGCGTTCGATGGAGGTCAGCAGATCGGTTCGCAATGCTTCGACTTCGCCGGGCCTGGCCCAGTCGAGCGCATCGGCGATCACCACCGGCGTGGACCCGATTTGCAGTTTGCGGGCGAGCGCCTGCAGATCGGCGTTGGCGAGCACGATGCAGCCGTCGCTGGCGCGCGGCGGCCGGCTATAGGTGTCGCGCGAGGTTCCGTGCAGCCAGATGCCGTAGCCGTCACGGCCGCGCACGCGGTCCCACTCGTTCGGATAGTTGATTGGGAATGCGCCGCTGCCGTAAAAATCGGTGAGTTTTTCCCTGGGCAACTGGCTGACCACGTGGTAAACGCCGATCGGCGTGCGCTTGTCGCCTGCGCGCAGCTTTTCCAGTCCGTTCTTGCCAATGGTCACGTAGTAGTCGGCCACGTAACGCGCCGCGCCGCCGGTGTTCTCGAATACGAACAGCGTCGATTTGGCCGAATCGAGGACCAGCGCGTACTTCTGTTTCTGCGGCATTTGCAGCAGGTATCGCGGCGCGAGCTCGCGCGGAGTCTCGATCTGATAGCGCGCCAGCCGCGCGCGCGCTTCCTGGCGCAAACCGTCGACCTGGTCGGAGGGAGCGCCGGAAGCGTTGCCGATGCTGTTGATAGGGCGGGAACGCGCGAGCAGCAGGTCTCCTTTCACCAGCTGCGCCAGGCGGAAATTGGGGTTCGACGCCAGCAGATTGTCTATTCGTTCGAGCGCGGAAGAGAATCTGCTCTCGCCTATGTCCAGCAGCGCCCGCACCAGCATGGCCTCGGGCGCGGCGAGCTGGCGTGCCACCGCCGGCGGGCCCAGTCCCATTGCCCAGGCATACGATGCACCGGCCGCGGCGATTGCCACCAGCGCCTGTGCCAGCGTCGGCCTCGAACCTGCCTGATGTTGGCGAGACGGGGCGCTCACTTAGTTCATTCTTTCCTGGACGATCAGCCAGCGATCGTTGTTCTTCGTGAGCGTCAGCGTCTTGGCGCCAGAGATGTTCAACGTGTCGGACTTGTAACCTTGGCGAAAGCTCACGATGGCCCGGCCATTCGCGTCGAAGGAGACTTTCGGCGAGCCCACCGTGACTTCGATCGATTTCGGCTTGGTGATGCGATCGCGCCGGGCGGCTTCCCAGGCCGCGCGCGGCTCGCCGCCGGGTACCTGGAAGCCGGGCGCGTAGTGGGCGAGGTACGCATCCGCATCCTTCGCCGACCAGGCCTTGGCCCAGCCCTTCACCGCAGCGAGCACCGCCTCGGTTTCCGCCTTGCCCGGTGCAGGTGGGTTCGGCGACGGCTGCTTCTTGTCCTTTGCGTCGGGTGTTGCCGCGGCCGCAAGCGTGGCTTCGGTTACGCCCGCCTGCGAAGTCCCCTTGCCCGGTACCACACTGCTGGAGAACAGATCCTTGATCATCGCCAGCTTGGTTTGCGCGGCGGCGTTGCCGCGGTCCAGCTGCAATGCCTTGTCGTAGGCTTCGCTCGCCATCTTGGCGTAAACGTCGCCGAGGTTCTCGTGCGCGATGGCGTAACTCGGATGCGTACGGATCGCCATCTCGAGCGATTTGCGCGCCTTGTCGTACTGCCCCTGCGAGGCATACAGGACGGCAAGATTGTTGTAGGGTTCGGGCAACTCCGGGTAATCGTCGGTCAGGGCCGTGAAAACCTTGATCGCGTCGTTCGGTTTGTTCTGCTCGGTGAGGATCAGTCCCTTGAGGAAGCGTGCGCGCGCGTCGCGCGGATTGGCGGCGATCGCGGCCTCGATCTTTTCCAGCGCGGCCGCATGGTTGCCCTGCTTGAACAAACGGCTGGCGTCGTCGTAGTTGTCGGCGACCGCCAATCCGCACTGCAGTGCAAGTGCGAGCAGTGCGGCGCCCAGCGCTGCGGTTTGCAATCGGCTCATGTGCTAAACTTTACCTCAATAAGAAACGGTAGGTTATTGTAAATAATAGTAGATTCTATCAGCAGGGCGCCCTGTTTGACAATCCGAGAGCGCCCAGGCCTGCCGGCCCCGTTTGGCGGCGCCGTGCACCCGACCCAGAATGATTCCCGATGCTGAAGATTTATAACTCGCTCACTCGCGCCAAGGAGACTTTTACCCCGATTTTCGCCGGAAAGGTGGGAATGTACGTGTGCGGGATGACCGTGTACGACTACTGCCACCTTGGCCACGCGCGGGTGATGGTGGTATTCGACGTGGTCAAGCGCTGGCTGGTCGCCGGCGGCTTCGACACCACTTATGTGCGCAACATCACCGACATCGACGACAAGATCATCAAGCGTGCCGCCGAGAACAACGAACCCATCGAGAAGTTGACCGCGCGTTTCATCGAGGCGATGAACCAGGACGCGGCTGCGCTCGGCGTGCAGAAGCCCGATATCGAACCGCGCGCCACCGCTAACGTCCCGCAGATGGTGCTGCTTATCGCCGCGCTGATCGACAAGGGCCTGGCCTACCAGGCACAGAACGGCGACGTGTATTACTCGGTGCACGGATTCCCCGGCTACGGCAAGCTGTCCGGCAAGACGCTGGACGAACTGCGCGCCGGCGAGCGCGTGGAAGTCGATGCCAACAAGCGCGATCCGCTCGATTTCGTGCTGTGGAAATCGGCAACGCCGGGCGAGCCGGCCTGGGATTCGCCCTGGGGCGAGGGGCGGCCCGGATGGCACATCGAGTGCTCGGCGATGAGCGAACGCTACCTTGGCGAGCACTTCGACATCCACGGCGGCGGCCAGGATCTGCAGTTTCCGCATCACGAGAACGAGATCGCCCAGTCGGAGGGCGCGCACGGCCACGCGTTCGTGAACTACTGGATGCACAACGGCTTCGTGCGCGTGGACAACGAGAAGATGTCGAAATCGCTCGGCAATTTCTTCACCGTGCGCAAAGTGCTGGCGAAGTACGATGCCGAGGTCGTCCGGTTTTTCATCGTCCGCGCGCACTATCGCAGCCCGCTGAACTACTCCGACCAGCACCTGGATGACGCCAGGCAGGCGCTGACCCGGCTCTATACCGCGCTGAAAGCGGTGCCGGCGCAGGCCGGCAATGTGGACTGGAACGAGCCGCAGGCGGCGCGCTTCCACGCGGCGATGAACGACGACTTCAATACCCCGGAAGCGATGGCGGTGCTGTTCGATCTTGCCAACGAGGTGAATCGTTCGAAATCGGCCCGCGCGGCCGTGCTGCTCAAATCACTCGGCAGCGTTCTGGGCATACTCCAGCGTGATCCCGTGGACTTCTTGCAGGGAGGAAGTGCGTCGACAAAGGGACCACTCACCGGCCACGCGCATGTAATGTTGGACGATGCGGTGCTGCAGGCAACGGGTACCGTGACTCATACGCCTGAATCGATTGACCGCATGATTGAGAAACGTAGGGCAGCACGCATGGCGAAGAACTTTGCCGAATCCGACCGCATCCGTGACAAACTGCTTGCAGCCGGGATAGTGCTCGAGGACGGTCCCGCAGGCACGACCTGGCGCCGTAAGTAACGCCGCATCGTCAGCATGAAAAAGGGCCGCACCAGCGGCCCTTTGTCTTCGAAGTCGCGAATTCTATTCGGCGAAGAATTCCTTCACGCGGTCCATCCAGCTTTTGGCACGCGGGTTGTGGCGGCCGCTGTCGCGCTCGTTGATCTCTTCCAGTTCCTTCAGCAATTCCTTCTGCCGCGGCGTGAGGTTCACCGGCGTTTCCAACACCACGTGGCAGAGCAGGTCGCCGTAAGCGTTGCTGCGCACGCCCTTGATGCCCTTGCCGCGCAGACGGAAAATCTTCCCCGTCTGGGTCTCCGGTGGAATCCTGATCTTGGCGTAACCGTCCAGTGTCGGAATCTCGATCTCCCCGCCCAGCGCCGCCTTGGTGATGCTGATCGGCATCTCGCAGTGCAGGTCGTTGCCCTCGCGGCTGAACACCTCGTGCGGACGGATGTGGATCACCACGTACAGATCGCCTGACGGACCGCCGTTGACCCCGGCTTCGCCTTCCCTGGAAAGGCGGATGCGGTCGCCCTCGTCCATGCCGGCGGGGATCTTGACCGACAGCGTCTTCTGGCGCTTGACCCGGCCCGCGCCGTTGCAGGTGGCGCAGGGACTTTGCACGACTTTCCCGCTGCCGTGGCATTTCGGGCAAGTCTGCTGGATCGAGAAGAACCCCTGGGTCATGCGCACCTGACCCTGGCCGCCACAGGTCGGACAGGTCATCGGCTGCGTGCCGGGTTTCGCGCCCGAACCGCCGCAGGTCTCGCACTCCTCCATGGTCGGGATGCGCACCCGGGTCTCGGTGCCGCGTGCCGCTTCTTCCAGCGAGATCTCCAGGTTGTAGCGCAGGTCGGCGCCGCGGTGGACGTTGGAACGCTGGCGCCCCGCACCGAAGACGTCGCCGAAGATATCGCCGAAGGCGTCGGCGAAACTGCCGAAGCCCGCACCGGCGGCTCCCGCCCCCATTCCGGCCTGCGGATCGACCCCGGCGTGGCCGTACTGATCGTAGGCGCCGCGCTTGCCGGCGTCGGAAAGCACTTCGTAGGCTTCCTTCGCCTCCTTGAACAACTCCTCGGATTTCGGGTTGTCCGGATTGCGGTCCGGATGGTGCTTCATCGCCAGCTTCCGGTAGGCCTTCTTGATTCCCTCTTCGGAAGCGTCGCGATTGACGCCGAGCACCTCGTAATAGTCGCGTTTCGACATTCAGTTCCTTCTTAGCAGGGTCGTCGCTATATTTCTTTTCCAGACGACGCAAGGGGTGAGCCGGAAATCCGCCTCACCCCTCACGCCTTACGCCTTACGCTATGACGCGGATTTCTTCTGGTCCTTCACTTCCTCGTATTCCGCATCCACCACGTTGCCGTCCTCGGGCTTGGCGCCCCCGGATTCGGGCTCGGGCCGGGCAGCGCCGCCCTGCGCCTGCTGCTGGGAGTACATCTTCTCCGCCAGCTTGTGCGACGCTTCCGCCAAGGCCTTGGACCTGGCCTCGATCGCGTCCTTGTCGCCGCCCTTGATGGCTTCTTCCGCCGCCTTGATCGCCGCTTCGATGCTGGACTTCTCGTCCGCGGAGACCTTGTCGCCATGCTCGGTGAGCGATTTCTTCACCGCGTGGATGAGCGCGTCGCACTGGTTGCGCGCTTCCACCAGCTCGCGGGCCTTGTGATCCTCGTCGGCGTGCGCCTCGGCGTCCTTAACCATGCGCTGGATCTCGTCTTCCTTGAGACCCGAATTGGCCTGGATCTTGATCTTGTTTTCCTTGCCGGTGGCCTTGTCCTTGGCCGAGACGTGCAGGATGCCGTTGGCGTCGATGTCGAAGGTGACTTCGATCTGCGGCAGTCCACGCGGCGCCGGCGGGATGTCGGACAGGTTGAACTGGCCGAGGCTCTTATTGCCGGAGGCTATTTCGCGCTCGCCCTGCAGCACATGGATCGTTACCGCCGTCTGGTTGTCGTCGGCGGTCGAGAACACCTGCTGCGCCTTGGTCGGAATCGTAGTGTTCTTCTGGATCAGCTTGGCCATCACCCCGCCCAGGGTTTCGATGCCCAGGCTGAGCGGCGTGACGTCGAGCAGCAGAACATCCTTGACGTCGCCCTGCAACACGCCGGCCTGAATCGCCGCGCCGATTGCGACTGCTTCATCAGGATTCACATCCTTGCGCGGTTCCTTGCCGAAAATTTCCTTCACCTTCTCCTCGACCTTCGGCATGCGGGTCATGCCGCCCACCAGGATCACGTCGGAGATGTCGGAGATCTTCACCCCGGCATCCTTGATGGCGATGCGGCAGGGTTCCACCGTCTTCTGGATCAGTTCATCGACCAGGCTTTCGAACTTGGCGCGGGTGATCTTGATCGCCAGGTGCTTGGGCCCCGAGGCATCGGCGGTGATGTACGGCAGGTTGATGTCGGTCTGCTGGCTGGACGACAGCTCGATCTTGGCCTTCTCGGCCGCTTCCTTGAGACGCTGCAGCGCGAGCACGTCCTTGCGCAGGTCAATTCCCTGTTCCTTCTTGAACTCGTCGGCGAGATAGTCCATCAGCCGCTGGTCGAAGTCCTCGCCGCCGAGGAAGGTGTCGCCATTGGTCGAGAGCACCTCGAACTGGTGTTCCTTGTCCACTACCGCGATTTCGATGATCGAGATGTCGAACGTGCCGCCGCCCAGGTCATATACCGCGATCTTGCGGTCGCCTTCCTTCTTGTCCATGCCGAAGGCGAGCGCCGCCGCGGTCGGCTCGTTGATGATGCGCTTGACCTCCAGCCCGGCGATGCGGCCGGCGTCCTTGGTGGCCTGGCGTTGCGAATCGTTGAAGTAGGCGGGCACGGTGATCACTGCCTCGGTGACCGGCTCGCCGAGATAGTCCTCGGCGGTCTTCTTCATCTTCAGCAGCACTTGCGCGGACACTTCGGGCGGGGCGATCTTCTTGCCGCGCACCTCGATCCAGGCGTCGCCGTTGCTGTTCTGGATGATCTTGTAGGACATCAGGTCGATGTCCTTCTGCACTTCCTTTTCGGTGAAGCGGCGGCCGATCAGACGCTTGACCGCGAACAGCGTGTTCTTGGGGTTGGTGACCGCCTGGCGCTTGGCCGGCGCACCCACCAGCACCTCGCCGTCTTCCATGTAGGCGACGATCGAGGGCGTGGTGCGCGCGCCTTCGGAGTTCTCGATCACCTTGGGCTGGCCGTTCTCCATCACGGCCACGCAGGAATTCGTGGTGCCGAGGTCAATACCGATAATCTTTCCCATGGTCTTTCCTTTGTTCGAAAGTGAAAATGCCTTTGATTGCGAAGATTTGGTCTTCTGTTTTGAAAATCAAGCAGAGTTCCGCGATTTCGCGATGGTGACCAGCGCCGGGCGGATCACCCGGTCGTTCAGGCTGTAGCCCTTCTGCAGCACGCTGACCACGGTATTGGGGTCGGCATCGGCCTCCACCACGCCGATGCCCTGGTGTTTGTGAGGGTCGAACTTTTCTCCTAACGGGTTGATTTCCTTAATGGAAAAATTCTCGAACGCGCTGGTCAGCTGTTTCAGCGTCAACTCCACGCCGCTTCTCAGCGCATCCGCAGCGGCATCGCCGGAAGCGAGCGCCGCCTCCAGGCTGTCGCGTACCGCCAGCAGTTCGCCGGCGAAACCCTCGAGGGCGTACTTGTGGGCATTGGCAATGTCGGTCTGCGCGCGCTTGCGCACGTTGTCGCCCTCGGCCTTGGCGCGCAGCCAGGCATCGTGGTGTTCCTGGGCCGCAAGCTCGGCTTTCTTCAGCAACTCTTCGATACCCGGCATGGTCTCGACTGCCCGGGCGTCATTTGCCGCGTCCTTCGCCGTCGGCGAGGCCGCGCCGTTGTCGTTCTGCGGCACGGCCGCCACATTTTCCTGGTCCTGCATCAACTCCTCCTGAATGCAAACTCTTAATGATATCGGGGTCCGCCACCGCTATTTCAACCCTGGCCCGACGCTGAACCCGGCCCGCCCGCCGTCTGAATTCAGGAGCTCATCGCGCGAGGAAGGGCTTACTTTTTGGTCTCAGGCGCGAACGCAGGAAAGCGCAACGCAAAACCGACCACGGCCGCAGCCAGGGCGCGACGCTGCTGTAACCGAGCTAGTTTTTCGCGCCCATCGCAATCGCGCGGGTGCGGCTCTCCGCAGCGGCGCGCAGTGCCGGGGCCTGATCCCAGTCGGTGGATGCCCAGCCGTGCAGGTTTTCCGCGGCGATGCGGGACAGCGCCTGGATCCATTCGTGACGCTGGTTCAGGCAGGGGATGTAGTGGAATTCCCTGCCCCCCGCCTTGAGGAAGGCGGCCTTGTTCTCGATGCCGATCTCCTCCAGGGTTTCCAGGCAATCGGATACGAATCCCGGGCACACCACGTCCACTCGAGAAGTCTTGCGCTTGCCCAGCGTTCCGATGGTATCGATGGTGTAAGGCTTGAGCCATTCGGTGCGGCCGAAGCGCGACTGGAAAGTCACCACATATTGCTCGGGCTTGAGCCCCAGTTCCTGAGCCAGCAACCGCCCGGTCACGTGGCACTCGCAGTGATAGGGGTCGCCACGATCCAGCGTGAAGCGGGGCACGCCGTGAAAGCTCATCACCAGCTTGTCCGGCCGGCCGTTCACCATCCAGTAATCGTTGACGTTTTTTGCCAGCGCGGCGATATAGCCGGGATGGTCATGGTAGTGCTTGACCAGCCGCAGCGCCGGCGCATTGCGCATTCTCTTGATTGCATCGAACACCGCGTCGAAGGCGCTGGCGGTGGCGCTCGCCGCGTACTGCGGGTACAGCGGCAGCACCAGCATGCGGTCGCATCCCTGGCCGCGCAGTTCGCCCAGGACAGTGCCGATCGACGGTTCGCCGTAGCGCATCGCCCAGGCGACGCTGTGCGGGGTCTTCACGCGCTCGCCTAAATAACCCTTCAACAGCATCGCCTGTTTTTCGGTGTGGACCTTCAGCGGTGAACCGTCCTTGGTCCAGATCTTTGCGTACTTCGCGGCCGACTGCTTCGGCCGGGTATTGAGGATGATGCCGTTGAGGATCGGCCACCACACCAGCCGCGGTATCTCGACCACGCGCGGATCGGACAGAAACTGCTTCAGGTACGGCTTCACCGCACTGGCGGTCGGTGCGGCGGGCGTCCCGAGGTTGATCAGCAGGATGCCGGTCCTGGCGATCGTGCCGTGCTGGAACTTGGGTTCGGCAAGAAAGGACATAGGCGTGAGGGGTGAGGCAGCTTGAGGAGCGCGCAACGCCCGGAGGTCTTGGTTCGGGCCTCGTGCTTCTTGCAAATATTCAATGTTGTGAGAGCGCGCTCGAAAGCAGCTTAGCGGTGATCTCCACGATCGGGATCACGCGCTCGTAGGCCATGCGGGTGGGGCCGACCACGCCCACCGTGCCGACCACCTGGCCGTCGACTTCGTAGGGTGCGGTCACCACGCTGCACTCGTCCAGCGGCACCAGGCCGGATTCGCCGCCGATGAAAATCTGCACTCCGTGCGCGCGGCTGCTGATGTCCAGCAGCTGCAACAGGCCGGTCTTCTGCTCGAACATGTCGAACAGCCGCCTCAGGCTCGCCATGTTCGACGACAGATCCTGCACGTGCAGCAGGTTGTGCTCCCCGGAAAGCACGTAATCCTCCGAGTTCTGGTTCATCACCTCGGTGCCGGCCTCGAGCGCCTGGGTCATGAGCCGCGTCATGTCCTCGCGCAGCTTGCGCAGTTCGTCCTGGATGCGCGCCTTGATCTCGTCGAACGTCAACCCGGCGAAGTTCTGATTCAGGAAGTTGGCGGCTTCGGTAAGTTCCGAGGGCTTGTGCGCGCGATCGGTGAGGAGGATGCGGTTCTGAACGTCGCCGTCGGGGGCGACGATGATCAGCAGGATGCGCTTTTCCGACAGGCTCAGGAACTCGATGTGTCGGAACGCGGCGCTCCTGCGCTTGGGCGTCATCACCACGCCGGCGAAGCGGGTGAGATCGGAAAGCAGGTGCGAGGCCTGCGACACCAGCTTCTGGGTGTTATCGGGCTGCAACTGGCCCTCCAGCTGGTTGATCTCCACCTGGTCGAGCGGCCTGACCTTGAGCAGCGTGTCCACGAAGAAGCGGTAGCCGCGCGGCGTCGGTATGCGGCCGGCGGAAGTGTGAGGGCTGGCGATGAAACCCAGTTCTTCGAGGTCCGCCATGATGTTGCGGATGCTCGCCGGGCTGAGGTCGAGTCCGGAAAACTTGGCAAGCGCCCGCGATCCGACCGGCTGCCCGTCGGCAATGTAGCGCTCGACCAGCATTTTCAGCAGGATCTGCGCTCGCTCGCTCGGCATGGAATCATTCGTTGCCATGTGGCCATTCTACAAAGCTTTCCGGGGTCGAAGTAGCCGTCGTTGCAAGTGCCTCCGGAACCGGCGGTTCGGAGGGAAATGTGCTTTAATTCGGGGCATGTCGAACGCATTCAAGACCATCGCCCTGATCGGCAAGTACAAGAGCCCCGAGATCGCCGAACCGCTCCTGCGGCTGGCGGATTTTCTGAATGGGCGGGGCGTCAGGATCGTGCTCGATCCGCTGACGGCCGCGCACATCGGCAAGAACAATCACACCGTGCTGCCGCTCGAAGAGGTCGGCCGTACCGCCGAACTTGCCATCGTCATCGGCGGAGACGGCACCATGCTCAACATCGCGCGCACCTTTGCGCCTTACAACGTGGCGCTGGTCGGGATCAACCAGGGGCGGCTCGGCTTTCTCACCGATCTGTCGATGGAGACCATGTTCGAGGCCATCGGTTCCATCCTCGACGGCAGTTACATCACCGAAACGCGCATGCTGCTGCAGGCTGCGGTGGTGAGCGGCGAACGCCAGGTGCTGGACGTGCTGGCATTCAACGACGTGTCGGTGAACAAGGGCGCAGAGGGCAGCCTGATCGAGATCGAGGTGCACATCGACGGGCAGTTCGTCTACAACCTGCGCTCGGACGGGCTGATCGTGGCCTCTCCCACCGGCTCGACCGCGTACGCGCTTTCTTCCGGCGGGCCGATTCTGCATCCCAGCCTGAACGTCATCGGCCTGGTCCCGGTCTGTCCGCACACGCTGTCGAACCGCCCGATCGTGGTGAGCAGCGAGTCGGTGATCGAAATCCTGATTCACAAGGCGGCGGACGCGCGCGCGCACTTCGACAGCCATTCGCACTACGAACTGCAGGAGCGCGACAAGATCATCGTGCGCCGTTGTCCGCACGCGACCCGCCTGCTCCATCCGCTGGGCCACAACTACTATCACATGCTCCGGGAAAAGCTCCATTGGAGCGAAACCCTGTAACGACGATCAGTCATCGCCGCCGGTTTCTTCTGCACCCATGTTGCGCAGCCTCAGCATCCGCGACTTCGTCATCGTTGACAAGCTCGATCTCGAATTTCAGCCCGGCTTCACCGTGCTGACAGGGGAAACCGGTGCCGGCAAGTCCATCCTGATCGACGCGCTGGCCGCGGTGCTGGGCAGCCGCGCCGAGTCGGGGCAGGTGCGTGAAGGAAAAGACAAGGCCGAAGTGAGCGCCGAGTTCTCGACCGACGAAACGCCCGCCGTTTCGGATTACCTGGCCGAAAATGATCTCAGCGGCGATGACGGCGTGTGCCTGCTGCGCCGGGTGATCGAGTCTTCGGGCCGTTCGCGCGCGTACCTCAACGGTCGTCCGGCCACGGTGCAGCAGCTCAAGGAGATCGGCGAACTCCTGGTGGATATCCACGGCCAGCATGCGCATCAGTCGCTGTTGCGCGCGGCCGCGCAGCGCGACCTGCTGGACGGCTACGCCGGCGCCGCCGATCTGGCGCGCGAAGTTGCGGTGACATTCCGCGCCTGGCAGGACATCCGGCAGCAGCGTCTGGCGCTGGAGACAGATGCGCAGGCCCTGGAAGCCGAGCGCGAGCAACTGCAGTGGCAGGTGAAGGAACTGGATGCGCTCGGTTTCCGCGCCGAGGAATGGGAGGAACTGCAGGCGGAGCACAAGCGGCTGGCGCATGCCGCCAGCCTGATCGAAGCGGTGCAGTTCAGCCTCGACGTCCTGTCCGAAGGCGAGATGTCCACGCTGGCCGCGGTCGCTTCGGTGAATTCGCGCCTCGATGGCATGACCGATTTCGACCCGCAGTTGAAAGAAATTCTCGCTGCGCTCGAGCCGGCGCAGATCCAGTTGCAGGAGGCGGTTTACAGCCTGCGCCATTATCAGAGCCGCCTGGATCTGGATCCGCAGCGGCTGCGCGAGGTGGAAGGCCGGCTTGATGCGGTGCACACGGCGTCGCGCAAGTTCAGGGTGAATCCGCCGGAGATGCCGGAACGTCTGGCGAAAATGAAGGTGCGGCTCGCCGAGCTGGAGACCGGGTTCGACCCGGAAGCGCTGCGCCAGCGCGAGAGCCAGGCGGCGGCGCACTGGCAGGAACGCGCCAAGAAGCTCTCTGCGGCGCGCAGGAAGGCAGCGGCGGATTTTGCCAAGAGAGTCACTGCGTCGATGCAGAGCCTGGCGATGGGCGGCGGCGCATTCGAGATTGCGCTCCATCCCCTGAGCGACGGCAACGCCCATGGACTGGAGCAGATCGAGTTCCTGGTTGCCGGCCACGCCGGCGCCACGCCGCTGGCGCTGGCGAAGGTGGCCTCGGGTGGCGAACTCTCGCGCATAAGCCTGGCGATCCAGACCGTGACCAGCCAGGTGGCCGCCGTGCCGACGCTGATCTTCGACGAAGTGGATGCCGGCATCGGCGGGCGCGTCGCCGAAATCGTCGGCAGAATGCTCAAGGAACTCGGCAGCCGTCATCAGGTGATGTGCGTCACCCACCTGCCGCAGGTGGCGGCGGCCGCCAACCAGCAGTGGCAGGTGAGCAAGTCGGCGGCCAACGGCAAGGTGGCGAGCCAGGTTGCGGTGCTGGACCGTGCCTCTCGAGTCGAGGAAATTGCACGAATGCTCGGCGGCGTGAAGATCACCGAGACCACGCGCAAGCACGCCGCGGAATTGCTGGGATTCGGCGCGCGCTAGCGCGATCGGGAAAGGCCGTCGTGGAAGACAAACTCGTTGTGCTGGCCGTCGACGCGGTCGAAGTCGAACTGCCGGTTGCCGGCATCGGCAGCCGTAGCTACGCTTTCCTGATCGACTGGCACATCCGCTTTCTGCTGGCGCTGGCCTGGCTGGTGTTGATCGCGGTGCTGCTCGGCCTGCTGTCGCCGGCGGAGGATTTCTTCTCGCCTTTGCTGAAGGCCGGCAAGGTGGCCCTGTACGCGGGATTGCTGCCGGCGGCCGCGATTTATTTTCTTTACCACCCGTTGCTCGAAATCGTGATGCAGGGCCGTACGCCGGGAAAGCGCATGGCGGGGATACGCATCGTTACCGAGCGCGCACTTACCCCCGATGCCGGCGCGCTGATCATCCGCAACGTCTTCAGGCTGGTGGATTCGCTGCCGGCGTTCTACGTGCTCGGGCTCGTGGTGGCGATGTTCACCGCGCGCCAGGTGCGCATCGGCGATCTTGCCGCCGGCACGCTGCTGGTCTACGACACCGGCAAACGCAGCCTCGATTTCGACGGCGTGATCGGCTCTTCCTCCTTGCGGCTGTCGCGTAGGGACAGGGAGTTGCTGGACGATCTGCTCGAGCGCTGGCGCGGACTCGATGCGCCGTTGCGCCGGGGCCTCGCGGAAAAATTCCTGGCCCGAATCGGCGAACCGGTGGCGCAGGGCGGTACCGAGGCCGAGCTGCGCAAGCGGCTACGCAAACTCAGGGACGAGTCCCGTGGCAAGCCGGCCTGAGGCCGCGCTGGCGGCCTGGCTCCAGGGGCGCGCCGCGCAATGGCAGCGCCTGAGCCGGATACTCGCCGAGGTCAGCGCGCGCCGGCGGCCGTGAACGGGCGGTCGACGAGATCCGGCGCCGGCCGCGCCGTGGGGGAGACGCCCAGCACCCGGCACATGGTGGTGACACGATGGCCGGCATCGAGCCCGGCTTGAACGCCCTTGTACTCCAACCGGACGGCAGGCGGATCGCTGGAGGAGCACAGCACTCCGGGTTCGACCTGGTGCGACTCAACGCGAGCGGAGTCCTCGATCCGGATGGATGGGCCGAAACCCGCAGGCGGTGTCGAACCACGCCTGCGGGTCCTTCTGTAACTCCCTGCGCGCGGGGATATAGGTACGGCTCGGCCTCCTTCGAAGACCGAGCCGCACACGGGGCTTCTACTGCTGTGGACGGTTGCCGGTCTGGGGACGCACACTCTTCATCGTGTGCTGGACGGTGATTCGGTCGCCCTGCATCACACCCTCCAGTGCCGTTGGTGGCAACTGAAGGTCAAGCGATCCGGTCTCCGTCTTGACGGTAAGCTTTCCCGTGCTCTTGTCGATGTCGGTGACTTCTCCCTCCACCGTGGGCTTCTGGCCCTCCAGTTGCGCCTGCCCCTGCGGCTGGAACATTGGCTGCTGCTGCGGCTGATACTGGCCCTGCCCCTGCGGCTGAAACTGCGGTTGCGGCTGATACTGCGGCTGGAACATTGGCTGCTGCGGCTGATACAGACCCTGCCCCTGCGGCTGATACTGCGGTTGCGGCTGATACTGCGGCTGGAACATTGGCTGCGGCTGCGGCTGATACGGGCCCTGCCCCTGCGGCTGATACTGCGGTTGCGCCTGATACTGCGGCTGGAACATTGGCTCATGCTGCGGCTGATACTGCGGTTGCGCCTGATACTGCGGCTGGAACATTGGCTGCTGCTGCGGCTGATA
>JBBPIT010000054.1:0-23959 GCA_038040175.1 Pseudomonadota bacterium | reverse complement strand
AGCGGATTGTCCTTGAGTATCTTCGAGGTGTGCTCCAGCACGACCAGCGTGCCGGAGGGATCTTTGGGGCGTTTGAGGGCCATGGAGTTCGCGTATCTGGTGATGTCGTGCGATTGTGGCATGACTGCGACCCCGGAGTTGGAGGATGACTTGGCGTTCCTCAGACTCATTTTGGAAACCTCGATGGCAGATCACGTTACCTCCTTTCTGCCCCCGAGAATCGTGGTCTGTCCCTAAGAACCGCCCGCTGGCAATAGCCGCGAACGGCCGCTCCCGGCCGCCGCCAAACGTTACGATTGACGTAACGACTAAGCGGCCGCTATGCTGCGCGAATGATCGTGAGCTTCCGCGACAAACGCACCCGCGAGTTCGCGGAAGGCAAGTACATCAAGGCATTCTCGGGATTTTCCCGGCAGGCCGAGATGAAGTTCGATCAACTCGAGGCAGCGGCGTCACTGCGGGACCTTGCGGTTCTTCCTGGAAATCGGTTCGAAGCATTGAAGGGTGACCGCAAGGGCCAGTACAGCATTCGCATCAACGACCAGTGGCGAATCTGCTTCGAGTGGCCGGACCGGTCGCCCGGGCCGGTCAACGTCGAGATCGTGGACTATCACTGAGGGAACAGAACATGGCACGTACCGCTATCCATCCAGGAGAACACCTCGCCGAGCAGCTCAAGGAACTCGGCATGAGCGCGGCCGAGCTCGGCCGGCGGCTCAAGGTCCCGACCAACAGGATTACCGGAATCCTGAACGGCCAGCGGGCGATTACCGGCGACAGCGCCCTGCGGCTGGCGCATTTTTTTGGGACTAGTCCGGAATTCTGGCTGAGTCTTCAGAAGCTGTACGAGTTGCGGTTGGCGAAGGCGAAGGCGGGTGCGACGATCCGGCGCCTGCCGAGGCTCGCAGCGCGCGAGAAATCAGACGGCCGCAAGGCCTCGCTGGCATCGACATCGCGGCACTCCACTTTAACAAACACACGCGTCATCCCAAGACTTCGGTAGAGGATTTCACGCCATGAAGACGCTTCAAGTCTGCACTCCGCGTCAATCGGCTCTGGACGGCACGGCCGACTTCGTCGTCAACCTCGCCGACCTGCCGCGTTTGAATGAGGCGGAGGCACGCGAGTTCCTAGACTCGAATGTGCTCACTTCCGGCATGGAGCTCCTACTGCAGCAGTCTTTCGCACGCATGGCTGGGGAGAAATCGGCCAGCGGCATTTACTGGACCCGAAAAGGGGACAGATTTATTTAACTCGCAGCTCATTTGGATCCTGTATCGCTTTCGGCGGTCTGCCGCGAGATCGCTTTTCAATCCTCTTGCCCAGAATCGCTTCGACCTTCTCCACAAAACGGTCAGTGCCGGTGAGTTGGCCGCGCTGTACCGCCTCGCGGATGAGCAACTGAGCGTTTTCGGAAGGCAGGCTACACCTTGCCTTGGATAAAATGAATCTGTCCCTGAGGGGTCTGATCACCCGCAGAAAAGGCGTCAAGCCGCTGCGGGGACGATCTCGCGCTCGATCCGCCTGGCGTTCTCGATCTCCGCCACGCGCAAGTCATAGGCTGCCTGCAAATTCAGCCACGAGCGCGCGTCACCGCCGAAGTAGCGTGCCAGCCGCATGGCCGTATCTGCACTCACGCCGCGCCGCTTACGCATAATGTCATTGATGCGCGGGGCAGGCACGTTCAGGGCCTTTGCCAGTGCATTGGCACTCATGTTGAGCGGGACAAGATAGTCTTCCCGCAGGACTTCGCCGGGATGTACCGGCCGCATTCCGTTCTTGGCCATCGCAAATCTCCGTCAGTGATAGTCCACGATCTCGACATCCTCCGGGCCGGCTTCAGTCCAGCGGAAGCACACGCGGAACTGATCGTTCACGCGAATACTGTATTGTCCGGAGCGTCTGCCCTTCAAGGCTTCCAACCGGTTGCCCGGTGGTGAGCGCAGAAATTCCAGCCAGGCTTTCGAGTCGCTCAGAGCGGCTTGTTCGGATCGATGATGGTGCGCCACATGTGCGCAGTGGGACTCGAATCGTTGCCCAGGCCTTCCCTGGGCTGGCGGAAGTGGCGGCCAATGATGTCGGCGAACGGCTCGAGCGGCCACGGCGCATCCCGGTCGAAGCTGTAGTCGTCGAACACCGTGATCTGCCTCGCGATCATGTACCAGGGGTGGTTGCGAGCGTAGCGATACGCCGATTCGATGTGCTCCGGCGGCCGGTAGTTCTCGCCGAACATCGCGACGTACATCGCCGGATACTCGTAACCGACCGACTCGTCCGGGTAGTAACGCAGCGCCTGGTGGTAGCGGATCGCCCAGGCGACTTTCTCGGAGACATAGGGCTCCACCAACTGCGCGCCCCACCAACCGTGGTCGGGCCGCATGACCACCATCCCCACGTCGTGCAGCAGGCAGGCCAGCACCGTTTCCTCGTCCATGCCCGCTTTCAGTGCCAGCGTTGCGCATTGCGCACAATGCGATCCGGCCGCGAACGGCATTCCGAATTTGGGTTTGTCCATCCGATACTTGAATACATCCGCCAGCGCAGGCCGGGCCGGCATGTCCGCCAGGGTCTCGGACGCTTTGGACGCGGCGGTGCCGGTGCCGATCTCTCTCAGGGTTTGCAAGTGGTCATTTTTCATGTCGGGGCGCCGGAGACCTGGAGTCTGCAACCATCTTCCTTATCTCGGGTCGGGATTGTCGTCCGACCACCGGCGCTGCGGCCCGCCGTGGAAATCTTCCTCCGGAACCGCCGGCGTATCGTCGTCGTCAGCAGCGTCGAATTTCTCCATCTCCCGGATCAGCGATTGCAGCCGCTTTTCCGCGGCGCTTTCCCGATCCGGCTGGTTGACGATAGTCCTGACGACGGAAACCGCGCCTTTGAAGTCTCGCCCGGTCTTGAGCGGACGGGCATGTCCGTTTGGTTTCGCAGGGCTGATTCGCGACATGTGTGCCTCCCCTGAAAATCCAGCCTTCCGATGCATTGCCGTCAGAAACACGCCTTGACGACCCCGCCGTCCACGCGCAATGCGGCGCCGTTGGTGGCGGAGGAAAGCGGGCTGCAGACGTAGGCTACCAGGCTGGCGACTTCCTCGGGAGTAGCATAACGCTTTAGCAGGGAAGTCGGGCGATGGACCTGGAAGAACTCCTTCTCCACCTCGGCGAGGGCTTTGCCCGGCGCCCGCCTGGCGATGGCGGCCTTGTTGCCGTGAGTGAGCGTCGGTCCCGGCAGCACGGCGTTCACCGTGACCGCGGTACCGGCACAGGTTTCGGCGAGTCCGCGCGAGATGGCGAGTTGCGCGGTCTTGGTCATGCCGTAGTGGATCATGTCCGGCGGAATCTGGATTCCGCTCTCGCTGCTGATGAACACGATGCGCCCCCAGTTGCGCGCCTTCATTCCGGGAAGGTAGGCTCGCGACAGCCGCACGCCGCTCATCACGTTGATGTCGAAGAACCGCTGCCAGTCCTCGTCGGCAATCTGCTCGAAAGGCTTGCGCTCGAAAATGCCGAGGTTGTTTACCAGGATGTCCACGGCCGGAAAACGCTTCACAAGTTCCGTCGCCGCGGCCGCCGTCGAGAGATCACCTGCGAATCCGTCCAACTTCGCGCCGGGTGCGCTGCGGCGAATTTCCGCCGTGGCCTCCGCGATGGCCGAATCGGTGCGCCCGTTGAGAATGACGCGGGCGCCTTCGCCTGCAAGCGCCGCCGCGACGGCAAGGCCGATGCCCTTGGTGGAACCCGAGACCAGCGCCGATTTGTCCTGCAGCTTGAGATCCATTTTTTTGATTTCTCCCGATTGCAGCGTGTTCACTTCGCTTCGAGGCACTGTCCTACGGACTTCTTGAATTGCCGCAGACCGCGGCCCTCGGCCAGCATCTGCGGCAGCCGGATGCGTTCGTCCTCGTCGCTGACGCCGACGTAGTCCTTGTAGCCCATCCGCATGGCCGCGCCATCGATCTGCTTCAGCGAGTCCAGGAGAGGCCCCCTCTTCTGCGGGTCTCCCGCCTCGGCGTCGTAGGGCGTCAGGCAGGCCGTGAATTTCGATTCTTCCAGCCTCTCATCCGGAAACAGGTCGCGCGCGAACTTCATGAGAGTCTTGCCTTGTGCCGGCGTGAGGTTCTTGAGCCAGGCCTCCCAGGCATCGGCGGCCTCCGCCGCCACGACCGGCTCGCCCGGTGTGGCGATGAGCAACGCGGATAGTGCGGCGGCAAGTATCGAAATGCGATTGCGCGGTGGGGGCATGGCGTCTTGGCGAGGGTAAGGTTTTGGACTCATCACGGGAATTGCGGCCGGTATTGTCAACCAAAATTCGCGCCACTTCCAATGCGACGGTCTGGGTTTCTTGCGGAGGCCCGATCAGTCCGGCCTCAATGCCCGTGCGAACCATTGTGCCGTGAAATCGTCCGCGGGGAAAAACATCTCGAGCCGCAGATTCTGCAGCGAGACATCCAGCGGCGTCCCCATCGTCGCGATCATCGAATCCCGCAGCATCGGCCCGAAGCCGAGTCGGCGCGCTCGCCGATACGATTGCCAGAATGTTGACTGAGCCGGAAGATCAGGCAGTTGTAAGGACCGCGCGCCGAATCGAAGGCGGCAACTCGACCTCGGCAAAGAACTCTCGCGGATACAGGTAGTCGTCGCCCGACTCATCGATGACTCTACGAAGGCGGCGCTTTGCAGCCGAGTTGTCACTCAAGGCGACATAGATCTTTCGCCTTTCCAGCGACACTTCATAGCCTTCGTTCTTCAAGCACACTACCAGTTGTCGAGTTTGACGGGCCATGATCAGTAATTCTCTAGAAGACGCTTGATCTTGAATTCTTTCTTCCCGATCCCTGATGCCTCGTACCAATGTACCTCGGCGAGGCACGTAAATCCATCTGGAAGTCGAACACGGGCTATTCCCTTGCGTTTGCGCCAGCGACCTCTGCCATACAGCTTCCTGAGGCGAGCAATCTCTCGAATAGACCCACCCGTAGCGAACGTTTCGACATGAGTGACCTCGCCGAGAATCTCAAAGTGCATTGGTGATTATTGACGAAGCCCGCGTAACGCGTCAACGAGCCCCTTAACCGAAGGCAGGGAAAAAAGACAGCGCCCGGCGGCGCCGTTCTGCGCTGACCCAGTTGGAAATCCTGTATTTATCCTTTGGCTTTCCGCCGCGTCCTCCGTGTCCTCCGTGGTGAGAGCTTTCCTTCACAGGGAATGGCGATAGTCGGCCTTCGCATCGGTTTCTCCGGGTGATTAAAAGCCCACCGCTTGTCCGTCTCTTCGCCCCTCCGATCCGGCTACGTACCCACCGTCGACGCGATAGATGAGCTGGGCGCTGCCGTAGCTGCCGATTTCGACCTCGCCCCTTTTGGAGACGCGCACTCGATGGCCGCGATCGCGCAAACCCTGCACAACATCGGACGGGACGCCGGGTTCGAGAAGCACTTCGCCGCTCTTGCTGACTTTCCAGCGCGGCGCGTCGGCAGCGGCCTGCGGATTCTGGCCGTAGTCGAGCATACGCACGGTCATCTGCAGATGACTCTGGGGTTGCATATCACCCCCCATGACCCCGAAGCTCATCAGGGGTTTTCCTTCTCGCGTCAGGAAAGCGGGAATGATGGTGTGGAACGGACGCTTTCCTCCGGCGACTTGATTGGGATGGCCGGACTGCAGAGTAAAACACGCACCGCGATTTTGCAGGCTGATGCCGGTTCCCGGAACGACGACGCCTGAGCCGAAGCCCATGTAGTTGGATTGAATGTAGGAGACCATCATGCCCCCTGCGTCCGCGGCAGTGAGATAGACGGTGTCGGAGCTGGTGAGCGTTCCCGGGCCAAAATCGGTGGCGCGCTTGGGGTCGATGAGGTGGGCGCGTTGACGAAGGTAATCGACGTTCAATAGATCGCTCGATTTCACCTTCATGGCGGCGGGATCGGAGACGTAGCGATAGACGTCGGCGAAGGCCAGCTTCATCGCCTCGATCTGCAGATGAAAGCTGTCGACCGAGTCCACCGGGTGATTCGCCAGGTTCCAATCGCGCAGGATGCCCAGCGCCATCAATGCTGCGATGCCTTGCCCGTTGGGGGGGATTTCGTGCAGGTGATGGCCTTGATAGGCGACATCGATGGGTTCTACCCAATCCGCCCGATGGGCGGCAAGATCGGCAGCGGTCATCGCGCCCCCTTGAGATGCGCTGGCCGCCGCGATCTTTTCGGCAAGATCTCCGCGATAAAACGCTTCGCCTTGGGTTTGCGCGATACGGCTTAGCGTCTTTCCCTGATCGGGGAAACGGAACAGTTCACCCGGCCCGGGCGCGCGCCCGCCTGGCATGAAGGCTTCGCGGTAGTTCGGTTGATTGCGAAGCCGGTCGATCGCATCGGCCCATTGCTTTGCGATCACGGGGGAAACAAGGTAACCCCGTTCCGCGTATTCGACAGCCGGCTCGAACAAATCCGCGAACGGCAAACGCCCGAAACGTTGTGACAGCGCAATCCATCCGGAAACCGCACCAGGTACGGTTACCGTGTCCCACCCTTCCGTCGGCATCTTGTCGCGCCCGGCAAACCGCGCGGGAGACCAGGCGGCCGGGGCGCGGCCGGAGGCGTTCAACCCGTGCAGTTTGCCTTCGGCCCATACCAGCGCGAAGGCGTCGCCGCCGATGCCGTTCATCGTGGGTTCCACCACGGTGAGCGTGATGGCGGTGGCAACGGCGGCGTCCACTGCATTGCCGCCCTTGAGCAGCATGCGCAACCCCGCCTGCGCCGCCAAAGGCTGAGACGTCGCGACGATGTTCCTGGCAAGCAGCGGGCTGCGTTGCGAAGGGTAGGGAAGATCCCAAGTGAAGGTCATGGATTCGAGTCTCCTGGAAGGTTCTGATGCGATCCGGGTATATTAATGCCCCGAAGGCGGGAACGCCGAACAGCGGGATCGTTTACGCAACGCACCCGGGCCGACTGGAACTAGAATCGCACTGCGGACCCATCGCCTTCGGTGAGGCTTCGCGGGACGTGTGCACCGAATGCAAGCAGCTACCACTCAACTGTCAGGGGGACACTAATGAAGCGCAGATCCTTTCTCAAGAAGGCGGCTCTAGGTGTTGCCGCCGGCACCGTCGCAGCTCCGGCCATTGCCCAGTCGCAGCCGAACATTCAATGGCGACTTGCAGCGAGCTGGCCTAAGAGCCTCGACACCCTGTTCGGTGGCGCGGAAATGGTAGCCAGACGCGTAGCCGAGTTGACTGACGGCAAGTTTCAGATCCGCGCTTTTGCCGCCGGCGAGATCGTGCCTGCACTGCAGGTGCTCGATGCCGTGCAGGCGGGCACAGTGGAAATGGGACATACGGCCTCTTATTACTACTACGGCAAGGACCCGGCATTCACCTTAGGCAGCTGCCTCTCTTTCGGCATGAATACGCGTCAGAGCTATTCGTGGTGGCACTTCGGCGGCGGCGCCGAGGCAATGGCGCCGCTGTTCAAGGAGTACGGCTGTATTGCCATACTCGCCGGCAGCACGGGATGCCAGATGGGCGGCTGGTTCCGCAAGGAGATCAAGACGGTCGCTGACCTGAAAGGACTGAAGTTTCGCATCGGTGGCATGGCCGGCCTCGTGGTGGCCAAGCTGGGCGCGGTGCCGCAGATGATCGCCGGACCGGACATCTACCCCGCGCTCGAAAAAGGCACGATAGACGCCGCCGAGTGGGTCGGTCCCTACGACGACGAGAAACTGGGCTTCAATAAGGTGGCCAAGTACTACTACTACCCCGGCTGGTGGGAAGGCGGGCCGATGCTGATGGTGCTGGTCAACGAAAAGAAGTGGAACGAGTTGCCCAAGGCCTACCAGGCGGCGCTGGCGGCGGCCTGCGGAGAAGCGAGCGCCTGGATGCCGGCCAAGTACGATGCGCAGAATCCCCAGGCGCTGCGCCGGCTGGTTGCAGGCGGCACCCTGTTGCGTTCCTTCCCCAAACCGGTAATGGAAGCCTGCGAAAAAGCGTCCTACGAGCTTTACGAGGAGCTCAAGGGCAAGAGTGCGCACTGGAAACGCATCTATCCGGAATGGAAGAAATTCCGCGACGAGCAGTTCCTGTGGTTCCGTGTCGCCGAGTCCACCTACGAAAACTACGCGTTCTACTCGAAATTGGGCGCCGGGAGGTAACCGGGCCTACTTCGCGGCATCCCCCTCGGCAGGTTCGGGCGCGCCGAAGTCCGGGACGTCGGCGTCGCGTTCCATTTGCTCGCGTTCGTAGTCCGGCGCCGGGATCTCGATTTCGATCCTGGACGGGTCAACCGTGCTCTTGTCCAGATTGCCGGTCACCATGCCCGGGAACGCAATGACGATTCCGACCATGATGACCTGGATGACGACGAAGGGTACGGCACCCCAGTAAATCTGCCCGGTCGTGACGGGGGCGATGGTCTTGGCAGTGATCTTGTCCAGGTACGCCTTCGCCGGCGCGACGCTGCGCAGGTAGAAAAGCGCGAAACCGAACGGCGGGTGCATGAATGAGGTCTGCATGTTGACGGCAAGAAGTACGCCGAACCAGATCAAGTCGATGCCCAGCTTGTCCGCGACCGGTCCGAGCAGCGGCACGATGATGAATGCCAGCTCGAAGAAGTCGAGGAAGAAGGCGAGCACGAAGGTCAGCAGGTTGACGACGATCAGGAACCCGATCTGGCCTCCCGGCAGGCCGGTGAGGAGATGCTCGACCCACAGGTCGCCGTTGACCGCGCGAAACGTCAGGCTGAACACGGTCGAGCCTACCAGGATGAACAGCACGAATGAGGACAGCTTCGCCGTCGTGTTCATCGCCTGCTTGAGCAGCGGCCAGCTCAGGCGCCGGTTGATCAGCGCCAAAGCCAGCGCACCCGTGGCGCCCATGGCTCCGCCTTCGGTCGGGGTCGCGACACCGAGAAAGATCGTGCCCAGCACCAGGAAAATCAACGCCAGCGGCGGGATCAGCACGAAGATCACGCGCCGCAGCAGCTTGAAGCCGCGCAGTGTCCGTGCCTCCGGTGGAAGTGCCGGCGCCGCCTCGGGGGAGAGGAACGATTTGCCGAACACGTACAGTAAGTACAGGCTGGCCAGCACCAGCCCCGGAAAGATCGCGCCCCTGTACATGTCGCCGACGGAGCGGCCGAGCTGATCGGCGAGCACGATCAGCACCAGCGACGGAGGGATGATCTGCGCCAGCGTTCCCGAGGCGGCAATCACGCCGCTCGCCAGGCGCCGATCGTAGCCGTAGCGCAGCATGATCGGCAGCGAGATCAGGCCCATCGAGATCACCGAGGCCGCGACCACGCCGGTGGTCGCGGCGAGCAGCGCGCCTACGAAAACCACGGCGTAGGCGAGGCCGCCGCGGACCGGTCCGAACAGTTGGCCGACGGTGTCCAGCAGGTCCTCCGCCATGCCGCTGCGCTCGAGGATCAGGCCCATGAAGGTGAAGAACGGCACCGCGAGCAGGGTGTCGTTGGCCATGATTCCGAAAATGCGCTCGGGCAACGCCTGGAACAGGGCCGGTTGCAACAGTCCGAGGTACACGCCGAGCAAGCCGAATGAAATGCCGACCGCACCGAGCGCGAACGCCACCGGGTATCCGAGCAGCAGGAAAACGACCAGGGCACAGAACATCAGCGGCGCCATGTTGGCGATGACGAACCCGCTCATTGCGCTGCGTCCTCACGCGCGGTCCGGTGCCGCAGGACGGGATGCGCCTGCTTGTCTCCCGGATCCGGGATCAGTCCTCGCAGGAAGGCGACCCGCTTGATCAGCTCGGAGAGGCCCTGCAGGCTGAGCAGGAAGAAGCCCAGCGGGACCAGCAGCCGTACCGGCCAGCGGATCAAGCCGCCGGCGTTGCTCGAGATCTCCTGGCTGGTCCAGGCATTCACGAACACCGGCCAGGACAGCCACATGATTAAAATCGACACGGGCAGCAGGAAGAACACCGTGCCGAAAATGTCGATCCATACCTGGGCGCGGCGGGAAAGGTGCGACGAAACCACGTCGATGCGAATGTGCTCGTCGTTGAGCAGCGTGTACCCGGCGCACAGCAGGAATACCGCCGAAAACAGATACCACTGCAACTCGAGCCAGGCATTCGAACTCAGGTTGAACAGGTAGCGGGAGGTGGCATTGCCCGCGCTCACGAGCGCCATGACAAGCACCAGCCAGATCAGCGCTTGTCCGATCCTTCCGTTCAGCGCGTCGATCGCGCGCGAGATCCTTAACAGGGTTTGCATGGTCGGCCCCCGCATTAGTGGCTGGCGCGCGCGAGGCTGCCACCAGGCGCCGCGCGCAAAATCCGGCCGGACTCCCGCCGGACCCCGCGCCGGATTATGATGTGTTCCCCGACAAATACCGGTTTTTTTTCGCTCCCATGTTCGAAACGACCATCGCGGGCAGCCTGCCCAAGCCATCCTGGCTGGCCGAGCCTGGAAAATTGTGGCCCCAGTGGAAGCTTGCAGGCGAGGCGCTGGACGAAGCCAAGCGCGATGCGACATTGGTCTGGATCAAGGCGCAGGAAGACGCCGGGATCGATGTCGTCAGCGACGGAGAGCAGTCGCGGCAGCATTTCGTGCACGGATTCCTCGAATCGGTGGAGGGTCTCGATTTCCAGCACAAGGTGAAGATGGGCATTCGCGACAACCGCTACGAGGCCATGGTGCCGGTGGTAGTCGGGGCGGTGCGGTTGCGCGGCCGCGTTCACGAAACGGAAGCGCAGGTTGCGCGGGCGCACACCACCAGGAAACTCAAGATCACCATGCCCGGGCCCATGACCATGGTCGACACCGTCGCCGACTCGCACTACCGCGACAAGGCGAAGCTGGCGATGGCACTGGCCGAGCTTCTCAATCAGGAGGCGCGCGCGCTCGAAGCGCAGGGCGTGGACGTGATCCAGTTCGACGAGCCGGCCTTCAACGTCTACATGGACGACGTGAAGCGCTGGGGAATCGAAGCACTGCACCGGGCGATCGAGGGCCTGAAGTGCCGGACCGCGGTTCACATCTGCTACGGCTACGGCATCCAGGCCAACATCGACTGGAAGAAGTCGCTCGGCAGCCAGTGGCGGCAGTACGAGGAGATTTTTCCGGCGCTGGCGAAAAGCCGGCTCGACCAGGTCTCCGTCGAGTGCATGAATTCGCGCGTGCCGATGAGCCTGCTGAAACTGCTGGGTGGCAAGGACGTGCTGGTCGGCGCGATCGACGTGGCCACTGAACGGGTCGAAACTCCCGAGGAGATCGCCGGCCTGATTGCCGAGGCGACCAAGTACGTGCCCAGGGAGCACATCTTCGCCTGCACCAACTGCGGCATGGCGCCAATGAAACGCGACGTCGCGGTCGCAAAGCTCCAGGCGCTCAGCGACGGGGCCGCGCTCGCGCGCGACCGCCTGGCTTGAAAGATGGAAACACCGCGCCCTTTCCGCGGGCACCCTTCCTTTGAAAAGTGAATAACTCGCTGGTCCTGCCCTCTTGTTACTAAGAGGCGTCGGCCGAGAGCCGTGAGTGATGAGGGGGTGGTGCCAGCACAGCACACCCGGTTCATCTCCCGTGCGTCTCGCGGCTATCCTCCGGTGCGCCGGCGCGCTCGTTCATCCCGTAGTCGCGCATCACCGAGGCCACTCGCAGCCGGTAATCGGCAAACACCCCGCCGCGCCCTCTTGCCTGGGCCATTCGATGCACCTCGAGGTTGCGCCATCTGCGAATCGCCTCTTCGTCACGCCAGAACGACAGTGACAGATACTTGCCCCGTATCGTCAGGCTTTCGAAGCGCTCGACCGATACGAATCCGTCGATCTTCTCCAGGTCGGCCTTGAGGGCAGCCGCGAGATCAAAATACTCTGCGGCACGTCCTTCGGCCGGCCACACCTCAAAGATCACCGCAATCATGGGCGTCTCCTCTTGCGTCATCTTATGGATCCGCTACAGCGGAGTCGAGCGGGTGAAAAAATTCGTGCGGAAGAGCGAACAGGGCCTGGCGGCAATCGCGGTCGAGGCAGGGTTCTCGGACCAGAGTCACCGTCCGGCTGCCGCGGTTACCGGGATTCCGGCGGAACGTAGATTGCGACCCCGCGCCCGGTCTTGTTCGCGCTGGTCGTGAAGATGCTGGTGCCGATGGAGATCCCGCCGCCGCCGATACCAGTGCCGATGCCGGCCCCGACACCTCCGCCGCCACCGTCCGACCCGGTGCGCTGCAGCAGCACGCCGTTCGCGCCCAGCGACGCGGCTTTCTTCTTGAGCCGCTCGATGACGGCGTCCATTTTCTGCTGGTCCCCGAACGCGAAGGACGATCGGCTGGAGGCTTCGATAACGGCGATCTCTTCGTACTTCGGAGGCGCAGAAGAATACAGCGTCACTTGCGATGGGTCGATCGGCGCTCGCGGTTTTCCGGTAATGACGTGCGACGTCGTGGTACAGCCCGCCAGCGCGAAAACCGCAAGCCATAGGACGAAGGATCGGGCTTTTGAGGCTGGTCTCATGCGGAACTCCTTTGACCGTGTACGGGCGATATGTGAAGACAGGTCCGCCCGCTAATCTCGATCATCCATCCGCCCGCGGCCATGGAGCTTTCCGTCCACGATCGGCCCGTCGTGACCCCTATCGTTCTTGCTATTCCTCGGGACGCGGCGGCGAGCGCCGCAACAGTGACAGGTCGCGCTGTTTGGCAACTTTGGTCGCGAACGGGATGCTGTTGTAGATCGTTTCAATGTAGAAGTTCCGGCCTCCGAAGTGCGTCTCGGCGTAGCGATACACGCCGCCGAGCTGATCGTTCAGCCGAGCCATCGCGCTCTTGTAAAAGCCCGGTGTCTTCACCACCAGATCTTCCGCCGATTTGAATTTCACGCTTTCCCGGTGGTCGGCCTTGTCTCGGGCGGCCAGCCCGCCTTCAACGAACTCCAGAAACAGACGGTCGCGACACTTCTCCAGATAGCAGCGGTCCGCCATCTGCGCAATGATGTCCGCGGTGCCCAGCATGTTGCCGAGCAGGCGGAAGGTGGGATTGGGCACCCTAATCTTGTGGACCGGCCGCTCATAGCCGGTAAAGTGGATGACTCGCGAGGCCACTGGGGCGAGCTTTGCCAAGCCCAGCCTGCTGAGGTACTCCTCGAGAAACCTGGCGCCGCGAGTCACGTGCTTGAGCGTATATTCTGCGCCGTTCCTGTGCCGCGTATCACTGGTGCGGCGCAGGTAGCCGATATCGTGAAACAGCGCTGTGACGATGCCGAAGCTGAATAGTCTGGGGCCAAGGGTGTCGGTGCGGTCACTTGAACGTTCGTAGCCGTCCATCAGCCGCGCCATCGCCAGGGTAACGTCGAGCGTGTGCTGCAGGTTATGGTAGCTGGTGTCGCAGGCCCGGTAGCCCGGATACTCGCCGAGGTGCAGGCGGACCAGATCCTTGAAAGAACGGTTGAGAACCCGGGTCGAGGCCCTCGGGTAGAGCTTGACGAAGATGCGGTTGACTTCGCCGTTGACCGCCGCCGGTTCGGTGGTATTGACCCGGTTGGTCACATCGTAGTTGTTCCGACGTTCCATTGGAGGCTGGCGTCCTAATTTGGCATCCGGTTCATTGTTCAATGGTACCCACGCGCCACTGACTCTTCAAGTTTCCTTTGCGTCAACGCTCTTGAAGTGGTTCTTTGACTCTGTTGTTCTCTGTGTACCCCTCAAGGGCACCCGTCGAGCGGGTATTAAAAAGAAGGTATTGTGAAGAACCCTCTGTGGCAAAAGTTGTATCTAGGACTCGCCCTTGTCGGCGTGAATGTCGCTGCGATAGGTCTCGGGGCCGAAATAGATCGCGATCGCGGTGAGCAGCGACAGCACGATGATGTAGCCGGCCACGCCCCAGGGCTGGCCGCCCGCCCATATCAGCAGCAGGGCGGAGACGAAGGGCGCGGGGCCGCCTGCGAGCAGCGAGCCCAGTTCGCGGGCGGAGGCGAAACCGCTGTAGCGCAGCCGCGCGCCGAACAGTTCCGCGAAGTACGCCGCCTGCGAACCGAACATGCCGGCGACACCGATGGCAATCACCAGAATGAGTGCGATCCATACCAGTACCGGCGAGCCGGTGTTCACCATCCAGAAGAATGGAAACGCCATCACGGCGGAGAACAGCGCGGCGCCGCCATACACCGGGCGCCGGCCGATGCGGTCCGACAGCGAGGCGAAAAAGGGAATGGTGAACAGCGAGATCGCATACGCGCACATGATCCCGGATAGCACCATGGTCCGGGAAAGACCGAGCTGCTTGGTCATGTAACTCAGCGTGAATACCGGGTACAGAAAGCCCAATCCGTTTTCCGCGAGACGCGCGCCGAACACCACCACGAACTCGCGCGGGTGCTTGAGAAAGGCTTCCTTCACCGGCGAGCGCGCAGCCTTGGCATTGGCTGCGATTTTGCTGAAGACCGGAGTTTCCGATACGCGGGCGCGGATGTAGAAGCCGAACACGATCAGGACGATGCTCAGCAGGAACGGGATGCGCCAACCCCAGCTCAGGAAATCTTCCTTGGGTAACAGCGTGACCAGTGCGAAAACACCCGTGGCGAGCAGCAGGCCAAAATTCACGCCGATTGCCGCCCAACTGCCGAAGAATCCGCGCTTGCCGGGAGGGGCGTGCTCGACCGCGAGGATCACCGCGCCGCCGTACTCCGCACCGGCGCCGAAACCCTGCACCAGCCGCAGCGCCACCAGCATGGCGGGTGCCCAGATGCCGGCCGTTTCGTAAGTCGGCAACAAGCCGATCAGGAAGGTCCCGATCCCCACCAGCATCAACGTGATGACCAGCACCGGCTTGCGCCCGAGCCGGTCGCCGAGGTGGCCGAACACCATGCCGCCGAACGGCCGCGCGAAAAATCCGACGCCGAATGTGGCGAAAGCGGCAAGTGTGCCGACTGTCGGATCGAGCTTGGGGAAGAACAAGTCGCCGAAGACCAGCGCCGCCGCCGTGCCGTAGATAAAGAAGTCGTACCACTCGAGTGCCGAGCCGACGGCCGACGCCATGAGTACCCTGCGGTGTGACTTGTCCATGATCCTCCCTTGTTGTTGCGCGCCGAAAGGCGCTTTGTTTTCGTTAGTCGTTGATCGACAGAATCGCCACAGCGTACGGTTTCAGCGTCAAAGTATCCTCTATCGGCTTCCACGACTTCTGGAAACTACGCGGATCGGTGGTCGCGCCCACGAAACTTTCCTCGTCGAGCATCGAGCCGAACACCGCGCCTTTCGCACCGGCGATCTGCACCTTCTGCTCGCCGGCGGTGAGGTTGGCCAGCCACAGCGTGGTACCGCCCTTGCCGCGGTAGGCCAGGCATTCTACTTTCTGATTGTCGGAGGAGGTTGCTGCGACGAGCTTTTGTCCTGCGCCGCGGGTAAGACCGCTGATCACGTGATACACCGGGAACACGGCCGGGCCGGAGAGTCCGTCGTACCACGGCTGCTTGTGCTCCGCCTTGCGGTAGATGATGCCGAGCGGCCCGGTCGGCGCGCCCATGGAAATGGCCTCGATGCCGGTGCGGGCGAAAGTGGCGATGTAACCCAGCGTCCAGGCCGCGCCGAACAGTCCGCGCTGCCGCGGCTCAAGCTTGGTCAGGCACACGCGCACGTTGTCCGGGTTCGGGGTCCAGGTGGCGCCGTGCGGGTTGTCGCGGCAGCCGATGCCGCTCGGCCCGATGCGATACGGCGTCTTGCCGATGAAGGAGCGCGCGGTTGTCACCTGGTAGGGGAGCGCCTCCAGCGTTTCCATCACCGAGCGGTCATCGGCGGCGTGCACGATCGGGCAGGTGGTGTTGTGCACGAAGTCCAGCCGTTGCGGGGGCACGCGCTTGCGATTGAGCTCGGTAAAGAACGAGAACATTCCGCCGCCGAGTTTGATTCCGGGGAAGGCGGCGCGCGCCGCGGCGTAGAGGTCTTCCAGCGGTGGCGCGGGCGGGCGCGGGCCGCCGGGCAGAACGGACTTCAGGTCGCCAACCGGCACCACCTCGATCGCCGCAAGCTTGAGCCCCGACTGTTTCACCATGTCCGCGAGCCGCTGTAGTTCCTTCTTGTAGCCGTCCACGCTCTCGACCACGATTTCCAGCACCGCATCGGCGCCGGTCTGCTCGCACAGCACCCTGTAACCGTACAGTTCCTTCAGTCCGTGCTTCTGACGCGGGTCGAAATGGCAGGCCAGGAAGCGCGGTGCCGCGATTTTCAGCAGCCCAAGCTGTTTGATCGCGTGTTCGATCTCCTCCGCCGGCATCCCCAGGCCGAGCGGCTGCAGCGTGTCGCGCGCGGGCTGTCCGATTCTGATTTCGATGCCTTTGCCTGCTGCAGCCTTGGTGCCGCCGGAAGCCGATCCGCTGAGCTTGACCTTGATCGACTGCTTTACCTCGTCGCCGGCCTTGAGTGTGTACGGCCAGGGCAGCACCAGCGGACGCACGTAGGTCTTGAAGGAAGCGTCGGTCCAGTTGCGGTGGTCCTCCATCTCGAAAGTGTCGTCCTCCATGCGCACGGTCGCTTTCAGTCCCGGCATCACTTCGTGGGTGAGCGCGCGGATGTTGAGGAAGGGCTGGATCGGGTTCACCAGTTCCGGGAACTTGTCCTTCACGATCCTGCCGTCCACGTGCTCCACTTCGACGGGGAACCCGGCCACACCCTTGAGCGGATGCAGCACTACGAACCCGGTGCGCGCCGTCTTGAAGTCGGTCCTGGGAATGGCGGTGCCGTCGAAAACCAGATTCCCGTCCCTGGTGCCTTCGATTTTGGCGTCGTACGCGATCTCCTGGTCGGGGCGCTTGCACACTGCGTGGAAGGAAACCGAAAAACTGTCGGCACGCTGGTCGATGTTCAGATTGCTGATGGCCGGCGTGTAGGTGCCCCAGTTTTCGTCGCGCACCAGAAAGGCCACTGCACGCAGCACTTCGACGCTGTTGACCTTGAGGTAGCGCAATTGGCCGTTGTCGAACTCGACCGACATCGGTCCGCCCTTGAGTATTCGTCCGGGCGTGTCCGGCTGTTCGGTGCCGCACAGCGCGATCGCGCGTGAGATGTTGGAATTTTTCATGTATGTCTCCGTCGATGGCAACTAAGTGGGCATCCAGGTGAAGGGGGAAGGGTGAAGGCGTGATGCCCCCTCACCCAACCCTCTCCCCCTGCCGGGGGAAAGGGGTGTCCTACCCTTCATTCATTCACCCTTCACTCATTCACAAGACTTTTTCTGACGCGGGATCGATTAGAACCGCGCGGTTCATGTTGGCCGTCAGCTCGACGCGCTGGTTGATCTCGGTGACGTCGTGTGCCTGCAGCTCCGCGATCACTTCCGTGCCGCTGAGCTTGAAGGTGGCATAGGTGCGCGAGCCGGTAGGCTGCAGCAGCTCGATGTTCGCGTTGTAGCGCGCCAGGCCCGGGCGGGCGTCGCCCTGGAGTGCGCGGTTCATGTGCTCGGGACGCAGGCCCAGGATGATGGGCTGGTCGCGCTTTCCCGCGAGCCTTTCCTGCCGGCCTGCCGGGAGCGCCAGCAGCGTACCGTCGCCGAGCCGCACCGCCAGCCCGCCGTCGGCGGCGACCAGCGTCGCGTTGACGAAATTCATCGAAGGCGAACCGAGAAAGCCCGCAACGTACTTCGTCGCCGGGCGTTCGAACAGATCGAGTGGCGCGCCCGCCTGCTCGATCTGGCCGTCGCGCAACAGCACGATGCGGTCGGCCATGGTCATCGCCTCGATCTGATCGTGGGTGACGTAGATCATGGTCCGGTCCAGCTCCTGGTGCAGGCGCTTGATCTCGCCGCGCATCTCGTCGCGTAGCTGCGCATCGAGGTTGGAGAGCGGCTCGTCGAACAGGAACAGGCGGGCGTTGCGCACTATGGCGCGGCCGATCGCGACACGCTGCAACTGGCCGCCGGAAAGCTGGCGCGGGAAACGGTCGAGCAGGTGGTCGATGCCGAGCATCTGTGCCGCGCGCTGCACCTTGGGTTCGATTTCCGCCTTGGGCGTCTTGCGGGAGCGCAGACCGAAGGCGATGTTGTCGAACACGTTCATGTATGGGTAAAGCGCATAGTTCTGGAACACCATCGCGATATCGCGGTCGCGCGGCGGCAGGTGATTGACGATCTCACCGCCTATTTCAATGGTGCCCCGGTCGGCATCCTCCAGCCCCGCGATCGTCCGCAGCAGCGTGCTCTTGCCGCAACCGGACTGGCCCACCAGGATGGTGAATTCACCCGCGGGAATCTCCAGGTCTACGCCGCGCACGGCGTGCACCTGTCCGTAGTACTTGTGTAGTGCAGTTATCTTTAAGTCAGCCATGTGTGAAAAAGGGACGGGGGGCGAGGGACGAGGGGCGAGGGGAAAAGATCGCCGTTACCGCGTTTACTCGGGGCCCGGTCCTCAGTCCTTGTTCCTATCAGTAAACTGCATTTGATGGTCCCTCATCCCTCGGCCCTCGCCCCTCGTCCCTCACCCCTTCACAGCACCGAGCGAGAATCCTCGCACCAGGTAGCGCTGCATGAACGCCACCGCAATGAAAATCGGCACCGTTCCCAACACCGACATCGCCGAGATCTTGGCCCAGAAATTCGACTGGCCGCCGAAGTAGTGGGTGACTTGAACGGTGTAAGTCGTGACCTCGGTGCGCGTCAGCACCAGCGCAAAGATGAAATCGTTCCACGCGAACACGAAGGTAAAGATCGCGGTCGCGAACAGTCCTGCCCGGCACATCGGGAACACCACTTTCCAGATGACCTGCCAGCGGGTGCAGCCGTCCACCAGCGCCGATTCCTCCAGCGCCCGGGGAATGTCGAGAATGTAGCCGCGCATCATCCAGATCACGTAGGGCAGGTTGAACGCCGTGTAGAGCAGGATCACGCCGATGTAGGTATCGACAAGCCCCAGCCAGACGTAAAGCAGGAAGATCGGAAACACCACGGCGACGGGCGGGATCATGCGCTGCGAAATGATCCAGTTGGCCAGATGTTCGCCGCCGGTCCGGAACCTTGCCAGGCTGTAGGCGCAGATGGTGCCCAGAAACATCGCGATCACGGTGCTCACCCCGGCGACCACGAAGCTGTTCCATACCGTGATCGCGTCGCCGTCCTTGAACAGCACTGCGTAGTTGTCGAACTTGATCTGGCCGGGATACCACTTCGGCGGGAACGAGTAAATCTCCTCCGGCGTCTTGAATGAAATCATGAACAGCCAGTAGATCGGGAACAGGAAAACAAGGGTGATGGTCAGCGCCGCGGCCAGGCGCAAGGCGGTGCGCATTGCGTTGCGTTGCCTGACAGTCATCATCTGGACAATTCGACCCTCTTTAACGCCAACATCACCACCACCGACAGCAGGATGATCACCAGGAAGGCCACTGCCGCGGTGTAGCTGGTCTCGAATTGCTGGAAGCCTTTGACATAGGTGAAGATCGAGATGGTCTCGGTCATGGTACCGGGCCCGCCCTTGGTGAGCGCCCAGACGATATCGAACAAACGAAACAGATCCAATCCGCGGATCAGGATCGCAATCGCCATCACCGGCCAGATTGCCGGCAGCACGATCTTGAAGAACGTACGCCACCAGCCGGCGCCGTCGATCGCGGCCGCTTCGAGCTGCGACTTGTCCACGTTGGCGAGCGCCGCCAGCAGCAGCAGGAACATGAACGGCGTCCACTGCCAGACCTCGGCCGCGAGGATCGCCGGATAAACGAGGTGGTGGCTGATGGTCCACAGCAGCGTCAGTTCCTCGCCCCAGATCCAGCCGATGATCTGGTTGATCGGCCCGAAGCGATGGTTGAACATGAGCGACCACGTCGCGCCCGAGACGATCGGCGATACCACCACCGGCAGCACCAGCAGCGCGATGAAAATTTGCCGGCCCGGCAGTCGGTCGAGGAACAACTGCGCCATCGCCAGGCCAAGCAACAATTCCAGCGGCAGCGCGATCACGGTGAAGATCACAGTGTGCAGCAGCGCCTCCCACAGCCGCGCATCCTCGAACAACTGCGCGTAGTTGGCGCCGCCTATGAAGTCGGTGCTGGTCTCGGTCATGGTGATGCCCTGAAAGCTCACCAGCAGCAGATAGACCAGCGGGAAGATGCCGATCAGCAGCAGCACGAGTATCGCCGGCCCGATCAGCAGGTACTTGAAATTGCGCTCGCCGAAGCTGGCGCGAGCCGTTGCCGAAAGTGAAGTCAAAGTGAAAGCCTTTGCAGGGACAAAAATGGGAGCGCCAAAATAACGGCGCTCCCACCATTCTGTCCTGCCGCGGCTGCTCCGATGGGCGCCTGCCGCGGACGATCCATCTTATGAAGACGGCGCAAGCCGCCGGTTCATTACTTCGGGTAGGCGCCGGATTTCGCGGCCCAGGCGGCGTACACGGCCTTCTGCTTGCTCACCCCGACCTGCTTGGTGACCGCATCCCACTGCTTGGCGACGTCGTCCAGGATCTTCTTCGGATCCTCGCCCGCCCACAGCCGGCTGATGCCCTGGCGCAACGCCTCTTCGTACTTGTCGGTCTGAATCAGCGAAAGGTCCAGGAGGCCGGTCTTCGCGCCCTGGCCCAGTGCCGCGAGATAGTCCTTCGCATCCGGCCACAGCTTCAAGTAGCCCGGATTGGTGAAGTGCGAGTTGCGGAACGGGTCGCGAAGCGCATAAGGCAGTTGCACGCGCTTGTTGCTGATTTCTTCGCTGTTCAGCCACTGGATGAACAGATAAGCCACTTCCTTGTTCTTGCTGGTCGAAGCGACCGACAACGCAAAACCTGCGGCGAGCTGCGGATGGCCGCCCGGCGGCAGCGCATACCCGACTTTGCCGGCGATCGTGGATTTCGGTACCCAGTCGAGCGCCTTCTCGTTGGCGAGATAACCGGCGGCGAAGCGGCCGTACGGCGGCCAGGAGATGGTCATGGCGCTTTCGCCCTTGAGGAAAGTCGCCAGGTTCTCGACGAAGCCGAACTTCTCCACGCCGGGGGGCATGAAGCGGTTCTCGTTGCGCATCTCGGTGAACACCTTGACGCCGATCGGGCCGTTCACGGTCGCCTTCATGTCGGCGTCGAAGAACTTGCCGCCTTCGACACGGAAGCGCTCCTGGAACATGAACATCGTGTACGGCGGCTCGCGGAAGAACGCGGCGCCATAGATGCCTTCCTTCTTCAGCTTCTCGGTGAGGAACGATCCGATTTGGTCGAACTGCTTCCAGGTCTTCGGCGGCGCGAGGTCGTAGCCGTACTTGGCCTTGAAGTCCTTCTTGAGATCCTCGCGGGCGAAGATGTCCTTGCGGTAGTAGAACAGGAACACGTCGCCGTCATCCGGGAAGCCGTAGATCTTCCCGTTCACCGTCATCTGGTTATCGCGGTAGGTGGGCGCGATCGTCTGCAGCTCGGAGCGGAATCCGTACTTGTCCACAAGGGGATCGAGCACTTCCAGTGCGCCGGCCTGCACCAGGTCGGGCATCCACGCGGGGATCACGTTGAGCGCGTCGTACGCGCCGGTGCCGGCGCGATATTCCTGCATGATCTTGGTAAACATTTCCGCGGTCGGTACTTCGACCACTTTCACCTTGCAGCCGGTTTCCTTCTCCCACAGCGGGCCCGAGAAGTTGAGCGGGTCGAGCGACTGCAGTCCTGCTTCCCAGACGATGGTGATGGTCTTGCCGGCGCAAATCTTCTTGGCGGCTTCGACGGCGGTCTTCGCTCCATTCTGCGCGCCGGCGACGCCTGCCGAGGCAACGGCCACGGCAGTAGCGATCGACAGCAGCAAACCTTTGAGCAGACCTGGCCGGCGAAGGATGGTTGACTGATCCTTCATGATGCCTCCTCCGTGAGTTATAAGTTTTTGATTGTTCGCTCTTTATGGCGAGCGATTCAGCACAGCGTCCCGATTATGTTGAACCGTCCCCTAGAGTGTCAAGCAAACCCGGAACAAGCGCACTTTCGCCGCATTGCAGCGAAGCCGGAGCGGGAGAGAATCCCTGTTGCGTGGACGATTCGCCGGCGCCGGGAAACCTCGGCCTCGCGTCCCAAAGGGACTTTTGTGGTGCAATAGACGCTTGCGCGTCCCGCATTCTTCGAAGGAACTTCCTTGAACGTTTCGATTCTCCAGGCGGCAACGAAGTTGCTCGATCAGCGGCTGTCGCTTACGCCGATCACCGACCTGCCGGAGCCCATGCGACCCCGGAACGAATTGCAGGGCTATCAGTTGCAGAGGGTGCTCAATGGCCTGCTGACCGTTGCGGGAATGGGCGAACAGGTCGGCCACAAGATCGGCTGCACCACTTCGGTGATGCAGGCGTTCCTGGATATCCCCAACCCCTGCGCCGGACGCGTTTTCGAAAAGACGGTGCTGCGCCGCGCGGGACGCGTTCCGCGCTCCGGTTTCGTCAAGCTCGGGATCGAATGCGAGATCGCGGTGGAGCTTTCGCGCGACCTCGATGCCGAGGGCGCGCCTGCCACGCGCGACAGCGTCGCGAATGCGGTGGGCGCGGTGATGGCGGCGATCGAAATCGTGGACGACCGCTATGCAAACTACCGCACGATCGGCGTGCCGACGCTCATTGCCGACGACTTCTTCGATTCCGGCTGCGTGCTGGGCGATCCGGTGCGCGACTGGCGGCGGCTGGATCTGGCGCGACTTTTCGGTACCACCAGCGTCAATGGCGTCGATGTCGGCCGGGGAACCGGTGCGCTGGTGATGGGCCATCCTTTTGAGGCGTTGGCGTGGCTGGCAAACTCGCGCGCGAAGCACGGCCTCGGAGCACTCCATGCCGGCGAGTTCGTGTTGCTCGGCAGCGTGGTCGAGACCAAGTGGCTCAACGCCGGCGACCGGGCGGGCATCGAGATCGAATCGCTGGGCGAGGTGCAGCTCACGGTGGACCCGTGAGCCGTAACGTGAATGTCGTGACTCGTAAAATCTGAAGCCGTCAAGGCAAGGGGGACCAGGAAACATGGATGGATCGTAAAGACGACCTGCCCAAATTACAGATCCCGATCCTCTGCATGATCAGTTTTTCGCCGTTCCGACATTCACGATGTTCACGATATTCACGACATTCACGGCCACATGAGAGAAACTTACACTCCCGGCTACAGCGAAGCCGCAGCGGCATTCATGGCGCGCCGGCGGCTGGATCCGAACGGTGCGTTCTTTCTGCCGTATCTCAAACCCGGCACTGCGGTGCTCGACTGCGGCTGCGGACCGGGAACGATAACTCGCGACGTTGCGCAGCGCATCGCGCCCGGCCGCGTCGTCGGGCTTGATTTCAACGCGGAGCAAGTCGCAGTCGCGTCGCGCGATGCCAAATCACAGGGCATCGCCAACGTCGAATTCAAACAGGGAAGCGTGTACGAATTGCCGTTTGCCGACGCCTCGTTCGATGCAGTGTTTTCGCATGCCCTGCTGGAGCATTTGCGCAAACCGGCGAAAGCGGTTGTGGAGTTCAGGCGCGTGCTCAAACCGGGTGGCGCGCTCGGCGTGTGCACCCCGGACTGGGGAGGATTCCTGGTGGCGCCGCCTTCGGAAGAGCTGCTGCTGGCATTCGAGGCGTACAAGGAATTGCAGAATCGCAACGGCGGCGACGTCTACTTCGGGCGCAAGCTGGGCGGGTTCCTTGCGGACGCCGGTTTCGGAAAAATCGAGCTGCGCGCCCGCTATGAGAACTACGATCCGCTCACCGTCATTGGCGACTTCCTCGCGGTCAATCTGGAAGAGGCGGGCGACGCGAAGAACGCCGAAGTGTGGCGGAAGTGGGGACGCAGCCCGAACGGCCTGTTCGCGCAGGCTTGGGTGAGTTGTGTGGGACGAAAGATACGGTGAAGGGTGAATGAGTGAAGGGTGAAGGGTAAAAACCGGCCGGCCCAAAGGCCGGCCACAAGAGCGTTCGACGCAAAAAACGCAACGTAAGAACACAAGGGTTCGCGAAGTTGTCGATAAAACCGTGCGGACTTCTTGAAATCGCCGTCACCTCTCGACGTTGTCGTTACCCTTCACCCTTCACCCTTCACCCTTCACCCTTCACCCTTCACCCTTCAC
>JBBPIT010000053.1:0-24099 GCA_038040175.1 Pseudomonadota bacterium | reverse complement strand
CGACCCGAATCGCCTCGGTCGCGCATGCGGGACTTATGCAGAGCTTCCCTAGGGGCACGCACCGCCTCCGCTCGGAACCAGCGCAGGTTCACCGGTAGAATGGCCGAAAAACACCGGAGGAGGCGGGAAGTGTCACGAACCCAACTCGGGCACATATGGCGCGCGTGCGTCCGTTGTGCCGCAGCGCTGCTGCTTGTCTTTGTTGCGGCCTGCGGCAAGGAACAGGGTTATCCGGCGCGGCCGGTCAACCTGATCGTTCCGTTCCCCGCCGGCGGGTCTTCCGACCTGATCGCGCGCGTGGTATCCGAACGCGCCGGGCGCGCTTTGGGCCAGCAGATCGTCATCGAGAATCGTCCCGGTGCCGGCGGCAACATCGGCACCGAGGCGGCGGCCCGGGCCGCGCCCGACGGCTACACGCTGATCCAGTGCACGATCGGCACCTGCGCGATCAACCTTGCGATCTACCATGACCTGCCCTACGACCTGGAACGCGATTTCGCCCCGATCGTGTTGTTCGGCTCGATCGCGAACGTGCTCACCGTGAACCCGGCGGTGAAGGCGAACAGCGTCGCGGAACTGGTCGCGCTGGCCAAGAAGCAGTCCGGCAAGCTGACGTTCGGCTCATCGGGCTACGGCTCCAGCCCGCACCTGTCCGGCGAGCTGTTCAAGCAGGATGCCGGCATCGAAATCCTCCACGTGCCTTATCGCGGCTCGGCGCCGGCGATCACCGATCTGCGCGGCGGACAGATCGACATGTTCTTCGACAACACCCCCTCCATCCTTCCGCACATCAAGGCGGGCGCTTTGCGCGCGCTTGCGATCACCGGCGCGCAACGTTCACCCCACCTCCCGGACGTGCCGACGATGCAGGAGGCCGGCTTCGAAGACTTCGTGATCGCGCCGTGGTTCGGCGTGATGGCGCAGAAGAAAACCCCGGCGCGCATCATCGAGCGCTTGAACAAGGCGTTCAACGCGGCGCTGTCCGATCCCGCGGTGCTCAGGCAGTTCGCGGACATGGACGTGAAAGCGGGCGGCGGAACGCCCGAGGAGTTCCACGCGCATATCCGTGCGGAAACCAGGCGCTGGGGCGAGCTGGTGCGCGCGCGCGGCATAAGGGCCGAAGAATTGAAATAGAAAATGGAACGGCAATGAAAATCACGGCAATCGAAACCCTGCGCCTGCCGGAACGCCCCAACCTGTTGCTGGCGCAGATCCATACCGACCAGGGCCTGGTGGGCCTGGGCGAAACCTCGCGCGGCGCGCAGGCGGTGGAAGCACAACTTCACGAACTGGTTGCGCCCTACCTGCTGGGCAAGGATCCGCTGGAGATCCAGAAACACAGCAAACACCTGATGGGCAGCTATCTGGGTTTTGCCAGCAGCAGTACCGAGATCCGTGCCGCATCCGTGGTGGACGTCGCGCTCTGGGATATCCTCGGCCAGGCGCTGAATCAGCCGATCCACACGCTGCTCGGCGGCATGACGCGCGACCGCATCCGCGCCTACAACACCTGCGCCGGCTACAACTACAACACCCGCAGCGTGGCGCGGCGTTCGCTGCGCGTGGGCGAGCCGGTGCCGAAGTCCGAAGGCCGCTACGACGACCAGATCGCCTTCGTGCATCGCGCCGACGAACTGGCGCAAAGCCTGCTCGAGGAAGGCTACACCGCGATGAAGATCTGGCCCTTCGATCCCTACGCCGAAGATAACGGCGGCGGCTTCATTCCGGCCCGCGATCTCGATATTGCGCTGGAACCCTGGCGCAAGATCCGCAAGGCCGTGGGCGACAGGATCGAGGTCATGGCGGAATTTCATTCACTGTGGAACCTGCAGCAGGCGAAGCAGATTGCCAGGGCGCTGGAACCGTACCGGCCATACTGGTCGGAAGACCCGATCAGGATGTGCGACGTGGACACGCTCGCCCAGTACGCGCGCTCGACCACGATACCGGTGTGCGCCAGCGAAACGCTGGGCGGCATGTATCCGTTCCGCGACGTGCTCGCCAACCAGGCGGCCGACATCGTCATGCTCGACATCGGCTGGTGCGGGGGCTTGACCGAAGCACGCAAGATCGCTGCGCTCGCCGAAGCCTGGCAGCGCCCGGTGGCGCCGCATGACTGCAACGGTCCGGTGGTCTGGGTCGCCTCCATCCATTTCATGGCGCACATCCCGAACGCTCTGATCATGGAGGTGGTGCGCGCGTATTTCTCGACCTGGTACAAGGACATTCTCACCGAACTGCCACTGGTCAAGGACGGCTACATTTATCCCCTGAACGGGCCGGGTCTGGGTACGCGGCTGCTTCCGGATTTGGTCAAGAGGCAGGGTGCCATCGTCAGACGCAGCGGCGCCTGATCGCCGGACCGCGCGGAATCCTAACGCCGCGCGAACACTTCCCGAAGCTTGCGCAGCACCTCCGGACTCTCGACGCTGCGGCCGGTGACCATCAGCGCAAAATTGTCGGCGAGGATTTCCTCGGGGTGAATGATGTAGCCGGTGTTCCGGCCGACCTGCTCGGAAAATCCGGATACCTCTGAAATCGCCAGAAGCACCGGCTCGCCATCGCGCAGCGCCGGTCTCATCCGGCCGGTTGCGTCCGCCGCTTCCAGAACCAGCAGTTTCAGCATCCAGTAGTCGACGATATCGCGCCCGATGGCCGGGTCGAATTTCGGCGATCGCGACAACAGCACCGGTATCGCCGGGACCGGCTTGCCGTCCACAACGACCTCGATGAACGCATCGTTCACCGGGGCATCGGGGTTGGTGATCCTGATCGGCGCCAACCGCGCCGGCAGAGTGATTTCCGGGCACAGGCGAAAGCCGATGATGCGATAGGCGCGTGCACGCAACGCGCGGTCGTGGCGGGACATCACGTGAAAGATTTCGTGGGCGAGCAGGCCGGCAAGCTCCGCATCCGTGGCGCCCAGGCTTCGCTGCGACAGCATGACCGCGTTGGCACGGGTATGCGCCACCCCCTCTTCCTCGCGCCCGGTGGTCTTCACCAGCAGCACGCGGGCGGGAAACGGCGCATCGAGCTTTTCCAACTCCCCGGCCAGCGACGCAATGACCGCGCCGACGCGCGCCTTTTCCTCCGCAGTCCACGACAACACGTTGTCCATGGCGAAATCGAGAAACTCGCGCTCGGACACGGTGCGCGCGGTTTTCAGCCTCAGCATCCTGTCGAACGGCCCCATGCGCGAGACATAATCGTCCACGCTGCCAAGAATTTCCCTGCCCTGCTTCACCGAGGCGAACTCGACGACGCTGTGCGACGCAATGCGGGTCTGCGCCTGTGGTGCACCGGCGGCAGCCAACATCGCAGCCGCGAGCATGCCGGGCAGAACCGCGGAGAAAAGTCGGGCAAACATCGCCGTATCCTGCCACAGCGGACCGCGGCCGCTCAACGCCGCTCGCGCCCGCCTCGGGGAACGGCGCTACAATCGCGCCGGTATGCACGCTACCGGGTTCGGCGGATGGCGCGCAAACGGCGACCCGGCAAGAACTATCCGCCGACGCGATACTCTGAACATTCCTGACAACCCGATAATCTGATCTTCATGCGCTGGTTTGTTCTCTGTTTCATCCTCCTGATCACCGCACCGGTATCGATTTCACCGGTGGCGGCCGCGCCGGTGCAGCGTCCGCACATCGAAGCGGAACTCATCCCCGAGAAAACCAGTCTGCACCCCGGAGAGCCGGTGATCGTAGCGCTGCGGCTGCAGATGGAGAAGCGCTGGCACACCTACTGGAAGAATCCCGGCGATTCGGGCCTCCCCACCAGGATCACCTGGACGCTGCCCCAGGGTTTCTCGGCCGGGCCGATCCAGTGGCCGGCGCCACGGCGCATCAACGTCGGGCCGCTCACCAACTTCGGTTACGAGGGCGAAATATTCCTGCTGACCGACATTCAGGTGCCTGCCGGACTTGCCGCCGGCACCGCCGTTCCGATCACCGCGAAGGCAGACTGGCTGGTGTGCGAGGAAATCTGCATCCCCGGAGATGCGACCTTCAGCTTCATGCTGCCGGTGAGCAACGAGCCGGCGGCGGCCGACCCGAAATGGGCAAAGGCAATCGAGCGCACCCGCGGGCAGTTGCCGCGCCCGTTGGAAGGCTGGAACCTCGATGCCTACCTGCGCGGCGACGATCTGGTGCTGCGGCTGTCGAGCGGGCAGGCACGGGTGGTGCGCATTCACAACCTCACGTTCTTTCCCGACCAGGACGGCTGGATCGAGAATGCCTCCCCGCAGCGGATGATCAGGACCGCGGGCGGCTATGAGTTGCGCGTTGCCTCCGCAGCCGCGATACGCTCGAAGTCCGGCCGGTTGACCGGCCTGATCGTGGCCGAACCCGGTCTCGCGCAGGGCGTTGCCGCCGCAGTGGTGGAAGTGCCGGTCGAGTCTGCCTCGGCGCTGGCCGACGAGATCCTCGAGCAGCCGGCCTTGAGCCCGTTCGCCGATCTCGGACTGCTGGCTGCGCTCGGACTGGCGTTCCTGGGCGGTGTGATTCTCAATCTGATGCCCTGCGTGTTCCCGGTGGTTTCGATCAAGGTGCTCAGCTTCGTCGAACAGGCACGCGGCAATCCGGCAAGACTGCGCGCGCACGGGCTGGCGTTTGCGGCAGGGGTGCTGGTGTCGTTCTGGGTGGTGGCGGGGATACTGCTGGCGTTGCGCGCGCAGGGCGCGGCGCTGGGCTGGGGTTATCAACTGCAGTCGCCGCCGGTGGTGGCGGCGCTGGCGTTGCTGTTCTTCGTGCTGGCGCTCAACTTGAGCGGCTTGTTCCAGGTGGGGACGTCGTTACAGTCGCTGGCGGGAAAACTGCGACTGCGCAACGATTACGCGGACTCGGCGTTGTCCGGTCTGCTGGCCACACTGGTTGCCACGCCGTGTACCGTGCCGTTCATGGGCGCGGCGCTCGGCTTTGCGCTGACGCAGCCGGCCATCGTGGCGATGCTGGTGTTCTCCGCTCTGGCGCTGGGCATGTCCGGTCCCTACCTGCTGTTGTGCTTCTGGCCCGCCCTGATCAGGCGCATTCCGCGCCCCGGCCGATGGATGGAGACGCTGAAGCAGGTTCTCGCCTTTCCGCTTTACCTTACTGTCGTCTGGCTGGCGTGGGTGCTGGGAAGACAGGCAGGCGTCGATGCCGTGGCGCGTCTTCTCACGGGACTCACACTGGTCGCGGCGGCACTGTGGATGATCGGCCGCTGGCGCGCTTCCACCGAAACCGGCAAGCGCGCAGCAATGATCGTCGCACTCATGCTCGCCGTCGCGGGCTGTGTGTTCGCGTGGCCCGGCAACAAGACGGCCGAGGCCGTCGCGGAAGAAGTCAGCGGCCCGTGGAAGCGGTGGTCCCCGGACGCGCTGGCCTCGGCACGGGCCGAAGGGCGCGCGGTTTTCGTCGACTTTACCGCGGCATGGTGCGTCACCTGCCAGGTGAACAAGCGCCTGGTGCTGGAATCAGACGCCTTGCAAGCCCGCTTCGAGGAACGCAACGTGGTACGGCTGCGTGCGGACTGGACCAATCAGGATGCGCAAATCACCGCTGCGCTGCGCGACCTCGGACGCATAGGCGTGCCGGTGTACGCGGTCTATGCGGCCGGCAGCAAGGGCGCGCCGACCTTGCTGCCGGAATTGCTCACCCAGCAACGCGTGCTGCGCGCAATTGACGAAGCGGCGCCACCCTCATAATGCGTATTGGTTGTTGCGGATCGATGGCAGGAGGAAACATGAACAAGCTCGTTGTTGCGTCGTTGGCAGTATCGATGGCCGTGCTGGTCTCTGCGGCGCAAGCCGCGGTCGCGCCCGGCCAGGCCGCGCCGGAATTCAGCCTGGTGGATATCAACGGCAAGGTGCAAAAGCTCTCCGACTATCGCGGCAAGTATGTGGTGCTGGAGTGGTTCAACTCCGAGTGCCCGTTCGTGCAGAAGCACTACGAAAGCGGAAACATGCAGGCGCTGCAGGCCAGGTACACGCAGAAGGGCGTGGTGTGGCTGGGAATCAATTCAACCAGTCCCAGGCATAGCAATTACCGCGACCCGGCGCGTTCGCAGGCGATCCTCAAGGAGTGGAAGTCGGCGCCCACCGCGTTCGTGCTCGATCCCGACGGCAAGGTCGGCAAGCAGTACGGCGCCCGCACCACGCCGCACATGTACGTGATCGACCCGAAAGGCACGCTGGTCTACGTCGGCGGAATCGACGACAAGCCCTCGATCAGCCAACGCGACATCGCCACCGCAAAAAACCTTGTCGCCGCGGCGCTCGACGAGTCACTCAGCGGCAAGCCGGTGGGCACGCCCAGCGCCATGCCCTACGGCTGCTCGGTGAAGTACGACAACTGACGATTCGCACGGCGTCGGCATCGGCTTCCGCATGGGGCGCGGCATACTCGACGTAGAGTACACCCAGGTCAAACCCAGAACGGACTACATCACCGTCGGCTCCATCCTGCCGTTCTGAGTCCGGCATCGCCGGTACGCGATCCGGGCCGTTCGACCGATCAAACAAAGAAAAAGCCCGCGCATCGGATGATGCGCGGGCTGTTTTTTTGATACGGACTGCGCGGATCAGCCGCCTATGTTGGCGCCGCGGGTTTCCACGAATATCGAATACAGCGAGGTGCTGCCGGTCATGAACAACCGGTTGCGCTTGCTGCCACCAAACGCGATATTGGAAACTATTTCCGGCATGCGGATCGCGCCGATGCGGATGCCGTCCGGCGCAAACACGTGCACGCCGTCGTAACCGTCGCCGACCCAGCCCATGCCCGCCCATACGTTGCCGTCCTCGTCGCAGCGGATGCCGTCGGCGAAGCCGATCTTGCCGTCCATTTCCATGCTGGCAAATACCTTGCCGTTCTTGAGTTTCTTGCCGTCCACATCGTAGACCCAGATAACGCTCTTCGCGTTCGGATAGTGTGAAAGCCCGGTGTCGGCGATGTACACTTTCTTGAAGTCGGGCGAGAAACATAGCCCGTTGGGCTTGAACGGTTCGTCGGTCACCTTCTCTACCCTGCCCGGAGCGTCGATGCGATACACCGCTTCCTTCTGGATCGGCTGCGGGTTGCCGGTGTTGAGCCGCTCACCCTCGTAGTGCATCAATCCGCCGTAGCCGGGATCGGTGAAGAAGTACCAGCCATCCGGATGCGCGGCTCCGTCGTTCGGCGCGTTCAGGCCCTTTCCGCCAGCCTTGTCGGCAAGTACCGTATAGCTGCCGTCGAGTTCGTAACGCCCGACGCGCCGGGTACTGTGCTCGAACGCGACCTGCCGTCCCTGATAGTCGAAGATGTTGCCGTTGGAATTGCCCGACGGGAAGCGGAACTGGCGCGAGACGTGACCGTCTTCTTCGATCCAGCGCAGTTGTTCATTGTTGGGAATGTCGCTCCAGATCAGAAAACGCCCGACCGGGCTCCAGGCCGGACCTTCCGCCCACAACGTGCCGCGATAGTGGCGAATGATCGGCGTATTGCCCAGCTTGTATTTGAAGCGCTTGTCAAAGCCGACAATGTCCGGGTTCGGATAGCGTGCGATCGGGCCGTCCGGATCGTACTTGTCGATGAAGTTGCGGGCGAAGGCGGTGGGCGCCATTGCCGTGATCGCGGCAATTCCGGACACCTTGGCCAGGAAGCTCCGGCGGGTGGTCTCGTCGACCTTCTTCTCGACCGGCTTGGACTTATCGATAAATTCCAGTTCTCTTGATTCTTCCATTTTGGTATTGCCTCCTCGTTATGTAGGTTTTCTGTCCCCCTGCGGAGACTTGCGCCTCGCGAAGGTCCTGGTGCGCGGCCGCCTCACCCTTCTCGAGACCGCCCGGGATTGTCTGCACCCTGTTGTCGTAACCGACTCCGAAACCTTATTCTTCCCTTCGCGGCTTGGCAAGCCGTCTCATTCCGAGACCGCTGCCACGCCGCACGAACCTGGACTAAGATGCATCCATTGTCCGCGCCGAGGCACGATGAAGTTCATCAATCAACTGTTGTCCCAGCACATTGCGCGCTATCCGCGCATGCAGCTCGACGACATTTACAAGCTGCTGCACCAGGCGGCGCTCGGTCCCGGCCATGCGGTGAAGGACGCAGCCGTCGCCCGTGCATGGCTGGAAAAGGAGGCTGCGGAACTCGGCGCCGGGCCAGTTGAACCGGAAAACGACATTATCTCGCCCGACGGCAGGTTGGCGCGTGTGCACCTGCGTTCCTGGCTGGCCGCGGGAAGAAGTCTCGATGACCTTAACCGCGCATTCGTCGAGACCGCGAACAGCTATCCGCCTTCGCGGGAAAGGCTCGAGAAATTCTGCGGCTGCCTGGGCGACCTCGCCGGTGCCGGGGGTATCCCGTTCGCGCAGCAAGAGGTGGTGGCATACTTCGATCGCATCGCGCAGGCCAGCTACCCAGTGGTGCACCACTCCAAGACGTACAGCGACGCCTACAAGCCTGCCTACCGCGTCATCGACATCGGCTATCTGAAATTAACTTGAAAATCGTAAGGTTCACCACGAAGGCACGAAGAAAAGCCAAGTATCTGCAGATCTGACCAGAGGGAACGTTGGGGAAAGTTAGATCGAGAAATCTCCGGTCCCCCAGTGTGCCAGTAGTTCGGATTGCTTTTTTCCAAGTTTCTTCGTGTCTTCGTGTCTTCGTGGTAAGACTTGGGTATTGCAGTTACTAGGGAGAACAGCCATGCACGGTCTGCGCATTACCGAGATCCGCGCGTTCCCGACTTCATTTCCGGTCGATCCGAAAGACAGCGTCACGCTCGGCATCGGCCGCGTGGTGAAGCGCGACGCGGTCATCGTGAAAGTGGAAACGGAAGGCGGCGTGACCGGCTGGGGCGAAGCGCACCACGGACGCTGTCCGGGCGCGGTGGCGCATCTGGTCAACACTACGCTCAGGCAACTGGTCCTCGGCCAGGACGCGAACGACACTACCGGCGTGTGGAAGAAGGTGTACGACAAGCAGCTTGCCAGCCACGGCATGGGTGCGGGTGCCTGCCTCGCGCTTTCCGGAATCGACATGGCGCTGTGGGACATCCGCGGCAAGGCACTGAAGATCCCCCTGTACAAACTTCTCGGCGGCCGCGCGCGCCCGATTCCGGCCTACGCCGGCGGCGTCTCGCTCGGATACCAGGAGCCCAAGGCCCTCGTGGAGGAGGCCCGGCCTCACGTTCAGGCCGGCTACAAGGCGGTGAAGCTGCGCATTGGCGACACGGTGGCGCGCGATGTCGAGCGCATCGCCGCGGTGCGCGCGGCATTCGGCGACGAACTGGCCATCCTCACCGATGCCAACACCGGCTACGACGTGGCCGATGTTCGTGCCGTCATGCCGGCCCTCGACGAACACGACGTCGGCTGGCTGGAAGAGCCCTTCCCGGCGCACGACTACCTGTCGTATCGGGAGGCGGCGCGCTACGGCCGCACGCCGCTCGCCGCGGGCGAGAACCACTACACGCGCTTCGAGTTCAACCGGGTGATCGAGGACGGCGCCATCACCATACTGCAGCCGGACCTGTCGAAGACCGGCGGCATCACCGAGGCACTGCGCATCGCCGCGCTGGCATCGAGCTGGAAGCTGCCGATCCATCCGCACACCTCGATGACCGGAATCAACATGGCGGCCACCATCCACTTCCTCGCCGCCATCGAAAACGGCGGTTACTTCGAAGCCGATATCTCGAAGAACAACCTATTCCGCGACAAGCTGGTCTCCACGCCTTACCGGATCGACAAGGACGGCAACGTCGCGCCGCTGGAAGCGCCGGGCATCGGCGTGGAAGTGGACGAGGGATTCCTGAAGGCGCACCCGGTGATCGAGGGACCCGCGTACGTCTAACTGTGCGGATGCAACGCAAAAGGTCTGACCACGAAGTCACGAAGAACACGAATACTCACGAAGAGAAACAGAATCCAGAGACCTTCTGGTCGTCGCGGTATAGTGCTGACCATTACAGTGAAGCGTCTTCGCTGAAAGCCGAGACTTCCCGGGGCCATGCCTCTTGATTTCTTTGCGTTCCTTCGTGTCCTTCGTGTCTTCGTGGTGAGATTTCCCGTCTTTCAGCAACAAGAAAGGATTTTGCATGGGATCCAGCGTCAAGCTCGAGCGCCATGACACGACCACGGTCATCACGCTTAACCGACCCGCCGTTCTGAACGCAATCGATGTCGAGCTGCGCGAAACGCTGATTACGCTGCTAACCGAACTGAACAAAGACGATGCCGTGCGCGCGGTCGTGCTCACCGGCGTAGGTAATCGCGCCTTTTGTTCCGGACAGGATCTCGACGAAATCAGCCGATACACCGCGAACGACATCGACTCCTGGCTCACCCGCCAGCACGCGATGTACGCGGCGGTGCGCGACCTGAACAAGCCCTGCATCGTCGCATTCAACGGCGTCGCCGCCGGAGCGGGATTCCAGATCGCGCTGTGTGCCGACCTGCGCCTCGGCTACCCGGAAATGAAGCTCGGCCAGCCGGAGATCAAGGCGGGTCTGGCCAGCATCGTCGGTTCCTACCTGATGACCATGCACCTGGGACTTTCGAAAAACGTCGAGCTGTCGCTGACCGGCGAGTTGATCTCCGGCCAGGTCGCCTACGAGATCGGGATCCTCAACTTTCTGGTGCCGCGCGCGGAAGTCATGAACAAGTCGCTGGCGCTCGCCGCAGATATGTCGAAACTCGCGCCCACTGCGATGCGGCTCACCAAGCAGCGCTTCCGCAAACTCACCCAACCCGGTTTCGAGGCCGTGCTCGAGGAAGCCAAGATCGCGCAGAAAGAAGCCTACGCCAGCGGCGAACCGCAGGAAGCGATCCGCAAGTTCCTCGAAGCCCGAAAATCAAAACCCTGAAACTCTTTCAACACGAAGGGTCACGAAGGAAATCACGAAGGGACACGAGGGAAACCAACCGCGACGGAAACATGGGAAAGAGAAAGAAAGTAACGATGCGATTCCACCCGTCCCGAAGTTCCTCACCACTCATCTTTATCCCGCGCAACGGCATGAGTATCGCTGTGACCGCGAGTTTCTTCACGTATCTTTCTTTGTTTCGATTCACCTTCGTGTTCCTTCGTGATTTCCTTCGTGTCCTTCGTGTTAAGCATTTCTTCTTTCTCTGTGTCCTCTGTGGCGCAACGAATTTCGCTTTTGCCGACACCTACCCCAACAAACCCATCCGCATCATCGTTCCTTACACGCCCGGCGGGTTCAACGACACCCTGGCGCGCACGCTCGGGCAGAAGCTCAACGAAAAGTGGGGCCGGCCGGTGGTGGTGGACAACCGCCCCGGCGGCGGCACTACCATCGGCACCCACCTCGCGGCAAAAGCTCCTGCCGATGGCCACACGCTGCTGGTCGTTTCCTTCGCCTTCGGCGTCAACCCGAGTCTGTACGCGCGGCTTCCCTACGACACACAACGGGATTTCGCGCCGGTCGTGCTCGCCGCCGGGACACCGAATATATTGGTGGTCAATCCGCAATTGCCGGTGAAATCGGTGCAGGATCTGATCGCGCTGGCAAAATCCAAGCCCGGGAAACTCAACTACGCGACGGCGGGAAATGGTTCGTCCAACCACCTGTCGATGGAAATGTTCAAGAGCATGGCCGGCGTGGACATCGTGCACGTTCCTTACAAGGGCAGCGCTCCCGCGGTCACCGACCTGATCGGCGGCCAGGTGGACGTGATGTTCGACAACGTGCCCAACGTGCTGCAACACGTAAAAGCCGGCAAGCTGCGCGGGCTGGCGGTGTCGAGCGGGGAACGCTCGCCCTTCGCGCCGGATCTGCCGACCGTCGCCGAGGCCGGCGTGCCCGGTTTCGACGTCTCGGTTTGGTTCGGCGTCGTGGCGCCTGGGGGGACCCGGCCGGCGATTGTTCAAAGACTCAACGGCGAGATCAACCGGATACTCCTGCTCGCGGAAGTCCGCCAGCTCTTCAACAGGCAGGGGGTGGAGTCGCGGGGCGGCACGCCCGGAGATTTCGCCGCGTTCCTGCGCGAACAGACCGTCAAATGGGCGAAGGTGGTGAAGGAATCCGGCGCAAAGGCGGAATAGTCGGGAGAGGCTTCCGTTATTGTGGCCGCATGGGGAGCGGGGTATGCTTGGAACCGTGACATGGAGACATTGCGATGAAGCGCTTTGACCGCATCACGTCGAATCCAAACATCCTTGGCGGACAGCCCATGATACGCGGCGTGCGATTGACGGTACGCCGTGTAATCGAACAGCTCGCGATCTATCCGAAGTGGGATGACCTCATCACCGAGTATCCGGAACTGGAACCTGAGGACATCCGTCAGGCGCTGGAATTCGCCGCCAATAACCTGGACGATAAGATCATTCCGCTGGAAACAGCTTGATCCGGCTCTTGCTCGACCAGGGTTTGCCGCGATCCACCGGGAAGCACCTTTCGCCGGCTGATTGGGATGTTGTTCATGTTGGCGAGATCGGCATGAGCACCTCCACCGACAGAGAAATTCTTGAAGCAGGACGCCATGACAACAGGGTATGCGTCACATTGGACGCGGATCTCCATGCCTTGCTAGCAACGACTTACGCCTCCCCCTTCCACCGTTCGAATCCGCAGAGAAGGTCTTGACGCTCGATCTCTGGCGGAACTCCTGCAGACAATCTGGCCAAGGATTGTTCAAGCCGTGGATGGGGGCGCCATGGTCACTGTAACCGAACGTTCAGTTCGTGTTCGCCGCCTTCCGATCTCCAGGAAGTAAGCAATCTTCCGGCAGTCTTAAGTCCCTGACCGTCGGGTTTCAAAAAACGGAATAACCCAAGAGTGAGCTTGATGGCACCTCTTGGAAGACGAAAAACAGAGAGAACCTCAAAGCAATAGAAAGCGTAGGGCAAGAAGGAATGTCATCAGGGTCCACACCTTCTGTAGTTGATTTTCCCTTTGCGTCCTCTCTTTTCACCTCTGCGTACCCCTCAAGGGCACCCGTCGAGCGGGTATTGAAAAGAAGGTATTAAAAGGAATCCTTTGCGTCAACGCTCCTGAGGCCGGTCGCTGGACCGGCTTCCGGCATCACCAGGTATACCGCACGGTATAGCGCACCACCGTCTCGGAATCCGCCGCCACTTTCACGGGAAAGTGAATCGTGCGCGAGTCCTGTTTTTCCCACGGCTGGTTCGCCTGGGTGATCTTCCAGTTGGTCCAGCGGTAGAGGTTTTCCTTCACCATCACCGTGACCGGCTCGTGCTTCCGATTGCGGATCTTCACTTCGATCTCTTCGGTCATGGTGTTGCGATTGGAGTCCACCTTGAAGTCCACCTGACGGCGCTCACCTACCACGTCGAAGGCGCTGCCGAGCTTGAGCAGCACGGTTTCGTTCTTGGGAGTGTGGTCGATGCGGTCTTCACCGATGAACTCCAGGCTGCCGTCCGCCGTGTCGAGCTTGGCGACCCGCACCCGGCCGGAAGGCAGCGGCACGCCCATGCCGTTCTCGGCCTTGTTCCTGAAGCTGAGATAGGTGTCCACTTTCCTGTTGCCGGTAATGCCGTAGTTGCGGTCGGTCATCGGCCCGCCGCCGTACCACTGCCCGGCCTGCCCGTAGTAAACCAGCGTCTTGTCGCAGGCGACATCGGCGACTTTCGGGAACAGTTCGATCTGTTTGGTCGAGTTGTCTGGAAGCGAGCTGGGGCGTCCCAGCGTGTAAAGGTGATACTCGAAAAACGTCTTTTCCTCGAAGCCGGACTTCTCTTCCGCCATGTCCGCCATTGCCCGCTTGGCCGCCATGGGCACGGCCTGTCCCATGTGCGCGGCCCGGTGCACGTCGCCGGCGACCAGTTTGATCTTCGCGTCCGGGTAGCTGGCACCGGACTGATTGAGGATGCTCACCCACGCGCCGACATCGAGCTTGCACGAATTCGCGTCGCCGCCTTCGGAGAACGTGAGGTTGTAGTCCGCCCACCATGTAATGCCGCCGGTCTGATAGGCCACCCGGGTTCTGTGTTTTCCGGCCTGTTTCGCGGCCACGTCCCATACCAGCGTCGGCCGCGTGATCAGCCCGCCGGGCAGCGACGGCAATTTCACCCCGGCGTTGTACGGCAGCGTGCGAATTGATCCGTCCGCTTCGCGGATCACGATTCCGCCCTGGGTGGAGAGCAGCGTGCCTTCCAGAGTCTCGATGCGATCGCCGAGCGCGCGCTCCACCGCGATGTCGCGGTCGATGAAGCGCAACAACAGCTTCTCCGGGCTGACCAGGTCGAACTGGAAGTTCTGCTCCATCACCCGCGTGCCGGGCGTGTCGGTGAGCGAGGCGAACGACACCGTGGTCGGGTCGATCAGGCCGGCGACGTCGGTGAAGCGCACGGTGTTTCGACCGGCGTTGAGCGCGATCTCGCGCTCATGGCGCACGGTGGCATAGCCCGGCACGCTGTAGCCGCCACCCCCATGGCGCGTCATGTCCGGTGCCATCGCGCCCGGAGTGGCGGTGCTGTATATGGTAAGGGCGTGGTTGCCGCCGTCATCGGCAAAGGCGGTCAGCGCCGCGGTGAGGGCAAGCAGCGCGAACGGCGCGCGTAAATGAGAAGCGTGCATGAGCGTTCCTTTCCTGTTGGGAGGGGGTTACGCTCATGTAAACGCCCGCCGGCTTAAAACGGGGTTAACTCGTTTCGGGAACTCCGCCAGCGCACATGACTCTGACCTGTTACCCGAAAAACAGAGGGAAACCCGATGCTGGTCGCATTGCAAACTAGACTCATCCATTTAATTGTGGTCGCGCTGATGCTCTGCGTGCCGGCCGCGCATGCCGGGCAAGATCCGGTCGAACCGCCGATTCTTCAGCCGCTGGGCGTGGCGATGGAGGGATTCCCGTATCCGTTCCCGGTCCAGTACCTGCCGCTGACAATGGAGGGCCAGATGGTAAGGATGGCCTTCATGGATGTGCCGCCGGCCGGCAAGCCGAACGGCCGCAACGCGCTGCTGCTGCACGGGCGCAACTTCGGCGGCTACTACTGGGAGAACACCATCCGTTTCCTGTCGAACGCCGGCTATCGCGTCGTCGTGCCCGACCAGATCGGCTTCGGCAAATCCTCCAAGCCCGACATCGGGCTGTCGTTTCACGCGCTCGCGCAGAACACCCGGCTGCTGCTGGACCATCTCGGAATAGACGGGACCGCCGTGATCGCGCACTCGATGGGTGGCATGCTCGCGGTACGTTTTGCGCTCATGTTTCCGAAGAGGGTGGAAAAGCTGATTCTCGAATCACCGATTGGACTGGAGGACTACCGGCTCAAGGTGCCCTACGCCACCAATGACGAACTGGCGCGCGAGGCCGCCGCGATGACGCGCGAAAACATCGATCGCTTCTACCGCGGGTACTTCGTCCAGTGGCGACCCGAGTTTCAGGTGTATGCGGACGTGCAATTTCGCTGGACGCTCGGCCCGGAGGCCGAGCGCCTTCACCGCACCGCCGCGCATACCTACCAGATGGCCTACGAACAGCCGGTGGTGTACGAGCTGCCGCTGGTCCAGGCGAGAACCTTGATCGTCGGCGGCGATGCCGACCGCTCGGCAATCGGCCGTAACCGGGTGACGCCGGAGGTGCGCGATACCATGGGGCGTTTCACCGAACTGATCCCGGCCGCGGCGCGCGCGATGCCCAATGCCACTCCGGTCGTGCTGAGCAACGTCGGCCACATCGCCCATCTGGAAACCCCGGAACAGTTCCACACAATCCTGTTCTCGTTTCTCGGCAAGTAGGCTGCGCTTCACCGGCGCAGCACGTTTACGCCCACGGAAAGGCCGCGAGGCATTAATATTGCGTCTGCACAGCCTTCCACTCCATTCCGTCATCCAGCGTGAATAAACCGGCAGCGCCGACCGCCCAGGTCACCAACTTCATCCGCAATGTCATCGAGGCCGATCTCGCCAAGGGCACCTATGCTTCCCGCACCTGGGGCGGCAAACCGGGCCCCGCATCGACGCACGCCAACGCGCCACCCGATCCGGCCAAAATCCGCACCCGCTTCCCGCCGGAGCCGAACGGTTATCTGCACTTCGGTCACGCCAAGTCGATCTGTCTCAACTTCGGCCTGGCGCTGCAGTACGGCGGCCGCTGCCACATGCGCTTCGACGACACCAATCCGGTCACCGAGGACACCGAGTACGTCGATTCCATCCTCGATTCGGTGAAGTGGCTGGGATTCGACTGGGGACCGCACCTTTTTTACGCGTCCGACTATTTCGACTGGCTGTACCGGTTCGCCGAGGCCTTCATCGAGCATGGACTGGCTTACGTGGACTCGCTGTCCGCCGACGAGATGCGCGAATACCGCGGCACGCTCACCGAAGCGGGCAAGCACAGCCCTTACCGCGACCGCCCGGCGGCCGAGAACCTCGATCTGTTCCGGCGCATGAAAGCAGGCGAGTTCCCGGACAGCGCGTACGTGCTGCGGCTGAAGATCGACATGAGCTCACCCAACATCAACCTGCGCGATCCGGTGATCTACCGCATACGCCATGCGCACCATCACCGCACCGGGGACAAATGGTGCGTGTACCCGATGTACGACTACACCCACTGCATCTCGGACGCGCTGGAGAACATCACCCACTCGATCTGCACGCTCGAGTTCGAGGATCACCGGCCACTTTACGACTGGGTGCTGCAAAGACTCGCAGATTTCGGCGTGCTCGCCAAACCGCTGCCGCACCAGTACGAGTTCGCCCGGCTCAATCTCACCTACGCGGTGCTGTCCAAGCGCAAGCTGATCCAGCTGGTCGAGGAAAAGCATGTGGACGGCTGGGACGATCCGCGCATGCCCACCCTGGTCGCCGCGCGCCGGCGCGGCTTCACGCCGGAAGGTTTCCGGCTGTTCGCCGAGCGTATCGGCGTCTCCAAGTCCGACTCGTGGATCGACATGAGCGTGCTCGAGGACTGCATGCGCGAGGTGCTGAACGAATCGGCGCCGCGCCGCATCGCCGTGCTCGATCCGGTCAAGCTGGTAATAGACAATTACCCGGCCGGCAAGGAAGAGGAGTGCGAGCTGCCCAACCATCCGCAGAAGCCGGAGTGGGGCAAGCGCACCGTGCCGTTCTCGCGCGAACTGTGGATCGAGCGCGAGGACTTCATGGAGACGCCGTCCAAGGGCTTCTTCCGCCTGTTTCCCGGCAACGAGGTGCGGCTGCGCTACGGCTTCGTGGTCAAGTGCATTGGCGCCGACAAGGACGGCGGCGGCAACGTCACGGCGGTGCACTGCGAAATCTACCCGGATTCCAGGTCAGGCACGCCGGGCGCAGACAAATACAAGGTGAAGGGCAACATCCACTGGGTGTCGGCGCAGCATGCCTACAAGGCCGAAGTGCGGCTCTACGACCGCTTGTTCGCGGTGGCGCACCCCGCATCGGAACGCGACTTCCTCGCCGACATCAATCCGCACTCGAAGACCGTCATCCACGCCTATTGCGAACCTTCGGTCAGGGACGCGAAGCCCGAGGAGCGCTTCCAGTTCGAAAGACACGGTTACTATGTCGCCGACCTCAAGGACACGAAATCCGGCGCGCCGGTCTTCAACAGATCCGTCACGCTGAGGGACTCGTGGGGGAAGCAATCCGCATAACGCCCTCTCCGTCTGGCGGAGGAGGTCGGCGCGAGACCCGGCGCTGGCGTCCGGCGCCAATCATCCTGGCGTCGTTCCTGTTCCATGCCGCTGCGGTGACCGCGCTCGTCCTGCACCCGGCGTGGTGGCCGTGGGTTGTGGCCGCGCTGGTTGCCAATCACCTGGCGTTGGGACTGATCGGAATGTGGCCCAGGAGCCGCCTGCTCGGCGACAACATGCTGCGGCTGCCCGATGCGGCGGCACGCCGCGGAGAAATTGCCGTCACGTTCGACGATGGCCCGCACCCGGAAGTCACGCCGAAGGTGCTGGACATCCTCGATCGCTACGGCGCCAAGGCGAGTTTCTTCTGCGTCGGCGAGAAGGCTGCCGCGCATCCCGACATCGTCAGGGAAATCGTGAGACGCGGCCACGCCATCGAGAACCACAGCATGCGCCATTCCAGTGTGTTCGGCTTCTTCGGATCGGCGGCGCTGCGACGGGACATCGGTGCGGCGCAGTCCGTACTCGGCGGCATTGCCGGGCGTCCGCCGCGTTTCTTCCGCGCACCGATGGGCATCAGAAATCCGATGCTCGATCCGGTGGTGGCGCGGATGGGGCTGCACTACATCTCCTGGACCCGGCGCGGTTTCGACACCGTCGCCCGCGATCCGGCGGTCGTTCTGAAGCGATTGATCGACGGCCTGGCTGCCGGCGACATTCTTCTGCTTCACGACCGCCGGTCGGTACATGGCGAGCCGATCGTGCTCACTGTGTTGCCGGAGCTGCTGGAAAAACTTTCCGCGGCCGGCCTGAAGCCGGTGTCGCTGACGATGGCAATGCGCTGATGCAGGCCGAGGTTCGCGCGCTCCTGAGGTCTGCTGCGCGCCCCTACCTGGCGGCGGGCCTTTACCCCTATTTCTTCGCCTGCGGCAAATTCGGTTACGACCCGGTTTTCGTGTCACTGTTACGCTGCGGCAGGTTCCCGGACGGCGCGCGCATTGAGCTTGAGAACGCCACGGTAACGTCGGAGAATGAGGACATCGGCTGTTCCGTTCGAGCAACCAGACCCACACATGGACCGAATCCTGGATACGACATTCGAAACACGCCGCGCCGAAATCTGGAAGATCAACCGGCGCTGGGTGTTCGCGTCGGCCGCCGCGGCTGCGCTGGTGGTGATGTTCGCCGGTCTCGCCAATGCGCCGCGAGACCTCGCCTGGGCGCTCGCCCTCGGCGCCGGAGGCCTTCTTGCGGTGACGGTCACCCGCATCGTGAGGGCGCTGAACGCTCTGTACCGCTGCCCCAACTGCGGCGTGCTGCCGTATCAGACGCTCAACGAATACAAGTGCGGCGGCCTTGGTCCCACCCGTTCCAATTTCATGAGCCCGACCCACTGCCCGAAGTGCGGCACTAAGCTAAGATAATCACCTCACCCCGGCCCTCTCCCCCTGACCACCAAAAGGACTTTCGGAACTCGCGACATGCAACGAGTGCACGGTTCCTTTGGTGGTCAGGGGGAGAGGGAGCAGGGATCGCTCGACATTGCTGCGCCGTCAGAGAACCAATAACAATGGATAGACCACCCATCAAACCAGCCATCACCGGCCGCGCCGCGTTCCTGAAACTGCTGACTGCCGAAGGCATCACGCATTTATTCGGCAATCCCGGCACCACCGAACTGCCGATCATGGACGCGCTCTCGCACCATCCGCAGCTCGAGTATGTGCTCGGCCTTCAGGAAGCGGTCGTGGTGGCGATGGCCGACGGCTATGCGCGCGCATCGAACCGGCTCGCCGCCGCCAATGTGCACGTGGCGCCGGGGCTGGGCAACGCCATGGGGTCGCTCTTCAACGCCAAGTTCTACGGCTCCCCGGTGCTGGTCACCGCCGGGCAACAGGAACAGGGACACGGCCTGACCGAGCCGATGCTTTACGATCCGCTGGTGCCGATCGCAACCCCGCTGGTGAAATGGGCGGTGGAGGTCACCCGCGTGCAGGATCTGCCGCGCATCGTGCATCGTGCGGCGAAAGTCGCGACCACGCCGCCCACCGGGCCGGTGTTCATCAGCCTGCCGGGCGACATCCTCGACGCCGAAGCGCCGCTGGACCTCGGCAACCCGACGCGCGTGCAGACCGACGTGCGGCCTTCGGACGCCGCGCTGGAACGGCTCGCGGAGCGGCTGCTGGCTGCGAGCAATCCGGTGTTGATCGCCGGCCACGAACTCGCCACCCGCGACGCGCTGAAGGAAGCGGCGGAACTCGCCGAAGTCCTGGGCGCGCCGGTATTCCAGCAGACGGTGGCCTACGCCGCGCACTTCCCGTCCGAGCATCCCGCCTTCCTCGGCGCGCTCACCCGTAACCAGCAGCAGGTGCGTTCGGCGCTCGCCCCCCACGACCTGCTGGTATGCCTGGGCGCCGACGTGCTGCGCATGTCGGTGCACAGTCTCGTCGATCCGCTGCCCGAGGGCATGCCGGTGGTGCAGATCGGCGAGCGCGACTGGGAGCTGGGCAAGAATTATCCGGCCGAGATCGCCATCGGCGCCTGCGTCAGGGAAACGCTGCGTGCGCTGCTGCCGATCCTGCGCAGGAAAATGAGTTCCGAGCGCAAGGCGCAGGCGGCGCAACGGCTGGTCGAAATTGCGAAGAACAACTGGACCGCAAAACGCGAACGCCTGGCGAAGGACATGCTGGCCGTCGCGGGCGCAAAGCCGCTGGATCCGCGCTGGCTGATGATGACCATCGCCGATGCGCTGCCGAAAGATGCGGTGGTGGTCGAGGAAGGCCTGACTTCGACGTTCTCATTGCAGAGTTTTCTGCGCTTCCGCGATGCGCAAGGTTTCTACGGACTGGCTTCCGGCGGCATCGGCTTTGCGATGGCCGGTGCGGTCGGCATCAGCGTGGCGCTGCCGAACCGGCCGGTGGTCGCCATCGTCGGCGACGGCAGCGCGATGTACAGCATCCAGGCATTGTGGACCGCAGCCAACCTCAAGCGCCCGATCACCTACGTGATCTGCAACAACCGCAGCTACCGCATCCTCAAGGAAAGGCTGGTGTCGATGCGCGGCACCGAGAAATTCGTCGGCATGGACCTGCGCGATCCGGAGATCGACTTCGTCGCGCTGTCGCAGTCGATGGGGGTACCGGCCAGGCGCATCTCCGATGCGCAGGACGTGGTGCCGGCGCTGCGCGCGGCAATCGCGAGCGGCCACCCGAACCTTCTGGATATCAGCGTCGCGGACGGTTTCGGAGGCTAAGGCAAATAACCCTTTACCACAGAGATCACAGAGATCACAGAGATCACAGAGAGATTCTAAAGAACGCTCTTTCCAATTTTTTTCGGGATTGCCGAAAGGTAACCCCCCCACCGAACCGCGTGTTCTTCGCTGGACGACTTATTTCCTTTGTCTTCTGTGGGAAAAATGCCTTTTCTGTCCTTTTACCTGCCGCCGGGCAACGGCTGAGACACCAGCTCGATACGCCTGCGGATCGTTTCCAGTGCTGCGGTATCACCGGCCTGTTCGGCCAGTTTCGCCTGTACGCTCAGATAGGCGAGCAGCGGCCTGCGGAATCCCTGCGCCGAGGCGGTGTCGACGGCCATCGCGACCCCCGCGGGTGAAAGCCGGCCGGCGCGGAACGCGGCGCCCGCCGCCACCAGCCGCGACACCGGGTCTTCGATACGGCCGATCTCCCGGTTCCGTGAAGCGTCGCTGCCTCCCTTCACCACGCCGCGATACGGTTCCGGCAATTCCCGGGCACGCAGTTCCTGCCAGCGGCCGGCCAGGAATTGCGCGTATGCCTTTTCCTCCTCTGTCGCAAAACGCCGCAGCGCTTCGAACTCCGCGCAGGGTTCGTCACTGAGCGACGCGGTGGCAAGAGCGCAACGGATCAGTTCGGCGCGCGCGGCCAGATCCAGCCGGCCGGTGGCGGAGATGTTCATCCTCGCTTCGGCGAAATAGCGCTCGGCCAGGCGGGTGTTGCCTTCCAGGTAGTTCTGCCTGAATTTCTCCAGCGCAACATGTGCCCCGGACTGCCATTCCGGCGCCGGCGCGCCGGCGCATCCGCCGAGCAGCGCGGCCAAACCGAGCGCGGACAGGGAAAACGCCTTCACGGCAGCTTGATCTCGTTTTTGCGCGCAAACGGCCATTTGCGGTTGATCTCATCGATGAGGACGCCGACCTTGCGGATGCTGTCGTCGACTTCGGTGCGCAGCGCGGCAAGATCGGTGGTCGCGCCCTTGATGTTCGCGGCCGTGGCCTTGCCGTCGTCGGTAACCGCCTGTGCGTTGGCGAGGACGGCGTCGGCCTTCTTCAGGCTCTCGCGCGCATCGCCGAGGATGGCATTGAGGTGGACGATAGATTTGCGCGCTTCATCCATAACGCCGTCCTGGGCGAACACCTTCTCGTCCGCCCTGGTGAGCATGCTGTCCGCGCGGCTGGTCACACCCTTGAGCGAGGCGATCAGCGCGCTCACGCCTCTTACCGTTTCCATCACCTGCCCCGCATTCTCGGGACTGCCCGCGAGGCTGCCGAGCATGCCATACTCGCCGGCCATGCGCTCGGTCACCTCGTTCAGATGCGCCAGGCTGCGGTTGAGGCTGGAGTCGGGCTTGATCATCTCTTCGATGTTCTGCAGCACCACGTTGGCGCGGGCGATCACCTGGGGCAGGTCCTGCGACGCGTCGATGCCGACCAGCTTGCCGATCGCGCCGGGGGGCAGTTGCGGGTCGTTCATGTTGCGCGTGGTAACCCGGATCTTCGCTCCGCCGAAAAACTGCCTTTCCAAAGTAAACACGCTGGAAGTGCGCAGCCAGCGCGCGTCCTTCTCGCGTATCCACACCTTGATCTGAACTTCGCCGCTCTCGGTGAGCGCCATGCTGCTCACCTGGCCGATCGGGAATCCCGAAAACATGATCGGCATGCCCTCGGTCACGCCTTCGGCATCCGTGGCGATCAGCACCAGTTCCTGCGAGCTTTCGAACACGCCGCGGGCATAGAGCGCGTACAGCACCAGCCCGATCGCGATGAACGGAATCAGGGTGAGCAACAGACCCACCTTGAAACCCAGGTTCCTTATCCGAGGCTGCGATACAGGGGCGCGTTCCATGTGTAATCCAGAATCCAGCACTGCTCGAAGCGTTGCTCCAGCGTGGTGAGCGTGCGTTGCAGGAAGACCGGGTAATTGCTGTCCGGCAACAGCTGCGCCGGGCGGTCGATCAGGATTATAGGCGGAGCAATTACCACCGCCCGCAGCAGTTTCGCCACGAAGCGCTCCTCATAGTCCAGGTCGGGGTCGCGCTTGTCGGCACAGGCGGTGAGTCCGACCAGCGACAACAATTCCCAGCCGATGTCGTTGGCCTCGCCCAGGTAGGTGTTGGTGCGGAACTGCAGAACCATGGTGATGTTTTCCAGGACCGACAGGTTGGCGCGCAGCGGCTGAGTGTCCGATACCAGTCCCGCCTCGGGATGCGACTCGATCAGCCGCCGGCGTTCGGCATTTCCGGCCAGCATGACGACCCGCTTGCGCTTGTCCTGGTTCTCCGCCATGGGTTTCTATACGTAGATCACCGCGATGGCCACGACTTCGATCATCATCAGCGCGAAGAACAGCCGCACCATGCCGCGCAGCACCGCTATGGGCGCGTAGAAAATCTGCTTCTGCGGCGTGCTCAGGCCCTCGGAAATCGGGATGACCGTCACCGCCAATCCGAACGCCAGCGTCTTACCCCACAGCACCAGCATCGAAGGCCAGTCGAAAACCTTGCCGATCACGCGAGTGAAGTCCCCCGGCGGCAGGCTCCACGGACGGAAGTCGAAAATCAGCACGTGCGCGATGAACAGTGCAACCACGATGTTCACCAACGTCAGCGCCAGCACCGAGATCGTGCCGCCGATGACGCGGGGCAGCAGTTCCAGCCTGAACGGATCGACGCCGACTCTTTCCAGCGCTTCGAACTCGTTCTGGATCTGCATCAGCGCGACCTCGGTGTTGATCGCGGCGCCGGTGCGCACCGCCACGAACAGCGCAGTGAGCAGCGGCAGGATCTCCAGCACGAGGACACGGATGACCAGCTCGAGCGCGTAGTGGTACAGCCCGAAATCGCTGGCGGTCGCCCCGACGATCTGTATGAACACCAGGCTGAACAGCGCCGTGAAGGCGGTGAAGCCAGGAAGGATCTGCCATGCGGTGAAATAGATCTGCTTCTCCACGACCTGGAGCGTGGCCCTGTTGTAAACCGAAGGCGACAGCGCGCCGACCACCGCGAGCGCGGCGAAGTAGAACACGCGGCTCCACGCATAGCTCCATTCCCGCCCGCGCTGCGTCAGCCAGTCGTACACGGCATTCATGGCCGAATGATACCGCGGCGCACGTGCCACCGGCCCGCCGAAGGCGGAGGCCGCGAAGCGCGAATCCGCAAGCGGAAGAAAAAGCTCGACCAAGCCATCACGGCGGCCACGGGGAAATCACCTCAGCGTTACTTGGCGCTACTTTTCTTTATCCTTGCCCCTTCATCCTTGCGCCTTCATCCTTCATCCTTCATCCTTCATCCTTCATCCTTCATCCTTCATCCTTCA
>JBBPIT010000052.1:0-24770 GCA_038040175.1 Pseudomonadota bacterium | reverse complement strand
ACACAAACAAATGAGCCCCAACATTGGGGTTCATTTGTTTGTGGCGGAGAGGGTGTCCGTTCCGATAGGGTCCAGAACAATCTCGATTAGTCCATTTTCTCGCCCCTGTCATAGGGGAAATCCCGTTCTATCGTCTTGATGGATCTGTAACACTCCTGTACGATCTACGTTTTAAACGTGGGTACAGACGGGGGTTACGGTCATGCCAAGGCAAACGGAGCGGTTATCGACCAAAGGGATAGAGGCGAAGAAAACGCCGGGGTATTACCTGGACGGGGGTGGGTTGTACCTGCAGATCAGCAAATCGACAACGAAGTCGTGGATCTTCCGGTACGCGCTGAACGGTCGGCCGCGAGAAATGGGACTCGGCCCCCTGTCGACCTTCGGGCTGGCCGAGGCGCGGGTGCGCGCGCAGGCCTGCCGGCAGCTGCTGCACGATGGTGTGGATCCGATCGAGGCGCGCGATCAGGCGAAACGCGAGCGGGCCCTGACCGCTGACAACGCCAAGACCTTCGACGAATGCGCCGCGGCCTACATCAAGGCGCATCGGTCGAAGTGGAGCAACGCCAAGCACGCCGAACAGTGGGAGAACACCCTCGACGCTTATTGTGGTCCGGTCTTCGGTAGCCTGAATGTCGCCGCCGTCGACACCGCGCACGTCTTGCGCGCGTGCGAGCCGATCTGGACGACCAAGCCGGAAACCGCGACCCGTTTGCGAGGCCGCATCGAAGCAGTGCTCGACTGGGCGCGCGTGCGCGGGTACCGCTCGGGCGACAATCCGGCGCGCTGGAAGGGCCATATGCAGGCGCTGCTCCCGACGATATCGAAGTCGACACGCGTCAAGCATCACGCAGCCCTCCCCTACGATCATATCGGCGAATTCATGGTCGAGTTGCGCAAGCAGGAAGGCGTAGCTGCCCCCGCACTCGAATTCGCGATCTTGACCGCCTGCCGCACCGGCGAAGTCATCGGTGCGACGCCGGCCGAGTTCGACCTGGCCAAGTCGCTGTGGACCATCCCTGCAGCCCGCATGAAGACCGGCAAGGAACATCGGGTGCCACTCTCCCCGCGGGTCGTGGCCATCGTGCGATCCCAGTTGAAAACCGGTGACGACCACGTCTTCCCGGGCCAGCGCGCGCATCGACCGATGTCGAACATGGCGATGCTCTCGGTACTCAAGCGCATGGAGCGCACCGATCTGACCGTGCACGGATTCCGATCGACATTCCGCGACTGGGCCGCGGAACTGACGAGCTATCCGAATCACGTCGTCGAAATGGCGCTGGCGCACATCGTGAAAGGCGTCGAAGGGGATTACCGTCGCGGTGATCTGTTCGAGAAGCGCCAGCACCTGATGCTGGACTGGGCGAAGTATTGCGCGCAGCCCAGGCGCCCGGCCAAGGTCATTCCGATCACAGCTTCCCGGAAGCGGCGCGCGTGAGCGGGCGCGCCGTGTTAAATCTCGGACAGTTGCTTGCCATGTTGCGACCCGCGCGAAACCGGAAGGCCGCCATCGCGCTGCTGAACGCGAAGGTGCGCCCGCAGATCGCGCGCATGGACAAGGCGCAGCTGCAGGAGGCGCTCGCGCAGGCCGTGCTCGACGTCCATCGCTTACAGGTCGAAAACGATTCGTTCGTGGAAAGTGTCGAGCAAGGAGAGACACTGCATCGGTTGCGTTCGAAGCGACGGTTCATTGACATCGCCGTTGCGCACAGCCAGGCGATCCGCAAGGGAGCGAAACGCGCGCGGGTGGAAGGCGAAGCGAAGGTGGATCCTTATCGGGTTGAGGCTGTTCGGCTGGCAGAGGCCGGGAAGTACACGAGTCGGTCACATGCCGCGAGGGTGATCGCGGCGCCGCTGGAAGACCTATCGAAGAAGAAGTGGGCACACAGAACAATCATTAAGTGGCTCAAAGATGGTGGTTACGACCCGCGCCGAAAATAAAGTCTACCGTTGACGCGTCGACGGTACATACACGCCAAATTTTCCTGTCTATCTTCCTCCAGCAACGTGCCGATGGACGCACGTCATGGAGAAGAAGACATGACCACCGAAATTGTTCCACAACAGCGCTGCCTGCGCCCCCAACAGGTCGCCGATAAACTCGCGATCGGCTTGAGTACGCTGTGGTCCTGGGTGAAGCACGATCCCGACTTCCCACAGCCGGCCAGAAAAGGCGCGCGGTGGACGGTGTGGCTCGACCACGACATCGACCGGTATGTCGCCAAGAAACGCGCCGCAGGATCGCCACAGGACGCCATACCCGCCACCAAACCCGCACCCCCACGATTCGCGACACCCAGTAAACCCCGACACGCTGTCGCACGCTCGGAATGACGCCCACCAATGGATTCGCCGGGGGGGTAGTCCCTTCCGGACCCCCGGGAGACCCCGACCACGCCCGTAGGACGCTCAGGATCGTCCCTGAGGGACGCCAGACGCCTCCCGACCACCCACAGGACACCGAACGGACGCCGAACGCCCCCGGGACCCCTCATGACCCTTCGGAATGGGGTCCGGACGTGGGTAGAGGGTCGCACCGGGTCTGTTTCCCCATCGGACGCGACGGAGAACGCCTCCGCCTTCCGGACGGGGGTGACCCATGAAACGCTGGAAACCGACAAGGGACGAAGTCGCGAAGTCCCTGGTCGATCTCGTGGTGATGTGGCGACCACCGGATCCTGGAAAAACGAAGGCCCGATTCGGAGGAGAGCCGAAGCGGGCCGGGACTGCAGACAACGAGCAACAGCAGCTTACGCTTGCCCGCGGTCGTCGGCAACGGAGGCGATCGTGAGCATCGCTCCCAGCCGATTCGCGTGGGAAGACGCATTGCGCAACACCCATGGCCTGCCGAGCCCAGTGACGCGGCTGGTGCTGGCCTGGATCTCCACCTACTGCATGCGCAAGGCGGACCCGCAGTGCTGGCCCAGCCTCAGCGCGCTCGAGACTGCAACCGGTCTATCGAGGCCGACATTGATCGACCATATCAACCAGGCGGTCGCGCTCGGATGGCTCCGAAAAGAAACGGGCCAGATGAAGGGCATGAAACGACGCGGCAGCATCTACACGCTGACTCTGCCGACCGGTAAACCCAGTCTTGACCGGTCAACGATGCGACAACCGGTAAACCCTGACTTGACCGGTCAGCAGTCACGACCGGTAAAGCTGACGCCGCCGACCGGTAAAGCTGACGGGGTCCAACCGGTAAAGCACCCCACTGCTGAATCTTTACCCGAATTAGAAGTACTTCTCTTTCTGAAGGAAAAAGAAAATAAAAAAGGTCTTGAAGGAGAAGACGACAACGTCAACGGCCCGGATATAAATCCGGTTTTAGAATCAAAAGGGAAAAGCAACGGCGAAGACAAAGTCAACATCAAAGGCGTTCGGCAGGGAGAACTGACGCCGATCGAGACGTGGGCCGCTGCTGCAGGACTCGTGCGGTCTGCGGCCGAGACTGACATCGAGTTCAGGAAGCGCGCCAGTGGTGCCTGGGTGGACAAGCAAGCGGCCGCAGTCCCGCGTGGTTCTGACGACAACGATTGACAACGAAAGGAGCATGAACCATGACCAGACAAGACCGACTTGCCGCACGGGCGAAGCGCGAGCAGATCCCGCTGCCGAGCGAATTGCACAAGATCAGGGGCGCCCACGATCGGGGCAAGATCACTGCCGCCGGTCGGCAGTATCTCGCCAAAGAAACCGAGCAGTTGGCGAGGGAGGCGACCCTGCATGCGCAAGCCGCAGAGCGCGCTGGCTCACCGGATGCGAAGAAGCTGGCTAGGAAGGCCTTGCGATTACGAGAGCGTGCAGCAGAGCGTCTTTCGGAAGCCGCAGGCGTGAAGTGAATTTTCTCGAGCCGGCGACCCCGGCATTTTTGAAAGGAAAGGAACCATGAAACCTCGCAACACAAGTCGGGTACTGCAGCCGCACGAGGCCGCTCCGCAAGGCCGGGGTCAGACCAGCCCAGGCGGCAGCAAGAGCATCGAGCAGCTTCAACGTGCAGACCGCGCTGTATCCGGCTCCGACGAAGTTATCCGAAGTTCAAAGGCTTCGACCCCGCCGCGCAAGCGGCCACGCGCACGCAATTATTGAAATTCAAATTCACCTGGAGGTAATGATCATGATTTCAGCAGCAAAGCTACAAGAGAATGCCGAAGACTCAGCGCGCCTGCGCGCCACCATCACGGCCGCGCACCAGCGGCTGCAGTCGGCCATCGCGGAGGTCGAGAAGGACGGCCTGCTCAACGACTCGCAGCGGGAGTTCGCAATCAAGAAGGCCCGCGAGAAAGAGGTTCCCAAGATCATCGAGGTGTTGAACAAGATTCAGGACATCGCGAAGGCCACGCGCGGGCAGCAACGCTACTGGGAGTCGGCCGACTTCGTCCTGGCGCAGACCATGTTCAGTGAAGCGCCCAGCATTCACGCGACCGTGTCGATGGCAAAACGTCAGGAGCTGGTCGGCATGAGCGGCCCGCTGTTGGCGTTGACGTTTCAGGACGCAAAGGACACCCAGAATTTCGCGCTGATGAACCTGGTCCTGTCGGTGAGGGCGCAGCGCCTGCAGGCTGGCGAGGATTCCGACCACCTCGGCGGCAACGAGGCTTTTTCACTGAACGGTGTCGAGATCCCCGGGCAGCGCCAAGCCCTGGCGGCATTGACCGCGATCGACACGGATCGCAAGCTCGCCGAGACCGCCTTTAGTGCGGCCAACGGTACACGGATCGATCCCGCGGGCAAGCTGGTCAACGCGCGCACACAGCAGCAGGCGGAGCGCATGAGCAAGGAAGCTGCCGGCGCCGGCACGTAAACAAGGGGGAGAGAGTCGGTGACTCCAGCGGGCCTGCTCAACCCGCTTGAGTCGCGGATGCGGGCGCGGGATACCTTTCCACCTCCGGGGGTGTCACGCGGGAATCGTCTCCCGAGCAGGACGGCTTCAGGTCCGTCCTGAATCACGACGCGGATGCCCTCGCGCGCGCGCGCGTTGATAGCGGGCGCGACAACCCCCTCCTCTGACACGGTCGATTTAGCCCCTTTTCTTTTCCAGTAGAGCGTTGATCTCATTTGCGCGTTCTTTCATTTGCTCGATCTGCTCCGCCGTGAATCGGTGCCCCAGTTGAGCAATGAGTACTTCATTCATAAACAGCCGATTCCGAGCAGATAGCTCCAGGAACTCATTGAGGCGTTCCAAAACGTGTTGGCTCTCTTTCGCGATGCTTCCAAGTTGAACTTTCAAAGGCCCGAATTCGGCGGTTGCGCCAGATGAATCAATGAATCGATTCGCAAGCTTTCGAATCAAATCCTGAAACACGCAAGCGAGTATTAGTATCGCCACCGGCCATGAGAAGATCAGCGGCCCAATAACCTTCACCCATTCCAGTAGTGAACTCTCCATGTAGTCCTTCCTTCAGCACGGTTGGTGTGTCATGACGTTTATCTTGCATCACCGCCGGAACAGGGTCGGCTCGTGTTAACCGCCGGTTAGGTACCTGCTTTCGCTGCCGCATCTTGGGGCTTTCGAATCGCACGAAGTTTTGTCATCACATTGTCTCCGTACGGAGTAAGCGTCCAATATGTCGCTGTGTCTTTCACGCTGCGGCTCTTTGTGCTCTTTGTGATCAAGCCAAGTGCGCGAAGTTGAACCTTGATCGTTTGAAAGTCATCATCGTCGATTTCGAACGTCAGCAGATTCAATTTCTCGAGCCCTTTTTGTTTCTGGAGGCCTGTATAGGCATGGTCACGGACGAGTGTGCTTAACGCCCGTGAAATATCGTGCTCGGTTGCCTCGTGAATCATGAGTGGAGAGACGGTAGAGAAAATGTCGTCCCACTCCAAAACGGTGCTGGACGCGTATTTGCTACCACTGTATGTCGATTGGGTCGGTGATGCGACAAAGGAGAACTCGACTTGGTAGGAGTCAGCACCTTGCGCGAGATCTGAAGTACCTTCCGGTCCAGTGGTTCGCGTGGCTTGAAGTTCGGCCTGGAGTTCTTCAATCATCCTTCGCAGTCCAAGGATTTCTTCGACCGTGCTTTCGTCTGGTACGAGGTTGCCGCGAACCCAGCCGATGCCGGGGCTACTCTTGATCAGTTTCACTAGACTTCGACTTACTTGACTGCCAAGGTCTGGTGGATTTTCCCAGAAGCGACACATTTTCTTCTGGACGAACTCTCGAAATACACTTAGCTTCGCCTTACCTTCGTCGGTACCTTCGCAACGATTTGCGGGTAATGAGCTAGGCTCCCGGTGAACGAATCCAAGAACAGGCTTCCCTGCCTCCAGGGCGTAGCGGTACTCCATTTCTGTGAAACTCGACCCGTCCGGTCCGATTGAACCGTAGCGGCCGGCGATGATGACCATGTAGTAATCGCAGTCGTCAATGACCTTCTTGATCAGGGTCCACTGATCTTCGTTCGCTGCAGGGAAGAGCTCCATTCCCGCCGGGATGCAGTCGAGCTCAAGCAGTGCTTGCATGACCTCCTGACGTTCCTCTTGGAGATCTGCGTACGTTGAACTCACGAAAACTTGATAGCGTTTGTCCATCGGTGCCGGTCAGTACTGCGCGGTGTAGTTAAACGTGGGCTTTCTGGCGTGCGGATTGCATCGATGTAGTCACCATGCACATTGCAAATGTGACACTGCAAAATTCCTCTTCAGCAACAACGTTGCCGATTGTTCGGCGGCTGGCAAACGTGTTGAAGAGTCGTCATGTGACGACGCGTCCGCATCCGCTTCGACATGGAACCGTCATCGGGGTGACGCTGGGGTCGCTGAGTCGCCTTGGGGTCGCTGGGTCGCACCTCGAACGCCTATCGGACGCCGTGACGTGGGTCATCACGGGGGTAGGTTCAGTAGATAAGACACAATCCTTTATATATCAAATAGTTAAACGCAATACTGGCGGAGAGGGTGGGATTCGAACCCACGTGACGGATTTTGTCCGTCCATCTGATTTCGAGTCAGCGCCGTTATGGCCACTTCGGTACCTCTCCGAACTCGAATCGTGCAGTTACATGATATTTTACCAGCGATGCAGGTCTTAGCGAACACGCGCCGCGCCTTTTACCGGCCCCGGAAGCGAAAGAAAATCACGGCATACTCGCGCCGCCAACCGTCGTCCGCGCACAAGCTCGCGGCCGCGGCGCTGCTGCTCATCCTGCCTTTTTGCGACCCGGGCATGCTGATCGAGCGGCCGGTGCTTCCATTCGGCGCAACCGATGAACTGGTGGTACTGGTGCGCAACGGTCCGACCACGCGCTTCCTCGGCGCCGACGGCAAGTTCAGCGGCATGGAACAGGACATGCTCGAGATGTTCGCAAAGGATCTCGGCGTGCGCCTGCGTGTCATCGAAAGATCGAACTTCGCGGACATTCTTCCGGCACTTCGCCGCAATATCGCGCATCTTGCCGCCGCCGGCCTGAGCACAACCGACGAACGCCGCAGCCGGCTCATCTTCGGACCGGCCTATCTGTCGGTGCAGAAGGTGGCCGCCTACAACACCGATCAGCCGCGACCGCGCAGCGTGCGCGACCTCGCCGGAAAGCGAGTCGCCGTGGTTGCCGGGTCCAGCAGTGCGGATCAGCTCAGGCTCGAGCGCGCCAATGTTCCGGATTTGCTTTGGGATGAAGTCGTGGCCGACAGCATGACCTTGCTCGACCAGTTGTCGGATGGCGAATACGATTTCGTGATGACCGATTCGCACATCGTCGAACTGGCACAGAATTTCTCGCCCAACATCGGCAAAGCCTTCACCCTGGGCGGGCCCGAGACGCTGGCCTGGGCGCTGCCGAATGACGCCGACCCGCTGCTGGTCAATCAGGTGCACGATTTCTTCAAACGCATCAATGCCAACGGCTCTTTGCGCATCCTGCTGGACCGGTACTACGGACACATCGAACGCCTGAATCAGGCCGATGTTTTCGCGTTCCTCGAACGCCGCACCTCCGTGTTGCCTCAATATCGCGATGTTTTCCACGAGGCACAGGAGCTGACCGGAATCGACTGGCGGCTCCTGGCCGCGCTGGGCTTTCAGGAATCGCACTGGAACCCGCTCGCCACCAGTCCCACGGGCGTGCGCGGCCTGATGATGCTTACCTCGGGAACCGCCGACCGCATGGGAGTAACCAACCGGCTCGACGCCCGCCAGAATATCATCGCCGGCGCGCGCTATCTGAAGATACTCAAGGACGCGCTCCCCGCGCGCATCGGCGAACCCGACCGCACCTGGCTGGCGCTGGCCTCATACAACGTGGGCTTTGGACACCTGGAAGACGCCCGCATTCTGGCCCAGCGGCGCGGGTTGAATCCGGATTCCTGGTTCGACCTTCGCAAGACGCTGCCGCTGCTGGCACGCTCCGACTACTACACCACGGTCAAGCGCGGTTTCGCCCGCGGCGGCGAGGCGGTGATTCTTACCGAGAACATCCGCAACTACTTCGACATTCTGGTGCGTTACGAGGATCCCTACCGGCCGCTGTTCTCGTCGTTCACGGCGGAAGCGCGGGCCGAGCCGTGATCGCTCAGATGGGCCGGATGATGGCCAGGCCGCCCATGTACGGACACAGCGCCTCGGGAATGGTGATGCTGCCATCCCTGTTCTGATAGTTCTCCAGTATCGCGACCAGCGTTCGCCCTACCGCAAGTCCCGATCCGTTCAGGGTGTGGACGAACTCGTTCTTGCCCTTCTCGCCCTTGTAGCGCGTCTGCATGCGCCGCGCCTGGAATGCCTCGAAATTGCTGCAGGATGAGATCTCCCGGTACGCGTTCTGTCCCGGCAGCCAGACCTCGATGTCGTAGGTTTTCGCGGCTGCGAATCCCATGTCGCCGGTGCAAAGCGTCACGGTGCGAAACGGCAACTCCAGGCGTCTGAGGATGGTCTCCGCATGCGCGGTCAGTTCCTCCAGTCCCTGGTAGGACTGCTCGGGATTTACGATCTGCACCAGTTCGACCTTGTCGAACTGGTGCTGGCGGATCATGCCGCGGGTGTCTTTGCCGTAGGAGCCGGCCTCGGAACGGAAACACGGCGAGTGACAGACGAATTTCAGCGGCAGCTTCTCCGCCGGCAGGATTTCGGCGCGCACGATGTTGGTCACCGGCACTTCCGCGGTCGGGATCAGATAGAACTTGCTGCCATCGGCCCGCGGCACTGCGAACAAGTCCTCTTCGAACTTCGGCAACTGCCCGGTGCCGCGCATGCTGTCGGCGTTCACAAGGTAAGGCACATACACTTCCGTGTAGCCATGCTCGCTGGTATGAATGTCGAGCATGAACTGGGCAATCGCCCGATGCAGCCGCGCCAGCGGCCCCTTCATCAGCGTAAAGCGCGCGCCGCTGATCTTCGCCGCGGCGTCGAAATCCAGCATGCCCAGACCAGCGCCGACGTCCACGTGGTCCTTCACCGGAAAATCGAAGCGGCGCGGCTCACCTCCCCGCCGCACTTCCACGTTGTCCTCCGGGGACTTTCCCAACGGCACGCTCTGATGCGGAAGGTTGGGAATGCCGAGCAGCATGTCGGTGAGTTGCGCCTGGATGCCAGCCAGCTCGGCCTCGAACTTCTTCAGCTCTTCGCCGACTGCACTCGCCCCCTCCATCAAGGTTGACGTATCTTCCCCTCTGCGCTTGAACACGCCGATCTGCGTCGAGGTTGCGTTGAGCCTGGCCTGCAGCTCCTGGGTGCGCACCTGCGCGTGCTTGCGCTGCTCTTCCAGAGCGCGGAATGCGGCAACGTCGATCGTGACGCCGCGGGTCGCAAGCCGCGCCGCCACCGCATCGAGATCGTTTCTGACCAGTTGAATATCGAGCATCTAAACCCCAAAAAATTCTTCCGGCACTAGACCTTCACCGCAAAGGCGCGAAGGCGTAAAGGAAACGCAGTCGAACGCTTTTCAGTCTTTATTCTTCTTTGCCTTCGAATCCAGCTCGCGCAGGTGGGCGAGTTTTTCCGCGAGCTTGCCTTCCAGTCCCCGCGACGTTGGCTGGTAGAAACTGACCCCCTCGAGCCCGTCCGGCAGGTAGTTCTCGCCTGCCGCATACGCTTCCGGCTCGTCGTGCGCGTAGCGGTAAGTCCGGCCGTAGCCGAGTTCCTTCATGAGCTTGGTGGGCGCATTGCGCAGGTGCTCCGGCACCGGCCGGGACTGGTCGGACTGGACGTGCGCGCGCGCCGAATTATACGCAACGTAAGCGGCGTTCGATTTCGGCGCGCAGGCGAGATAGATTGCCGCTTCGGCGAGCGCAAGTTCGCCTTCCGGGGTGCCCAGCCGCTCGTAGGTCTCGCAGGCATCCAGCGCCAGCCGCAGCGCCCGCGGATCGGCGAGCCCGATGTCCTCGACCGCCATGCGCACCAGCCGGCGTCCGAGGTACAGCGGGTCTGCGCCGCCGTCGAGCATGCGCGTGAGCCAGTAAAGCGCCGCATCCGGCGAGGAGCCGCGCACCGATTTGTGCAGCGCCGAGATCTGGTCGTAGAAGGCGTCGCCGCCCTTGTCGAAGCGGCGCAGGTTCTGCGCCAGCGTGTCCTGCACGAACGCGTCGTCCACGGCGGAGATATTTCGCGAAACGGCGGCATTGCCCAGCGCTTCGATCATGTTCAGCAGCCGGCGCGCATCGCCGTCGGCCGCCCCGATGATGATTTCTTGCGCCTTCCTGGAAAATGCCAGGCCCGCATAGACCTTCTGAACCGCGCGGGCGAACAGCACCGCCAGTTCGTCCTCGCCGAGCGGCTTGAGCACATACACCGCCGCCCGCGACAGCAGCGCGCCGTTGACTTCGAAGGACGGATTTTCCGTGGTGGCGCCGATGAAGGTCACCAGCCCGCGCTCGACGAAAGGCAGGAAGGCGTCCTGCTGCGCTTTGTTGAAGCGATGCACCTCGTCGACGAACAGGATGGTCGCGCGCCCGGATTGCTGCAAGACGTTCTCTGCCCGGGCGACGGCGTCGCGGATGTCCTTCACGCCCGAGAGCACCGCGGACAGCGCCAGAAATTCGGCGTCGAAGGATTTTGCCATCAGCCGCGCCAGCGTGGTCTTGCCCACTCCCGGCGGACCCCACAGGATCATCGAGTGCAACTTGCCGGATTCGTAAGCGACCCGCAGCGGCTTGCCCGGTCCCAGCAGATGCGCCTGCCCGACCACTTCGTCGAGCGTCTGCGGGCGCATCAGATCGGCGAGCGGCGCTGCCGGCTGCCTGGCTTCAAAAAGATCAGTCATCTGAAAAGGCACTCACCGCAAAGGCGCCAAGAACTGCCGCAAAGAAAGACAATGCAATAATAGAAATGAACATTGTGAGGAACGAAGAAGCGCGACATCACACTAGCGCCGAATTGCACCGACCCGAAACACTATCTTTGCACTCTTGCTTCTTCTATGCGTTCCCTTTGCGCCTTTGCGCCTTTGCGGTAAAAGGATTACTCGGTGACGACGTCGGCGCCGTCGGGGATGGTGAAAGTGTAGGTATCGGCGCGCGTGGCGGGATTGCGCTCGAGCCTGAACAGCTTGATGGTGGTCTTCTGCCCGAAGTGGTCGTAGAGCTCCATGACTTCGAGCGTGTTTTTGTTGAAGCCCATTCGCACCTTGTCGAACAGGCTGTCCTCGTCGTAAGGCCTCACTTCCAGCCAGTCCAGTTTGCCCTTCTTGCCGATGGCGTTCAGCGAGAAATACTTCTCGATGTCGTCCGCTCCGGCGAGCAGCGCCGCCGGGCTGCTGCCGAGGGCCTTGTCGAGTTTGCGCTGGGTGACCTGGTTCAGGTCCTTGTCGTAGATCCACAGCTTCTCGCCATCGCCGACGATCAGTTGCTCGTAAGGCTTGCTGTAAGTCCAGCGGAATCTGCCAGGACGCTGAAACTGGACCGTGCCGCTCGCCTGCTGGGAGATCTGGCCGCTCGAGTCCGCCACGGTCTGGGTGAAGACTGCACGCGCCGAGCGCGTTTGTTGGATGAAGGCACGCAGTTTTTCGATCGGACCGGCATGCGCCGGAAAGGCGAGCAGCCCGCTGAAAAGAAGCGCGATGATGAGGAATCCACGCCTCATCAGAATTGCCTCGTCCTCTGCATATCGGTGATCCGCCCCCCGGTCAAGGTAAGCACGGTGGTAAACGGGTTGGAAACCGTCGGATAGTAGTAGAAAGTCTTGACGATCTGGTTGCTGATGCCGTAGGAGAGTACCGCCCCCCGGCCGTGCCAGCCGTGCAACTGGTCGATCGGTCGGCCGCGCCGCGTTAACGCGATTGCCGGCACCGAATTTCCGTCCGTGCTCTGGTAATCGGGCGGACCAGCGCGCTGCAGCAGTTCGCCTTCGCTCATGCCATGCCGCAGCATGATGAATACGCCGAAGTCCAGTCCACGCGGCGCCGGGTTGCGCGCCGGGGGTTCGGTGGCGAAGACAATGTACACCGGCTGCTCTGCCGGCTTGGGCGGATCCTCGTTCGCCACACAGCAGGAATTCACTTCGGTCGTCGTGGCGCTGCCGGCAAAACGCAAGTCCACCGACCGGGACCTGGCGTTTGCGGGCGGCGTATCACCGTAGTGCACGCTGCCGTTGCGGTCCACCCATTTGTATACGTCCGCCTGCACGAGAGATGCAAGCATCATCAGTACAACTGCCGAAAAAGATTTGTGCATGATGCTCTCCTCTCGCCACTCGCCACTCGCCACTCGCCACTCGCCACTCGCCACTCGCCACTCGCCTCACGCCTCACGCCTCACCCCGTTAGAAGTCCACATGACGAAGTCGCGACACAGGACGCTTTTTGCGTGGACTTCTAACGGGGCTCACGCTTCCGTTCTCGACGGCACCAGCACTTCACGGTTGCCGTTGGGCTGCATAGTGGAGACCAGCCCGGCACGTTCCATTTGTTCGATCAGGCGCGCTGCCCGGTTATAGCCGATGCGCAGATGCCGCTGCACCAGCGAAATGGACGCCCGCCGCGACTTGAGCACGATTTCCACGGCCTGGTCGTAGATCGGATCGGCTTCGCCCGTTGCAACGCCTTCTTCCGCATCGGCCTCGCCGCCTTCCAGAACGTCGTCGATGTACTGCGGTTGACCGCGCGATTTCAGGTACTCCACCACTTTGTGCACTTCCTGGTCGGCGACGAACGCGCCGTGCACCCGCTGCGGATAACCGGTGCCCGGCGGCAGATACAGCATGTCGCCCTGCCCGAGGAGCTGTTCCGCGCCCATCTGGTCGAGGATGGTGCGCGAATCCACCTTGCTCGAGACCTGGAACGCGACCCGGGTGGGAATATTCGCCTTGATCAGCCCGGTGATGACGTCCACCGAAGGCCGCTGCGTCGCCAGAATGAGGTGTACGCCAGCCGCGCGGGCCTTCTGCGCCAGCCGCGCAATTAGTTCCTCGACTTTTTTGCCCACGACCATCATCAGGTCGGCGAGTTCGTCGATGACCACCACGATCAGGGGCAGCTCCGTCAGCGGCTCGGGATTCTCCGGCGTGAGCGTGAACGGATTGGTCAGCGGCTTGCCGGCCTTCTCCGCTTCCTTGATCTTCTGGTTGAAGCCGGACAGGTTGCGCACGCCGAGCGTGGACATCAGCTTGTAGCGGCGGTCCAGTTCGCCCACGCACCAGTTGAGCGCGTGCGCCGCCTGCTTCATGTCGGTGACAACCGGCGCGAGCAGATGCGGAATGCCTTCGTACACCGACAGCTCGAGCATCTTCGTGTCCACCAGGATCAGCCGCACGTCCTTCGCCGGCGCCTTGTACACCAGCGACAGGATCATGGCGTTGAGCGCCACCGACTTGCCCGACCCCGTGGTGCCCGCCACCAGCAGGTGCGGCATCCTGCCGAGATCCGCGACGATCGGATTCCCCGCGATGTCCTTGCCCAGCGCCAGCGTGAGCGCGGAACCCATCTCGGCGTACACCTTCGAACTGAGGATCTCGGAGAGCCGCACCACCTGCCGTTTCGGGTTCGGGATCTCCAGCCCCATGCAGGATTTGCCGGGAATGGTCTCGACCACGCGCACGCTCACCACCGACAGCGCGCGCGCCAGGTCCTTCACCAGGTTGATGATCTGGCTGCCCTTCACGCCCACGGCCGGCTCGATTTCGTAGCGCGTGATCACGGGCCCCGGTTGCGCGGCCACCACGTTCACCTCGATGCCGAAGTCGCCGAGCTTCTTCTCGATCAGCCTGGAGGTGTACTCCAGCGTCTCGGTAGACAGTATTTCCACGTCGGCAGGCGGCTCATCGAGCAGATGCAAAGGGGGCAACGGGGAGTCCGGCAGGTCTTCGAACAGCGGCTTCTGCTTTTCCTTGATGACGCGGTCGGACTTGGGGATCACGGTCCGCGACGGCTCGATGCGGATCGGCTCGTGTTCCTCGAAGCGCTTGCGCTCGACTTCCACCAGCTCTTCGCGCTCGACCACGGCCTGCTCGCCGGCTTTCTTGTCCTGGCGGGTCTGCCATCTCTCCACCAGGAAGGTGTAAGCGCCCTCGATCGCCGCGCCGAGCTTCTCGATGAAGGCCACCCAGGACATGCCGGTGCACAAAGACAATCCCACCCCGCACAGCACCAGCAGCAGCAGGGTACCGCCGGTAAAGCCGAAACCCTTTGAGAACAATCCGCTCACCAGGTCGCCGAGCACGCCTCCCGGCGCGTGCGGCAACGACACGTTCAGCGTGTACAGGCGCAGCGATTCGAGCGCGCTGCTGGCGGTGATCAGGAGCAGGAAACCGCCGCACGCGACGGCCAGCGAGCGGCGGTCCATTTCCGGCACTTCGAGGCGGCGATAGCCCCAGACCACGCCGGCGAGCAGGAAGAACACCCACCACCACGCCGAAAGCCCGAATACATAAAGCAGGACGTCGGCCATCCACGCGCCGGCCTCGCCTCCCGCATTGGCGACCAGCGACCCGGTGGCCTGGTGCGACCAGCCCGGATCGGACTTGCGGTAGGTGAAGAGGATGAGAACCAGGTAGAGCGCCGCGCCGACCAGGAGCAGCCACCAGGATTCCCGCAACAGGGCGGCGATCTTTGGAGGCAGCGGCTTGCGCGGCGGCTTTTGGGCTGCGGATTTGGACGCCGAAAGTGTTCGCAAGCAAATTACCTTTTCAGTTTCAAAGAATTATATCCCAGGGTCGCGTTCTCAACGAACCCCATTTTGCGCGCGTGGACACGAACTTCCCGCGGCTGCTACAGTCTTGCTATTTTTGCCTTTACCATGATTTAACGCTGACATGGCTCAAACAACAAAGCATTCCCGGTTGCTCATTCTGGGTTCCGGTCCGGCCGGCTACACTGCCGCGATCTATGCGGCCCGCGCCAACCTCAAGCCGGTCCTGGTCACCGGTCTCGCTCAGGGCGGGCAACTCATGACCACCACCGACGTGGACAACTGGCCCGCCGACGTCATGGGCGTTCAGGGACCGGAACTCATGGAACGCTTCCACAAGCACGCCGAGCGTTTCAATACCGAGATCATCTTCGACCACATCCATACGGTGAAGTTGGGCCAACGACCGTTCCAGTTGATCGGCGATCAGGCTATTTATACTTGCGATGCGCTCATCATCGCAACCGGTGCTTCGGCGAAGTACCTCGGTCTGCCCTCGGAGCAGGCTTACATGGGCAAGGGCGTATCGGCGTGCGCGACCTGCGACGGCTTTTTCTACAAGGGTCAGGACGTGGCCGTGATCGGCGGCGGCAACACCGCCGTCGAGGAAGCACTGTACCTGTCCAACATCGCCAAATCCGTGACGGTGGTCCATCGTCGCGACAAGTTCCGCGCCGAGGCGATCCTGGTCGACCGACTGATGGAAAAAGCCAGGTCCGGCAACGTCAAGGTCGAGTGGAACCATACTCTGGACGAAGTGCTCGGCGACAAGAAAGGCGTCAGCGGCGTGCGCATCAAGCCCACCCACGGCGACAAAGCCAGGGAGTTGCCGTTGCACGGGGTTTTCATCGCCATCGGCCACACCCCGAACACGCAGAACTTCCAGGGCCAGGTCGAGATGGTGAACGGCTACATCGTCGCCAAGGGCGGCAATCAGGGCAACGCCACCGCCACCAGCGTGCCCGGCGTGTTCGCGGCCGGCGACGTTCAGGACCATGTCTATCGCCAGGCCGTTACCAGCGCCGGCAGCGGCTGCATGGCCGCGCTCGACGCCGACAAGTATCTCGAAGAAGTGGGACACTGAGAGCGTTCTCACCGCAAAGACGCAAAGAACGCAAAGGAAACCCGGACATCAAGAAAAAACGGTTCATGTCGTTCGAAACCTGGATCGCCAATACTCGCGACAAAAGCGGGTTCCGTACATTGCGGGTTTTTTACCGGCTATTTCTTCTGCTTTTCTTTGCGTTCTTTGCGTCTTTGCGGTGAAAGGTTCTCAGGAACTTAAATGCCCAAGCGCCCCGTCACACCGGAACCACCCGCCGAGGAACCCGCGGACGACGAGGCGTTGCTGCGCGAAGCGCTGAAAGACGTCGCGCCGATTCCCGACCCCGGCAAAGCCACGTTGCGCCGCCAGCCCCCCAGGCCGGTGCCGGTGCAGCGGCTGCGCGACGACGAACAGGTCCTGCAGGACAGCCTTTCCGATCACATTCCGCTCGAAGTCGGCCTGGAGACCGGCGACGAGCTGATGTTCCTGCGCGACGGGCTGTCAAACATGGTCCTGCGCAAGCTGCGCCGCGGCCATTGGGTGACCCAGGATCAACTTGACCTGCACGGGCTGCGCAGCGAGGAAGCGCGCCAGTTGCTGGTGGTGTTCCTCAACGAAGCTCTCACGAAAGGCTGGCGCTGCGTGCGCATCGTGCACGGCAAGGGCCTGCGTTCGGAGAATCGCGAACCGGTACTGAAAAGAAAAGTGGGCAACTGGCTGGCGCAGCGCGACGAAGTGCTCGCCTTCGTTCAGGCCCGCCCCGAGGACGGCGGCAGCGGCGCGGTTGTCGTGTTGTTGAAGGTGAAGGGAAGAAAGAAAAGCGGTGAGGCGTGAGGCGATAGGCGTCAAGCGGAACACCGGTCAAAAAAAGCTGAGCCGCCCGCAGGCGGCTCAACTTTTTAATCCATGACTTGGCGTTCCGGGGTCTTGCGCCTCTCGCCTCACGCCTCACGCCTCACGCCTCTCGCCTCTCGCCTCACCGAAATCAGACCGCCGCTTCGTCGGTCTCGCCGGTGCGGATGCGGATGACCTGCTCAACCGTGGTGACGAAGATCTTGCCGTCGCCGATCTTGCCGGTGCGGGCTGATTTGACGATCGCCTCGATCGCCTGATCCGTAAGCGTGTCCGGCACCACCACCTCGACCTTCACCTTGGGCAGGAAGTCCACCACGTACTCCGCCCCCCGATAGAGTTCGGTATGGCCCTTCTGCCGGCCGAAACCCTTGACCTCGGTCACCGTCAGCCCGGTGACCCCGATCGCCGACAGCGCTTCGCGCACCTCGTCCAGCTTGAATGGCTTTACCACCGCTTCGATTTTTTTCATGACCACTCCCCTGTAAATCCGGACCCGCGCGCCGCGCCGGCTCATGGACGGCAAGTATAGACTTCAATTGAGGAATCCGGGAAGGCTCCGGCCCTCCTCCATCACAGTCCGCCCCGGTACTTGTTGGTGATCGGGAAACGCCAGTCCTTGCCGAAGCCGCGCGGGGTGATGCGGATGCCGATCGGCGCCTGGCGGCGTTTGTATTCGCTGAGGTGCACCAGTTTGACCACGCGTTCGACGTCTGCGCGCTTGAAGCCCTCGGCAATGATGTCGGGGATGCTCATGTCCTTCTCGACGTAGCGCTCGACGATCGCGTCGAGCACATCGTAGGGCGGCAGGCTGTCCTGATCCACTTGTCCGGGGCGCAATTCCGCGCTCGGCGCCCGGCTGATCACGCGCTCCGGAATGACCGGGGAGAGCGTGTTGCGATAGCGCGACAACCGGTAAACGTACTTCTTGGTGATGTCCTTGAGCACCGCGAAACCGCCGGCCATGTCGCCGTAGAGCGTGGCGTAGCCGGTACTCATCTCGCTCTTGTTGCCGGTGGTGAGAACGATCGAGCCGAACTTGTTCGACAGCGCCATCAGCAACGTGCCGCGGATGCGCGACTGCAGGTTCTCCTCGGTGGTGTCGAAAGGGCGATCCGCGAACGCCGGCTTGAGCGCGTTCATGTACGCGTCGAACACCGGCTTGATTGCGATCTCGCTGTAGCGCACGCCCAGCGCATTGACCATCGCCCGCGAGTCTTCGACGCTCATGTCCGCGGTGAATTGCGAAGGCATCATCACGGCGTGCACCTTGTCCGGGCCCAACGCGTCCGCGGCGATGCACAGCGTGAGCGCCGAGTCGATTCCGCCGGACAGTCCCAGGAGCGCGCCGGGAAAGCCGTTCTTGCCGAGGTAATCGCGCACGCCCAGGCACAGCGCCTTGTAGATGCTCTCGTCGGTCGAGGGCTCCGGCACGATCTCTCCCGGAACCGGGCGAGCACCTTCGATGTCAACGAAGGCGAGATGTTCCTCGAACGCGGGCAACTGATGGGTGAGCTTGCCGTGCGCGTCCATGACGAACGACGCGCCGTCGAAAACCAGCTCGTCCTGTCCGCCCACCAGATTGCAGAACACCACCGGCATCCCGGTTTCGGCGGTGCGTTCGCGCACCACTTCGTAGCGGGTCTTGAGTTTGTTGATGTGAAAAGGCGAGGCGTTGAGGACCAGCAGCACCTGCGCCCCGGCCGCGCGCGCCAGCTTCGGCGCCTCCGGCTCCCAGATGTCGGCGCAGATATTGATGCCGACGTTGACGCCGTCCACGTTCGGCGACACGCGTGCGATGCTTGCGCCTTCCGCACCCCACACGTCCTCGCAGATGTTCACCCCCAGGCGCACACCCTCGATGTCGACGACGCTGGCCCTGGCGTCGGACTCGAAGTAACGTTCCTCGTCAAACACCGTGTAGTTGGGCAGATCCTGCTTGTGGTAGGTGGCAATGATGCGTCCATCCTGCAGGACCGAGGCGGCGTTATAGCGCTTGCCGTCCACGCGGTGGGGATGGCCCACGATCACGCTGATGCCGCGGACTTTGGAAGCCATGTCGGCCAGCGTGCGCTCGCAAGCGGCGCAGAAATCCTCGCGCAGCAGCAGGTCCTCCGGCGGATATCCGCACAGGGAAAGTTCCGGGGTGAGGAGAAGATCGGCGCCGCCCGCTTTGGCGCGGTCGGCATAGTCGAGGATTTTTCGCGCGTTGCCGGAGAGATCTCCGACCGTACAGTTGATCTGGCCAATCGCGATGCGCATGGCTGCTACTATATCATCCGGTCATTCGCAAAATGAAAGCGCGCAACGGCGTCCACATCCTCGACTCGCTCGCGACGGTCGCCGCTTCCGAGTGGGACGCGCTGGCCGAGGGCCATCCCCTGCTCTCCCACGCTTTTCTGCACGCGCTGCACGAGACCGGCTGTGCCGGCGCCGACACCGGCTGGGCGCCATGCTACCTCACGCTCTGGAAAAGCGGCGTGCTCGCCGGCGCGATGCCGCTGTACCTCAAGTCCCATTCCTACGGCGAGTATGTTTTCGACTGGGCGTGGGCCGACGCCTACCAGCGCCACGGGCTGGACTACTATCCGAAACTCCTGTGCGCGGTGCCGTTCACGCCGGTCACCGGTCCGCGATTGCTGGCGCATTCGGGAGCCGACCGGGAGATTCTCGCCAACGCCGCGCTGGCATTTGCGCGCGACAGCGGGCTGTCATCGCTGCACTGCCTGTTTCCGCGCGCGTCCGAGGCCGCGATACTGGAGTCGGCCGGGATGATGCTGCGCGCCACCGTGCAGTTCCACTGGTGCAACCAGGGTTTCGCCGACTTCGACGATTTCGTCTCGCGCATGAACCACGAGAAGCGCAAGAAGATCAGGCAGGAGCGGCGCCGCGTGCGCGATGCCGGAATCAGCTTCCGCTGGATCCGCGGCGCCGAGGCCAGCCAGGAAGAGTGGCGTTTCTTCGTCGAGTGCTATAACCGCACCTACCGCAGCCACCACTCCACGCCCTACCTGAACCTCGAGTTCTTCCTGCGCCTGGCCGCAACCATGCCAGAAAACCTTCTGCTGATTCTGGCTTACCGGGGATCGCAGCGAATAGCGGCCTCCTTCAATATCCTCGCCGGCGAAGCAATGTACGGCCGCTACTGGGGCGCGACGGAATTTCACTCCGGCCTGCATTTTGAAACCTGCTACTACCAGGCCATCGAATTCTGCATCGCCAACAGGATTGCGGTATTCGAGGGCGGCGCGCAGGGCGAGCACAAGCTCGCGCGCGGACTGCTGCCGGTGCGCACCGTGTCGGCGCATTGGCTGGCGCGGCCCGAGTTCGCCGACGCGGTGGCGAAGTTCCTGCGCAAGGAAACCCGCGGCATCGAGCACTACGTCGACGAACTCGCCGAGCACAGCCCGTTCAAGCAAACCGACCCGGCCGGCGTTTAGATCGCCACGGTTTTGGATACACTAGCGCCACTTCCAGCCGGAGCCCCCATGTCCGATTTGCGCCCGACCGCCCGCCGCATTGCCCGCAAAGCGCTGGGTTTCGCATTACTGTGTCTGGGCGCGACCATGACGTTGGCGCCTGCGCATTCCGCCCCGACGGAACTCGAAGTCATCGAACACACGCCCGGAGACGGCGCCGAAGTCCGGCGCGGCTGGTTCGCGACCATCCGCTATACCGGATGGATTTACGATGAACAGGCCGCGGATGGAAAGGGCGCGCAATTCATCAACTCCGACGACAAAGGCAGGCCGGTCACGTTCGTCTATGGCTACAAGCGCGCGCTTCCCGGGATGGAGAAGGGCATGGAGGGCATGAAGGTCGGCGCACGCCGCACGCTCATCATCCCGCCCAAACTCGGTTTCGCCGGTTCCAGACAAAACCCGCCGGACGGCATGCCGCGCGACGCCGCGCTGGTAATCGACCTGGAGTTGCTGGACGTCGTGCCGCAGTCCAACGTCAATCGGCCAAACGAGTAACCCGCGCAAGGCATCAACAGGAGACCAAAGAAATGATCGGCGATCCAGTCATGCTCACCATACGGCGCAACATCGAGCGGCCGTCGAAAGCGCTGTTGAAGTCGTTCGACGGCATGCCCACCGGGTTCGTCACCGATGCCTACAACGGCAAGGGTTGCCTGGATTTCGAAATCAAGCCGCTCATGCCGGCGATGACGTTCCACGGGCCGGCGATCACTGCTTTCTGCGGGCCGATGGACAACCTGGCGGCGCTGGCCATACTCGACTTCGCGAAAAAGGGCGACGTCATCGTGATCGCCACCAGCGGCGACGATACCGCGGCAACCGTCGGCGATCTGTGGGCCTTCTGGGCAAAGAAAATCGGCGTGGCGGCGATCGTGTGCGACGGACTGGTGCGCGACGTAACCGGCCTGCTCAAGGTCGGCATCCCGGTATTCGCCCGCGGCATCAAGCCGAATTCGGCGTTCAAGAACGGCCCCGGAGAAGTCAACATGGGCGTGACCTGCGGCGGCGTGGCGATCGGCCCCGGGGACATCATCGTCGGCGACCGCGACGGCGTGGTAGCCGTGCCGCTGGCGGAGGCGGAACAAGTCGCCGCACAGCTCGAGCTGGTCAAGAAGAAGGAGGCGGAAGCCGAAGCCAGGGTGAAAGGCGGCGAGAAGCTCAAGTTCTGGGATCCCGCCGCCCTCGGCAGCCGCGTCCGCTACATCGACTAGAAACTTTGGTTTTTGACTACTACAACCGCCTCTCTGCGAAAAAGCAGAGTGTCTACCGGCAGAGCGACGCGATCACCGCGATCCGGCTTCCGGATCCGCAGCCGTTGCGCCCGGCCGCGCAATTACTGGTGGATGCGCTGAAGTCCGAAGACCGCAACGCCGTACAGTCGCTGTCGCAGCAGATTGCCGACGGCATCATCGCCCAACTCGAGGTGCCACCGCTGCGCATGCAGGTGCTGGCGGTGCGGCCGAGCGACGACTGGGGCGAACTGCACGGCCTGTACCTTCCCGAGGAGGACGGCAAGACGGCGAAAATCCAGCTATGGATGCGCACCGCCAAGCACAAGCGCGTGGTGGCATACAAGAGCTTCCTGCGCACACTGCTGCACGAGATCTGCCATCACCTCGACTACGAACTCTACAAGTTTCCCGAGACTTTCCACACCGAAGGCTTTTACAGCCGCGAATCCAGCCTGTTGCACCAGCTCGCGCCGGCAACTGACGGACTGCGCAGGGTAGAGTAGGCGATGGCGTACTTCGGCGTTCTGGCAGGATTGGTGATCGGCGGACTCGTGCTGTTGGTGTGGTACAAGCGGCACAAGGACATAGCGCAGGAAGGCAACTCCGGCTTTCCGACGTCGCGGAAAGCGCGCAGCGGCGATGGCCCCAACTCGCTGGAGGAATTCATCGCCGCCTATCGCCGCGGCGAAGTGCCGGCCGGCGGCACCGCCGTGCCCGCGCCGTCAGAAGCCACTGCGCCGGATGCTCCGCCGGTGGCGGCTGCGCCATCCAAGCGCGATCCTTTTCTGGGCTCTGCGGTAAAACTGGCCTATTACCTGTGCAAGACGGGGCTCAAGGATCACCATGTCTTCGCCCACGTGCAACTGGCGACGCTTGCAGCAAACAGCGCAAGCGACGCTGCATTGGCGCGGGGCAGCGTCGATCTGGTGGTTTGCAATCCGGCAATGTCCGTTGTGGCGGCAATCGACGTGATCGGCCCTGAAGTGCACGCGCCCGATGCGACGAAAGCGGACTATCTGCGTTCGCTCGGCATCCGCTATCTGCGCTTGTCCGCCAAAACGCTGCCCAAGCCCGAAGAAATCCGCGCGCTGCTGTACCGGATGTAAAAAAGGCCGCGATCGGCGCGGCCTTTTCTCGTTTGATGCAGCGCGGGTCAGCCCTTGGTGGCTCCCGGCTGTACTTACCCATCTCGTCGGTACACTTGCAGTCCTTTTACTTGGGCATGGTCTTTTCGCGTTCGATGGTTCCGCGCAGATTTTCCTCGCCCTGGCGTGCCGCCGCCTCTTTTTCGGCCTCCTTGGCCCTGGCAGCAGCTTTTTCATCGACAGCCGCGCTTTCATCGGCCGGACAGAACTCATTGATCGCCTCGTTGTGGCACCAGTGGGCGTTAAAGCCATCGTTCTTCTTCACGCACTCGTAGATGTACTTCCCCATCTCGTCGGTCCACGCGCAGTTCTGACGCTTGAGGAAGAAGCGCTCAAGCGTGTTCGTGGCGCCGTCGGCAAAGGCCAGGCCGCTGCACATGCCGGCGAGGATCAAGACCAGCATCCTAATTACAACTCGTTGTTTCATAATGATTCCTTGATAAATGGGGAGCGGGCGCCCAAGCGTCCGGGGCGCGGAAACGCCGGTCACAGCGAAGGGCCGGGATTGCGCCAGAATACTGTTTGCCCGGCGGCTCGAACGTGCTGATTCTAGGGCAAATCCGTTGCTGAGGGTTAAGGAAGCTGCGTCGCGACTGCATCGATTGGACGATCATATCCGCCCTCCCCGCTTCCGCTGTGCACGTTTGGCCACCCGGCGTGCCGCGGGCTTTTTCCGCTTGCGCGGTTGCGACGACTTCCTCGCGGCTTTTTTCACTTTCTTCAGCATGCGTTCGGCGGTGAACAGGTCCTGATCGAGGATGCCCGCCGCCTTTGCGATCGCAATCCTGGCTTCGGCCTTGCCCACATCCGGGTGGATGCGGATCAACTCGCTGATCGCCTCCGCGATTGCCTTGCGCGCATTGTCCTTCAGATGCGCGTCCTTGGCCCGATCCAGCGCTTTCATCAGCGCGTCGATGACCGGCTTGGCAAGCGCTTCGAAGACCACGTCTTACCCGGCGGCGAATTTGTACTCGAGGATCAGGTAACGGCGGCCGACCAGATCTTTGGTCATGCTCTGCTTCTCGCCGTTGAATTCGGCCTCGATGGTGTAGCGGCCGCCGGCTGGCGGGTTGATGTAGAAATAAGGGCCTTCTGATACGGCTTCCAGGATCGCGTCGCCCTTGATGTCACGCAGCGTGACTTTCACTCCGGTAACGCCGTCCACCTCTCCGTGGACCTCGAAGATGAGCTGGATCGGATACTTGGGGGCGACCTTGAACATTGCCTTACGCTGCGGCTCGTCGACTCCACCACTCACATAAGTGCTGCCTCCCTGCTTGTGCACCTTCGGCCGCTCGACTTCATCTGCGTGCAGCGGCAGCGCGCCCAGCGCAACCAGCAAGCCCGCCACAACGTAATGGACCTTCTTCATCTCCTCACCCTTCTTCAACTCGCTGTGCGTCCGAGAATAGCACAGGCACGGATCGCCGATCCTGTGTCAAAAGCCAATGAATCATTTAACACGAAGGACACGAAGGAAAGGCAAGAATGGAACACGAAGGAGAAACGAAAAAAGGATTTCGAGAATCTTTGGCGTGCAGCGATCAAGGACTCACGCGACCAAACTAGACCTTCAAACCCGAAATGGATATGGCCGATGAAGTGTAGTAGTTTAGACACGCTCAGAAAGGCAGTGTCCGAACGGCAACTTCCGACCCAAAGCGGTCATTCGTCGCGCTAAGTTGCGACCGCTACGTATGTTCGATGTCGAACAGACGGCTAAATAGTGGCGAAATAGTGTTCTGAGTGCTGGACGTCGGTTTCCGTGTTTTCCCATGCCCCTGCGGCTCAGCGCTTTTTGTTTGTACTCCAACCCTTTAAAGCAACAGAGGAGAAAGCAAATGAAAAATATTCATGCAAGAATTTCTATGACATTGCTTCTGGTGAGTTTTATGGTGTTAGCAGGCTGTTGAAATTCGACCGAGTTTGAGAGCACTTTTTCTTGGTGTCATAGTCA
>JBBPIT010000051.1:0-25507 GCA_038040175.1 Pseudomonadota bacterium | reverse complement strand
CGAACCGGCGTACACGGCTTTGCAGGCCGCTGCATGACCACTCTGCCACCCCGCCGGGGGCGCGCGGCATGATAGCTGCGCTTGACGAACTCTTGCAGTAATCGTTGAGAGGATAACCTGCGGTTAGCCGAAAAACTACAAAGAGAAAGCGGCTAGATTTAATTCTGGTGAATTAAAACTAGCCGCTTTCCACAGGGAAACCTGGAGCGGGAAACGAGGCTCGAACTCGCGACCCCAACCTTGGCAAGGTTGTGCTCTACCACTGAGCTATTCCCGCGAAAAACAGAGTTGGCATTATAGGGAGCATGGCCTTTTTGTCAAGGAAAGGGCCGTGTCTAGCCGCTCTTCATCGCCTGTGGCAATGCTATTTTCAGATAGTAAACCATGGACCACAAAGTCAGCACCGCCGCGACGTAAATGAGGATGGTTCCTAGCGCATGCATGCTCAGCGTCAGGAACTCGTCGTGGTAGAGGAGCATGATGATCGCCGCCATCTGCGATACGGTCTTCACCTTGCCCAGGAACGACACCGCCACGCTCTTGCTCTTGCCGATGCGCGCCATCCACTCCCGCAACGCGGAGATCGCGATCTCGCGGCCGATGATGATCACCGCGATGAAGCCCTCGAGGCGGCCGATCCAGACCAGCATGATCAGCGCGGTGGCAACCATCAGCTTGTCGGCCACCGGATCGAGGAAGGCGCCGAAAGGCGAAGTCTGATTCAGCGTGCGCGCCAGGTAGCCATCCAGCCAGTCGGTGATCGCGGCGAAAGAGAAAACCGCCATGACCGCTAGGTTCTTGTCGTGGTCGGCAATCCAGTCGTGCGGCACGTAGTACACCCCGACCAGCAACGGGATCATCAGGATGCGCAACCAGGTGAGGAGATTGGGGAGGTTGATCGGCATGAGGACGTCAGTGTAGCTGCTGGTAGATTTTTTCGGCGAGTTCAGTGCTGATGCCTTCCACCTGCGCGAGTTCCTCCACGCTTGCGGAAGCAACCCCTTTCAGGCCGCCGAAACGCGACAATAGCCGTTGCCTGCGCTTGACGCCGATCCCGCCAATGTCTTCCAGCGTCGAGCGATTGCGCACCTTGGCGCGGCGGTTGCGGTGACCGGAAATTGCAAAGCGATGCGCTTCGTCGCGGATCTGCTGGATCAGGTGCAAACCCGGGTGGTCCGACGCCAGTCGCAGCGGTTCGTTGCGGTCCGGGAAAAACAGTTGCTCGAGACCGGCCTTGCGCTCCTCGCCCTTGGCCACACCGATCATCGGCAGATCGCTCAGGCCCACTTCGCCGAGTACCTCGAACGCCGTGCTCACCTGCCCTTTGCCGCCGTCGATCAGAATCAGATCGGGCAGCTTGCCCTCGCCTTTCACGATCTTTCGATAGCGCCGGTCCAACACCTGGCGCATCGCGCCGTAATCGTCGCCCGGCTCTACGCCGTTGATGTTGTAGCGGCGGTATTCGCCGGGCTGCATCGCCGATTGGTCGTACACCACGCACGAGGCCACGGTAGCTTCGCCCATGGTGTGGCTGATGTCGAAACACTCGATGCGGCGCACGTTGTCGGCAAGCCCCAGCGCCTGCTGTAACGCGGTGAGTCGGGTTTCCTGAGTGGCGTGGGCCGCCAGCCGCTGGGCGATCGCCAACTCGGCGTTTTTCTCCGCCATGCGCAGCCAGATGCGGCGCTCGCCCGTCGGGTTGGCGTTGATCTGCACCCGGGTCCCCGCCTGCTGGGACAGCAGTTCCTCGAGCGCCGCCGCTTCGACCGGGCGGTTGATAATGATCGCCGGGGGCACCTCGCGGTTGACGTAGTGCTGCGTCAGGAAGGCTTCAAGCGCGATTTGTTCGTCCTGATCCTGCGCGTTCTGCGGGAAAAAGCTCTTGTCGCCGCGATGGTTCCCGCCCCGGACCATCACCAGGTTCACGCAGATCAACCCCCCGGTGGCGGTCAGCGCGACGATATCGGCGTCCACGCCGCGGCTGCTGGTGACGAACTGGGTTTCGCGCACCTTGGATAGCGAACGGATCTGGTCCCGGTATGCCACCGCCTGTTCGTAAGCCTGCTCTGCCGCGGCTCGGTGCATGCGCTCTTCCAGGCGGTCGACCGCCTCGTCTTCCCTGCCCTGCAGGAACAGTTCCGCGCTCTTGACGTCCTCGCCGTAGTCGGTTTCGCTGATCAGTCCCACGCATGGTCCGGTACAACGCTTGATCTGGTAAAGCAGGCAGGGCCGCGAGCGGTTGGCGAACACCGTGTCCTCACAGGTGCGCAGCCTGAATATTTTCTGCATCAGTTGGATGCTTTCGCGCACTGCGCCGGCGTTGGGAAACGGGCCGAAGTAGCGATGGGCCTTGTCCAGGGTGCCGCGATGGAAGCCGAGTCGGGGGACGCGATGACCGGTCAGGACGATATACGGATAAGATTTATCGTCTCTGTACAGTATGTTATAGCGTGGACTTAAACTTTTAATTAAGTTGTTTTCCAGCAGCAGCGCCTCGGCCTCGGAGCGCGTCACGGTGGTTTCCAGTCCACCGACCTGGGTCATCATGAGCTGGATGCGGGGAGCCAATGACCCGGTTTTCTGGAAATAGGAAACCACACGCTTCTTTAGATCGCGCGCTTTGCCTACATAGAGCACCTCCCCTGCCGCGTTGAGCATGCGGTAAACCCCCGGCAGGTGCGGAAGGCTGGCTACGGCTTCACCATGGTCGAATGTGGGTCGGGCAGTCCGGGTCTGTTCCGGGTCACTCTTCATCGGGACGTTTCGCTGCGACTGTCTGGTCCTGAAAAAAGCGCCCGATGGCCGCGAAGACTTGCTCGAACATGGGCTCGGTCAGGCGCCTGGTCTGGGTATTGTATCGGCTGCAATGGTAGCTATCGAACAGTGTCAATCCGCACTCCAGACGATATTGCGCGCCGTGCACAAACTTGTAGTTGGTCGCCTTCTCTCCGGCGGCCATCAACACTGCCTTGTGAGCGATGCCGCCCAGCGCCAGCACTGCCGCTCCCTTCGGCAGCACCGCCAGCTCGGCGGCCAGATAGGCGTTGCAGCGCTTCACCTCGTCTACAGCAGGCTTGTTTTCCGGCGGGAGGCATTTCACCGCATTGGTTATCCTGCAGCCGGTAAGCAGGAGTCCGTCGTCCACGTGCATCGACTGCGCACGATTGGCGAACCCGAACTTGTGCAGCGTGCGGTATAGCAGCAGCCCGGCGTAATCCCCGGTAAACGGCCGGCCGGAGCGGTTGGCGCCGTGCATTCCCGGTGCCAGGCCGACGATCAGCAGCCGCGCTTCGGCGTCGCCGAAAGGCGGCACGGGCCTGGCGAAATAGTCGGGAAATTCCTTCCTGACCCCGTCGAGAAAGTGCGCGAGCCGGCTGCAGCGCCGGCAATTAGTGGAGAAAATGTCTGTATGGCTGGTCTTCATCTTAGCCCTGGTGTCGTGGAAGCCACGGCGTCATCGGGGCCCAGATGTCATCGAAGTCCCCGCGGTCATTTCCCTTCTTCGTGGCGGTGCTCCTCGCGGTGCGGAACGATTTTCACTCGCGCGCGGTAGCCGGGGTTGATGCCGCCCGCCAGTTCCGGTTGCAGGGTCACGTGCACAATGCGGAAGCGAACCTGCAGCATGCGCCTTGCCGATTCAAGCAGCACCGGCCAATTCGCAAGGTCCTCCAGGTCGACGTGCGCGGACAGGGCCACCTGCCCGGAGGAAATGTTCCAGACGTGCAGGTCGTGCACCGCGCGCACACCCTCGATCTGGCTCAGTGCCTGCCCAACTTCCTCGAGTGTTACACCGGCCGGCACGCCTTCCATCAGCACGTGCAGCGCATCGCGGGACAGCCGCACCGTGGACGCCAGGATCAGCAGCGCAATCACCAGCGACAGCAGCGCGTCAATCGGCTGCCAGCCGGTGAAATAGATCACTGCGCCGGCGGTGATCGCGGCGACCGAGCCGATCAGATCGCCGACGACGTGGACAAGCGCAGCCCGCGTGTTCAGATTGCGTTCGCCGCGACCGATCAGGAACACCACGCCGAGATTCACCAGCAGGCCGCAAAACGCCACCACCATCACGCCCAGGCCGGCGACCGGATGGGGTTCGAGCAGGCGCGCCACCGCTTCGACCACGATCAACACCACGATCAGCAGCATCCCCAGACCGTTGACGAAAGCCGCCACCACTTCCGCGCGGGCAAATCCGTAGGAATGCCGGTCGCCGGCTGGCCGGGCAGCGACCCAGGTAGCGAATGCAGCGAGACCCAGCGCCAGGGAATCCGAAAACATGTGGCCGGCGTCGCTCATCAGCGCCAGCGAACCGAAAATCATGCCGCCAGCAAGCTCCACCAGCGCATAGCCCAGCGTGACCGCAAGCGCGATCAGCAGTGTGCGGCCGGCGCCGTGACCGTGGTGGTGATGGGGCGCGTGGCTAGCCACGTTCTCCGACCTGCGGCGTTCCCGCCAGCGGCAACTCCCCGCTGCTGAACCCGACGCCGGCAATGGCGTGTACCGCGCGCGCGTACGGCTCGGTCTCCTTCAATGCAGTGAGCGTGGGGGCCTGCGCCCGGCCATGCAGCCGCGCCAGCCGTGCCAGCGACATCGGCGAGGCCTTGCGGTCCAGTCCCGCCAGCAGTTCATCGGCAGCGAGCGGGTTGTTGCACACCAGCACCATGTCGCAACCGGCATCGAGCGCGGCTTGCGCGCGCTCGACCATGGTGCCAGCGGCGCGCGCGCCCTCCATGCACAGATCGTCGCTGAAAATCACGCCCTGGAAACGCATCTGGCCGCGCAACACCTGCGACAGCCAGACGCTCGAGAAGCCGGCCGGCTTGCTGTCAACTTTCGGGTAAATCACGTGTGCCGGCATGACCGCGGACAGACCATGGCGGATCAGGTGCTGGAAAGGAATCAGATCGGCCTGTTCGATTTCGGTATAACTGCGGCTGTCCACCGGTACGTCGGTATGCGAATCCGCGGCGACGAAGCCATGACCCGGAAAATGCTTGCCCACCGCCGCCATGCCGCCTTGCCGCAGCCCCTCCACCAGCGCCACCGCCAGTTCGCAAACTGCCTGCGGATCGCCGTGAAAGGCGCGGTTGCCAATCACTGCGCTGCTGCCGAAATCCAGGTCCAGGACCGGCGTGAAACTCAGGTCCACCCCACAGGCGCGCAGTTCCGCCGCCAGCACATAGCCGGCGGCATGAGTCAGATGGCGCGCCCGCTGCGGATGCTGGTCCCATACTTCGCCCAGCGCGCGCATCGGCGGCAGCAGCGTGAAACCCTCGCGGAAGCGCTGCACCCTGCCGCCTTCGTGATCCACCGCGATCAGCAGCGGCGGGTCGCGCAACGCGTGGATTTTGGCGGTCAACTCGGCGATCTGGCGCGGCGATTCGTAGTTGCGCGAAAACAGGATGACGCCGCCGGTCAAAGGGTGCAGCAGCCGCTGGCGGTCCTCGCGCGCCAGCGCCTTCCCCTCGAGGTCAAGCATGACCAGGCCCAGCGATGTCGGCGCGGCGCTCATCCCGTCAGCCCTCCACCACCACCATCGCGCATGCCAGGTCCTTTTCGTGTGACAAAGTCAAATGGCAGCGGACCACGCCGCGGCCGGCCAGGTACTCCGGCAATGCGCCGTGAAACCGGAACTCGGGCTTGCCGATCGTGTCGGATTCCACGCTGATGGCGTGCAGCGTCACCGGGAAGCGCAGTCCGGTACCCAGTGCCTTCGACAGCGCTTCCTTTGCCGCGAAGCGATTGGCGAGGAACCAGGTCTGCCGGCTGCTGATCCTGTACGCGGCGCGCTCGGATGGCGCCAGGATGCGCTCGGCAAAACGGCTGCCATATTCGACCAGCATGCGCTCGATACGGTTCGCATCCGCGAGATCCACGCCGATGCCCATGATCATGCGGCGCGCCCTCCGGAAACCGCGCCGAGATAGAGCGCGACGCTTTGCTTCATGCCGAATTCGAGCGCGTCTGCAATCAGGGCGTGGCCGATCGAAACCTCCAGAACGCCCGGAACGGTGCTCAGAAACAGCGGCAGATTGTCGCGGTTCAGGTCATGGCCCGCATTCACGCCCAGACCCACGCGCTGCGCGGCCTTGGCCGCCGCGACATAGCGCGCCAGAACCGGCGCCTGTTCGATATTGCCAAACGCACGCGCGTAGGGCTCCGTATACAGTTCGACGCGATCGGCGCCAGTCGCGCGTGCCGCCGCCATCGCCTGGTCCACCGCATCCATGAACAGGCTGACGCGCACGCCCAGCGTCTTCAATTCGGCGATCACCGGTTGCAAGCGGGCGCCGTCACGCTCGAGGTCCCAGCCGTGGTCCGAAGTCGATGCGCCCGGATCGTCGGGAACCAGCGTGCACTGGTCCGGCCGGACGGCGCGCACCAGCTCAAGCATCGGCTGAAACGGATTACCCTCGATGTTGAACTCCACGCCGCGCGCGCGCACCAGCTTGTGCAGTGAATGGACATCGTCGGGGCGGATATGGCGGGCGTCCGGGCGCGGATGAACGGTGATGCCGTGCGCCCCGGCGTCTATGGCGAGCTCGGCGGCGCGCACGACATTGGGAATGTCGAGAGGGCGCGAATTGCGCAGCAGCGCGACCTTGTTGACGTTGACGCTGAGCCTGGTCATATCTGCTGGAGTTCACGCAATAGTTGCCGTGTGTGCAATTCCTGATTGTCGAGGTAATGGTTCATCAGAAAGCGCATCAAAGCCTTGCTCTGCGCGAGCGTGCCGGGATCGGTGAAATTGTCGCATGCCAGATCGAGCAGGGTCCTGCCCGTCACTTCCACCTGGGCCCCGGCGCGTCCGTTCAATGCCACCGGGCCGCGCTCGATCACATAGGTGTAGCGTTTCTGCGGCTCGACGGGCTTGCCGGTATCGGCTTCCCGGTCGAGGGTGAGCGCGTAGCCCAGTTCCTTGAGCAGGTTTTTCTCGAAACGGCGCAGCGTCGCCGCCGGCTCGAGCTGCTGCGCAAGCGCGACGATCGCTTCGTGGTAGACCGTGAACAGCGCGTCGTGGGGATCGTCGCGGGCCAGGAACTTGAGCAACAGTTCGTTCAGATAGAAGCCGCACATCAGCCCCACGCCTCGCAACTGCGGGATGCCCCCCTGCCATTCGGCTTTGTGCAGCGTGCGTAACTCGGATTTCCCGGCCCAGGACAGCAACAGCGGCTGGAACGCCATCAGCAGGCCGCGCAATGCCGACCTGGGACGGCGGGCGCCGCGGGCCACCAGACCGACGCGTCCGGCATTGCGGGTGAACACCTCCACGACCAGGCTGGTTTCCCGAAACGGATAGGTGTGCAGCACAAAGGCCGGCTGCGCGTCCTGCCTCTGCCTGTCGCCGCTCACAGTCGCCACGAATTTACTCGTATCCCAGGTTCTTCAGCGCCTTGAGGCTCTCGGCCCAGCCGCCCTTCACCTTCACCCAGACTTCGAGAAAAACCTTGCCGCCGAACAGTTTCTCCATGTCCACGCGTGCCTGGGTGGCGATGTCCTTCAGCTTCGCGCCACCTTTGCCGATGACAATCGCCTTGTGGTTCGGCTTGTCCACCACGATGGCCGCGTGGATGCGGCGCAGGCCCGCCTCGGTTTCGAACTTTTCCACCACCACGGTCGCCGCGTACGGCAGTTCCTCGCCGAGCAGCCTGAACAGTTTTTCGCGCAGCAGTTCGGCGGCGAGAAAGCGTTCCGGACGGTCGGTGACCTCGTCCTCGCCGTACAGCGCCGGGCCTTCCGGCAGGTAGGGCTTGACGGCATCCAGCAGCCTGGCGACCTGCGTGCCCGTGGCCGCGCTGACCGGCACCACCTCCGCAAAATCGAATTCCGTAATCACCCGGGCGATGAAGGGAAGCAAACGGCTCTTGTCCTTGGCGCGATCGATCTTGTTGATCACCAGCACGACCGGAATCCGCTGCGGCAGCAGCGCCAGCACCTTGCGGTCGTCCGCGCCGAACTTACCCGCCTCGACCACGAACAGCACCACATCCACGCCCCCCAGGCTGTCGGTTACGACCCGGTTCATCAGCTTGTTGAGCGCGCCGCCATGGACGGTCTGGAAACCCGGCGTGTCAACCAGTACCAATTGCGCGTCGGGTTCGCTGACGATGCCGGTGATGCGGTGGCGCGTGGTCTGCGGACGCCGCGATGTGATGCTGACCTTCATGCCGACCAGGCGATTGAGCAGCGTGGATTTGCCGACGTTCGGACGTCCGACGATGGCCACGTAGCCGCTGCGATGGACGGACGCGTTCATTTGCCCTCCTCCGCAAGCTCGTAAGCGGATCTGGCTGCCTCCTGTTCCGCGGCGCGCCGGCTCGCGCCTTCACCGTAGGCATGAATCCCCAATTCGGGAACTGTGCACTCCACACGGAAATGCTGCTCGTGCGCCTCCCCGGAAACTGTCACGATCGCGTATTGCGGCAGCGCCAGGCGCTTTGCCTGCAGGTATTCCTGCAACCGGGTCTTGGGATCCTTGCCGAGCGCCGCGGGGTCGGTAGCCGCCAGCAGCGGCTGGTACAGCCGCCCCAGGACCTGTTCGGCGGACTCGAAACCGCCGTCGAGGAGAATGGCGCCGATCAGCGCCTCGAAAGCATCGGCCAGTATCGAGGGACGGCGGAAGCCGCCGCTCTTCAGCTCCCCTTCCCCGAGGCGCAAATGCTCGCCCAGCGACAGCGATGCGGCGATCTCCGCCAGCGATTGCTGGTTCACCAGGCTGGCGCGCAGTCTGGAGAGGTCGCCCTCGGGTAGCTTCGCAAACTGTTCGAACAGCAGCCGCGCGACGACGAAATTCAACAGCCCGTCGCCCAAAAACTCGAGACGTTCGTTGTGGGGTATTCCGTAACTGCGGTGGGTAAACGCCTGCCGGAGCAAAGACGCATCGCGGAACCGGTAGCCCAGCCGGCGTTCGATCGCCTCGTCAGGCATGGGGTGACGGGCTGCGCGACAGCGTCACTTGCTACTGCGCGCCTCGAAATCGATGCAGGCGCTGAGATTGCCGAACAGCTTGACCTTGGTCTCGTAGGCGGCGGTCAGAACCACCGAATCCCCATCGCGAGTGACCTCGATGTCGTCTGCCGTGATCGCCTTGATGTTGTCGATCTGGGCGCGCTTGCTGAACAGCATCTGGATTTCGCGGGGAGAACCGCCGCGCGCCTCCGGGGAACGCGCAATTTCCCGCAGGTGCTGAACCACGGTTGCGTATTCGATGTACGCCGGTACCAGCTTGAGCGCGATGATCGCGCCCAGAATGATCAGTGCGGCGATGAACATCATGCCGACGAAAGTCACGCCTCGTTGACGCTTCATGTGTGCTCCCGCTAGTTGATCCAGTTGCCGATGCGCTTCAGTTCACCGAAGTTCCACCACACCAGGAAGGCCTTGCCGACGATGTTCTCTTCCGGCACGAACCCCCAGTAACGGCTGTCCGAGCTCGAGTCGCGATTGTCCCCCATCATGAAATAATGCCCGGGCGGCACCACGCAACTGAACTCGCGTTCATTGTAATCGCAGTTCTCTCGCTGCGGGAACTGCTTGACCCCCGCCAGCTGTAGCGGCGGCGCCTCCGGATTGACGATGATGTAGTGGCGATGCTGGTCCAGCGTTTCCCAGAAACGCATGGCATTGACGAAGCTCAAGCCACCGTCGACGTACTGGAAGTCCGCCGCCGCTTCCACCGGCACCAGTGCCCCGTTAATGCTGAGCCGCTTGTTGCGGTATTCCACGTGATCGCCGGGCAGACCGACCACCCGCTTGATGTAGTCGAGCGTCGGATTCTCCGGGTAGCGGAACACCATCACTTCGCCGTGCCTGGGCTGATTAATGTCGATGATCTTCTTGTTGATGACCGGCAGCCGGATCCCGTAGGTGAATTTGTTCACCAGGATGAAATCGCCGACCAGCAGCGTCGGGATCATCGAGCCCGAGGGAATCTTGAACGGTTCCACCAGAAAGGAGCGCAGCAGGAACACCAGCAGGATGATCGGAAAGAAGCTCTTGGGGTACTCGACCCACCAGGGTTCCCCGGCGTCGCGGCCCCGGCGTTTGCGCAGGACGAAAATGTCCAGAAGCCAGACCGCGCCGGTCACCAGCAACAGGACCAGCATGAGTAGTGCGAAATTCATCGGATGTTCACCTTGTTACCCAAACCGCGTGCGGCTCACTTGTTTTCCACCTGCAGGATGGCGAGGAAAGCCTCCTGCGGTATTTCCACGGTACCGATCTGTTTCATGCGCTTCTTGCCCGCCTTCTGCTTTTCCAGCAGTTTTTTCTTGCGCGTGATGTCGCCGCCGTAGCACTTGGCGAGAACGTTCTTGCGCAGCGCCTTCACGCTTTCGCGCGCGATGATGTGCGAGCCGATCGCGGCCTGCACGGCGACATCGAACATCTGCCGCGGAATGAGCTCGCGCATGCGGCTGGCGAGTTCGCGCCCCCGGTACTGGCTGTTGGAGCGGTGCACGATCAGCGACAACGCATCCACCCTTTCGCCGTTGATCAGGATGTCGAGCTTGACCAGGTCGGCGGCGCGGAATTCCTTGAACTCGTAGTCCAGCGAGCCATAGCCGCGGCTCACCGACTTGAGCTTGTCGAAGAAATCCATGACCACCTCGTTGAGCGGCAATTCGTAGGTGAGCATCACCTGCCGGCCCATGTACTGCATGTTCTTCTGCGCGCCGCGCTTGTTGTTGCACAGGGTCATCACCGGCCCGACGTACTCCTGCGGCATCAGGATGGTGGCGGTGATGATCGGCTCGCGGATTTCCTCGATCCTGGAAGGATCGGGAAGTTTTGACGGGTTCTCGATTTCCACCAGCGTGCCGTCGCGCATCTGCACCTGGTACACCACCGTCGGCGCGGTGGTGATCAGCGCCATGTCGTACTCGCGCTCCAGGCGTTCCTGCACAATGTCCATGTGCAGCAGTCCGAGGAAGCCGCAACGGAAGCCGAAGCCCAGCGCCTGCGAGGTCTCCGGCTCGTAACGCAGCGACGAATCGTTCAGGTGCAGCTTTTCCAGCGCGTCGCGCAGCGCTTCGTACTGGCTGGATTCCACCGGGTACAGGCCGGCGAACACCTGCGGCTTGATTTCCTTGAAGCCGGGCAGCGGCTCCGACGCCGGCTGGTCCGCCAGCGTCACGGTGTCGCCCACCTGCGCCGCCTTGAGTTCCTTGATGCCGGCGATGACGAAACCCACTTCGCCGGCGGAAAGCGAGTCGCGCGACTGCGACTTGGGCGTGAACACCCCGACCTGCTCGCACAGGTACGTGGACTTGTTGGACATCAGCAGCAGCTTGTCCTTGGGCTTGAGCGTGCCGTCCACCACCCGAACCAGCATCACCACGCCGACGTAGTTGTCGAACCAGGAATCGATGATCAGCGCCTTCAGGGGCGCAGCCAGGGTTCCGCGCGGCGGCGGGATGCGCGCAATCACGGCGTCCAGGATGTCCTCCACCCCTTCGCCGGTCTTGGCGCTGACCCGCACCGCCTCCTTGGCGGGGATGCCGATGATGTCCTCGATCTCGGAAATGACGCGATCCGGATCGGCCGAAGGCAGGTCGATCTTGTTGAGCACCGGCACCACTTCCACGCCCTGCTCGGTCGCGGTGTAGCAGTTGGCAACCGTTTGCGCTTGCACGCCCTGCGAGGCGTCCACCACCAGCAGTGCGCCCTCGCAGGCAGACAGCGAGCGGCTGACTTCGTAGGAGAAGTCCACGTGTCCCGGGGTGTCGATCAGGTTGAGCTGGTACTCCTGGCCGTCGCGGGCACGGTAGCGCAGCGCCGCCGTCTGGGCCTTGATGGTGATGCCGCGCTCCCGCTCCAGGTCCATCGAGTCGAGAACCTGATCTTCCATCTCCCGGTCGGACAATCCCCCGCAAAGCTGGATGATGCGGTCCGCAAGCGTGGATTTGCCGTGGTCGATATGGGCGATGATCGAAAAGTTGCGGATATGCTGCATCAGAAAAAAGGGCACGTGACGTGCCCTTTCATGTGGCTTTCAAAGCCGCGAATTGTAGCGGATTTTGCCCTCGAACGAGGGGGTTTCGCGGCTGCTTCGGCCCGGTCCGCGGTCTCGCTCAGTTGCCGTCCAGCCGCAGCGGAACGTACAAGGCGCCGTCGCCGCGCCGGATCAGCAGCGCCACGCTCTTGGCCTTCTCGAACTGACTGAGCAGCTGGGTCAGTTGCTCGACCGACTTGATGTCCTGGTTGTTGAGCGCCATGAGGATGTCGCCCCGGCGGATGCCGGCCTTGGCCGCCGCCCCCTGTACGTCTTCCACCAGCAGCCCGCCGCCGATACCGAGTTCCTTGCGCTGCTCCGCGGACAGTTCGCTCACCGTCAAACCGAGCCTTGCGACCACATTGCCAGACTTGCTGTCGCGGCGGCCCGGGCGTTGCGCCACCTTCTCCTCGGGCATCTCGCCTACGGTGACGGTGACATCTTTGGCCGCACCCTTGCGCCAGATCTGCATCGTGGCCTTGGAACCAGGCCGGGTCTGGGCAACGATGCGCGGCAGGTCGGAAGACGAGCTCACCGTTTTGCCGTCGAATTTGAGGATCACGTCGGAAGGCTCAAGCCCCGCCTTGTCCGCCGGGCCGCCTTTCTCCACCGAATTGACCAGCGCGCCGGCCGCCTTCGGCAAGCCGAACGATTCGGCGAGTTCCTTGGTGACTTCCTGGATGACTACGCCGATGCGGCCCCGGCTGACGCGCCCGGCCGTCCGGAGCTGATGGGTGATGTCCATCGCCACGTCGATGGGGATCGCGAACGACAGCCCCATGAAACCGCCAGTGCGGCTGTAGATCTGCGAGTTCATGCCGACCACCTCGCCCTTGAGATTGAACAGCGGGCCGCCGGAGTTGCCGGGGTTGATCGCCACGTCGGTCTGGATGAAGGGAACGTAATTCTCCTGCGGCAGCGAGCGGCCCTTGGCGCTGACGATGCCCGCGGTCACGGTGCTCTCGAAACCAAACGGAGATCCGATCGCCAGCACCCATTCGCCGACCTTGAGCCTTTCAGGATCGCCGATCTTCACCGCCGGCAATCCGCTTGCCTCGATCTTGATCACGGCGACATCGGTGCGCTTGTCCGACCCGATGACCTTGGCCTTGAACTCGCGCTTGTCGTTGAGCTTGACGTTGATGTCCTCGGCGGCTTCAACCACATGGGCGTTGGTGAGGATGTAGCCGTCGGCGCTGATGATGAAGCCGGACCCGAGCGAACGGGCTTCGTAATCGCGCGGCTGCGGCGGTCCGAAGCGGCGGAAGAAGTCGTAGAACGGGTCATCCTCCGGCACTGGAGACTGCGGGCCGCTGCGCGGCGCCGAGGTGGTGCTGACGTTCACCACCGCCGGGCCCTGCTTTTCCACGAGCTCGGTGAAATCCGGCAGTCCCTGGACCTGGGCGACGCCCGCGAGCGGCACGAACAGCAGCAGGCAAAAGGAGAGGACGGCTTTTCTGAACATCGGGAATTTCCTCTGTGGAGAAACTTGTATTGAAGGAAGCGAACAGCGTTACTTGCCGCGGAAGGACACGGAATTGGCGATCTGCATGACCGTGGATGCGGGCGCTTCGCCGAGCACGGTCACGACCTGGTCGTTGATGGTCCGGGTGTAGATGTTGATGGCACCCTGATGCGACAGGCCCTCGTTGATCCGGGTCCGGTTTGCCATCGGCTCGATGAACACCGACACCGCCGCCAGTCCGTCCGAAAACACCATGTGCGTCATCGGAATCGAGTTGCCGAGCTTGCTGCGGCGCATTTCCATGATCTTGCGGAAGCCGGCGGGGAAATTCTTCACGGCCCAGCCCGATTCGACGTTGCTGGTCAGGTTGTGGGCGAAACGATCCACCCGCCATTCGGGGAAGCGCACGCTGAACGAGGGCTTGACCATGTCGCGGCTGATCCCGCTGCCGATCGCGAGCTGGGTAAAGCTGAACTGCTCCACCACGTTGTGGCGTTCGTCGACCATGCGGGCCTTGAGCAGCAGCCCGGAATTCGCCTCTGCCCAGAACTTGTGGCCATAGCGCATGCCGTCGCGCGGTTCCAGCACCAGCGCCTGCGAGTCGAAGCCGGCTATGCGTTCCGGCTCACCCTTGCGGATCTGGTAATACTCGGTAAGCGCCGAGAGTTGATCCGGCAGCAGCGCCGGGAATGTGCGCTGCGCCACGCGCTTCTCGCTGCGCATGATCTTGGCGTCGAGGTAATAACACATGACCTCATCGTTGTTGCGGATGATTTCGCGGCGCGGGCCGTCCAGGGTTTCGAGTTTCTCGTATTCACCGCTGGAGTCCGCGAAATGCACGATGCGCGAGGTTTCAACCTGGTCGCCGTGCTGGTAGACGAACGTGCCGGCGTAGTTGAGCTGGCGCGCCGCGTCGGCGATCCTCTGCAGCATCGCCAGCGCTTCAGATTCCTGCAACGGGTCGGCCAGTGCGACCCCGGCGGTAAACCCAAGCCCGAACAGCGCGGGAAGCAGGAGCGCCGAGCGAGCCATCATCAACGCTGTTCCGGATTCTGCCCGGATACGGTCCGGACGTAAGAAGCCACACCCTGCATCGCCGTGCTCGGGGAAAACTGCTGATGCGCAAGCAAGTAGTCGTTGACGGCGCCGTTGGCCGGCGTGGCGGCCAACTGGGTCTGGGCTCCCGGTGGCGCCTGATTGACCGCGAGGTTCTGCTGCGGAGCGAAGGGATTGTCGAACAGGGCGAGCCATGCGACCAGCGCCACACCGCCGATCGACGCGGCCGCCGAAAGCGCCACGCGGCGGACCTTTCGCAACTGCATCCGTGGCTTGGGCGCCAGCACCGTGGGCTCCGCGGCGAGCCTGGCGCTGATCTTGACCACCAGACCCGATGAATACCCCGCTTCACCGCGCATGGCATCCCCGATCAGGTGGTAGGTCTCCCAGGCGGCACGCAGCTCCGGATCCTCCTTCAGCCGCCTCACCTGACCGGCGGCCTCGTGGTCCTCGAGTTCGCCATCCATGAATGCAGAGATTCGCTCCATACTCACCACCTCTTGTCTTTGCTCGTATCCAGCAACGGGCGCAGCCTGCCCGCAATGGTCTCGCGTGCCCGGAAAATCCGCGAACGCACCGTGCCGATGGGGCAGTTCATCACGTTTGCGATGTCCTCGTAGCTCATGCCCTCGATCTCGCGCAGCGTGATCGCGGTGCGCAACTCCTCAGGCAACTCTTCCATCGACTGGTTCACGGTGGCCGCTATCTGCCTGGTCATCAGTTCCGCTTCGGGGGTATTCAGGTCCCGGAGTTGATCGCCATCCTCGAAGTTCTCCGCCTCCTCGCTGTCGAACTCGGTGGTGGTGGGGGCGCGGCGCCTCATCGCCACCAGATAATTCTTCGCGGTGTTGATCCCGATCCGGTACAGCCAGGTGTAAAACGCGCTGTCGCCCCGAAATGAGGGCAACGCCCGGTAGGCCTTGATGAATGCCTCCTGGGCCACGTCTTCCACTTCGGCAGGATCGCGAATGAATCGGGACAGCAGGCGCCCGAGCTTGCGCTGATACTTCGCTACCAACAGCCCGAAAGCGTGCTTGTCTCCGCGTTGAGCCCGCTCGACCAACTGCTGGTCGACTTCACGTTCGCCCATCTAGCCACATTTCCTGAATATTCTGGTTGTTGGTTGCACTGGCGCCTCGAATGGGCGCCTAAGTATACCCGCCGAGACTTATTCAGGAAACGCACCGCGATTTGCTAAGCCACAGACAGCGATTGCCCGGCATTAGTTCACCTACGACAGGGGTTATTTGCCCGGCGCCGATCACGCGCCGGCGGTTGGGTTACACTGCCGCGCTCCGAACCAGCGAGAAACACATGACGCGTTTCGATGTCGCGATCGTCGGCAGCGGCCTGGCCGGCCTTACGGTCGCGCTCAATCTGGCCGACCGCAGGAAAGTCGGAATCATCACCAAGCGCGAATTCCTGGATGGCGCCTCCAACTGGGCCCAGGGCGGCATTGCCGCGGTGCTCGCCAAGGAAGATTCGCCCGAGGATCACATCCGCGACACCGAGATCGCCGGCGCGGGACTCTGCAACGCCGAGATCACCCGCTACGTGGTCGAGCGCGGACGCCAGGCCATTGAATGGCTCATCGGGCAAGGCGTTCCCTTCACCCGGGATGAAACCAGCGACGTGGGCTATCACCTCACCCGCGAGGGTGGCCACAGCCATCGCCGTGTAATTCACGCCGCCGACGCCACCGGGCACGCGGTGCAGACGACGCTGGAAGCCAAGGTCAAGGCGCATCCGAACATCACGGTGCTGGAGCATCACATGGCCGTGGATCTGATCACCGGGCCCAAGCTTGGACAGCCCAAGCTTGGACAGCCCGAGCGGCGCTGCCACGGGCTCTACGCGCTCGACGAGACCGCCGGACGGGTGGTCACGATCGGCGCCGAGCAGGTTGTGCTCGCGACCGGCGGCGCCGGCAAGGTCTACCTGTACACCACCAATCCGGACACCGCGACCGGCGACGGCATCGCCATGGGCTGGCGCGCCGGCTGCACGGTGGCGAACATGGAGTTCATCCAGTTCCACCCGACCTGCCTGTATCACCCCCACGCCAAGTCGTTTCTGATCTCGGAAGCGGTGCGCGGGGAAGGCGGGGTACTGCGGCTTCCGGATGGCAGCCGCTTCATGCCGGCGCACGACCCGCGCGCCGAATTGGCGCCGCGCGACGTGGTGGCGCGGGCCATCGATTTCGAAATGAAGAAGCGCGGCCTGGACTGCGTCTACCTGGACATCACCCACAAGCCCGCGGCCTTCCTGAAAGAACACTTCCCCAACATTTACGCCCGCTGCCTGGAACTGGGCATCGACATCTCGCGTCAGCCTATCCCCGTGGTTCCGGCCGCGCACTACACCTGCGGCGGCATACAGACGGACAAGAACGCCTGCACCGACCTCGCCGGCCTGTACGCGGTGGGCGAGACCGCGCACACCGGTTTGCACGGCGCCAACCGGCTCGCCAGCAACTCGCTGCTGGAATGCCTGGTGTTCGGCCGCGCCGCCGCCCGCCACATCCTCGGGCAGCAGAGCCCTCGTTCCCCCAACCTGCCGCAGTGGGACGAAAGCCGGGTCACCGATGCGGACGAAGAGATCGTGATTTCGCACAACTGGGACGAGTTGCGCCGTTTCATGTGGGACTACGTCGGCATCGTCCGCACCAACAAGCGCCTGGAACGCGCGCAGCATCGCATTCGTCTGTTGACCGAAGAGATCCAGGAGTACTACTCCAATTTCCGGGTCACCGCGGACCTGCTCGACCTGCGCAACCTGGTGGCCACCGCCGACCTGATCGTCAGGAGCGCCATGCTGCGGCACGAGAGCCGGGGCCTGCATTTCAGCCGCGACTATCCCCAGCAGCTTCCCGTGGCGCGCGACACCGTGTTACAAGGGGGGTGAATCGGGCATTTCCGGGTGCGCCCGATAGCGCAGCCAGACGCGCAGCCGGCGCCGCTCTTCCGCCGCAGCGCAGTCCGGCATCACCACCACGGAGCGGAGCCTGCGCCCGCCGTCCAGCCGCACGTTAACCACCGTGAACAATACGGAAACGAAGGACGAGCCCGCTACCGTGCCTTCGAGCACTGCGCCGCCGCGGGTCAGCAGTTCACAGCGTCCGTGGTCGCGCAGCGTCACTTCGATCACCGCATCGCCCGACAGCCGCAGCGCGTCGCGGCGCAAATGGAAAACCAGGCTTGCGCACAGCGCAGTGGTCAGAATCGCAACCGCCCACCAGGCCGGCAGGAAGGCGAGCACGCACACGCCGGCGATGAGGTGCACGATTACCAGCAGGGCGGTCAGCGAGGGTGACGGGGCGATGCCAATGCGCAGCAAGCGTTCTCCTCGAACTGTGGACTTATAATCGCCCGAAAGCGGATTCTTGAACCATGGGACACCCCTACGACTGGAACCAGATCGCCGACGCCGCGCACGGCGCCCCGCACGCGCATTTTGGCGATCCGCGGCGCGAACTCGAGGCGGCCCGCTCGGGCGCAGTGGTCTGCCCGTTGAGCCATTTCGAACTGCTGCGCTTTTCCGGCGCCGACGCGCAGACCTTTTTGCAGGGGCAACTGACCTGCAACGTGCTGCAGGTTACGCCGACTGCGGCGCGCTATGGCGGCTACTGCACGCCCAAGGGCCGCTTGATCGCCGATTTTCTGCTGATGCTGACGCCGCAAGCTTGCCTATTGCATCTGCCCGACGATTCGTGCGCAGTGCTGGCCGAGCGATTGCGCAAGTTCGTGCTGCGGGCCCGGGTCGAGATCGAGCGCGAAACCGCGCTGCGCGCGATCGGCGTCGCCGGTCCGGATGCGGTCGCGCTGCTGCGGCAATCCGTGGGCGAGCCCCCGCGCCTGCCGCTCGAATCGGTTCAGTATCCGGGCGCCACGCTGTTGCGCCTGCCCGGAGCCGCTTTTCTGGCGATCGCGCCTCAGCCGGACATGGCCGGGCTCTGGGACGTGCTTGCCCGTCAGGCCACTCCGGCCGGAATGGACTGCTGGAACTGGCTGCAGATCCGCGCCGGCATCCCCTGGATCACCGCCGCCACCCGGGAGCAGTTCGTTCCGCAGATGGTGGCGCTGGACGCCATCGGCGGCGTCGATTTCCAGAAAGGCTGTTATCCGGGGCAGGAAATCGTCGCGCGCACGCATTACCTGGGCGAAATCAAACGCACGCTGCGCTTCGGCCACGGCGAAGGCCTGGCCGCCGCCGCAGATGCGCTGTTGAGCGCAGACGGAAAGTCCCGCGGCATGGTGGTGAATGCCGCCCCAGCGCCGGATGGCGGTACCGACCTGCTGGCGGTGGTGCAGACCGACATGGATGGCGACCAACTGAGGCTGCGCAGCGCCGATGGCCCCGGCGTGAGATTCTCGCAAGTGAGCGGCGCACGCCCGGCACACTGAATCCAGGCGCACGCTGAATCTTGGCCCTCTGTTATTACGTCTACTACCGCGTGACGCAGCCGCAACAGGCCGGGGTTGCGGTGCGCGGCATGCAGTCCGAACTGCTGGTGCGCACCGGCGTCCGCGGCCGCCTGCTGACCAAACGCGACGAACCGGGATTGTGGATGGAAGTCTACGAAGGGGTGAACGATGCGCCGGCATTCGAAGCGGAGCTGGATCGCCTGATCGCCGCAACGAAGCTGGACGGCTTTCTCGCGCCCGGCAGCCGGCGCCATACCGAGTGCTTCGAGGAACCATGTGCCTGATCCTGTTTGCGCATCGGGCCGTTCCCCGACATGTGCTGGTGCTTGCCGCCAATCGCGACGAGTTCTTCGCGCGGCCGACCGAGCCCGCCAATCACTGGACGGATGCGCCGCATGTTCTCGCCGGCCGCGATCTGGAAAAAGGCGGGACCTGGATGGGCGTGACGCGCGACGGCCGCTGGGCGGCGGTCACCAATTACCGTGACGGCACCCGCCCCGAGACCGGATCGCGCTCGCGCGGGGAACTGGTGGCGCGCTATCTGCTGGAAGGTTCATCCGCAGCGTCCTATGCTGCCGCGGTGGCCAGCGCAGGGGCCGAATATCACGGCTTCAATCTTCTGGTCGGCGATGCCAAAGGGGTGCATTACGTTTCCAACCGCGGCGCGCGGCCGCAAGTGCTCGAGCCGGGGATCTACGGCCTGAGCAATCACCTGCTGGACACGCCCTGGCCGAAGGTAGAGCGCGGCAAGCGCGAAATGGAGGCCTTGCTCGGCGGCAATCCGGAGGATCCGGCCGAGCCGCTGCTGGCGTTGCTCGCCGACCGCCGACCCGCCGCCGCCGGCGCCTTGCCCGAAACCGGCGTCAACCGCGACTGGGAGAAATTGCTGTCCGCCTCATTCATCCGCGCGCCGGGCTACGGTACCCGGGCCTCCTCGGTGTTGCTGATTGAACACAGCGGCGAGGCGAGTTTGCGCGAGCGCTCGTTCGGCGCCAGCGCAGAACTGCTCGAGGACCGCCGTTTCCGATTCACCGTCGCGCCGGTGGTCTCGCGGGTGGCCTCTGTCAGTTAAACGTCGCGCCACATCGAGCGGTGCGGAATGCCGGCCTCGATGAATTCTTCGCCTTCCGCGACAAAGCCGTGGCGCCGATAGAACGCCACTGCCCGGGACTGCGCGTTGAGCCTCACCCGCCGGATGCCGCGGTCGCGCGCCAATCGCAGTAATGCCTCGAGCAACGCGCTGCCCACGCCCCGCCCGCGCCACGACTCCAGTACCGCCATGCGGCCGATGTGTCCGTCCGGCAGCAGCCGTCCGGTGCCGATTGCCTGCCCCGCGGCTTCGGCCACCACGTGCTGGCACAGCGGATCGAAATCGTCCCACTCCAGCTCGATAGGTACGGCCTGCTCGCGCACGAAGACCTGCTGGCGCACGGCGCGTAACGCGGCCCGATCGACGTTCCAGTCGGCGGCACGGACGCTGACCTGGGGCGCAGCCATGAATGGTCGCGGGCGTTTTAGGCGTGAAGGGCGCCGGTTAGATCGTGGCGCCGCCGCCCACCTCGATTACCGCGCCGTTGATGTAACTGGCCTCGTCCGACGCCAGGAAGGCGTAGGTATTGGCGATTTCCTCCGGTTTTGCCAGGCGACCCAGCGGCACGCGCTCGATCAGTGCCCGCATCACCTTGTCCGGGATGGTCTTCAGGATCGGGGTTTCGACGAACCCGGGACACACCGCATTGGCACGAATGCCGTTGCGACCCAGTTCGCGCGCCCAGGTCTTGGCCATGCCGATCACGCCGAACTTGCTCGCCGCGTAGTTGGTCTGGCCGAAGTTGCCGTACAGGCCGACCATGGACGAGGCATTCAGGATCACCCCCGAGTTCTGCGCCAGCATCACGTCCACGACCGCGCGGGTGCAGTTGTACGTGCCCTTCAGGTTGACGTCGATGACGCGGTCGAACTGCTCGTCTGACATTTTCCTGAACTGCGAGTCCTCGACGATTCCGGCGTTGTTCACCAGCGTGTCGATGCGGCCGTACCGGGCCATCACGCCCTTCACCATGGCGGCGATGCTGGCCTTGTCGACCACGTTGACCACGAACCCGATCGCATCGCCGCCACCGCTTTCGATCTCCGCCACGATCAAGTCCACACCTTTGCGATCGAGGTCACAAACCACCACCCTGGCGCCCTCCCTGGCAAACTTGAGAGCGGTGGCGTGGCCGATTCCCCGCGCCGAGCCGGTGATGATGCAAACTTTGTCCTTCAGCCGCATTGGTTGGTTCTCCTTGTTGGTTGGTATTGGTCCGGCGGTGCGACGTGCTGCGAGGTGTCCCGGCAGGTACGAACGGCGCCCTCACACGGGTCGCAGATCGAGTATATCGACCGGCGTTCCGGGTTCGATGAGATCGAATAGTTCGACGATGTCGCGGTTGTGCATGCGGATGCAGCCGATCGAGCCGGGCCTGCCCATCACCGCCGAATCCGGGCTGCCGTGGATGTAGATGTAGCGGCGCATGGTATCCACCTCGCCCAGGCGATTGAAGCCGGGCTCACACCCGGACAGCCAAAGGATGCGGGTGAGAATCCAGTCGCGACCGGGAAAGCGCGCCGCCAGCTCCGGGGTGTACACCTCGCCGGTAGGGCGGCGTTTGACCAACACGGTATTGAGCGGTGCGCCGGCGCCGATTCTGGCGCGCACCAGATGCCGGCCGCGTGGCGTGCAGAAACTGCCGTTCTTTTCCCCGGTGCCACTGTTCGAGGTCGAAACCGGGTAGCGCCGCACCAGGCGGCCGCCGTCGAACAATTCCAGCGTCTGCGCGGGCACCTGCACGACGATGGATTTCACTGTCCGTTCGCCCCTCTGCGCTCCAGGAAGAAGCCCTTCAACAGCCGGCCGCAGTCCTCGGCGAGCACTCCGCCCGCCACGGCGGTGTGGTGATTGAGCCTGCCTTCGGCAAACAGGTTCAGCACGCTGCCGCAGGCGCCGGTCTTCGGGTCCGGCGCCCCGTAGACCACCCGGCCGATGCGCGCATGCAGGATCGCCCCCGAACACATGACGCAGGGCTCGAGGGTGACGTAAAGCGTGCAACCGCTCAGCCGGTAATTGCCCAAGGCCGCCGCCGCGGCACGCAGCGCCAGGATCTCCGCATGCGCCGACGGATCGTGGCGGCCGATCGGGGAATTGAAGCCACTGCCGATGACGAACCCGTCCCGCACCACCACGGCCCCGACCGGCACCTCTCCCGCGCTCCGCGCCTGTTCCGCAAGCGCCAGCGCCGCGCGCATGAATTCCTCATCAGGCATGTTTAAAATCTTAAACTTATCATATATACCTGAGAAACAAGATTCAGGTGTTGCCGGGCTTATCCAGCCGGGTCATTCCCATTCGATGGTGGCAGGCGGCTTGCCGGAAATGTCGTACACCACCCGGTTGATGCCGCGGACCTCGTTGATGATGCGGTTGGACACCTTGGACAGCAGTGCGTGGGGCAACTCGGCCCAGTGCGCGGTCATGAAATCCTGGGTCTGTACCGCCCGCAGCGCCACCACGTACTCGTAGGTGCGGCGGTCCCCCATGACGCCGACCGATTTCACCGGCAGGAACACGGCGAATGCCTGCGAGGTCCGGTCGTACCAACTCTGCCCGTCCGCGTCGACGGCAGCGCGCAATTCCTCGATAAAAATAGCGTCGGCGCGGCGCAGCAGGTCGGCGTACTCCCTCTTGACCTCGCCCAGTATGCGCACACCCAGTCCCGGACCCGGGAAAGGATGGCGGTAGACCATCGCGTGCGGCAGTCCCAGCGCCACGCCGAGTTCGCGCACTTCGTCCTTGAATAGATCGCGCAGCGGCTCCAGCAGTTTCAGGTGCAGCGTGTCCGGCAAGCCGCCGACGTTGTGGTGCGACTTGATGTTGTGCGCCTTCTTGGTCTTGGCGCCGGCCGATTCGATCACGTCCGGATAGATCGTGCCCTGGGCCAGCCATTTGACCCGCGGCAGTTTCGCCGCCTCGCGCTGGAATACGTGCACGAACTCGCGCCCGATGATCTTGCGTTTGGCCTCGGGATCGGAGACCCCCGCCAGTTGTTCGAGGAACCGGTCCGACGCGTCCACGTGGATGACTTTCATGTGCATGTGGTCGGCGAAGGTTTCCATCACCTGCGCGGCCTCCTTGAGCCGCAGCAGGCCGGTATCGACGAACACGCAGGTCAACTGCTCGCCGATGGCGCGGTGGATCAGCGCCGCCGCGACCGAGGAATCGACCCCGCCGGACAGCCCCAGGATGACCTCTTCCTTGCCCACGGCCGCACAGATTTTCGCGACCGCCTCGGCGATGTAGTCGGGCATGTTCCAGTCGGGCTTGGCCGCACAGATGTCGCGCACGAAGCGGGCGTAGAGGGCCTTGCCCTGCCTGGTGTGCGTGACTTCGGGGTGGAATTGCACGGCGTAGAAGCGGCGCGACTCATCCGCCATGCCGGCGATCGGCGTGGTCTCGTTGGACGCGATCACCTTGAAGCCCGGCGGCAGCGCGGTGACCTTGTCGCCGTGGCTCATCCACACGTCCAAAAGTCCATGTCCCTCGCCGTTGGTGCGGTCCTGGATGCCGTCGAACAGCCGCGAGTGGCCGCGGGCACGCACCTGCGCGTAGCCGAATTCGCGCACCAGGCCGTTTTCCACCGCGCCTCCGAGTTGTGCCGCCATGGTCTGCATGCCGTAGCAGATGCCCAGCACCGGTACCCCCAGCTCGAAAACCACCTGCGGGGCGCGCGGCGTTTCGTCTTCCGTAACCGAACTCGGCCCCCCGGAAAGGATGATGCCGCGCGGATTGAAGTCGCGGATGAACTGCTCGCTGACGTCGAAGGGATGCAATTCGCAGTACACGCCCGCCTCGCGGACGCGGCGCGCGATCAGCTGCGCGTATTGCGCGCCGAAGTCGAGGATGAGGATCTTGTCGTGGGTCATGTGTAAGGCGAAAGGCGCGAGGCAAGAGGCCGGAGGCGCTTCCTCGAGAAAGTCCTTCGTCTTACCTCTAGCCTCAAACCTCTAGCCTTCAATCGACGTGGTAGTTGGGCGCTTCCTTGACGATCTGCACGTCGTGGACGTGGGACTCGCGCACGCCGGCGCCGGTGATTTCCACGAACTCGGCGCGATCCCTGACTTCGCGGATGGTCGCGCAACCGAGGTACCCCATCGCCGAACGCAGCCCTCCCATCAGCTGGTGCACGACCTGTACGACGCTGCCCTTGTAGGGAACGCGGCCTTCCACACCCTCGGGCACCAGCTTGTCGGCGCTGTCTTCATCGTCCTGGAAATAGCGATCGCTGGAACCCTGTTGCATCGCGCCCAGCGATCCCATGCCGCGGTAAGACTTGTACGAGCGCCCCTGGAACAGTTCGATCTCGCCGGGCGCTTCCTCGGTGCCGGCGAACAGTCCGCCGAGCATGACCGAATCGGCACCCGCGGAGATCGCCTTGGCGATGTCGCCCGAATAACGGATGCCGCCGTCGGCGATCATCGGTATGTCGGTGCCTTTTAGCCCGGTGGCGACGTCGTTGATCGCGGTGATCTGAGGCACGCCCACCCCGGCGACGATGCGCGTGGTGCAGATCGAACCCGGGCCGATGCCGACCTTCACCCCGTCCGCGCCCTGGTCCGCCAGCGCCTTTGCCGCGGCGGCCGTTGCGATATTGCCGCCGATGACCTGGGCGCCGGGAAACCTGCGCTTGATCCAGCGCACCCGGTCCAGCACGCCCTGCGAGTGGCCGTGCGCGGTATCCACCACCAGCACGTCCACGCCGGCTTCGACCAGCAGTTCCACCCGCTCTTCGGTGCCCTCGCCCACGCCGACCGCAGCCCCGACGCGCAGGCGTCCGAGCTGATCCTTGCTGGCGTTCGGATGCTCGGAGGACTTGAGGATATCCTTCACGGTGATCAGCCCGCGCAATTCGAAGTTTTCATTCACGACCAGCACCCTTTCCAGGCGATGCTGGTGCAACAAACGCATCGCGTCCTCGATGCTCACGCCTTCCTTGACCGTTACCAGCCGCTCGCGCGGGGTCATGATGTTCTTCACCGGCTGATCAAGATTGCTCTCGAAACGCAGGTCGCGGTTGGTGACGATGCCGACCACTTTGGAGGCATCGACCACCGGCAGTCCGGAGATCTTGTGCTGGCGGGTCAGATTCAGGACGTCGCGCACCGTCATGTCCTGCGAAATCGTGATCGGGTCTTTCACCACGCCGCTCTCGAAGCGCTTCACTTTCGCCACTTCGACGGCCTGTGCCTTGGGCGGCAGGTTCTTGTGCAGCATGCCGATCCCGCCTTCCTGCGCCATGGCGATGGCGAGCCTCGCTTCCGTGACCGTATCCATGGCCGCGGAAACCAGCGGAATGTTCAGCGAGATGCTCTTGGTCAGGCGCGTCGCCAGGCTGACGTCGCGGGGAAGAACGGTGGAATGGGCGGGAACCAGCAGTACGTCGTCAAAGGTGAGGGCCTTATGCAGGACTCGCATGCTTTTGATCCTTCACAAAGACGCCATTATACCGATCGACTTTTGCATGGTAAATG
>JBBPIT010000050.1:0-26094 GCA_038040175.1 Pseudomonadota bacterium | reverse complement strand
CCGCAAACGGGCGTACCGCTAACGAGTCGCAGCCGTCCGGCTACACGGCGTCCTCACCGTCTTGCCCTCGACCCGAATCGCCTCGGTCGCGCATGCGGGACTTAGTCAGAGCTTCCCTAGAGTGTCATACTTCGTACAATTGCGTTTGCGGGCGCCTTCCCTGAAATAGTCCGTCGCGCGAAACGGGGCACGGAGATACCGGCACGCTTCGCACAAGGCGGCTTCGAGATTTGCAACCATGCAGAACACGGACAAGCTCTACATCGATGGTCAATGGACTGCGTCGTCGTCGAACCAGACGATAGACGTAGTCTCTCCTTCGACCGAAGAAGTCATCGGCCGCATCCCCGCCGGTACGGTGGCGGACGTCGAACGTGCGGTGGCTGCAGCGCGCAAGGCGTTTGCTAACTGGTCGGCGACGGCGCCCACTGAGCGCGCGGCGTGGCTGAAGAAAATCCACGAGCAACTGGTGGCGCGCGCAGACGAGATCGCGCGCACCATCACCGCCGAGGTCGGCATGCCGCTCAAGATGGCTGCGCGCATCCAGGCGTATCTGCCGCAGGCGAGTTTCGGGCTTTACGCCGGGCTCACGCCGGGATTTGCCTTCGAAGAGGAAATCGGCAACTCGCGCGTCACCCGCGAAGCGGTTGGCGTGGCCGCCTGCATCACGCCGTGGAATTACCCGTTGCACCAGATCGCCGCGAAGGTGGCGCCGGCGCTGGCTGCCGGCTGTACCGTGGTCTTGAAACCTTCCGAGGTTGCGCCGCTCAACGCCTACATTCTTGCCGACATCATGCACAGCGTCGGCCTGCCGGCCGGCGTGTTCAATCTGGTGACCGGCACCGGAGCGGTGGTCGGCGAAGCGCTGGCGAAGCATCCCGAAGTCGACATGATTTCCTTTACCGGTTCCACCCGCGCCGGGAAGCGCGTGGCGGAACTCGCCGCCGGCACGGTCAAGCGCGTGGCGCTGGAACTCGGCGGCAAGTCGGCCGCCGTGCTGCTGGACGACGCCGATTTCAACGTCGCGGTGAAGAGCGTGCTCAATTCCTGTTTCCTCAATTCCGGCCAGACCTGCAATGCGCTCACCCGCATGCTGGTGCCGGCGTCGCGCTATGACGAGGCGTCACGCTTGGCGGCCGAGATCGCCGCAACGTTCAACGTCGGCGACCCGTTCGGCGCGGAGGCCAAACTGGGCCCGGTGGTGTCGAAGGCGCAGCAGGAGCGGGTGCGCTCGTACATCCGCAAGGGAATCGAGGAGGGCGCGGAACTGCTCGCCGGCGGTCCCGACATGCCCGAGGGCCTGAGCAAGGGCTGTTACGTGAAGCCGACCGTGTTCGGGCGCGTGCAGCCCCACGCGACGATCGCGCAGGAAGAGATTTTCGGACCGGTGCTTTCGATCATCCCCTACCGCAATGAAGACGAGGCGGTGCAGATCGCCAACGGCACGGTGTACGGTCTGGCCGCGGCAGTCTGGTCGGCGGACGAGGCGCGGGCGCAGCGTGTGGCGAAGCGCCTGCGTGCCGGGCAGGTCGATATAAACGGCGGGACATTCAATATCAACGCGCCGTTCGGCGGCTTCAAGCAGTCCGGCCGCGGTCGCGAACTCGGCAAGTACGGACTCGAGGAATTCCTCGAATTCAAATCGGTCCAGGTGCGGCTGCTATCGAAGAGCGGCTGACCATATTGCCGAGTTCGAAAGGCGTTCCCGACCATCGTCAGCCAGGACAGCATCAATCCGACTGCTTTTCCCTCAAATAACCACCCGCACAAACTCAAGGATAAAGACATGGATTTCAATTTCTCCGACAAGGTCAGGGATCTGCAGAAAAAAGTCGGCGCCTTCATGGACGCGCACGTCTATCCGAACGAGAACCGCTTCTTCGAGGAGATCGAGGAAAACCGCCGCAAGGGCAACGCCTGGATACCCACGCGCATCATCGAGGATCTCAAGCCCAAGGCGCGTGCCGCCGGACTTTGGAATCTGTGGCGGCCCAAGGACCACGGCGGCACGCTCACCAACCTGGAGTACGCGCCGATGTGCGAGATCATGGGCCGGCTGGCGTGGGCGCCCGAGGTGTTCAATTGCTCGGCGCCCGATACCGGCGACATGGAAGTGCTGCTGCGTTACGGCACGCCGGAACAGCAGAAGCAGTGGCTTACGCCGCTGCTGGAAGGACAGATTCGTTCCGCCTTCCTGATGACCGAGCCGGAGGTCGCCTCATCCGACGCGACCAACATCCAGTGCCGCATTGAGCGCCAGGGCAACGAATACGTCATCAACGGGCGCAAGTGGTGGTCTTCGGGCGCGGGCGATCCGCGCTGCAAGATCTACATCCTGATGGGAAAGACCGACCCGGACAACGCCGACCGTCACAAGCAGCAGTCGATGATCCTGGTGCCGGCCGACGCCAAGGGGGTGAAAGTGGTGCGCGCGCTGAGCGTGTTCGGATACGACGATGCGCCGCACGGCCACATGGAAGTGACCCTGGAGAACGTGCGCGTCCCGGCGACGAACCTGCTGCTGGGCGAGGGCCGCGGTTTCGAAATCGCGCAGGGACGGCTCGGGCCGGGGCGCATCCACCACTGTATGCGCATCATCGGCCAGGCCGAGCGCGCGCTCGAGTTCATGTGCAAGCGGCTGAAGTCGCGCGTTGCATTCGGCAAGCCGGTGGCCGAGCAAAGCGTCTGGCACGAGCGCATCGCCGAATCGCGCATCATGATCGAGCAGGCGCGCCTGCTTACCCTCAAGGCGGCGTTCATGATGGATACGGTAGGCAACAAGGAGGCAAAGGCGGAAATCGCCATGATCAAGGTGATCGCGCCGGACATGGCGCAGCAGGTCATCGACTGGGCGATCCAGGCGCATGGCGGCGGCGGCGTGTGCCAGGATTTCCCACTGTCCTGGATGTATGCGTGGAACCGCACGCTGCGGCTGGCGGACGGACCGGACGAAGTGCACCGCAGCCAGATTGCGCGCCTGGAACTGAAGAAGTACGCTTAGCGGTCAAGAACAGAAACAAGGGGACGTACCGCGGCCTACGCGCACCTGCCGGTGGTGTCGAGCGCATCGCGGGCGGTGCTGGGCGCAGACGCGCTCGCCTCGGTTGCCGGAATTGCCGACTACATGAAGTTCATCGCCACGTGGCCGCACGCGCAACGGGTCAATGTGGAGCGCAAGGCGGGACTGGAGTCGTTTGCCGCATCGCGCCGGTGTGCCTGACGGGACATCGTGTAGGGCACGCGCAAGTCGCTTGCGCCGGATGTCGGCGGCTGCAATCCGGCGGTTCCGCTGTCACGATTTGACGATACGGTTATTGCAACGCAACATCGCAGCTCTGTCGCGACCTCAACACCTGTTCCGAATAGGCTGAATTTCCGCAACAAAGCTCGTCGCCCGCAAAGCCGCGTGGGGAGCGGCTTTGAAGACCACCGGCAATTTGCGCTGCGATATCTTTGCGCCACGCGAACAATGCGACCGTAAAGAGTTGAAAGGCAGTTTCTATTCGTGTATTTTGCGCGGGTAACCTAAGAGTTGTTACGCCTTAAGTTTCATTCCTCACTACTGCTCAAAGGGGGAGTTTTGCAATGAAGATCTCGTTCAACCTTAATGGAAAACAATCGACCGTAGACGTCCCGCCAGATACCCCTCTGCTGTGGGTGCTCCGCGACACCTTGGGCCTCACCGGCACCAAGTTTGGTTGCGGCAAGGCGCTCTGCGGAGCCTGTACCGTGCATCTGAACGGAATGGTAGCTCGCTCCTGTCAAACCCCGATCGGTTCCGTATCCGGCCAGAAGGTCACCACCATCGAAGGACTGGGCGGGAACCACAAGGTGCAGAAGGCATGGATTGCGCTGGATGTCCCGCAGTGCGGCTATTGCCAGCCTGGCCAGATGATGTCGGCGGCCGCGCTGCTCGCTGCCAACAAGAAACCCACCGATGATGATATCGATGCCTTCATGTCCGGCAACATTTGCCGCTGTGGCACGTATCCGCGGATTCGCGCAGCGATCAAAGAAGCTGCGAAGATGGCCTAAGGAGGTGAAACATGGAAAACATGATCAAAAACGAAACGCGTCGTGACTTCCTGAAGGTCAGCGGCACCGTCGCCGGAGGACTGGCGCTCGGTTTCTATCTGCCCACCGGACCGCGCATCGCGCAAGCGGCCGCGCAAACCAGTTCGCCGAACGCCTGGATCAAAATCGGTACCGACAACAGCATCACCATCATGTGCGCCCGGTCCGAAATGGGCCAGGACGTCTATACCTCGATGACGATGCTGGTGGTTGAAGAACTCGAAGTCGACATCAACAAGGTCAAGGTCGAGTTTGCTCCGCCTGCCGAGGTGTACATCAATGCCCTTCTGGGTGGTCAGCTCACCGGCGGTTCGACTGCGGTGCGTGACGCCTGGGAGAAGCTGCGCAAGGCGGGAGCTTCTGCCCGCATGATGCTGGTTGCTGCTGCGGCCAGCGAATGGGGCGTTGACGCTTCGCAACTGAAGGCGGCCAACGGCATAGTCACCGGCCCCGGCGGCAAGAAGGCCACCTACGGCCAGCTCGCCGCCAAGGCGGCGACGATGGAAGTGCCGAAGGACGTCCCGCTCAAGCCTTCGAGCCAGTTCAAGGTGGTCGGCAACATGAAGCAGAAACGCCTCGATACGGTTGCCAAGGTGAACGGTACCGCGCAATTCGGCATCGACACCCGCGTGCCCGGCATGCTCTACGCCGCGGTCGCGATGCCGCCGATGATCGGCGGCAAGGTTGCCAGCTACGTCGATTCGCGCGCCAAGGCGGTGCCCGGAGTGAAGGCCGTGGTGCAATACAGCCGCGGAGTCGCGGTGGTGGCCGATTCGTACTGGCAGGCCAAGAAGGGCAAGGATCTGCTTTTGATCCAGTGGGATGGCGGTCCGAACGCCAACAACGATCAGAAGTCGATCTGGGATGGCATCCGTGCTGCCAGCGAACAGCCCGGTGCAGTGTTCCGTGAGCAGGGCGATGTGGAAGCGGGCATGAGCCAGGCAGCCAAGAAAGTTGAGGCTACCTACCAGCTACCGTTCCTGTCGCACTCGCCCATGGAGCCGATGAACACTACGGCTGATGTGCGTGCCGACAAGGCGATCATCATCACCCCGACCCAGTTCCAGCAACTGATCCCGCACGTTGTCGCGGGTGCCACCGGCCTCAAGCCGGAGCAGGTCGAAGTGATTACCACCTTCCTGGGTGGAGGTTTCGGCCGTCGCGTGGAAGTGGATTACGCCATCGACGCCGCGGAGATCTCCAAGGCGGTCGGCGCTCCGGTGAAGATGGTGTGGAGCCGCGAAGACGACATGACGCACGATTCCTACCGTCCGGCGAGTCTCATGAAGCTGACTGCTGGCCTGGATTCGGGCGGCAAGCCGGTTGCCATGCGTTTCCATTCCACCAGCCCGTCGATCTCGGCACGTCTGTTCCCGAGCATCGTGAAGGATGGCATCGACCCGTTCGCGGTTGAAGGTATCGACAACTACCCGTACGACACGCCCAACCTGAAGTTCACCTACCAGATGCACGACGCTGGCGTGACCCCGGGCTACTGGCGCGGAGTGTCGCACAACCTGAACGCGCTGGCCCTCGAGTGCTTCATCGACGAGATGGCGCAAGCCGCGGGCAAGGACCCGATCCAGTACCGCATCGACATGCTCGACATGAGCTCGACCAAGCATCAGTGGTCCGGTTTGTCCGCAGGCGTGCCGGTCGGTGCCCGGATGAAGCGTGTTCTGGAGGAAATTCGCGCCAAATCCGGCTGGGGCAAGAAGCTCGGCGCCGGCAAGGGCATGGGGGTCGCGGTGATGGAAGGCTATAACACCGTGATCGCGATGGTCGCGGAAGTGACGGTGTCTTCAAGCTACGACGTGACGGTGGACAAGGTCACCTCGGTGGTCGATGCCGGTACCCTGGTTCACCCGGACCAGGCGCTGGCCCAGATGCAGTCGACGATCAACTTCGGTCAGTCGGCATGTATGTGGGGCGAGATCACCATCAAGAACGGTGGTGTCGAGCAGACCAACTTCGACATGTACCGCGTTGCGCGGATGAACGAGAGTCCGAAGGTCATGGATATTCACTTCATCAAGAGCGACAGCGGGCCCGGTGGTCTGGGCGAGCCCGGAACCGCGGTGGTGCAGCCGGCCATCGGCAATGCGATCTTTGCCGCTTGCGGCAAGCGTTGCCGTACCCTGCCGTTCACCCCGGAAAACATCGGCGGCGCGTAACAGCAACGTCGTTGCCCGGCCTTAAAACCGGGCAGCAAAAAGCAAGCTCCATGACCCCCCAACGTTCCGCGTTGGGGGGTTTTTTATTGGCAATCCCGGGGCCGGCTGGTTTAGAATCGTTATTCCCGTTCGAGCAGAACGGTAGCAACAGAGGACAGGTATGGACAGCGTGGACTTGCAGGTTCTGCGAAGCAGCGTGGCCTGGCTGGGCCAGGGCCATCGCGTGATCCTTGCCACTATCGTGGAGACCTGGGGTTCTTCGCCGCGGCCGGCGGGCGCGATGCTCGCGGTCCGTGGCGACGGCCTGGTGGCCGGTTCGGTTTCGGGCGGTTGCGTGGAAGACGATCTGATTTTCAGGATCCGTAACAAATCGCTGGCGGTGGAGAAGCCGGAAATCGCCACCTACGGAATCAGCAAGGACGAGGCAACGCGCTACGGTCTTCCCTGCGGCGGCAAGCTGGAACTGGTACTCGAGCCGATCAGGGACAACGACAGCGTCGTCGAACTGCTCAATCGCGTCGATCGCCACGAACTGGTGGCGCGAACCCTGGATCTCGATACCGGCAAGGTCGCGCTGCGGCCGGCGAGCCGTGCCGATGCTCCGCTCAGCTTCGACCGCAAGCGGCTGACCACCGTGCACGGGCCGCGCTCGCGGCTGCTGATCATCGGGGCCGGTCAGTTGTCGCAATATCTGGCGCAGATGGCGCAGGCGCTCGACTACAGCGTAACAGTGTGCGATCCGCGCGAGGAGTATGCCGATACCTGGAACGTGGAGGGCTCAGTCCTGGAGCGCGGGATGCCCGATGACGTGGTCTTGGCGATGGGCCTGGATTCCCACAGCGCAGTGGTGGCGGTGACCCACGACCCGAAGCTGGATGATCTGGCGCTGATGGAGGCGCTCAAGTCACCGGCCTTCTATGTCGGCGCGCTGGGCTCGCGCCTGAATTCGCAGAAGCGCCGCGAGCGGCTCACGATGTTCGACCTCTCGCAGGGAGAGCTTGACCGCCTGCACGGGCCGATCGGGTTGAGCATCGGCAGCAAGACCCCGCCCGAAATCGCGGTGTCCATTCTTGCGGAGATGACCGCGGTGCGTCACGGCGTGGACCTGACCGGAGTCGGCGCCAGGAAAAGCGAGGAAGTTGCGGCCGACGGCAATCAGCAGGTGTGCGCGGCCGTTACGCGGGCCTGACCCGCCGGAGCGGATCAGACAGCGATGGGAGCCTGTGAGGCTCCCATCTTTTTTTGCCGGGTGTCGCAGCGTCATTTCGAGGAGGAGGGGCAGATGAGGTTGAAGAACAAGATCGCAATCGTCACCGGAGCGGGCTCGGGTTTCGGCGAAGGCATCGCCAAGCGCTTCGCGGAGGAAGGCTGCAAGATCGTGGTGAACGACATCAACGTCGAGGGCGGCGAGCGCGTGGCCAGGGAAATCGATGCCGCCGGCGGCAAGGCGGCGTTCTTCAAAGGCGACGTGTCGAAGGATGCGGACTGGAAGGCGATGCTGAAATTCGCGCTGGATACCTTTTCCGGGTTGAACATCGTGGTCAACAACGCGGGCACCACGCACCGCAATCAACCCCTGCTCAACGTTACCGAAGAACAGTTCGACCGCGTCTACGCGGTGAACGTGAAGAGCCTGTTCCACAGTGCCCGCAATGTCGTGCCGCACTTCCGCCAGAAGGGCGGCGGCGTGTTCATTACCGTGGCATCCACCGCTGGCGTGCGCCCGCGGCCGGGCCTGGTCTGGTACAACAGCAGCAAGGGCGCCGCGATTGTCGCCAGCCGCTCGATGGCAGTTGAACTCGCGCCCGACAAGATCCGGGTGAACGTGGTCAATCCGGTGGCGGGCGACACGCCGCTGTTGGCCGAGTTCATGGGAGCCGACACGCCGGAGTTGCGCGCGAAATTCGTTGCGACGATTCCCCTGGGGCGGTTCAGCAAGCCGCTGGACATCGCCAATGCCTGCCTCTACCTCGCCTCGGACGAGGCGGAGTTCATCACCGGCGCCTGCATCGACGTGGACGGCGGCCGCTGCGTCTGAGTGCCTCACCCCCCGCCCTCTCCAGCGAGCTGGAGAGGGTGCCCAAAGCTCGATGGAATTAAGGCCGCTGTGATCTTTCACCCTCTCCGCCTGACCAACAAAAGGACCGCATATTGGGTGGGTGTCGAGAGCTCCGAAAGTCCTTTTGGTGGTCAGGGGGGAGGGAAGGGGTGAGGTGGGTCTATCCGGTGAAGGCCTGGATGCCGGTTTGCGCCCGGCCGAGGATCAACGCGTGGATGTCGTGCGTGCCCTCGTAGGTGTTCACCGCCTCGAGGTTCATGGCATGGCGGATGACGTGGTATTCATCCGAAACACCGTTGCCGCCGTGCATGTCGCGCGCCAGCCGTGCGATGTCGAGCGCCTTTCCCGCTGAATTGCGTTTGATCAGGGAGATCATCTCCGGCGCTGCGCGGCCCTCATCCATCAGCCGTCCGACGCGCAGCACCGTCTGCAGCCCCAGCGTGATTTCGGTCTGCATGTTGGCAAGCTTCAGCTGGATCAACTGATTCGCCGCCAGCGGCCGGCCGAACTGCTTGCGGTTCATCACGTAGTCGCGCGCCGCGTGCCAGCAGAATTCGGCGGCGCCAAGCGCGCCCCAGGAAATGCCATAACGCGCCTTGTTCAGGCAGCCGAACGGGCCTTTCAGCCCTTCGACGTTGGGAAGCAGGTTCTCGTCCGGAACGAAGACATCGTCCATCACGATCTCTCCGGTAACCGATACCCGCAGGCTGAACTTGCCTTCTATTTTCGGAGTGCTCAGCCCCTTCATCCCGCGTTCGAGAAGGAAGCCGCGGATGACGTCGCGGTCGTCCTTGGCCCATACCACCATCACGTCGGCGACCGGGGAGTTGGTGATCCACATCTTGGCGCCTTTAAGAAGGTATCCGCCGTCGATTTTCCTCGCCCGCGTAATCATGCTGCCCGCGTCGGAGCCATAGTCCGGCTCGGTGAGCCCGAAGGCGCCCACCAGGTCGCCCTTCGCCAGGCCGGGCAGATACTTCTGCCGCTGTGCCTCGGTGCCATAGGTATCGATCGGGTACATCACCAGCGAGGACTGGACGCTCATCGAAGAACGGTAGCCGCTGTCCACCCGTTCCAATTCACGGGTAATGAGGCCGTAGCAAACGTGATTAAGACCGGCGCAACCGTAGCCTTCGATCGTCGGGCCGAAAAATCCCATGCTGCCCATTTCGGAGAGCACGGCACGGTCGAATTTTTCATGACGATTTGCCTCCACCACGCGCGGCATCAGTTTTTCCTGGCAGTAGGCGCGCGCCGAATCGCGCACCATGCGCTCCTCGTCGCTGAGCTGTTCGTCGAAAAACAGAGGATCGTCCCAGCGGAAAGAGGGGCGGGTTATAGGAGCGTTCATCGCGGTCTCCTGGAGAAATATGCTGAACGGGCAGGACGACTCCGGACGCGACCGGCCGGCGGGGCGGTCACGCACTCGGTACGGCAGGAAGTATACACAGCCGTGCGCATGTGCCGCGATGGCTGATTTGGGTGAGGCGGCGGGATCGGAACCGGTAAAGCGGGCGGGCTACTTTTTCTGCTTGCTGCAGATGTCGAAACCGTCGCGCCAGCCGGTGGCGTATTGGGGCTCGCGCTTGAAACGCTGCTCGTCTTTCTTCTGGCCGACCGTGCGCTTGGCACTCTCGCAGCCGTCGAGATAGCCGGCACGGAACTCGGGCGGGTAACCGCCCAGATTGACATTGGGCTCTTTCTTCTGGGCCGCGCATGCGCACAGCAGGGCGGCCGCCAGCAGCAACGACAGTTTCTTCATGAATTCACCGGTTCCGGTCATCGGAGTCCTTGGCCTTTTCGACAAGCGTGGCCAAAGTGTTTCGGGACTGGGCGGCAAACAGCCCGCCAAGGGTAACCGCCCGGCGCGCGACTTCGAGTGCCTGCGCAAGCCGTCCCTGCGCATCCAACGTGAGCGCAAGATTGTTCAGTGCCGGCACCGGGTCGGGCGCCATATCGGCCAGCTGAAATTCCTCCTGGGGGAAAAACGGTGACTGGTCCAGCTCGACGGCGCCGGGCAGCGGCGGCGGAGGCGCGCTCCGGAGCGCGCGGCTTTGCGGGGCGGCGCAGCCGGCGAGCAGGGCGCAGACAAAAAAAACGCCCGATAAGGGAGGGAATCGGGCGTCAAAAACGCAAAAGCGCATTGAAGGGGTTTATTTAATCGGGCGGGTAAAGCTGAACACTTTAGTAAATCCCAGAATGTCGGTTATGCGCTACGACACAGGCAATAGAACGCGTCCAGAATCCATTCATCGCGCTCATTGCAGGTTGCGGTTTCAGATCAACGCCCGTTTCAGATCAACCCAGGGGAATGACCGTGCCGTTGACCAGCTTGACTCGCTCACCGATGCTGAACGGCGGACGTTGATTTTCGTGGATCGTGCGCAGGGTGCCGTTCTCCATGCGCACGATGACGACAAAGCTGAAGGAACTGAGTTTTTCCCTGTCGATCTGATAGGCCCTGCCAGTTGTGCCGAGTGCCGCGGCAAACTTGCCGTCGTCGCCGCTTGCCTGTTGCGGTTTGATGGAGTCCACGACACCGCAGTTCGGGCACGAAGGCTTGCGCGCGGGAAGGCGTGCACCGGAGCGGAAGTTTACCGGCTTGCCTTGCGCCGCGGTTTCCCCGGCGCTGCGGGTCAACCCCTCGTGGGTAATGCTGGAAGGCACCCGGTCCGCGCCGGAAGCCGGTACCGCGGGTGCGCCGCCGAATGCGGAAAAGGGATTGAGGCTCGACCTGGCAATCGGCAGGTGGCCCGTTATTGCGGCGATTCCGATGCTGCTGAACGCGACCACGGAAGCGGCAGCGGCGATGGTCAAGAGGGGTAACCAGCGGTTTTTCTGGTCCATTTTCTTCTAGTTGGGTTCTTGTAATTGATTGTTTCGTTTCAATGGGCCCGCGGACGCGGCTCAATTCGGAGCCGCCTTCCGCGCAGCCGTTTTCCGAACCCTACAAAGCAGCCTTCGTGCCAGAAAACATTAAGGTAATCGGGGCAGATAGTTATGCGGCGCCAAGGACTTGGCACCGGCCGCAGTTGTCGCCGGACAGCGACGCCGCCTCCCAATTCGGGCCTAACTACTTAATCAAAAATGGAAAATCCATGTCTTCCCGGGACGACATGACGCTGCCAGCTAAAGCGCCTTGAACAGTTTGGGATCCAGGTGGTGCCGTTGCAGCAGCTTGTAGAACTCGGTGCGATTGCGCTTGGCCAGTCGCGCCGCCTGGGTGACGTTGCCGCCGGTGATCTTGAGGAGTTTGGCGAGGTATTCGCGCTCGAACTCGCTGCGCGCGGCCTCGAACGATGACAGTTCGGCAGTCTGGCCGCTGATGGCATTTTCAACCAGTGCCGGCGGAATGATCGGCGTGGTGGACAAGGCAACCGCCTGCTCGACGACGTTGTACAGTTCACGTACGTTGCCGGGCCACGACGATTTCACCAGGATTTCCATTGCTTCGGAGGCAAATCCGTTGAGCGGTTTCTTGTATTTGTCGGCAAGCTGTGCGAGGAAGTACGCGGCGAGCACCGGAATGTCCTCGCGCCGCTCGGCGAGCGAGGGCAGCGCGAACGATACGACGTTGAGGCGGTAATACAGGTCTTCGCGGAACGCTCCGATCTTGATCGCCTCCTCGAGGTTGCGATGCGTTGCCGAGATGATGCGCACGTCCACAGGAATGGTCTGGGTCGAGCCGATTGCCCGGATCTCTTTTTCCTGCAGCACGCGCAGCAGCTTTACCTGCAGCGGAAGCGGCATGTCGCCGATCTCGTCGAGGAAAACCGTTCCGCCTTCGGCTGACTGGAACAGCCCCTTGTAATCTCGGGCGGCGCCGGTGAACGAGCCTTTCATATGGCCGAACAACTCGGACTCCAGCAGCTGCTCGGGTATAGCGCCGCAGTTGACGGCAACAAATGGCTTCTCGGCGCGCGGGCTTGCCCGGTGCACCGCCCGTGCCAGCAGCTCCTTGCCGGTGCCGCTGTCGCCGCGAATCAGCACGCTGGCATCGCTGGCCGCTACCAGCTTGGCCTTGCCGAGAATGCTTTCCATCGCCGGGCTGCGGGTTATGATCTCGACGCGCCAGTCGGTGTTACCGGCCGCCTTTTCAGCGTGGCTGCCGCTCAGGGTGATGGCCCTTTCGACCTGCAGCAGCAGTTCCTTGCTGTCGAAAGGCTTGGTGAGATACCCGAACACGCCGCGCTGAGTCGCCGCAACCGCATCGGGAATCGTGCCGTGCGCGGTGAGGATGATGACCGGCAACGCCGGGTTACTCTTGTGGATGTTCTCGAACAGCGCCATCCCGTCCATTCCGCTCATGCGCAGATCGGTTATCACCAGTTGCGGGGTGGACGCGGACAGGCGCGCCAACGCGCGCTCCGCGCTGTCTGCGCTCTCCACGGCATAGCCCGCGCCTTCCAGACGGAACGTCAGAAGCCGCAGCAGATCGGGATCGTCGTCGACGATGAGAACTCGTGCCTTTGACATGATTACCTTCTCTTCGGTGGCGGCGCCATCTGCTCGCGCTCGATCATCTTCATTTCCATATCCAGAATGGCCTTCAGTTTCTGCCGCAGGGCGTCGGCGCGGCGCTGTTCTTCCTTGGCTTTTGCCGTCTGCTGCTGAAGTGCCTCATCCAGTCGTTTGAGTTCGGAAAGCTGTGTATGGAGCACCAGGGCCAGCGGTCGCAGCACAGAATTCTCGTAGCGCTTGTCATTCAAAAAAGGCTGAACCAGGTTCAATGCTGCCTGGTCATCGCGAAATCCGGTGCCCGGCAGTGACAGCAGTAAGGCGAGCCGTACCCGGTTGAGCTCGTATCTGTCCTTATTGAATTCCTGACGGGTCGAATCCAGCTCGCGCGCAAGTTCTGCTCCCTTGAGCTTGAGCGCATTTTCATAGAAGCGCAGCGCGCGGGCGTCATCGTCTTGCATGGGCTCGACCACCGCCTGGTACCACGGGTCGCGACGCGTGTTCGGTTCGGTGGCTGCCATGCAGCCGCCGAGAAGGGTGGCCAGCACAACGATCGACGCAATATACAGCCTGATCATGCGGCTGCCTCCATCTGCCGAGTCGGCAGAACCACTCGCAGGTGTGCGCCGTGATTGCCGTCGTCGATGATTTCCGCGCTGCCCTGGTGAGCAGTCGCATATTCGCGGACGATCGCCAGCCCGAGCCCCGTACCTTTCACCGGGCCGGTGTAGGCAGTGTTGCCCTGGAAGAAAGGCTCGAAGACGCGCCCGCGTTCTTCGGGAGAAATGCCGGGACCCTCGTCCATGACGTCGATCACCGCATCGGAGCCGCGCCGGCGCAGCTGCATGCGGATGGTGCCGCCTACGGGCGAGAACTTGATGGCATTGGACAGCAGGTTGTCTATGATCGCTTCTATCTTGTTCTCGTCGGCTTCAATCTGGAGGTCGGAGGCGGACAGGTTCAGGCTCAAATTCTTGCTGCGCATCGTCAACGAATGCTGTTGCGCAACGCGCGTCACCATGGCTTTCAGATCGAATTGCGAGAACGTCAGTGCCGAAGTATGAAATTGTGCGCTGTGATAGTTTAACAAGTCCTCGATCAGCTTCTGCAGCCGCAACGTGTTCTGCCTCAGGATGCGGGCGATCTCGAACTGGCCCGCCGTCATTTTTCCGGTCACCTCATCGGACAGCAGTTCCACGCCTTCCCGCAGCGCCGTCAGGGGCGTCTTCAGTTCGTGCGACACATGGCGCAGAAAGCGCGATTTCTGTTCTTCCAGTTCGAGCAGACGCAGGCGCAGCCAGTCGAGCTGGCGTCCCAGGGATTCCAGGTCGGCCGGGCCGTTGACGGTGACGCGTGCATCGAATCTACCCTCACCCAGGTTCTGGATCGCCGATTCGAGCTGGGCGATCGGCTTGGAAATCAGCAGCGTCGCGGCAACGACCAGCAGCAGTGCGATCGGCACCAATGCCAGCAGCTGCCAGTAAATGAAGCGCTGCACTTCGCCGGCCATTTTCTGCATGGTGTCGACTTCGCGGTCCACCAGCAGGTTGCCTTGCTCGTCGAGCGCGCGGGCCGCTTCTGACAGGGCGGCAAGCTCCGCTACCGCCGACCCGATTACGTCCGCCTTTGCTCCTGACTGTCCGATGCGATCGAACAGCGCGGCCTCGCGGGCGCGCAGCGCCTCGAGTGCCTGTTTCTGCCGTGCATCCAGCGGCAGCGTCGCCATCCTGCGGGCGGTATCCACGAATCGCTCGTGGGCGAGTCCGTAACCCTGCAGCAGCGACGGCTCGCCGATGATTGCGAACTGACGAACGCTGCGCTCCATGTTGGTGATCTGCTCGATCAGGAAGCGGCTGTTCTGAGTGGCCTGTACCGCCTGGTAAACCACGCGCTGGCTGTGCGTGGCGAGCTGGTGAATCGAGAAGGCGTTGTTGATGAGCGCGAAAATGAGCGGCAGGACGGCGAGAGAAAAGCCGGCCAGAATCAACTTCAGAAACGAGCGCGGGTAGTAAAGCTGCATACGGACTCATTTCCTCTTGGTCGCCGTATCGGTTTGGACCGCTTGCCAGACCTGGCCTTCCCGTGCCCCACGCGGAGCGGCACATGCTCGGGTCACCGGAGCGCGTCAATCGCCGCGCCCGGACAATTCCTACTATCGCATGGAACTTGTCTCCGCGCCACGCGGACCCTTGATTTTATGGGAAAGTTCGTCGCTGCGGCTAGGGTGCGAGTCGCGCTTCAGCGCGCCCAAACAGGCCAAAATCCGCGACCACATGCTCGCCAGGCGCGATCTCCACCGGCACCATGCAAGTGCCCGTCGTTACCACATGTCCGGCGCGCAGCGTTTCGCCGACAACCGAAAGTTCATTGACGATCCAGGTGAGGGCCAGGCGTGGATCGCCAAGCACGTTGGCGCCTTTTCCCTCGCGTACGAGCTTGCCGTTTACCCACGCCGACGCTGGGTGTTCAGCCAGGTCATGCCGACGCCAGTCGGCGCCAGTCGCCGGCCCCAGCACGAAGTAGCTGGCGCAGGCATTGTCCGCGATGAGCTGCGCGGCCCCGACTTTCGCGAATTCCCGATAACGGGAATCCGGAATTTCGATGGCCGGATGCAGGGATGCCACCGCGTCCAGCACTTCCTCCATCGAGTATGCGGACGCGCGCGGCGGCAGATCGCGCGCCATGCGGAACGCGAACTCGGCCTCCGCGACCTTCATCAGGTTGTTGACCATCGGTACGCTGGCGCCCGACTGGAACGCGCGGTTCTCGAGAAGCCGGCCGGCCAGCGGTCCGTCCACGCCTATGTGTTTCTGGCCGGCCTGACTGGTCGCGGCAATCTTCCATCCGAACAACGCCTGACCGGACAGACGGGCCACTTCCGACTGCACTTTGTAACCTTCCTGCCGGCTCGTGGGCCGGCAATCGGCGGGAAGGCCATCGACACGATCATTGGCCTGCCATGTGTTCCAGATTATTCTGGCGGCCTGCTCGGCGGCCCAGTTGTCCATGCTTTTTCCTCTAGAATGAAACCGGCGTCCTGCCGCTCACTGGCCGGCGACAGGTTGTTTGACGACGTTGATCAGAGGTTCGCCGTGGGCAAGCCGATCCAGATTTCCGGCGATCATCTTACAGCGGCGTGGCCGCAATCCCTCCGTCCATCCTGATGCATGCGGCGTCATGATGACATTCTCCAGTTCGCGGAAGGGCAGATTCGAAGGCTCGGCGACGGCATCCCCATGGGCGGGATATTTGAACCAGGTGTCGATCACCGCACCGCCGATGCGCTTGTCCCTGCACGCCTCGAACAGTGCGCGTTCGTCGATCAGAGCGCCGCGTGCCACGTTGATGATCACGGCGCCCGGTTTCATCTTTGCCAGTTGCTGCGTGCCAATCACCCCGGCGGTCGACGGTTCCAGCGGCAATGCCAGAACGACGAAGTCAGATTCCTGCAGCAGTGCGGGCAGGCGATCCATCCCGTCCACGCGCTCCACGAACTCGTCGGCGTTCCGGGGAGTGCGGCTGCAGGCCAGCACCTTCATGCCAAAGGCGCGTGTGCGGCGTGCGACTTCGCGACCGATATGGCCATAGCCAATGATGCCGACGGTCTTGCCATACAGCTCATCGTGGCGCGGTCCCGAGAGGTGCGAGCCGTACCATTGGCCACGGCGCAGGGCCGCATCCATCCGCGGGATCCCGATTACCCACTGGAGCATTGCCGAGAGAATGTATTCGGCTATGCCGATTTCGTGTTCGTAGACGTTGCATACTGCCGCCTGCGCCGGCACGGATTCGAAGGCGATGTCGTCGGTGCCGGCCCCGGGAAGCTGAAGCAGCCGAAGTCTGGGCGCCGACGGCATGTCCGTCGGCCAGTTCATCGAGACCATCGCGTCGGCATCCAGAATCTTGCGCGCCAATTCCTCGCGGTTGCTGCTGTCGGCGACTTCGATGGTCCAGGAAGTCGTCAGAAAGTCGGGAATGAGGGCAAGGCGGCCGTCGTTATCTGTCTTCTTGATGAGTAGTTTCATTTTTCTTGCGTCGGAGCCGATCTGATCCGGAACAGAGGCTGCGAATCGTGAGGAAGGGCTGACGTTGGAACGGTCCTGGTGCCGGGAGGGGGAATCGAACCCCCATGGTGTTGCCACCGCGGGATTTTGAGTCCCGTGCGTCTACCAGTTCCGCCATCCCGGCACGGGAGCGCAATTATCCTGGAATTCAGCGTTGCGGGGCAACCGGGAGCGTGACCTGCGGCCGATATAATGCGCGCGATGAGAATCGAAGAATTCGACTACGAGCTTCCGCAGGACCTGATCGCGCAGTTCCCCGCCGCGCAACGCAGTGCCAGCCGGCTGTTGTACCTTGACGGCGCAACCGGAAGATACACCGATCATTTTTTTGTCGATTTGCCGTTGTTCCTGCGCAGCGGTGACCTGCTGGTCTTCAACGACACCAAAGTCATCAAGGCACGACTGCAGGGCCTCAAGGAGTCGGGGGGCAAAGTGGAGGCCCTGATCGAGCGTATCGTGAGCCCGCGCCGTGCATTGGCGATGTTGAAGACGAGCCACCCCCCCAGGCCCGGACAACGAATCAAATTTGGTGATCTTGCGCATGCCATGATGATCGAGCGTCAGGGAGAGTTTTTTCTGCTGGAGTTCGGCGACGACGTAGCCGGGGTACTCGAGCGTCTCGGCGAAGTGCCGCTCCCGCCTTACATCGAGCGTCGCGCCGAAAACGACGACGAGGCGCGCTACCAGACCGTTTACGCGCGCGTGCCGGGAGCCGTGGCGGCGCCCACCGCCGGTCTGCATTTCGATGAGAAACTGTTGCGACGTCTTGGCGAAGCCGGCGTGCGATTCGCCTATATCACGCTGCACGTCGGTGCCGGCACCTTCCAGCCGGTTCGGGTGGACCATGTCGAACAGCATGTGATGCATGGCGAACGCTACGGGATTCCCGCAGAAACCGCGCAGGCGGTTGCAGAAACGCGTGCCGGCGGCGGGCGCATTACCGCGGTCGGGACCACCAGCCTGCGTGCGCTCGAGTCGGCGGCACAGTCGGGCAAGTTGATGTCCGGCGGCGGGGAGACTCGGCTTTTCATCCGTCCGGGCTACGGCTTCAAGGTCGCGGACCACCTGCTCACCAACTTTCACCTGCCACGGTCCACGCTGCTCATGCTGGTCTGTGCCTTCGCCGGGACCGAGCTTGTCCGGCGCGCCTATCGCCACGCGGTCGACAGCCGCTACCGCTTCTTCAGCTATGGCGACGCCATGTTGATCGACAAAGCCGCACCATCGAGACCGTGAAAATGCGATTCGAATTCGTTGCCAGGGACGGGCCGGCGCGCCGGGGCCGGCTCACGCTCGCGCACGGCACGGTGGAAACGCCGGCATTCATGCCGGTCGGCACCTACGGCTCGGTCAAGGCCATGAGTCCGGATGACCTGCGCTCGGTCGGGGCGCAGGTGGTTCTCGGCAACACGTTTCACCTCTGGTTGCGTCCCGGGCTGGACGTGATCGGGGCGCACGGCGGGCTGCATCGTTTCATCGGCTGGGACGGGCCGATCCTCACCGATTCCGGCGGCTTCCAGGTGTTCAGCCTCGGCGAAATGCGCAAGATCACCGAGGACGGGGTCAGATTCCGATCGCCGGTCAACGGCGATGCGTGTTTCCTGTCGCCCGAGGAATCGATGCACATCCAGCGCGTGCTCGACTCCGACATCGCCATGATCTTCGACGAGTGCACGCCGTTTCCGGCCGATCGCAGCCAGGCGGCGGAGTCGATGCAGTTGAGTTTGCGCTGGGCGGAACGCAGCAGGCGCGCCCACGAGGGAAACGGCAATTCCCTGTTCGGTATCGTTCAGGGGGGCATATACGAGGACCTGCGCGACGCGTCGCTAAAGGGTTTGATGGACATCGGCTTCGACGGCTACGCCATCGGCGGGTTGTCGGTGGGTGAACCGAAGGAAGACATGCAGCGCATCCTGCGCCACACCGCGCCCAGGCTGCCTGCCGGTGCGCCGCGCTATCTCATGGGCGTCGGCACCCCCGCGGACATCGTCGATGCCGTTGCGAGCGGAATCGATATGTTCGATTGCGTCATGCCCACGCGCAACGCCCGAAACGGCTGGATTTTCACCCGCAACGGCACCGTCCGGCTGCGCAATGCCCGATACCGCGATGACACCGGCCCACTGGATCCGGCGTGCGAATGTTATACCTGCCGGAATTTCTCGCGCGCCTATCTGCATCACCTGCAGAGAATCAACGAGATTCTCGGCGCGCATCTGAACACTCTGCACAATCTTTTCTTCTATCAGGAATTGATGCGGGGATTGCGCGAGGCCATCAGCGCTGGAAGGTTTTCGGAACATGTCGCCGGCCTGCGTCTTGGCCAGGCACAGCCATGCTAAAATGCGCCACTTTTCAGGCTCAGCGCCGGCGTTTTGCGGAGCGCAACAAGCCACATGAACCGATACCGGAGGACAGAAAAAAGTGTCCGCCGACAAATCGGTCTAAACCTGGACCGGAGGAAATTTCGTGTTGATCAGTAATGCATTTGCGCAGTCCGTGGGAGGTATGGACCTGTTCGGACTCCTGCCCCTCATCCTGATGTTCGTGCTGCTGTACTTCCTGCTGATCCGCCCGCAGGCAAAGCGAGCCAAGGAGCATCGCTCCATGCTTGCCGGATTGCAGAAGGGGGACGAAGTGGTCACCGCAGGCGGCGCGCTCGGGAAAATTACCAGGGTCGGCGATAACTTCGTGTCGGTGGAAATCGCCCCGAACGTCGAAATCCAGGTTCAGAAGTCCTCGATCACGACCCTGCTGCCCAAGGGAACCATCAAGACCGCCGGTCAGGGCTGAGGAGCAACATCCCGCGAATCCTCACGCCTGACGTTGCGCGCCTCACGATACCTACATGAATCGCTACCCGCTCTGGAAGTACATCGTCATCGCCGTCGCCCTGGTCGTCGGCTTTCTCTACACCCTGCCCAACTTCTTCGGGGAAGTGCCGGCGGTTCAGATCTCACCCGGCAAGTCCACCGCAAAAGTCGACGAGGCGCTGCGCGCACGCGTGGAACAGACGCTGGGAGAGGCCAACATTGTTGCCGACGGCGTTTTCCTCGAAGCAATCAGCATCAAGGTGCGTCTGGGCAACACCGATACCCAACTCAAGGCCAAGGACGTCCTGCAGAATGCGCTGGGCGAAAACTACGTCGTAGCGCTCAACCTGCTGTCGAGTTCGCCGCACTGGCTTACCCGGATAAATGCGTTGCCCATGTACCTGGGCCTCGATCTGCGCGGCGGCGTGCACTTCCTTCTGCAGGTCGACATGGCCGGCGCGCTCACCAAGGCTGCGGACCGTTACGCGGCGGATATCCGTACCACCCTGCGCGCCAAGGAGATTCGTTACAGCGGCATCTCGCGGGAAGGCCAGACGGTGCAGGTCAGGTTCCGCGATGCCGAAGCGCGCGACAAGGCTGCCGCAGAAATCCAGCGCCAGAATCCGGATCTGCTGCTCAAACCTGACGACTCCGGCAGTGAGTTTCTGGTCACCGTTTCCCTGAAGCCCGAAGTGCGGAAACGAATCCAGGACTTCGCGCTGCAGCAGAACATCACGACCCTGCGCAATCGCGTCAACGAACTCGGCGTGGCGGAGCCGATCGTGCAGCAGGCGGGACTGGATCGGGTGGTAGTGCAACTGCCGGGTGTGCAGGACACCGCCAAGGCCAAGGACATTCTCGGCCGTACCGCAACCCTGGAAGTGCGGATGGTGGATGAGGAGCACAGCGACAGCGCTTCGTTGCAGGCGGCGGTCGGCGGGCAGGTGCCGTTCGGAGCCGAACTGTTTTACGACCGTGAAGGGGTGCCGTACCTGCTCAAGCGCGAAGTGATTCTCACCGGAGATCGCATTTCGGACGCACAGCCCGGATTCGACAACCAGACCGGCGAGCCGGCAGTGCACATCAATCTGGACGGCCGCGGCGCAACGATTTTCCAGCAGATCACGCGCGAGAGCATCGGCAAGCGCATGGCGATGGTGCTGGTGGAAAAGGGCAAGGGAGAAGTGGTGACGGCGCCGGTGATCCGTTCGGAGATTCCGGGCGGACGCGTTCAGATCAGCGGCCGGATGACCACGACGGAGGCGCGCGACGTGGCGCTGCTGCTGCGCGCCGGCGCGCTGGCGGCGCCGATGGAAATCGTCGAGGAACGCACGGTCGGCCCGAGCCTGGGTGCCGACAATATCAAGCGCGGCTTCGATTCGACGCTGATCGGCTTTACCGCGATCGCCATCTTCATGATCGCCTACTACAACGTATTCGGCGTGATCTCGGTACTCGCGCTGGCAACCAACCTGATGCTGCTGGTGGCGCTGTTGTCCATGCTGCAGGCCACGCTGACGCTGCCGGGCATCGCGGCGATTGCGCTGACGCTGGGCATGGCCATCGACTCAAACGTTCTGATCAATGAGCGGATCAGGGAGGAACTGCGCAACGGCACCACGCCGCAGGCGGCGATATCAACCGGCTACGAGCGCGCCTGGGCGACGATTCTCGATTCGAACATCACCACGCTGATTGCCGGCATTGCGCTGTTCATGTTCGGCAGCGGGCCGGTGCGCGGCTTCGCCGTGGTGCACTGTCTTGGCATCATGACTTCCATGTTCAGCGCGGTGGTGGTTTCCCGCGGCATCGTCAACCTGGTGTTCGGTGCCCGCCGCAAGCTTGAAAAACTGCCGATCGGCAACACCGATTGGTACAGGCGCCAGCCGGCCGCCTGAGAAACATCCGGCCAGGGCTTCCCGCAGAGGTCGAGTAGATGGAATTTTTCCGCATCCGCAAAGACATCCCGTTCATGCGCCATGCGCTGGTGTTCAACGTGATTTCGTTGATCACTTTCATCCTGGCGGTGTTTTTTCTGGCGACCAAAGGCCTGCATCTCGGGGTCGAGTTTACCGGCGGTACGGTGATGGAGGTGAACTACGGTCACGCGGCCGACGTCTCGAAGATTCGCGAGACCTTGAACCGCATTAACCTGAGCGACGCCACAGTGCAGAGCTTCGGCAGCTCCCAGACCGCGTTGATCCGGCTGCCGACCAAACAGGGCATAACCGGCGCACAGCTGTCCGAGCGTGTCATCAAGTCGCTGCGCGAGGACGATCCGACAGTGGAGCTGCGGCGGGTGGATTTCGTCGGTTCACAGGTCGGCAAGGAGCTGGTGGAGAACGGTGCGCTGGCGTTGTTGCTCGTGTCCATCGGCATCGTCTGTTATTTGTGGCTGCGCTTCGAATGGAAATTCGGCGTCTCCGCGATCGTCGCGAACCTGCACGACGTGGTGATCATTCTGGGGTTCTTTGCGTTCTTCCAATGGGAGTTTTCACTGCCGGTGCTGGCCGCGGTGCTCGCCGTGCTGGGCTATTCGGTCAACGAGTCGGTGGTGGTTTTTGACCGCATCCGCGAGAACTTCCGCAAGATGCGCAAGGCGGACACACCGGAGATCATCAACAATGCGATTACGCGTACCATGTCGCGCACCATCATCACCCACGGCTGTACCCAGTTGATGGTGACCTCGATGCTGGTCTTCGGCGGCGAAACGCTGCACTACTTTGCTCTGGCGCTGACCATCGGCATCCTGTTCGGCATCTACTCGTCGGTGCTGGTGGCGAGCCCGCTGGTGATGTGGCTGGGCGTGACGCGCGAAGATTTCATCAAACCCGAGAAGAAGAAAGAGGAAGCCGTCGTTTAGAGCGGCGGATCCGCGATGGATCTGATCGCAGGCTTCCTCGATCTGGTTGTTCACCTCGACCAGCATTTGCGCGCGCTGGCGCAGAATTACGGCAACTGGATCTATGCCGTACTGTTTCTGATCGTTTTCCTCGAGACCGGGCTGGTTGTCACGCCCTTCCTTCCGGGAGATTCTCTGCTGTTCGTTGCCGGGACCATCGCGGCGGCCGGCGAACTCCACGTGCATGGGCTGGTGTTGCTGCTGATTTTGGCGGCGATCACCGGCGATTCGGTCAACTATGCCGTCGGCCGTTATCTCGGCCCACGGGTGTTCCGCTTCGAGGATTCGCGCTTCTTCAAACGTGCCTATCTGGAGCGCACCCACGCTTTTTTCGAAAGGTACGGCGGCAAGACCATCATCATCGCCCGCTTCGTGCCGATCATCCGTACCTACGCGCCCTTCGTGGCCGGGATCGGCGCCATGAGCTACCGGCACTTCCTCCTCTTCAACGTGACCGGGGCGATACTGTGGGTGGTGTCGCTGACCTACGCGGGCTACTTCTTCGGCAATCTGCCGTTGGTTAAGGACAATCTCACCCTCGTCATTGTCGGCATCATCGTGCTTTCAATCATGCCGGGGATCATCGAGTTCTGGCGCACGCGGCGCGCGTCGTAAGCGCGGACTCTCAGATGCGTTTTGCCAGCTGCGCGGCAAGCCCGGTGTAATTGGCCGGGGTGAGCTTGAGCAAGCGCTCTTTCTCGGGCTGGGGAATGGCGAGCGCGCGGATGAACTGGTGCAGGGAGTCGCGGGTGATGCCTTCCCTGCCGCGGGTGAGTGCCTTCAACTGCTCGTAGGCGTCTTCGATTCCGTAGCGTTTCATGACCGTCTGGATCGGTTCGGCAAGCACTTCCCAATTGGCTTCCAGATCGGCGCCGATGCGTTTCGGATCCGGCTCGAGCTTGTTCAAGCCCCTGAGACAGCCGTCATAGGCGAGCAGGCTGTAACCGAGCGCGACGCCCAGGTTGCGCAGTACCGTGGAGTCGGTGAGGTCGCGCTGCCAGCGCGAGACCGGCAGCTTGGAAGCCAGATGGGTGAGCAGGGCGTTGGCCAGACCGAGATTGCCTTCGGAGTTCTCGAAATCGATCGGGTTCACCTTGTGCGGCATGGTGGACGATCCGACTTCGCCTTCCTTGATCCTCTGCTTGAAATAACCGATGGAGATGTATCCCCACATGTCGCGGTCGAGGTCGAGCAGCACCGTGTTGATCCCCGCATAGGCATCCAGCAGTTCGGCGATGCAGTCGTGAGGCTCGATCTGGGTGGTGTAGGGGTTGAACTCGAAGCCCAGCTTCTCGACCAAGGTGCGGCAGAATTTCTCCCAGTCGAAATCCGGGTAGGCTGCGAGGTGCGCATTGTAATTGCCGACGGCGCCGTTAATCTTGGCGGTGAGTGCAACGCTGGCAACGCGATCGCGTTGGCGGCGCAGACGATGAACGACGTTCGCCAGTTCCTTGCCCAGCGTGCTCGGCGTGGCCGGCTGGCCGTGCGTGCGCGAAAGCATGGACAGCTCGGCATTGGCGTGCGCGAGGTTGACCAGTTTGTCCACCAGCGCATCGATGGCGGGCATTAACACCTGCGTCCGCGAGTCCCTCAGCATGAGCGCGTGACAGAGGTTGTTGACGTCCTCGGAAGTGCAGGCAAAGTGGATGAACTGCGTGATGCCGGCGATTTCCCGGTTGCCGGAGAGTTTCTCGCGCAGCCAGTATTCGATGGCCTTGACGTCGTGGTTGGTGCGGGCTTCGATGGCTTTGACGGCTTCGCCGTCGGAGACCGAGAATTTGGCTACCAGTTCGTCGAGCTGCGCGATGGTTTCGGACGCAAGCGGCTTGATCTCGGGAAGCCCCTTGGCCGCCGCCAGCGCCTTCAGCCACTCGATCTCGACGAATACGCGGTAACGGATCAGACCATATTCGCTGAAGTAATGGGCAAGCCCGGCCACCTTGTCCCGATAGCGGCCGTCAAGCGGGGACAGGGCGGTGAGAGGTGTGGGGTGAGTCATCCAAGTATCTAATCAGTATGAATAATTTTAACACGACGAGCATCGCAGCCGGAGTCTTTCGGTGACCCGCAAGGCCCCCACAAGAGTGGCCCCTGGCCGGCGCAGCGGACCCGAATTCGAAGCGTTGCTGAAGAAGGTGCGTGCCTGCCGTGTATGTGAAGCGCATCTGCCGTTCGGCCCCCGGCCGGTACTGCGCGCCGCGGTTACCGCGCAACTGCTGATCGTTGGCCAGGCGCCGGGTCGCCGCGTGCACGAAACCGGGATTCCATGGAACGATCCTTCGGGAGACAGGTTGCGCGATTGGCTGCAACTCGAGCGCGAACGCTTCTACGATCAACGCCACATCGCCATCATCCCGGCCGCGTTCTGTTACCCGGGGACCGGTGCCGGCGGGGACTTGCCGCCGCGGCCGGAGTGCGCACCGCTTTGGCATCCGCAACTGTTGGCACATCTGCCGAAGCTGCGCTTAGCACTGCTCATCGGCAGCTACGCGCAGGCGTATTACCTCGGCGGCCGGCGCAAGTCGACGCTGACCGACACGGTGCGCGCCTGGCGCGAGTACCTGCCGTATTGCATTCCGCTGCCGCACCCCAGCCCGCGCAACCAGATGTGGTTCAAGCGCAACCCCTGGTTCGCCGGCGAGGTGATTCCATTCCTGCGGCGGACCATCCACCAGGTTCTCGACGGCGGATGAAACCTCGGGTCGGGTGTGACGTGTGGGCCGCAATCACTTGCCTGGAGCAGTCGCGCTTTCGATGATGCCTCCGCCGAGGCACACCTTCGATTCATAGACCACGACGGACTGCCCGGGCGTGATTGCCCACTGGGGTTCCGCGAACTTGATCTCGCAGTGCTTCCGATCGACGCGCTCGACCTCGCATGGGGCGTCCTTCTGCCGGTAGCGCGTTTTTGCGCCGTAAACCCAGTGACAATGCGGTTGGGCGCCGCGGATCCAGTTCAGGTCAGTCGCCGTCAGGGCATCTGCCAACAGCGCCGGATGGTCGTGGCCCTGCACCACGATCAGCCTGTTTGCCGTCATGTCTTTCGCGGCTACGTACCAGGGTTCGCCTTTGCCATCCTTGCGCCCGCCGATTCCCAGTCCCTGGCGCTGGCCGATGGTGTAGTACATCAGGCCGATATGCCTGCCGACGGTCTTGCCCTCTGGGGTCACCATGTCGCCGGGTTGGGTCGGCAGGTAGCGGCTGAGAAACTCGCGGAAGGGCCTCTCGCCGATGAAACAGATGCCGGTCGAATCCTTCTTGTCGTGATTCGGCAGCCTGAGTTTTTTCGCCAGTTCGCGCACATCGCGCTTGTACATCGCGCCCAATGGAAACAGCGTCTTCGAAAGCTGTGCCTGATCGAGCCGGTAAAGGAAATAGCTCTGGTCCTTGGTGCCGTCTTCGGCCTTGAGCAGTTGAAACAGGCCGTCAACTTGGCGCACCTGCGCGTAGTGGCCGGTGGCGATCCGTTCGGCACCGAGCTGGAGCGCGTGATCGAGGAAGGCCTTGAACTTGATCTCGGCGTTGCACAGCACGTCCGGGTTGGGCG
>JBBPIT010000049.1:0-27526 GCA_038040175.1 Pseudomonadota bacterium | reverse complement strand
GTCATCCGCACCTGGCGCAACGCGCGTCGCGGAACTTGATCAGAGCTTCCCTAGGTTCTACGCCTTGAGCACGCACTTGTCGTACAGGTCACGCAGCCTGCCCTGCGGATCGTACTTGCCCTTCAGGCGCCGGTAGGCCGTTTCGTCGTAGATTCCCCAGAACTCTTCGCGCGGATAGTAGCTTTCCGAATAAAGCGACTTGATTCCGCCGAGTTCGGCGACTTTGCGTTCGATGAGCCGGTTGAAATGCCCGCTCGGGTGAGCGACCCGGGATTTCACCACGTCCCAGAAGCCGAAGTTGACGTAGGTCCTGCCCGCCACCAGCGGGTACAGGTCGAACCGCGCCTGCGGATTGCCTGCCCGGATCGGACAGATCCAGACCGGCAGGATGCCGATCTCGCGCCGGAAGAATTCGAGGAATTCGAGCGCGCGCTCGAGCGGGATGTCGACGTCCTGGATCACCGATTCGCGATGCAGCCCCGATAACCTGTCGATCCGGTGGGTGAGCTTCCAGCGGCTGTTCCAGCGCATGACCTTGGTGTAGGTGCGCGAATTGAGCCTGGACCTGCCGAGCAGCCTGCGGATCAGCGGATTCTGCGCGCCGAGATTTTTGGAGCACCAGAACCAGTCGGTGTCCCAGCGCCACAGGAAATCGCGCGCCGCGAGGTAATCGATGGTCTTGTCGCGGATCGAGCGGTAGTAGATGTGCTCGAACGTGTAGTCGCTCGTAAACGGCGCTTCGTCCGTGAAGCTTCCTGTGGTCAGAACCATCTCACCGGCTCCAAACACCACGCCGTCGACAAAATCGGCTGGCGATGCGCAGGCCCGTTCCAGCGCTGTAAAGTAGGCTTTCGGGTCGCGAAAGCCGGCATGGTCGATGCGCACGAACTTCTTCACCGGAAGCGTCTTTGCCCGCACCCGCAAGGCGTAGCCCAGCGTGCCGTAGGAATTGGGAAAACCGAAGAACAGGTCGCGGTGCTCGTTCGCTGGCGAACACAGATAGATCCTGCCGTCGCCGGCCAGGACTTCCATCTCCAGCACCGTGTCGTGCACCAGACCGTAGCGGAACGAAGTGGCCTCGATGCCCACGCCGGCGACCGCGCCACCGAGCGTGATGGTCTTCAGTTGCGGCACCACGGCCGGCATCAAGCCGTGACGCAGCGTGGCGTCGACCAGCGCCTCGTAGCTGGTCATGCCCTCGGCATCCACCCAGCCTTCCTGCGCATTGACTTCCAGCACGTGGTTGAAATCGCGCACGTCGAGGCGTTGCGCCGCGGCCGGCGCACGCTCGCGGAACAGATTGGAAGTCTCCTTTTCGAGCGCGAGGTGGCCCGCCCCGGCCTGAAGCTGTGCGGCCAGTCTCGCCTTGCGCGCTGCGTAGTCCTGCATGCGCCGCTCCGGAGAAGGATGGATCGATGCCGCGCCGGCCGCAGGCACGCTCAGTGCCGGTCGTAAAGAAAAGCGCGGCTCATCGGATAATTGTCCTTCGGGACATTACCCTTGCTGAACACGATCTGGAACAGGTGCGTGCGGGTGCTGGGCGAGCGGAACATTTCCGCACAGGCATACAGATAGGTGCGCCATACCCGGCGGAAGTGCTCGCTGAATTTCGCCGGATCGAGCGCCCGGATCTTGTCCCAGTTGCGGTCGAAGCGCTCGGCCCAGGCATCGAGCGTCAACGCATAGTGACGGCGCAGGTTCTCGATGTCGACGACCTCGAGCCCGCACTCCTCCATCGCGACGATGGTTTCGGCCAGGCTCGGGATCCAGCCGCCGGGAAACACGTGCTTGCGGATGTAGAACTCGGTGTCGCGCACGCCGACATGGCCGATGAAGTGCAACATGCCGAGGCCGCCGGGCTTGAGGAAATCCGCGTGGGCCTTGACCACGGCGCGCAACTGGTCGCGCCCGGCATGCTCGAGCACTCCGATCGACACCACCTTGTCGTACTGCCGGTCCACCTCGCGGAAGTCGGCCTCGCGCACTTCGATCCTGCCTTCCAGCCCGCGGCGGCGGATCTCGTCTCGCACCGCCGTGACCTGCTCTGGAGTGGTGTTGACGCCGGTCGGCACCGCACCGTAGTGCTCCAGGGCATGAAACAGGAAGCCGCCGAATCCGCAACCGATGTCCACCACCGTCTCGCCGCGCGTCAGCCGGATCTTGCGGCAGACGTGATCGATTTTGTTTTGCTGCGCCTCTTCGACCGTCGCGGTGCCTTCCTTCCAGTAGGCGCAGGTGTACATCATCGACGGCAAATCGAGCCAATAGCGATAGAACTCCGTGCCCAGGCCGTAGTGGAAACGCGCGTTCTTTCTGGCCTGCGCGATCGAGCGGTTGGAGAGGCGCAGCTCGTGCCAGTGGTTGCGAATGACGATCAGAGGATTCGAGTGATGCGCGAAGCCGCCTTCGAGCCCTACCCGGAACGCCGCGCCGAGATCGCCCTCGATATCGACGTCGCCGTCGATATAGGACTCGATGAAACCGATGTGCCCGAACAGCGCGGTACGCAGCTCGGCTGCACGCTTGTGAATCACCATGGTGAACGCCGGCGTGCCGGCGCCGTTCTGGTAGTGCGAGCGGTCCGCGAATTCGACGCGAAAGAGAATACCGGCACGATCACCCAGTGCCGCCATTCTGCGCTTTACCAGTCCGGTCGCCATTCTTGGTCACCTCGTCGCGATCCTGTTGCCACGCCCCGATCGGGACGCCAACCATCGGTTCCGCCGCCGCCTACTCTCCCAGGTATGCCTGCCGAACCTGCGGGTTGTCGAGCAAGGCCCGGGCGCTGTCGGCCACGGTGATCAGCCCGCTTTCCATCACGTAGCCCCGGTGACTGGCTTCCAGTGCAAGCTTTGCGTTCTGCTCGACCAGCAGCACCGTAACGCCTTCCTGCGATATGGTGCGTATGGTCGAGAAAATCTTCTCCACCATCATCGGCGCCAGTCCCATGCTCGGCTCATCGAGCAACAGCAGTTTCGGGCGGCTCATCAACGCGCGCCCGATGGCGAGCATCTGCTGCTCGCCCCCCGACAGCGTGCCCGCGGTCTGGTTCCGGCGTTCGGCAAGTTGCGGGAACAGCGAGTAAATGCGGTCGAGATCGGCGCGAACCGCGGCGCGGTCGTTGCGCGTGTACGCACCCATCTCGAGGTTCTCGTGCACCGTCAGCCGGCCGAACACGCCGCGCCCTTCCGGCACCAGCGCCAGCCCGCGCTCGACCAGCTGGTAGGACAACAGCGCGCTGACATCCTCGCCGCGGTAGTGCACCTTGCCGCCATGATGCAGCATCCCGCAGATCGCCTTCAACGTCGTCGTCTTGCCCGCTCCGTTGGCGCCGATCAGCGCCACCATCTCGCCTTCGCCCACGTTCAGGTCGATGCCCTTGACCGCGTTGATGCCGCCGTAGGCCACCTTCAACCCGGAAACCTCCAGGAGGGCGTTCAAGGCAACGCGCCTCCGAGATAGGCGCGAATCACTTCCGGATCGTTCTTCACCGCTACCGGCTCGCCTTCGGCGATCTTCTTGCCGTAGTCGAGCACCGCCATCCGGTCGCACAAACCCATCACCAGCTTGACGTCGTGCTCGATCAGCAGGATGGTCACCCGGTCGCCGCGGATCTTGATGAGCAGACGGCGCAGGTCGGCGGTTTCGGTCGCATTCATGCCGGCGGCCGGCTCGTCCAGCGCCAGCAGCTTCGGCTCGGTGGCAAGCGCCCGTGCGATCTCCAGACGCCGCTGGTCCCCGTAGGACAGATTTTTCGACAGCGCATGCGAGTGGCGCGCGATGCCGACATACTCGAGCAGCTCGCGCGCGCGGCGGCGGATCGCCGATTCCTCCGCCATGGTGCGCCGGCCGCGCAGGATCGCACCGAGAGCCCCGGCATGGGTACGCACGTGACGCCCCACCATGACATTTTCCAGCGCCGTCATGTTGCCGAACAGGCGGATGTTCTGGAACGTGCGCGCGATGCCATGCCCGACCACGCGATGCGGCTTGAGCCCGATCAGATCGATGCCGTCGAATTCGAAACGCCCGCCATCCGGTTCGTACAGCCCGGTAAGAACGTTGAACAGCGTGGTCTTGCCCGCCCCGTTAGGCCCGATCAGGCCGTAAATCTCGTTGCGCCGGATCGTCAGTGACACGTCGGCAAGTGCGGCAACGCCGCCGAAGTGTTTTTCGATGTGGCGCGCGTCGAGCAACGCCGCGGGTGCGGTTCCCATCCTGGCTCAGTCCTGTTCGGCGAACTCTCGTTTGCGCGTCTTGGACGGCCAGATCCCGGCCGGCCGGTACAGCATCATCAGCACCAGCGCCAGACCGAACAACAGCATCCGGATGACCTCCGGTTCGATCAGCATGCGGCCGAACACGGCCCTTTGTACCGGCTCCACGGTGTAGCGCAGCACTTCCGGCACAAAGGACAGCAACAACGCGCCGATGACCACACCGCCGATATTGCCCATCCCGCCGAGGACCACCATCGACAGCACCATGATGGATTCGACCACCACGAAACTCTCCGGGCTGATGAAGCCCTGCATCGCCGAAAACATGCCGCCGGCGATGCCGCCGAAACTCGCGCCCATCGCGAACGCCAGCAGCTTGATGTTGCGGGTGTTGATGCCCATCGCCTGCGCGGCGACTTCGTCCTCGCGGATTGCGATCCAGGCACGGCCGATGCGCGAATTCTCCAACCTCAGGTTGATCACGATAACGGCGAGCAGCACCAGCATCAGCAGATAGTAATACTTGATCGGGCCGCTGAACGTCAGCCCGAGGAAGGTTTCGCTGCGGGCGAAACTGAAATTGCCGATCGTGAACGGATCGATAAGCGTGACGCCCTGCGGACCGTTGGTAAGGTTGACCGGCTGCGACAGATTGTTGAGGAAAATGCGCACGATCTCGCCGAAACCCAGCGTCACGATCGCGAGATAGTCGCCGCGCAACTTCAGCGTCGGCGCACCCAGCAAAACCCCGAACAGGCAGGCCAGCGCCGCACCGATCGGCAGGATGACCCAGAAAGGCAGGTGCAGGCCGAATTGCGGCGAGGCGAGCAACGCGTAGGTATAGGCCCCGACTGCGTAGAAGGCGATGTACCCGAGATCGAGCAAACCGGCGAAGCCGACGACGATGTTAAGGCCCAGCGACAGAAAGATGAACAGGATGGCGAGATTGGTGATGCGCACCCAGGCCGTGCCGACGGAGGCCAGCACGAACGGCAGCACCAGCAGCGCGGCCGCCACCAGCACGACCCCGACCCAGAGCGAGGCGGGATGGCGCCGCATTCGCGCGAGAGCGTCAATCATCGGGCCGCCGCCTCATGCACGGTCTCCCACGCGCTCGCCCAGAAGGCCGGACGGCCGGAACACCAGCACTGCAATCAGAACCAGGAAAGCGAACACGTCCTGATAGTTGCTGCCGAACAGAATGAAGTGTTGGTTCTGTGCACAGTTCTCCGCAAGCATGTCCGCAAGCCACGAATAGCGGCACAGGTCGGTCAGTTCGCCGATATATCCCGCGCCCAGCGCCTCCACTACCCCGAGCAGGATTCCGCCCAGCATGGCGCCCGCAAGATTACCGATACCGCCGAGGACGGCGGCCGCGAAGGCCTTCATCCCGAGCAACGCTCCCATGGTGTAGTGGGCAATGCCGTAGTAAGTCCCGACCATCACGCCGGCAACCGCACCGAGCCCTGCGCCGACGATGAACGTGAAGGCGATCACCTTGTTTACATTGATTCCCATCAGGCCGGCGATCTGGGGATTCTCCGAGGTGGCCCGCATGGCGATTCCCAGCTTGGTGCGGTACACCAGCGCGGTGAGTCCACCCATCATTGCGATGGAGATGAGAATGATGGCGATCTGCACCGCGCTGATATGCGCGCCGGCCAGCTCGAACACCGGGTTGGCCATGACCTGCGGGAACGAAATCGGCGCGCGGCTCCAGATCATCAAGGCGACGTTCTGCAGAATGATCGAGATACCGATGGCGGTGATGAGCGGCGCCAGCCGCGGCGCCCCCCGCAACGGCCGGTACGCCACGCGCTCCATCGCGTAGCCCACGCCCATGCACACCGGGATCGCGCACGCGGCTCCGGCCAGCACGATCAGCACCGGCGCCAGGCCCGTGTCGGCGCCGGCCAGCGCGGAGATTACGGTGAGGGCGATCATCGCGCCGATCATCACCACTTCGCCGTGCGCGAAGTTGATGAGCTGGATGATGCCGTAGACCATGGTGTAGCCCAGCGCCACGATGGCGTAGACGCTACCCAGAGTCAGGCCGTTGATGATCTGCTGGAGAAAGATTTCCACGGCGCGTCCGGGCCGGTGATTCGCGGGTCAGGTCAATGCGGGCGCGGCGGCGCAAGCGGCGCCCGCAAGTGCCGTCCGCGCCGCATCATGGTGTTGCGTTGCTGTGCTTCGTGCCCGCTGCGGCTTGCTTCCGTGCTCAGGTCGCGCCCTTGACGAAGTCCTCGAACTTCATGGACTTGCCGCCCTTGATGATCGCGATGGGCGTGATGGTGCCGCCTTTCATGGTGAATATCGTCATCTCGGCGTCCTTGCGATCGCCGCGCTGATCGAACTCGATCTTGCCGCTTGCGCCCTGGAAACTGAGTTTGGCAAGCTCGGGCAGGTACTTCGCCGGATCGACGGAGTTCGCTTTCTCCATTGCGGTGATGATGAGATTGGCGGCGTCGTAGGTGAACGGCGCATAAATCAGCGGGTCGGACTTGAACTTGGCCTTGAAGGCATTAAGAAATTCCTTGTTCGCCGCCTGCACCGGGATTCCCGCCTGGGAGCAGATCAGCCCCTCGGAAGCGTCACCCGCCAGCTCCTTCATCTTGTCGGTGCAGGCGCCGTCGCCGAAGGCGAACACGGCCTTGATGCCGAGTTCGCGTCCCTGCCTCAGCATCGGGCCAGCACCCAAGTCCATGCCGCCGTAGAACACCGCATCCGGTTTCTTGCCTTTCAACTTGGTCAGGATTGCCTTCCAGTCGGTGGTCTTGTCTGTGCCCTTTTCGCGCGGCAGCACGACAATGCCGGCGGCCTTGAGCGTCTTTTCCACCTCGTTGGCGAGACCTTCGCCGTAGGAGGTCGCGTCGTCGATGACCGCGACGGTCTTCGGCTTGTACTGAGCGTTGAGATAATTGGCGATCGCCGGGCCTTGTTGGTCGTCACGGCCGACGGTGCGGAAAACGTTGTTGAAGCCCTGCTCGGTAAGCTTCGGATTGGTGGCGGAGCCCGAGATCATCGGAATGCCCGCCTGGTTGTACACCGCCGATGCGGGAATGGTCACGCCGGAGTTCAGGTGTCCGACCACGCCGGCGACTTTCGCATCCACGAATTTTTGCGCGATGATCGGGCCCTTGTCCGGTTTGCCCTCGTCATCCTCGCTGAGCAACTCGAACACGATCTTCTCGCCGCCGATGGTCGTGCCCTTGGCGTTGGCTTCATCGATTGCAAGCTTGGCGCCATACTCGTTGTCCTTGCCCAGGTGGGCGATGCCGCCGGTCAGCGGCGCGGCATGCCCGATCTTGACGACACGCTCGAGCGACGAGCCGGTCTTGGCCTTGTCCTCCTGCTTGCCGCACGCACCCAAGCCCGCCGCGAGCGCGACTGCGGCCACTACTGCGACGATTCGCCGCGAGATCCCAGAGATTTCGCTGTTCATGATTCCTGTCCCCCTCCATGTAAGCGTGCCAGAAAACCTCCCGCGATTATCGGCCACGCTCCGAAACATTGTCAATTTTCGCCCGTAATTCATTGGGTTGTCGTGACCGGCAGAAACAAAAAAAGCCGGCGATTGCCGGCTTTTCCTTTGGTTCGGATGAACCACCGATCTACAGCGACAGGATCCACTCCACCAGAAGCTTGGATTCGTCTTCCTTGACCGGATTGGGCGGCATCGGGATGGTACCCCAGACGCCCCCGCCGCCGTTGATGACCTTCTTGATCAGCATGGCCGCGGCATCCTTGTTGCCCTTGTATTTCTTGGCGATCTCGACGTAAGCCGGACCCACCAGTTTCTTGTCCACCGCGTGACAGGCCAGGCAATTCTTCGACTGTGCCAGCGCCTTGGCCTTGGCAGCGTCCACCGCCGCGTTCGCGCCGCCGGCAAATACCACAGCCGCCGCTGCCGCGATCACCATGAGGAATTTTTTCATTTGCTCGTGCCTTTCGTTACAGGTTGGATTCAAGCGCCGGACATTTTATCGGCTTTTGGCCCGCCCTGGAAACTGTCAACCGGTTTGGATCATCGGCCTGCTTCGCAGATTCACGAGCAGCTCGTCGAGATCCCGGACCGGTGCGAGGCAATTAACGCCCCGGCATAAATAGGCGTTGACAGCCGCACCCGCAGGCTTGTCCAGCGGACCGGGGAGGGCCTGGGCCACTGAATCCAGCGCCAGAGTCAGCGTATCGGGCAGGTAGATCCGGGACAGCGCCTGTTGCCACTCGCGCAGGAGCTGGCGCGGGCCGCGCAGCACCACCGTCTGCGTTGGCTCCAGCACCTCGGCGAGCGCAGTGCAGAGCGTCGCGAATCCGGCCGGGTGTTGCACCATTGCCGGGTAGAACAGCCTCACCGTGGCCTCGGCTGCCCGCAGATAGCGGGTTTCGCCAAGCAAATGGCCAAGCCGGGTGAGCGCCAGCGCCGCGACGCCGTTTCCCGAGGGCGTGGCATTGTCGTGGCCGGGTTTGGGCCGGAGGATCAGTTGCTCGTGATCGTGACTGGTGAAGAAAAATCCGCCGGCGCCGCGATCCTCGAAATGCTCGAGCAGCGCATCGGCAACCCCGGTTGCGAACTCGAGGTCCGGTTTGCCGAATTCCGCCTGCAGCATCTCCAGCGTCGCGGCCAGCAGGAAGGCGTAGTCGTCCACATAAGCATTGAGGTGGGCGCGGCCGTCCTTGTATGTCGCCAGCAGTCGCCCCTCCTTCCACATTCTGGTGCAAAGAAAATCCAGAGCGCGCCGCGCGGAAGCCAGCCAGTCTTCGCGCCCGAATGCTCGCGCCGCATGCGCCATGCCCTCGATCATCAGCGCATTCCAGCTGGTGAGGATCTTGTCGTCCCGGCCGGGGCGCACGCGTTTCTCGCGCGCGGCGAGCAGCTTCCTGCGCGCGCTTTGCAGCAAACGCTCGCATTCGGCCGGCTCGCGCCCTAATTGTTCTGCCACCGCCTGGAGCGGCCGCGCAATATACAGGTTCCAGGCATGGTTCTCGAAATTCGGCGGCCGCTCCAGGCCGTAGTGCGGGAACACCACCGCAATCTCGTCTTCGTTCAGGAGCGCACCCACCTCCTCGCGCGACCAGACGTAGTACTTGCCTTCCTCGTGCTCCGAATCGGCGTCGAGCGAAGAATAGTAGCCGCCCTCGGGAGATTGCATCTCGCGCATCACCCACGCTGCGGTTTCCTCGCACACGCGCGCGAACAGCGGGTTGCCGGTGATCAGCCAGGCGTCCGCGTACAGCTTCAGCAACGGCCCGTTGTCGTAAAGCATTTTCTCGAAGTGCGGGATCAGCCAGTACTGATCCACGCTGTAGCGGCAGAAACCGCCGCCGAGCTGGTCGTAGATTCCGCCCTGCGCCATTTTCTCGAGCGTAAGCAGCACCAGTTCGCGCAGCCGCGTATCGCCGCTCGAACCGGCCGCCCGCAGGCAGAAAGCGAGTTCGTAGGGATGCGGGAATTTCGGCGCGCCGCCCAAACCCCCATGCACTTCGTCGAAGTTGGAGCACAGATCCGCGGCGGCAGCGGCTATCGGCGCCGCGCTGAGCGCGACCTCGCCGGGCGGCGCCGGCAACGTGCGGTTCATGAACTCGAGCAGGGATTCGTTCTGCTGATCGATCTCTTCGCGCTTGCTGCGATAACCCTGCGCCACCTGCTCGAGCAACTGGCCGAATCCGGGCAAACCGTAACGCGGGGATTTCGGAAAGTAGGTGCCGCCGAAGAACGGCTTCTGCCCGGGGGTGAGAAACATGGTCAACGGCCAGCCGCCGGCGCGCTGGGCAAGCATGTGGTGCGCGGTCTGGTAGATCTGGTCGAGATCGGGTCGCTCTTCGCGATCGACCTTTATGTTGACGAACAGCCGGTTCATCGTGGCCGCGATCTGCGGGTCCTCGAAGGACTCATGCGCCATCACATGGCACCAGTGGCAGGCGGAGTAGCCGACCGAAAGCAGGATCGGCTTGTCCTGCTCGCGCGCGAGTCTCAGCGCCTCCTCGCCCCAGGGATGCCAGTCCACCGGATTGTCGGCATGTTGTTGCAGGTAGGGGCTGGTTTCCGCAGCGAGTCGATTGGGCATAGTTAGGGAAGCTCTGATCAAGTTCCGCGACGCGCGTTGCGCCAGGTGCGGATGACTGCTAGGCATCGCTCCGCAGATGCGGCTGAAGCCCCAACAAGGAGCGTAACAACGCAGGCGCCGCACCCTGGCACAACCCAACAATATTTCGACTCTTTCGAGGGACCGGGCGATTCGGGCCGATGCCTGCGTCGGCTCCTCCTTATGTAGGCCGGCTACACGGCGTCCTCGCCGTCTTGCCCTCGACCAGAATCGCCTCGGTCGCGCATGTGGAACCTGGTCAGAGCTTCCCTAAAGACCGAGTTCTGACCAGATCCGGTCGATGCGTTGCTTTACATGCCCATCCATCGCAATCGGCTTGCCCCACGCGCGCGCAGTTTCGCCCGGCCACTTGTTGGTGGCATCCAGCCCCAACTTGGATCCCAGTCCCGACACCGGACTGGCGAAGTCGAGATAATCGATCGGCGTGTTCTCGGCGATCAACAGGTCGCGCGCCGGATCCACGCGGGTGGTGACGGCCCAGATCACTTCCTTCCAATCGCGCACGTCGATGTCGTCGTCCACCACGATGATGAACTTGGTGTACATGAACTGGCGCAGGTAGGACCAGATGCCGAACATCACGCGCTTGGCATGCCCCGGGTACTGTTTGCGCATGCTCACCACCGCAATCCGGTAGGAACAGCCCTCCGGCGGCAGATAGAAATCCACGATCTCCGGAAACTGCTTTGTGAGCAGCGGCACGAATACTTCGTTCAGCGCCACGCCGAGGACCGCCGGCTCGTCCGGCGGCTTGCCGGTGTAGGTGCTGTGATAGATCGGATTGCGGCGCATGGTGATGCGATCGACCGTAAACACCGGAAATTCTTCCCGCTCGTTGTAATAGCCGGTGTGATCGCCGAACGGGCCTTCGAGCGCCGTGTCTCCCGGATGGATGCATCCTTCCAGCACGATCTCCGCCGAAGCGGGCACCTGCAAATCGGACCCGATGCACTTGGTGAGTTCGGTCTTCGAACCGCGCAACAGTCCGGCGAACTGGTACTCGGAAAGCGTGTCCGGAACCGGGGTCACCGCGCCGAGGATGGTGGCCGGATCAGCGCCGAGCGCCACCGCAACCGGGAATGGCTGCCCCGGGTGGGCGAGGCCATGGTCGCGAAAATCCAGCGCGCCGCCGCGATGCGCCAGCCAGCGCATGATCACCTTGTTGCGGGCGATCACCTGCTGGCGGTAGATGCCGAGGTTCTGTCGCGCCTTGTGCGGTCCCCGGGTGACCGTCAATCCCCAGGTGATCAGCGGTCCCGCGTCCCCAGGCCAGCAGGTCTGGACCGGCAACCTGGAGAGATCGACCGCGGCGCCCTCCCAGACGATCTCCTGGCAAGGCGCGCCCGACACCACTTTCGGCGCCATGTTCAGGACCTGTTTCAGCACCGGCAGCTTGTCCCAGGCGTCTTTAAGTCCCTTTGGCGGGTCCGGCTCCTTGAGGTAGGCCAGCAGTTTGCCGATCTCCTTCAGGGCCGCGACCGATTCCTCGCCCATTCCCATTGCCACCCGCCTGGGTGTGCCGAACAGATTGCCCAGCACCGGGATGTCGAAACCTTTCGGCTTCTCGAACAGAATCGCAGGACCCTGCGCCTTGAGGACGCGGTCGCAGATCTCGGTCATTTCCAGATTCGGCGAAACTTCGGCGCTGACGCGCTTGAGCTCACCCTGTTTTTCCAGTTGGGCGATGAAGTCGCGAAGATCGTGATAGTGCATATGGTGAGTTCGACGTGTATGACCTTGTGCCACTATAGGCACAGCACCGGCGCACAACAACCCTCAGAACGGCTTCGGGAACCGGAAACTCGCCACCAGGCCGGCAAAAACCATCGCGCCGATCCAGTTGTTGTGCCGGAACGCGCGGAAACACGAATCCGGATCGCGATCCCTGATCATCTGGTAATGCGTCGCCGCCAATCCCGCCGCCATCAGCAGTCCGGCGAAAAAGTAGATTCCCAGCGCATAGCGCCAGCCGATCCACGCAAGCATCAGCAGAAACATCGTGTGGCAAATCATCACCGCGGTCACGTCGTGGCGGCCGAAGGTGATTGCGGATGTCTTGATGCCGATCTTGCGATCATCCTCACGATCCACCATCGCGTACTCGGTGTCGTAGGCGACCGCCCAGAACACGTTGGCGAGCAACAGCAACCAGGCAACCGCCGGCACGCGGCCGGTTTGCGCTGCGAACGCCATCGGGATGCCGAAACCGAAGGCGATGCCGAGGTATGCCTGCGGCAGGATGAAGAAACGCTTGGTGAACGGATAGGTCGCCGCGATTACCACCGCGGCCACCGACAACAGGATCGTGAGTCTGTTGAGTTGCAGCACCAGCCCGAACGCCGCGAGCGCCAGCACCGCCGCCACGATCAGCGCCTCGTTAGGCTTGATCAGCCCTGCCGCGAGCGGGCGGTCGCGGGTGCGCGCAACACGGCCGTCGAAGTGGCGGTCGGCGTAATCGTTGATCGCGCAGCCGGCAGAGCGCATCAACACCGTTCCCAGGATGAAAATCCAGACGATTTCCCAGCTTGGGTGCCCGCGTGAGGACAGCCATAACGCCCAAAGCGTGGGCCATAGCAACAGCACAATGCCGATCGGCTTGTCGAGCCGGATCAGCTTCTCGTAGGCATTGAGACGTTCGAGGAGAGTCACCGCGCGGTCCGCATCAAGTCGAAGTCTTCGTCTTCGATATCGCGGTCAGAATGCCCTGCATGATGGCAGCCGGTGTAGGCGGACAGCCCGGCACCGCCACGTCCACCGGGATCACGTTGGCGACGCGGCCACAACTGGCGTAGCTCTCGCCGAAAATGCCGCCGCTGCAGCCACAGTCACCGATGGCGACAACCAGTTTCGGATCGGGTGTCGCGGCGTAAGTGCGCTTGAGCGCGGTTTCCATGTGGCGCGAAACCGGTCCGGTCACCAGCAGCATGTCGGCATGGCGCGGACTCGCGACGAACTTGATGCCCAGCCCCTCAAGGTTGTAGTACGGATTGTTGAGCGCGTTGATCTCGAGCTCGCAGCCGTTGCACGAACCGGCATCCACGTGGCGGATGGTCAGCGCGCCGTCGAACGCCGCCAGCACCCGTTCCTGCAGCCGTTGCGCCACCACGCGCAGCGCCTCGTCGGGCTGCGGCGGCGCCTCGGTCTTGATGCCGGTGATCGCGATCTGTTTCAGTATTTGATACATGCAAAATCCTCTAACCGCAAAGGCGCAAAGACGCAAAGGGAACGCAAAGGGAGGCAATAGAAAAAAAGGGCATCCGAAATGAAGGCCGACTTCTCACTACTTCCGCGGTATCGTTTTTAAAATTGACTCTCGTATTTCTTTGCGTGTTCTTCTTTGCGCCTTTGCGCCTCTGCGGTTCAGGTCTTCTCATAAATCATGGCCGCTGTAGGACAAATTGAACGATTTGTTGATCAGCGGAAAATCGGGAACGATGTTGCCGAGCACCGCGCGCTCGAGCACCGGCCAGTTCTGCCACGACGGATCGTGTGGATGCAGGCGGCGGATGCGGTTATTGGCGCCGGTTTCGAGCGCGATCAGCACCTCGCCGCGCCAGCCCTCGACCCAGCCGATGCCGAATGCGTCCTCGGGTGCATCCGGAACCGGCGCGGCGATGTCGCCGGCGGGCAAGCCGGAAAGAATCAGGCCGATCAGGCGCAACGACTCGGCGATTTCCTCGAAGCGTACCGTCGCGCGCGCCGCCACGTCGCCGTTGCGGTGCGTCGCCATGCGCACCTCGAACCCGTCGTATGGAGCCGACGGGAACTGCGCGCGCAAATCCCAGGCCATCCCGCTGGCACGCCCCGCCGGCCCGGTAAGCCCCAGCCGGTTGGCGAGCTCGGGCTTGACGCGGCCGCAGCCTATGAAACGGTCCTGCAAGCCCGCATGCTCGTCGTAAATATCCTTCAACAGCGCCACGGTCTTTCCGAGCGTATCGATTTCGCCGCGGATTCCTGCAATGCCTTCAGCATCGAGGTCACGCGCCACGCCTCCGGGCACGATGACATCCATCAGGTAGCGGTGGCCGAACAGCGCGGCATTGGTGCGCAGCATATCCTCCCTGAGACAGGAAAACTGCGCCAGACCGAACGCAAGCCCCGCGTCGTTACCCATGAAACCCAGGTCCCACAGATGCTGGCCGATGCGCTCGCGCTCGAGCAGCAGCGCCCGCAACCACAGTGCGCGCTGCGGCGGCGTCACGCTGCATGCGCTTTCGACCGCCATCGCATAAGCCCAAGCGTAGGCCGCCGTTGAATCGCCGGAAATGCGTCCGGCAAGCCGTGCGCCCTGCTTGAGGTCCATCTGCTCGAAACGCTTCTCGATCCCTTTGTGCTTGTAGCCGAGCCGCTCTTCGAGGCGCAGGACGCCCTCGCCGATGATGGAGAAGCGGAAATGCCCCGGTTCGATCGTGCCGGCATGCACCGGGCCGACCGGGATTTCATGTACACCCTCCCCTTCCACGCGGACGAAGGGGTAATCGTCCGCTTCCCCGTGATGGGTGATGGGTGATGGGTGATGGGTGGCGAAGTCCTTGCGGAGCGGAAAAACGTCCGCGGGCCAAGCGGCGTGGCGGAGCCACTTGCGGCGGTCGCCGGCGCCCTCCGCCGGTATGCCCAGCAGATCGAAGACCGCGCGCTGCATCCGGTTCGCCGCCGGAAAGATGTCTGAGATATCGGGAAAGCCCTCGCCGCGGAGCGGCAGCGTGATCGCAAGCAGTCCAGACTGCACGGTCAATGCGGCGTGCACGGAGCAGCCCTGCCCCCGATCGTCGTTGTCGGTGCCCCACAAGGCAACCAGCCTGCCGCCTTTATCGCGCACCTGCTGGCAGGCCGCGCGCCATTGCTGCGCGTCGACGCGTCCGTGCCACACCGGCATCGCGCCAGGCAGTTGTTTCAGCTCAATCTGGAAATCTTCAAGCTTCATCGCCAGCCATTCAGGTGTATCCGCCCCCCGTCTCAGCCTAGCAATTGCGCGGCCTGGCGGTACCAGTCGGCAAGATACGGCGGAATGTACAAACCGAGCAACAACACGATTGCAAGGTGCACGAACACGGGTATCAACGCCGGCGGATGCGGCAGGCGCTGCGCGGTCGCGGTGCCGAATACCATTGGCTGGACTTTGCCGAAAATCGCGGCGAAGGCCACGCCCAGCGCCACAAGCAGAAACGGCGTGGCCCACGGCTGCTGGTGCATCGTCACCGTGAGGATCATGAATTCGCTCGCGAACACACCGAACGGCGGCATGCCGAGTATCGCAAGGCTGCCGAGCATCAGCCCCCAGCCGATGGTCGGATTGCTGTCGATCAGCCCTCTGATGTTGTCCATGACCTGCGTTCCGGATTTCTGCGCGGCATGGCCGACGGTGAAAAAGATCGCCGACTTGGTAAGCGAATGTACCGTCATGTGCAGCAATCCGGCGAAAGTAGCCAGCGCACCGCCCATGCCGAAGGCAAAGGTCATCAGCCCCATGTGCTCGATCGACGAGTAGGCGAACAGGCGTTTGACGTCCTTCTGGCGCGACAGCAGGAACGCGGCCACCACCACCGACAACAGGCCGAAGCCCATCATCAGGTTGCCGGCGAAATGGGTGCCGAGCGCGCCTTCGACCAGCACCTTGGAACGCACCACTGCATACAGCGCGACGTTGAGCAACAGCCCCGACAGCACTGCCGAGATCGGCGTCGGCCCTTCGGCGTGGGCATCCGGCAGCCAGTTGTGCAATGGAACCAGCCCCACCTTGGTGCCGTAACCGACCAGCAGGAACACGAATGCGAGCCCCAGCACGGTAGGCTCGAGATCGCCTTTCACCGCGTTCAAATGCGTCCACAGCAGCGCGGTACCGCCCGGCCCCAGCACTTTCTCCGCGGCGAAATACAGCAGTATGGTGCCGAACAGCGCCTGCGCAAGCCCCACGCCGCACAGGATGAAGTACTTCCACGCCGCCTCCAGGCTCGCCGGCGTGCGGTACAGGCTCACCAGCAGCACGGTGGTGAGCGTGGCCGCTTCCATCGCCACCCACAGGATGCCGACATTGTTGGTGAGCAGCGCGAGCAGCATGGTGAAGCTGAACATCTGGTACATGCTGTGGTAAAGCCGCAGCCGGTTTGGCGACAGCCTGCCGTGGTTCAACTCGATGCGCATGTACGGGCGGCTGAAAAGCGAAGTCGTGAACGCGACGAACGCCGTCAACGCCACCAGGAACACGTTGAAGGAGTCGACGAAGAAATTCTCATTCCACACCAGCATCGGCCCGTCGGCGATGATGCGTGCGGTGAGCACCGCCGCGGCCACGAAGGTGAGCAGGCTCATGCCGGAGTTGAGCTCGGGTGCGAAACTGCGATGCCCCCAGATTCCGAGCACGATGCCGCCGGCAAACGGTACGCCCAATACCAGCAGAAGCTCCATCAGCGTTCCTTGAGTTTCTCCAGGTGATGGATGTCGAGGCTTTCGAAAGTCTCGCGGATGTGGAAGAAGAACACGCCGAAGATCAGCGTGCCGACCAGCACGTCGAGCGCGATTCCCAGCTCGACCACCATCGGCATGCCATAAGTAGCGGAAGTCGCCGCGAAGAACAGGCCGTTTTCCATCGCCAGGAAGCCGATCACCTGCGACACCGCCTTGCGTCGAGTGATCATCATCAGGAATGCAAGCAAAATGCAGGCGGTGGCGATACCGAGCGTGCTTTTGTTGATGGTGCCGGCGAACTGCGTGATCGGCGTGGCCAAATTAAACGCGAAGATCACCAGCACGATGCCGATGAGCATCGTTGCCGGCATGTTGATCAGCGTCTCGACGTCCCAGCGCACATTCAACGCGCGGATCAGGCGGTGCATGATCCACGGCAGCAGCAGCACCTTGAGGACCAGCGTCAGCATTGCGGAGTAATACAGATGGCTCTGGTGCGTCGAATAGGCGACCACCAGCGTGGAGAGCACCAGCACGAAGCCCTGCGCAGCAAACAGGTTGATCAGCGACAGGATGCGCCGCTGAGTGAGCATCGCGAACGCGAGCAGCAACAGCAGTGCCGCGAACAGGTTGATCAATTGTGCGTGGAACGGTAGATCCATGTGTATCCAGTGTTGAGTGCCGAGTTTTGCCAGGACTTTCCGCTTGTCATCGTTCCAGCAGGAAATGGATGAGCATGCCGAGCGTGGCAAGCATGAAGGCGGTGCCGAGAAATTCGGGCGCACGGAAGATGCGCATTTTGGCCGACACCGTCTCGAGCAATGCAAGCCCGGCACCGGCGCCGACCAGCTTCAACACCAGCGCGGCGAGTGCGATGGGCAACCCAATCCAGTCGCCGGCTCCGGCGATGCCCCAGGGCACGAATATGGCGATGCCGATCGCGACATAGGCGGTGAGCTTGAGGCTCGCCGCCCATTCGATCAGCGCCAGATGGCGCGCCGAATACTCGAGGATCATCGCCTCATGGATCATGGTGAGTTCGAGGTGCGTGGACGGATTATCGATCGGAATGCGCGCGTTTTCCGCCAGCAGCACCATCAGGAACGCGACCGCCGCGAACGCCATGCTCGGATAAATCACGAACTCGCGGTGGCCCAGTGTCTCGACGATGGTCGCCAGTGAAGTGGAGTGGCTGATGAGCGAGGCGGTGAACAGCGTCATCAGCATCGCCGGCTCGGCCAGGAAGCCGATCATCATCTCCCGGCGTGCGCCCATCGAACCGAACGAGGTGCCAACGTCCATGCCGGCAAGCGAAATGAATACGCGCGCCAGCGCGAACAGCCCGACCAGCGCGATCACGTCCGCAGCCGGCGCAAATGGCAACGAGGTCGCCAGCACCGGCACGATGCCGACCGCGAGCCACATGCAACCGAACAGGATATAAGGCGTGACGCGGAATAGCGGCGAGGCGTTGTGCGCAAGTACCGCATCCTTGTGGAACAATTTGTGCAGCACCTTGTACGGTTGCCAGATTCCCGCGCCGCTCTTGTTCTGCAGCCAGGCGCGGCACTGGTTGACCCAGCCCAGCATGAGCGGCGCGATCAGCACCACCAGCACCGACTGCAGCACCTGGAAAATGATTCCGCTGGTGACGTTCATTGCGCAAACACCAGCAGCGCGATCAGCGTCAGGAAGCTGTACAGCAGGTACACCGAGATGCGCCCCTGCTGCAGCTTGCCGATGTGGCCGGAGAGAAATTCGGTGAGACGCGCGATCGGCAGGTACATCGCGTACCAGTGCCGGTCCTCCACCGACTGCCTGAACACCGGCTGCGGATCGTCCGCCCGCGGGATTTCACGGTGGATCAGGTAGACCGGCGCGAAGATCTGGCGGATCGGCTGGCCGAACGCATCCGCGCTGTCCTGCATGCGCGAAGTCTGCGCCGGGAAGCCGCAGTCCCACGGATCGGCGCGGCGCAGCCGCCCGTGATAGACAAGACGCACCACCAGGAAGGTCAAACCGAACACCGCGGCGATCACCAGCAGGAAGACGACCGGGCTGTAGCTCGCCTGGGCGCTCGCGGTCGGCGCGAGCCACAGCCAGCCCGAGGCCATCGCCTCGTCGCTCAGGCCGGTCCCGATCAGGGCGAGGCAGATCTTGTTGAGCTCGCCGATCATGAACACCGGAAACAGCCCGAGCGCGAAGCAAGCGAGCGTGAGCCACAGCATACCCGCGCGCTCCCAGCCGCTCGCCTCGCGCGGTTGCTCCGCGAACGCGTGACGGTGCTGGCCGAGGAAGGCGATGCCGTAGACCTTGACGAAGCACATGCCGGTCAGCGCCCCGGAGAGCGCGAGCACCGCGGCGACGATCGGCACCAGGCTCCTCACCACGCTGCTTTCCAGCAGCGGCGCCTGCAGCGAAGCCTGGAACGTGAGCCACTCGGATACGAAGCCGTTCAACGGCGGCAACGCCGAGATCGCCAGCGCACCGACCAGGAAATAGAGCGCGGTGTGCGGCATATAGCGGATCAGCCCGCCCATCTCATTCAGGTTCCTCAACCCTGTCGACTTCAGGATCGAGCCGGCGCCGAGGAACAGCAAGCCCTTGAACACCGCGTGATTGAGCGTGTGATAAAGCCCCGCGATCAGCCCGAGCACGCCGGCGACCGGGTGGCCGCTGCCGATAAATACCATCGACAGCCCGATGCCGATCAGGATGATGCCGATGTTCTCGACCGAGTGGTAGGCGAGCAGGCGTTTCAAATCGTGCTGCATCAGCGCGAACAGCACGCCGAACAGCGAGGTGGCGGCGCCGAACAGCAGCACCGTGAGACCCCACTCCCAGCGGATGCCGCCGATGAGATCGTAGATAACGCGCACCATGCCGTAGATCGCGGTCTTCAGCATCACGCCGCTCATCAAGGCGGACACCGGCGATGGCGCCGCCGGATGCGCTTCCGGCAGCCATACGTGCAGCGGCAGCATGCCGGCCTTGGCGCCGAAGCCGAAAAACGCGAGCAGGAACGCCACCGTGGCCCAGAAGCCGCTCAGGTTCGCCGCGCGCAGCGCCTCGAACGTGTAGTCGCCGTGGCCGCCATGAAGTACGCCAAAGCACAACAGGATGCCGAGCGCGCCGATATGCGCGACCAGCAGATAGATGAAGCCGGCTTTGCGGTTCTGCTCCTGATGGTGTTCGGTGGTGACGAGGAAATACGATGAGAGCGCCATCGACTCCCAGGTGATCATGAACAGATAGGCATCGTCGGCGATCAGCACGAAGGCCATGCTGGCGAGAAAGACGTGGTACTGCAAGCACAGCAGCCCGAGCCTCTGGCCGCCGTTGCCGCGGAAATAACCGGAGGAAAACAGCGAAATGCCGAACGAGACCCCGCCTAACAGCAGCAGGAAAAACCCGGACAGCGCATCGATGCGAACGTGGAACGGCAGGTCGGGCAGGCCCGCCGGCAGAATCGCCGCGCTGGGCGGCGCGCCGATCGCCCACAGTCCGGTCGCCGCAAGCGCAAGCGACACCAGCGCCCCGACGGGAAACGCGGCGCCGGTGATGAGCCGCGGCGTGCGCATCAATGCCAGCCCAATCACACCCAGCCCGATCCAGATCACCGCCAGCGTGACCACGGCCTCAATCGGCCGCCAAGAAACGAAGTCCATTATTGATGTTTATGCGGTCGGGGGGCGGGCCTTCAAGATGCCCGGGATGATAGCACCCGCGTCAGCGCGCGCCCAAGCAGGACGGACGCTGTCAGACTTTCAGAAATTCCTGACGGCCGCCCAGCCAGCGCTCGAGATGGCGCTCGGCGCTCCCGGCATGATCTCGCAGCAACTGCGGCGCGACATTGCGCGCCGCTTCCAAAAGATCGAGATCCTTTTCCAGATCGGCGAAGCGCAGCATCGGCACACCGCTCTGGCGCGCGCCCAGCAACTCGCCCGGACCGCGCAGGCGCAGATCGTGGCGCGCGATCTCGAAGCCGTCGGCATTCTCGTAGATGATGCGCAGCCGCTCGCGCGCATTGTCCGAGAGCGGTTTCTGGTACAGCAGGATGCAGACGCTGGACTCGGCACCGCGGCCCACCCGGCCGCGCAACTGATGGAGCTGCGACAAGCCCATGCGCTCGGCATGCTCGATCACCATCAGCGACGCATTGGGCACGTCCACGCCGACCTCGACCACCGTGGTCGCGACCAGCAACTGGATCTGGTTGGCCTGGAAGGCCGCCATCACCGCCGCTTTCTCCTGGTTCGGCAGCCGCCCGTGCACCAATCCGACTTTCAGTTCCGGGAAAGTCTGCCGCAGGCCGTCATAGGTGTCGATTGCCGTCTGCAACTGCAGCGCTTCGGATTCTTCGATCAGCGGACACACCCAGTAGGCCTGCCTTCCCGACAGGCAGGCGTCGCGCACCCGCCGGAGCACCTCGTCCCGGCGCGTTTCGGACAACAGCTTGGTCACTACCGGCGTTCGGCCCGGCGGCATCTCGTCGATCACCGAGACATCGAGGTCGGCGTAGAAACTCATCGCCAGCGTGCGCGGGATCGGCGTGGCGCTCATCATCAACTGGTGCGGCTGCAACGCCTGATCGGCGCGGCTGCCCTTCATGCGCAGCGCCAGACGCTGGTGCACGCCGAAACGGTGCTGCTCGTCGACGATGGCCAGCCCCAGTTTTCTGAATACGACCTCTTCCTGGAACAGTGCATGGGTTCCAACCGCGAGCTGGGCCTTTCCTGCTTCGATCGCCGCAAGCACCTTGTCGCGTTCCTTCTTTTTCAGGCTGCCCGTCAGCCACGCCGTTTCGATTCCCAGCGGCTCCAGCCACAGGGAGAATTTCCGATAGTGCTGCTCGGCGAGGATCTCGGTGGGCGCCATCACCGCTGCCTGGTAACCGCTCTCGATCGCCTGCAACGCCGCGAGCGCGGCCACGATGGTCTTGCCGCTGCCGACATCACCCTGCAGCAAACGCTGCATCGGGTGCGGGCGCGCGAGGTCGCTGCGGATCTCGTTGAGCGTGCGCGCCTGTGCGCGGGTGAGCCGGAACGGCAACGACGCCAGCAGGCGCTTCGACAAGCCCGAATGTTGCAACAGGGGATGCGCGCGCACGCGGTTGCGGCGGTCGCGATGCAATCGCATCGACAATTGCTGCGCCAGCAACTCGTCGAACTTGACCCTGCGCCAGGCCGGATGGGCGTGCTCGACCAGCGCCTGCGCATCGACGTCGGGCGTCGGGTTGTGCAGCACATGGACCGCTTCTGCGAACGGCGGGATTCTGAGCTTTCTCCGCACCGGTTCCGGCAGCGTGTCCTCGAGGTCGGCGCGCTCAAGCGCGCGCCCGGCAAGTTTGCGCAGCGTGTCCTGGCCCAGGCCCGCAGTGGTCGGATAGACCGGGGTCAACGCCTGCGGCAACGGCACTTCCCCGCGCAGCACGCGGAAGCGGGGATGCACCATCTCCGCACCGAAGAAACCCTGGCGGATTTCTCCCATCACGCGTACGCGTGCACCGGGAGCGAGCGCCTTGTGCTGGCTCGGATAGAAATTGAAGAACCGCATCATCAGCCTGCCGCTGCCGTCATCGACCTCGGAAACGAGTTGCCGGCCCGGACGGAATTTGACCTCGGTCTTCAGCACCGTGCCCTCGATCTGCACCGTGTCCCCCGATAAGGCGTCGTGGATCGAAACGATGCGGGTCTCGTCCTCGTAGCGCAAAGGCAGGTGCAACACCAGATCGGAGAGCCGGAAGATGCCGAGCCGCGCCAGCCTGTCGCGCACCGCGGGGGTGGCGAAACTCAGAGAGGCGTGAGGGCCGGCGGGTGAGGCGTGAGGCGAGAGGCGTGAGGTGAAAGAACTGTCTTCGGCATTTGATGCGGCTTGGGCAGGCGTGCGTTTCTTGCCTGCGCTAACGGCAGGCTGTTTCTCCCCTTGCGGAAGTGCGCGCTTCACGCGGACCGCCTCGGGGGCGTCCTTGGTACTGATTGCCTGTTTGGTCACGGCCCGCTCCGGGGTATAGAATGTTGCGCCACAACAAGGCCCGGTCCCTTCGCGGCCAGCCTTGAAAATCGTTTGGCGATGATAACCGATGGCCCCCAGCCTCTCGGCCCCCGGCGGACGAAAAAAAACGAAACCATGAGTCGCAAGCAGGCGTTGCCGGCGAGCCATCGCAAGCTCTCGTGTTCCTGTTTCTTGCACCGATCCTTCCGAGCAGAACCTTGATGAGATCCGCTTCCGCAAACGACGGGAAACCCGACGTATTTACCCTGGCCGTTGCGGCCATCGGGGTGGTCTTTGGCGACATCGGCACCAGCCCCTTGTACACAATGAAGGAGGCATTCAGCGGCACCCACCCTGTGGCCGCCAACTATGGCAACGTGCTTGGCGTGTTGTCGCTGGTGTTCTGGGCGCTCGTCATCGTCGTCACGCTGAAATATGTGGTGTTCATGATGCGCGCCGATAACCGCGGCGAAGGCGGCATCATGGCACTGCTGGCCCTGGTTCTGCGTGCCACCGCCAGCGGTACCAGCGGCCGCTGGCTCCTGATGACGCTCGGGATTTTCGGTGCCGCGCTGTTCTACGGGGATGGCATTATCACACCGGCGATCTCGGTGCTGTCGGCGGTGGAAGGCCTGGAAGTTGCCACGCCCGCGTTGCAACCTTTCGTCATCCCGATCACGATCGTGATTTTGATCGGACTGTTTCTGTTTCAGCAGAAAGGCACCGAGATGGTCGGAGCGTTGTTCGGTCCGATCACGGTCGTTTGGTTCGCGGTGCTGGCCCTGCTCGGCATCATCAACATCATGGAGTACCCGGGTGTGCTCGTTGCGGTTTCGCCCGTCTACGCAGTACGGTTCTTTGCCGAGAATGCCTGGGGCGGCTTCCTGGTACTCGGCGCAGTCGTACTGGCCATCACCGGCACTGAAGCGTTGTATGCGGACATGGGCCACTTCGGCAAGAAACCGATCCGTTTCGCCTGGGGTGCCTACGTCATGCCGGCGCTATTGCTCAATTACTTCGGTCAGGGCGCATTGATCCTTCATAACCCGGCCGCCCTCGCGCACCCGTTTTACCACATGGCTCCGGAGTGGGCGCTCTACCCGATGGTGATACTGGCAACCATGGCAACCGTAATCGCGTCGCAGGCGGTCATATCGGGGACGTACTCGCTGACACGCCAGGCAATCCAGCTCGGCTACTGCCCGCGCCTGGAAGTGACACACACGTCGGAAAGCGAAATCGGTCAGGTTTATTTGCCCTGGATCAACTGGGTCCTGCTGGCGGCGGTGATCGGGTTGGTGCTCGGCTTCGGCTCCTCGAGTAATCTCGCAGGGGCGTACGGTATAGCGGTGACCGGCACGATGGCCATCGACACCATCCTCGCCTTCGTCCTGGTACGCAAATTGTGGAAGTGGCCGCTATGGGTTGCACTGCCCCTCCTGTTGATCTTTCTTACCATCGATTTGTCATTTTTCAGCGCCAACGCAATCAAACTCTTTCATGGCGGCTGGTTCCCGATCGTCGTCGCAATCCTGCTGTTCGCGCTGCTGTCCACATGGAAGCGTGGTCGCCAACTCCTGATGGAACGCCTGGCTCCCGGAGCGATACCGATCGAACCCTTCATTCGGAGCGTGACCGCACATCCGCCGATCCGTGTGCCCGGCACCTCGGTGTTCCTGACCGCCGCGGCCGAGGGCGTGCCGTATGCGCTGCTGCACAACCTCAACCACAACAAGGTGCTGCACGAGCGCATTGTGCTGCTCACCGTGGACACGCGCGACATCCCTCACGTCCCCGACGGGGAGCGCATCGAGATCGTGCCGCTTGGCGGCGATTTTTACCGGGTAATCGCACACTATGGTTTCAAGGACGAACCGGACGTGCCGCGCGCGCTCGAGCTGGCTGCCGCGAAGGGACTGAAGTTCGAGATGATGGAGACCTCGTTCTTCGTCAGCCGGCAGACATTGATACCGACAGTCGGGCCTGGCATGGCGCTGTGGCGCGAGAAGCTTTTTGCCCTCATGTCGCGCAATGCCGCAAGCGCCACGACATTCTTCAGGATCCCCGCGAATCGCGTGGTGGAACTCGGCACCCGCATAGAACTGTAGGCAAAGGCGACAGGTTTCGCATGGATCCCGCGTCGGTCGTTCACAATCTCGAGGCGCTGTTGTCGCAGGGAAAGGACTCGGCGCTGCTGCGCTTCAGCCTGGGCAGCGAGTATCTCAAGCTGCGGCAAACGTGGGTCGCGGTGTACCAGTTGCGGCGCGCGCTCGAGATGGACCCGAATTATTCCGCCGCATGGAAGCTGCTGGGCAAGGCCCTGACCGATGCCGGTGTCCTGCGCGACGCTCTCGACGCTTATCGCCGCGGAATCGAAGTTGCGGAGCGGCGCGGCGACAAACAGGCGGCGAAGGAGATGGCCGTATTCGCGCAGCGCCTCGAGAAGCGGCTGCAATCCTGAGTGCTTCGACGTGACCCCCGGTCCGGCTGGCCGATCTCCGGCGTGGATTTCACCAGCCGCCCCCGCAAGCAAAAACCGATCACCATCGCGACCGGAAGAATGCGCAGTCGCGCATTCGAACTCGAGGGCATCGAAGAGTACTGCGACTGGGAGACTTACGAATCCTGGTTGAAACGCGACGGCCCCTGGGTCGCGGGCTTCGACTTTCCGTTCGGTTTGCCGCGCGAAGCGACGCGCGATCTCGGCTGGCCGGCAACCTGGCGTGAACTCGTGCTGCATTGCCGCTCGCTGGGCCGCGAGAGTTTCCGCACGGCGCTCGACCGTTACCGTGAAAGCCGTCCGGTGGGAAACCGCTATGCCCACCGCGCCACGGACCATCCGGCCGGCTCGCACAGCCCGCTCAAGCTGGTGAATCCCCCGGTCGGACTGATGTTCCTCGAAGGTGCGCCACGCTTGCTGGAGGCCGGCGTCACGATACCCGGGTTGGTCAAAGACGATCCGCTGCGGATCGCGTTCGAGGCCTATCCGGGATTTGCGGCGCGGCAGATGGTGAAAGGCTCGTACAAGAACGACGCCCCGGCGAAGCAGACCCCGCAGCGGATGCGCGCGAGAAAGGCGATCGTCGCGGCGCTGGTCTCGCCCGACAATCCATTCGGCTTTGCCTTGAGTGCATCCCCGCGGACGTTGAACTCGCTGGTGCGCGACGCCACCGGCGACCGGCTCGACGCGGTGCTGTGTGCCCTGCAGGCGGCGTGGGCGTGGCAGCGACGCTCGCGGGGGTTCGGATTTCCGCCCGTCGTGGACCCGATCGAGGGGTGGATTGCAACTGTCCCTGATCGCTGAGTCCTGTTGATCTTACAAAAAAACAAGGGCCACCGAGGGTCGCCCCTTATTGTTTTGGTGGAGACGAGGAGGATCGAACTCCCGACCTTCGCATTGCGAACGCGACGCTCTCCCAGCTGAGCTACGTCCCCATCATTACCTGACCGACATTCCATGCGCCGGAATCAGGGCGCTATTATACTGGAATCAAATTCCGGCAAAACGACTCCCCACCTGATGAAGATCGAGCCGCCGCTGGGCTACGAGCAGATCACGCCGCTGCAAAAGAACCACAAAGTGGTCCTGCCGCGCATGGGGGAAGAGACACCCGCGGTCTTCCACCGGCTGCACGCGATGCCGATCAGTCTGGCCGAATTCGGGCCGACCAGCCGCGACTATCCGATCGTCTTCGTCAGCGCCGATGAAGGCAAGACGTTCAACGCAGTTGCCGTACTCGGCCTGCAGTCCATGCAGAATCTTTTCATCCTCACCGACGGCACCTGGGACCGGCGGGTCTATCTGCCCGCTTATGTGCGACGCTACCCTTTTTGCATGGCCAAGGTGACGCTGGACGGCGAAATGCAGAAGGATCGCATCGTGTGCGTGGAAACGAGCGCCGTTCAGGACGGCGGCGAGCCGCTGTACGACGAGGCCGGCAACACGCTGCCGCAATGGAGCGCGCTGGAAAAGCTGATCTTCGACTACGAGAACGACCTGTGGCGCGCAGAGGAGTTATGCAAACTGCTGGCGGGGCTTGAACTGCTGGAGCCGTTCACGATGAAGGCGGAGGTGGAAGGGTTCACCATGCAACTGGAAGGCATGCACCGCGTTGCGAGCAATGCGCTCGAATCGCTGGCGGAGGACAAGCTGCGCCAGCTGCTCGTCGCAGGCGTGCTGGAAAAGATCTATTCGCACCTGCTGTCGCTGGACAACTTCCGACGCCTGCTCAACCGCCGCAGCTTCTTTGCAGTCAGGCCGCCGACCAAACCGCGCGAACTCAATTAGGGAAGCTCTGATCAAGTTCCGCGACGCGCGTTGCGCCAGGTGCGGATGACTGCTAGGGACGCCGGAGCGCGGAACAGGGGCCCCTCCGGAGATGTGACCGCGGAGGCACGCACAAGCACGCGCCTATTCGGCACGATGCATCCCGCTCCGGGGTCGCATCCATCGGCCAAGGCCGACGGAACCTGCTCTGCCCTGAGCGGGCGCTCTGCGTCGGCTCCTCCTGATGTGCGCTCCGGACTCGGCGGGCGTAGCCTCGGGGCGGGCAGGAGCGCAGGGAGGCTGCGTCAACCACTGTAAACGGAGCGCTTATACGGCTGCTCCCGCAAGCACGGCTGCGACTCGTTAGCGGTACGCCCGTTTGCGGGAGCAGCCGTATGCCCCGCCAATCAACGTTTATCGCAGCCTCATGTGCCCCTGCCCGCAGACGGCCGACTACGTCGGTAACGTGTCCGGGGCACGTACCGCTAACGAGTCACAGCCGTCCGGCTACACGGCGTCCTCGCCGTCTTGCC
>JBBPIT010000048.1:7338-27748 GCA_038040175.1 Pseudomonadota bacterium | reverse complement strand
CAGCAACTTTGTCAGCAACGCGATCAAATTTACCTCCAAAGGCACCATCGAGATCAAGGCAGAATTAATCGAGCGAGTGGACGCAGAGGATCGCGTGCGGCTCTCAGTGACGGACTCCGGCATCGGCATCTCCCCGGAAAACCAACTGCGGTTATTCCAGCCGTTCAGCCAGGCCGAAGGCGACACCACCCGCCGCTACGGCGGCACCGGTCTCGGGCTGGCGATCTGCCGGCGACTCGCCGACATGATGGGCGGCTCGATCGAGATGCAGAGCGAACTCGGCAAGGGGACGACCATGATCCTCACCATCTCGCTGCCGATCGCCGACCCGAAGGATCTGCGGAAAACCGATCCGGAAGGCACGCGAGATTTACTCAGTACCACGACGAGAATGCGCCGCATGGCGCCGAGCGTGGCACAAGCCGAGACGGAGGGCACGCTGGTGCTGTTGGTGGATGACCATCCGACCAACCGCTTGCTCCTCGCGCGCCAGGTGAAGACCCTGGGCTATGCCGCGGAGAGCGCTGAAAACGGCGTCGACGCATTGAATAAGTGGAAGTCCGGGCGATTTAAGATGGTCATCACCGACTGCAACATGCCGGAGATGGATGGCTACGAACTCGCGCGCAGCATCCGCAGGCTCGAGTCCGCCAACGGCGGCGGACGCACCCCGATCATCGCCTGCACGGCCAACGCACTGGGCGGCGAGGCCGAGACTTGCTTTGCCGCCGGCATGGACGATTATCTCGCCAAGCCGGTGGAATTGACGCAACTGCTGAAAAAGCTCGACCAATGGCTGCCGATCCCCGAAGCGGGAGCCGCGCCTTCCGAACAGTCCGCCAATCGCTCGAACACGTCAGCACCAGGGGCAGCCGCCGCCCCGGTCGATCGCTCGGTGCTCGCCGAGATTTCCGGCGGCGACGCGGCAGCCGAGCGCGACATCCTCCTGGACTTTCGGCGTGTCAACGATGAAGACGTCACCATGCTCAAGCAGGCCGTGGCCAATAGTGATATCCCCCAGGTCACGCGTGCCTCCCATCGTATCAAGGGCGCCTGCAAAATGGTCGGCGCGATGGGGCTTGCCAGCGTATGTGAGCACATCGAGCACGCCAGCCGCGCCAATGACTGGAACACGATCAAGGTCTACATGGGCGCGTTCCATCAGGAATGGCTGCGCTTGAACGCCTATTTTGACGCTCTTTGACGACGGACGCAGGGACGAGAAAAAGCAAGACCAGGAAAGGAAGGAAACGAAATGTCGATCGCCAACTTGCGTTTTTTGGTTGCCGAAGACCATGACTTTCAGCGCAGCGCGCTGGTGAGGATACTCGAGAGCCTCGGCGCCAAGGCTGTCCACGAGGCTTCGGACGGCCACGGTGCGTTGAAGATTCTCCAAGACCCGACCCGGCCGGTTGATATCGTCATCAGCGATCTTGAGATGCCCGGCATGGACGGCATGGAATTCGTTCGCCACCTGGGCGAGACTGGGGTCCGCGTCTCGATCATTCTCGCCAGTGCGCTTGAACGCAAGCTGCTCGCCTCCATTACGACCATGTCCGAGGCCTACGGCATCAATCTGCTGGGTGTCGTCGAAAAACCGATCACACCAGCAAAGCTGGAGCCGCTGATCAAGCTTCATAAGCCGGCACAGGCGCAGCGGGCCCGTCCCAAGACGGCGGGTCCGACATTCACACTGGAAGAGATTGCGGCAGGATTGAGGAACAACGAGTTCGAGCCCTTCTTTCAACCCAAGGTCGAACTGGCCACCGGGCGCGTCAAGGGCGCCGAAGCGCTCGCACGCTGGCGCCACCCGCAGCAGGGTATCATCGCGCCCTACGCATTCATCGAGCCGCTCGAAGAAAACGGTCTCATCGATGAACTCGCGTGGGTCATGCTCAGAAAGGCAGCCGCATTCTGTAGCACCTGGCGCAGTGCGGGGCTAGAGGCCACCGTGTCGGTCAACCTGTCGCTCAAATCGCTTACCGATATACAACTCGCCGACCGCGTGACAGAGCTCGTGCTCAGCGAGAATCTTGAGCCACGCCACATGGTGCTGGAGTTGACCGAATCCGCGGCCACGACCGACGTCGGCAAAGCGCTGGAGAACCTCGCACGCCTGCGCATGAAGGGCTTCGGCTTGTCGATCGACGACTACGGCACCGGTTACTCATCGATGCAGCAGCTCACGCGCATTGCGTTCACCGAGCTCAAGATCGATCAATCCTTTGTCACCAACGCAGCCCAACAGGAATCAGCCAAGGTGATCCTCGAATCCAGCCTCGACATGGCGAAGAAGCTCAACATTACGGCGGTGGCCGAAGGAGTTGAAACGCAGGCAGACTGGAACTTGCTCCGCCAGCTCGGCTGCGGCCTCGCGCAGGGCTATTTCATCGCCAGGCCGATGGAAGCCGGGGCCTACCTGAATTGGGTTCGGGGTTGGAAACAGTCGGGATGACGTTTGCCGATTACTAAAAGCGAATAACTCGCTTGCCTCTGTGTGGCAGTCCAAATCTCGGCATGCTAACGGACACAGATCAATAACCATCAGATATGCCCGGCTTGGGAAGCTGCTAGCGCAAGGGAACCCTTACAGACCAGTTCTCATTTCCTAATTGGGGTTTCCTTTGCGTCCCTTGCAATTGCGTTGCCTTCGTGACCCTTTGTGTTGAATGCGTTTGCGGCCGGCCTTTGACCGGCTTTGCGGCGCGTCAGTAGCGCCGCGGGCTGCCGTAGGACTCGTCGAACAACGAGAACGGCGGCGTGCGGCCCACCAGGCTTTCGATCAGCATCAGTTCGAGGTCGTCGTGGTTCTTGAAAGGCGCGGGCACGATGCGCCTGCCCTTGTCGGGCTTCGCCAGCACGTAGCGCGGCGCGTCGTGGTGGACGGAAACAATCCTCTCGGTAACCGTGGGATCATCTGCCGCGGCGATATCGGTCTCGCCGTAACAGGTGCACACGTAAGTAAGGTCGGGCTCGGCCTCGACGTACAGGCCGGTGCCGCGGATGCCAATGGTCGAAGTCGGGGCGGCGACGTAGCGTGGCCCCTTGCCGAATACGGAGAGCAGCGCGCCGGTGATCAGACGTAACTGATTGACGAAAGCATCGTTGCCTTTCATTTCCAACCTGCTGTCGGCGCGCAGCAGAAAGGCATCCGAGCCCACCACGAATATCGCGCGCGCACCCTTGCCGGTTTCTACCGTGTCGTTCGGCCCGATGCGGGCGTCGCGGGTAATGAGCTTGCCGTTGACCATCACCGGACCGGTCACGTCGTAGATCGACTGTCCTTTCGCCAGCGGCTTGGGCACACGCCCGAGCACTTGCGCACCGGCAAAGCGATTGCCGGACAACAGGCCTCCCGCGGCGAACAGGCCGCCGGCCAGCGCCCGGACCAGGAACGCGCGACGCCTCGCCACGAGTTTTTCAATTTTTGGGTTTTGCATTGCGGCGCCTGTTTGGCATACGCTTTGGGTAAACTCTAGCACGCTCCCTCGCGAACAGGTTCAGACAATGCGTCCCACTAATTCACCATCCCTGCAGAATGTCCTGGCCGCGATTGCGGCGCTGTTGATGCTCGCGCCCGTGGCGGCGCATGCTGCGGACACCCGCTTCGGATTGGACGCGGAGCTTACCCACGACACCAACGTCAACCGCGCCGCCTACGCCAACGAAGAACAAGCCGACGACATTCTCGCTGTGGAAGGCTATGCGGCACGCAGCTTCCGGCTTTCGTATCGCAGCGGATTCGTGGCGCGCGGCGGGCTGCGGCTGCGTGAGCATCGCGAGTTCGGCGACCTGAGCAACGTCGCCGCGCTCGGGCGCGTGGCCTACCGGTTCCAGCCTTCTCCGGGTTACACCGGCGCGTGGATCGAGTTAGCAGCCACGGCTGAGGCGCTGCGCTACCGCGACAGCGCGTTGCGTGACGGCACCAGCCTGTCCGGATCCGTTTTCGTCGGAAAATATCTCACCGACCGCATCCGCCTCGGCGCAGGACTGGGGCTGGATGAACGCGAGGGGAAGGACGGCGCCTTGTACGACCTGTCCACCACCAGGGCCTGGCTGACGCTCGATTATCGCGTCACCCCAGGAATCACCGTGTACGGCAGCACAACCTGGATCCAGGGCGACCACGTTTTCACCGCCAATGACCCGGCCACACAGGGCCAGCTCAGTTCTTACTCCGACGTGATCGTGGCGGACCCGGCATTCGCCGACGCTTTCGGCGGTGCGCCGGTCACCGCCTACCGCATGGAAGCCACCACGCTGCTGTTCGAAGCCGGCGTCAACATCCCGATCAGGGGCAACCAGGCACTCGATTTCGGCGCGAGCTGGTTCGATTCGGAGGCCGATCGGGGCGGCGGCAAGTACGATGGCGCCACTTTCCGCATAGGTTATCTTTACCGCTTCCGCTGAGACGGAACACGCGTCTTTACGATCCCGATCGACTGCGGGATCACGGATGATCGCCATGGACACGAAACCACCACCCAACAAACCTGTCATCGACGACAACGTTCACAGGACCGTCGAACGAACCGCGCTGCGAAAGGTGCGCAGCGTGCTCGACGCGCTGGAACGCGAAGAGCTCAACGACCGGCGTTTCCGCCTGGGTGTCTACGCGGTGTGCGGCGTCCTGGTCTTGTTGCTGATCTGGTTCGTCGCCGGTCTGGTCCTGCGCTGAGTATCGCCGGGTTGCCGCACAGGACTTCAACCGAGGGGAGCACGGCACTTGCTCAACGACATCGCGATCCCGATCCTCCCTTGCCGCAACCTGGGCGAGACGCTGCATTTCTATCAACGGCTGGGTTTCACGATTGTCGGCCGCGACAACGCACCCGATCCCTACGGCATCGTTCGCCGCGACGGCATCGAACTGCACTTTTTCGAGTATCGCGATCTCGAACCGGCGAGTTCGATCGCCGGCTGTTATATCCGGGTAACGGATGCGGACGCGCTGTTTGCGGAGTACCTCAAGCTCGGCCTTGCGGCGCAAGGTATTCCCCGACTCGGGCCGCTCGCCGACATGCCGTGGGGAATGCGCGAGTTCCACCTCGTCGATGCAGATGGAAATCTGCTGCGCATCGGCCACGCCCTGCCGGCATGAAGCACGGGTCGGCGACGGATTGACTGCGCGGCGATGTCAGGCAACACTGCGCCAATCCACATCGTTGTTCTAAAGGAGCCCATGGTGCCGCTGCCCACTCGACCTTCCCACCTCGCCGTCCCTCTGTTTCTGTTGTTTACGCCGGTCGCTGTCGCCGCAGATCTTCGCACCGATATCGACCGGATGGCCGATCAACTCGAGCCCAGGGTGATCGAGTGGCGGCGCGACATCCACCAGAACCCCGAGCTCGGCAACCGCGAGTTCCGCACCGCCGGCAAGGTGGCCGAGCACCTCAAGGCGCTCGGGCTGGAGGTGCGCACCGGCGTCGCGCATACCGGCGTGGTTGCGGTGCTGCGCGGCGGCAAACCCGGCCCCGTTGTTGCGCTGCGCGCCGACATGGACGCGCTGCCGGTGACCGAAGAAGTGGACCTGCCGTTCGCGTCGAAGGTCAGGACCACGTGGGCCGGCAAGGAAACCGGCGTCATGCACGCCTGCGGCCACGACACGCACGTTGCCATGCTCATGGGTGCGGCCGAGATCCTGACCAAGGTACGCGACCGCCTGCCCGGCACCGTCAAGTTCATCTTCCAGCCGGCGGAGGAAAGTCCGCCGCCGGGCGAGGAAGGCGGCGCGGCGTTGATGGTCAAGCAAGGCGTGATGGAGAACCCGCGCCCTGATGTCGTTTTCGGCCTGCACATCGGCTCGATGCACGAGGTTGGAACGATTACCTACCGTCCGGGCCCGGTGATGGCGGCAGCCGACATCCTGCACATCACCGTGCAGGGGCGGCAGACGCACGGCTCGGCGCCGTGGACCGGGGTGGACCCGATCGTGGTCGCGGCGCAGATCGTGATGGGCCTGCAAACCATCGTCAGCCGCCAGATCAACGTGACGCAGGAACCGGCAGTGGTATCCATCGGCGGCATAGACGGCGGCAACCGCTTCAACATCATCCCCGATAAAGTAGAGATGGTCGGCACCATCCGCACCTTCGACGAGGCGATGCGCGACGACATCCACCGGCGGGTAAAGACGACCGCGGAACACATCGCCGCAGCGTCGGGCGCGCAGGTTACGGTCGCCATCGAAAAGCCCTACGCCGTCACCGTCAATGATCCGGAATTGACCGAACGCATGCTGCCGACGCTCAAGCGCGTGGCCGGCGAGGACAACGTGAAACTGCGCGGCAAGACCACGGGCGCGGAAGATTTCTCCTTCTTTGCGCAGAAGGCGCCGGGGCTGTTCGTCTTTCTCGGCGGCTCGCCCAAAGGAACGGACCTGACCAAAGTGGCCTACAACCACTCCCCGCGCTTCTACGTCGACGAATCGGCGTTGAAGCTCGGCATGCGCTCGCTGGTGCACCTCACGGTGGACTATATGGAAGGACGTTAAGTGCGTGAAGGGTGAATGAGTGAAGGGTGAAGGGTGAAGGGTGAAGGGTGAATGAGTGAAGGGTAAAGGCTCGCCGCATGGCGGCGATCCACCCCTCGCCCCTCTCGCCTCACGCCTCACGCCTCTCGCCTCACGCCTCTCGCCTCACCATATGAATTACCTCGCCCACCTCTATCTTTCCGAACCGCACGAAGAAGCATGGCTGGGCAGCCTGATGGGCGACTTCGTGAAGGGGCCGCTCGATGACCGCTACGGAAGCGAGATCACCCGCGCCATCGCCATGCACCGCAAGATCGACGTGTTCACCGACGCCCATCCGGTGGTGCTGCAAAGCAAGTCGCGGATGAGCGCCGAACGCAGGCGTTACGCGGGGATCATGGTGGACGTGTTCTACGACCACTTCCTGGCCAAGCACTGGCAGGATTTTCATGATGAGCCGCTGGCTGAGTTCACCGGCCGGGTTTACCGGGTGCTGGAGCGCTATCACACGGTTCTTCCGGAGCGGCTGCAGCGCATGGCGCCGATGATGATGCAATGGGACTTGCTCGGTTCGTATGCCGACATCGGCTCGATATACACGGCGCTGAACTGGATGGGGCAGCGGCTGAAACGCGAGAACCTCCTGATGAACTCGGCGGATGAACTGGTCGGGAACTACGCACCACTGGAAGCGGATTTCCGTGCATTTCTTCCCGATGTGCTGCGTTATGCGCGTGGTCACGACGCCCGGCCCGGCTTCGTGCAGCCGGACTTGACGCGTTGATCCCGGCACGGTCAAGACGGGCACTCCGGTGCAAACGATTCTTCGAACTGTCCTCATTGCGACGGCCTGCCTTTGCTGGGACGTGCCGTTCGCGCCTGCCCAGCAGGGCCTGAATTTTTCCTTCGATTCGGTCGCGCGTTTCGATGCTGCCGCGAACCACAAGGCATTGTGGATGAAGGGCGAGGTTGCCGAGGGAGACCTGGAGCGATTGCTGCGGTTTCTCCGGGAGAATTCCCGGGACTTCGTCGAACACGGCGGGCGCGTCGTCTTCGTCGTGGACGGAGGCGACGTCGTCGAAGCAACCCGCATCGGCCGATTCCTCAGGGACGCGTTGATCGAGGCGTGGCTTCCCGACGCTTCGCGTACACGCTGCGTCAGCGCGTGCTTTTTCATGTTCGTCAATGCGGTTTCGCGGGTTGCCGTCGCCGATTCGGTCGGTGTCCACAGGCCGTATTTCGATGCCGGGCGCCTGGCGGGCGCGGACGCGGAGCCGGTGCGGCGGCGTTACGAATCGCTGATGCGCGAGGTGCGCGATTCCCTGGACGAGTTGCTGGTGCCGCGCGATCTGACCGAAAAGATGCTGGGTACCCCGTGGAACGAAACCTACTGGTTCTCACGGGAGGACCTCGATCGCCTGGGGGAAGCGCAGGCCTGGTTCGAGGATTTCTCCTCAGTCAAATGTGGTGTCGAGCCGCGCCTGAAGCAGCGCCTGGAGAGCGCCGCCGCGGCGGGATTCGAAGCAGAGGCTCAGATGCTGCGAACCGAATTCGAAGGCGCCACGAAGTGCGTTGCGGAGTTGCGCAAGCGGCAGCGGCAGCAACTCATCGAGAAGCTGATGATCAATTCGGGGAACGGATTGGCGCCGGGGCTTTTCGAAAGCACGCGGTGTCGATTTCAACGGGAAAAGGGGCATTACCTTCACATGCTTCGCACCGCGCCGGTCACAACAAACGTCCCGCCGGAATCCGCCGGCGGCATTATTTGAACAGCGTCACCAGCAGAAAGTGTGTCGGCAGGTAGAGGAGCACAGGAAACCCGATCATCAACAAACCCAGGTAGACGGTCGGGTGCACGCGCTTCTGCAGTCCGTTGTTGAAACCACGCACCCAGTTCACGTTTTCCTCCGGCTTGGTGAGCCAGTAGCTCAGCGGCAGCACCACCCAGGCAAGAATCGTCTGCGCGACCAGGGCGCGCCTTTCATACCCGAGCCGGCTGATCATCCAGACCAGCAGGACCGGCAGAAATACGTGAAACAGCGACACCGCGCGCAGATAAAGCGGCTTGCTCCGGTCGAACATGTAATCGGTCAGGCCGCTGACACGCCTGCGGGTTGCCAGTTGCACGAAGAAGCTCAGGTTCCAGAGGATCTCCGGCAGGAGGATCGCGATCGTCATCATGCCCGCCAGCAGGCCGCTTTCCAGCCACAGGGCCGGCACGGTTCCTATCAGAGCGATATCCGAAAACCAAAGGAAATTGCTGGGGCCCCACTTCACCGCGTACACGGCCACTGTAACGGCAACAAACAAGGTGTACGCGAGTTTAATCCAGAGCGGAATCACGTGCTTTCTGTCCTTCGCCGTTCACTGTTCATTGTTCGCCGTTCACCGTTCACCGTTTACCCTTCGCTATTCGTTGCCCCTGCACCGGCGGCCGATGTTGCGCCCACGGGCGGGCCTGTTCGAACGCGCGTGAAGCCTGAAGCACGCGCATGTCCCGGTTTCGTCCGGCGACGATCTGCAGGCCGACCGGCAGTCCGGCCGGCGTGAAACCGCAAGGACACGTGGCTGCCGGCAGCCACGTCAGGTTGAACGGATAGCTGAAGCCGGCCCAGCGCAACCAGTCCCAATCGTGCTGTTCCCAGTGAGCGGGAATCAGGCGCTCCGCCGGAAACGCGGCAACCGAAAGCGTGGGCGTGAGCAGCAGATCGTAGCGCTCGAAGAAATCACGCACCTTGTCGTAATACGCGAGCCTCTGGCCGTACGCCTTGCAGTAATCCACCGCGCTGTAGGTCATGCCGTGGCGGATGATCGCCACCAGCCCGGGATCCATCTTGTCCGTCCAGCGCTCGAGAAAACCGCCGTACATGCCGGCGATGTGCGAAGCGAACAGGCAGTGTTCCGTTTCGATCGGATCACCCCATCCCGGATTCACTTCTTCGACCTGGCAGCCGAGTTCTTCGAAGGCGCGCACCGCCGCTTTCACCGGCTCGGCGACTTCCGGATCGACCTTGAGATAACCGAGATCCGGGCTGTACGCGACCCTCAGGCCGGCGATGCCCTGGTCCAGATCCGCGAGGAAATTTTCGGGTGGGGCAGCGATGCTGGTCATGTCGCGATCGTCGGGGCCCGCCATCGCCTGCAACATCAGCGCCGCGTCGGCGACGGTGCGCGTGATGGGCCCGACGTGGGAGATCAGGCCGTTGGCCGGCAACGGGTGGTAAGGAACACGTCCATGCGAGGGTTTGAGCCCGTACACACCGCAGAACGACGCCGGCATGCGGATCGAACCGGCGCCGTCCGAGCCCTGGTGGATGGGGCCGATTCCCGCGGCCGCACACACCCCCGCTCCGGCGCTCGATGCGCCCGCGTTCATGCCGTGCTTCCACGGATTATGGGTAATCCCGGTGAGCGGACTGCGGCTCACGCCGGTCCAGCCGAATTCCGATGTCGTGGTCTTGCCGATCGAGATCGCGCCGGCTGCGCGCAGCCGCGCGACGTGAACATGATCGAAGTCCGGAATGCGGTTGCTGAAGATATGCGATCCCGCCATCGTCCGCACGCCCTTGGTGAAGGCGAGATCCTTGATGCTGGTCGGGATTCCATGCAGAGGGCCCAGCACGGCGCCACGCATCACCGCGGCTTCCGCGTCGCGCGCCGCCGCCATCGCCAGATCGTAAGTCGGCGTGCAGATGGCGTTGAGCCTGGTGTTCAGCCTCTCGGCGCGCTCGACCGTGGCCTTCATCACTTCGACGGGCGAGACCAGCCTGTCGCGGATCATGCGCGTCAGTTCGGTCGCGGGGGTAAAGCAAAGTTCTTCGTCAGTCATCTCTCGAGTCTGTTTCCGTATCAGCGCGGCTCGTTGGTTCGGGTAGCGATGCTTCTCTCCGGAATGCAGTTTCGCAAGCCGACCGGGTTCGAGGCTAGATCACGCCGGAGGCACGCAGCCGCGCGATTTCTTCCGGCGACATTCCCAGCAGATCTTTGAATACTTCCTGATTGTGTTCCCCGAGCAGCGGCGGCGGCAGCCGATATTCGACCGACGATTCGGAAAAACGCAGCGGACTGGCGACGAACGCGGCCTTGCCGGCGGCCGGGTCCGGCATTTCGACCCTCAATCCGCGGTGCTGTACCTGGGGATCTTCGAACACCTGCGCGATGTCGTTGATCGGTGCGCAAGGCACGCCGGCCGCGGCAAGTCTTGCATTCCACCAAGACACCGGATGCTGCAGGAACATCGCATCGAGCAGCGGCCTCAACGCGTCACGGTTCTTGACCCGCGCCGAATTGACGGTAAAGCGCGGATCACGGACCAGATCCGGCTTGCCCCCCGCTTCGCACAACTTCGCGAACTGGCCATCGTTGCCCGCGGCGACGATAACGTAACCGTCCTTGCACAGAAACACCTGCGAGGGCACCACGCTCGGATGCACGCCGCCATTGCGCTTGGCGATCACGCCCGCGCCCAGATAAGCGGATGCGATGTTCGCCATCGAGGCCACGCCGACGTCCAGCAACGACATGTCTATGTACTGTCCCCGGCCCGTTGCCTGCCGGTGGTACAGCGCCGAGACGACCGCAATCACCGCGCAATGCGCGGTCATCAGATCAATCACCGCGACACCGACTCGTTGCGGGACGGTACCCGGCATGTCCTCGGGCTCGCCGGTTACGCTCATCAGCCCGCTCAACGCCTGCGCAATCGGGTCGTAGCCGGGGCGCGCGGCGTAAGGGCCGGTCTGGCCGAAGCCGGTGATTGAGCAATACACGAAGTCCTGGCGCGACTGCCTGAGCTGCTGGTAGGCAAGCCCGTAGCGGGACAGCGTGCCGGTCTTGAAATTCTCGATGAACACGTCGCAGTTCGCAGCCAGCTTGCGCACCAGTTCCTGTCCTTCGCTGCGGGTAATGTCCACGGTGACCGACTTCTTGCCGCGGTTGGCGCCGGCGAAATAGGTAGTCTCGATGGTGTCCCTGCCTTGCGCATCCTTGACGTAAGGCGGACCCCAGCCGCGCGTGTCGTCACCCGCGCCGGGGCGCTCGACCTTGATCACCTCCGCGCCGAGATCGGCGAGCGTCTGGGTCGCCACCGGCCCGGCTAGCACGCGGGTCAAATCGAGCACGCGGATTCCTGTCAGCGGACCAGCCATTTTCTCCTCGTGTCACGTGGTTCGGGATTCGTGTTTCGGATTTTGTGTTCACGTGCCACGTACCACGTGTCACGAATCACCTTCTTTTATTCGTCAATCCGGCGTGGCGCCGGACATCTTCACCACCGGCCGCCACTTTTCTATTTCTTCCCGTACCAGCTTCGCGAAAGCTTCCTGGGTGCTGCTCTTCGGTTCGAATCCGGCCTCGACCAGGCGCGCCTGCGCCTTCGGGTCATCGATGGCGGCGACGAGATCGCGCTGCAGGCGCTCGACGACGGATTGCGGCGTGCCGGCCGGCACGAAAATGCCGAGCCAGGAATGTGCGCTGTAGCTGGGGAGCTCCGATTCCGCCACGGTCGGCACGTTCGGCAGAAGTGACGAGCGCGTGGTCGATGCCACCGCGATCGCGCGCAGCTTGCCGGCGCGGATGTGCGGAAGCGCGGAGGCGATGCTGTCGAACATCACCTGCACGCGGCCGCCGATCAGATCGAGGATCGCCGGCGCGCTGCCGCGGTACGGCACGTGCAGCATGTCGATTCCCGCCATATGCTTGAGCAGTTCGGCCTCCAGGTGCGAAACAGTGCCGCTGCCCTGTGAAGCGATATTGAGCTGCCCCGGCTTTTTCTTCGCCAGTTGAACGAGCTCGGGCACCGACTTCACCGGCAGGTCGTTGTTGACGAGCAGCACGTGCGGCACGTTGGCAACCAGCGAAACCGGGGTGAGATCCTTCACCAGGTCGTATCCGAGCCTGGGATAGAGTGTGGCTGAAATCGCGTACACCGAGGCCGGCCCCATCAACAGCGTGTAGCCGTCGGGCGCCGCGCGCGCGGCGATTTCCGCGCCGACATTGCCGCCGGCGCCGGCGCGGTTGTCAATCACCACCGATTGTCCGAGCTTCGCGCCCAGCCGTTCGCCCACCAGCCGCGCCAGCAGGTCGGTCGCGCCCGCGGGGGTAAACGGTACGATCATTCGCACCGGGTGGTCCGGATAACCGGCGGCGCAGGCGGCGGGCGTCGCCCCCACGCACGCCAGAACAGCAATCATTATCCGGCCTTTGGCTAATATCATCGGTGTGTCCAGTGGTTAGCGTTTGTTTTTCGCAAGGATACAGCGAAGCCGTTATCATGTCGCCACAGGGGGAGAAATGACCGTCAGAACAGAAGAAGCGGCGGCAGCGCTGGTGCGTGACCACGCGGGCAAGCGCAAGATCGTGCCCTTCGCGCGCGACTACGGCGCGACCGATCTGGAAGGCGCATACGCGATCCAGGCGGCGTACGTGAAGCGGCTCGATGCCACCCACGGCCGGCGGGTCGGCTACAAGATCGGGCTAACGTCGAAGCGCATGCAGGAAATGTGCGGCGTCGATCATCCGAATTCCGGCGTGGTATTCGAGAGCCGCTTGCACCGTAGCGGCGTCACGCTGTCGTTGTCGAAGCTGGTTCACCTCGGCATCGAATTCGAATGCTGCGCCCAGCTCGGAACCTCGTTGCCGCCGCGCGGCAGGCCTTACGACATGGACGAAGTCGCCGCAGCGGTGGACGCGGTCTGCCCGGCCTTTGAAGTCATCGACGACCGCAACTCGGATTACCCGCTCGACCTGCTTTCGCTGGTCGCCGACAATTCCTGGAACGAAGGCAACGTGCTCGGCGAGTTCCGCAGTTCATGGCCCGACCTCGCCGCCACCCACAGCACGCTCGAGTGCAATGGCAAGGTCATCGACCAGGGTCAAGGCCGCGACGTGCTGGGACATCCCTTCGAGCCGCTGCGCTGGCTGGCCAATAACTTGAGCGCAAGGGGCGAAACGCTGAAGAAGGGCGAGATCGTGCTGACCGGGAGTTGGGTGACCACGCGCTTCCCCAAGCCGGGGGAGCACTACCGTTACACGATTGAGGGCGTTGGAGACGTCGAAATCTCGATCACCCCGTAACTGCGCTGCGCCGACCCTCGGTGCTTGACAAGGAAAAAGCGTGGTGCGATAAGAATTGGCCAGAACAAGAAACCGAAAAGCCCGAAAATCCACACACTTGAGGAGGACAATCATGTCACTGCGCATCAACGACGAAGCCCCGAATTTCACTGCCGAAACCACGCAAGGCACCATCAACTTCCATCAATGGATCGGGAATGGTTGGGCCATCCTGTTCTCGCATCCGAAAGACTTCACCCCGGTCTGCACCACCGAGCTGGGCTACATGGCCGGATTGCAACCCGAGTTCGCGAAGCGCAATTGCAAGATCATCGGCCTGAGCGTCGATCCGGCGAGCAGCCACAGCAAATGGGCCGCCGATATCGAGGAAACGCAGGGCCACAAAGTGACCTATCCGATGATCGGCGATCCGGAACTGAAGGTGGCCAAGCTCTACGACATGCTTCCGGCCGATGCCGGCACCACGTCGGAAGGCCGGACCGCCGCCAACAACGCGACGGTTCGCACCGTGTTCGTGATCGGTCCGGACAAGAAGATCAAACTGATGCTGATATACCCGATGAGCACCGGCCGCAATTTCGACGAAGTGCTGCGCGCGCTCGATTCGATCCAGCTCACCGCCAAGCACCAGGTCGCCACGCCGGTGAACTGGAAGCCGGGCCAGGACGTGATCATCGTGCCCTCGGTGTCCGACGAAGACGCGAAGAAGAAATACCCCAATGGCTGGAAGGCGCCCAAGCCTTACCTGCGCATCGTGCCGCAGCCAAAATAGCTTTGGGGATGGAAAAAAGAGGCGCGGCACATGCCGCGCTTTTTTTTGCTGATGCGCGTCCGTCCCCACTCTCCTTTCGCCGAGGGCGAGGGATGCGGCGTCACGCGAAGGCAATGTGTTCATCAGACCAATCGAACCGGAGTCCCGGTTCGCTCCGGAACCTTCCATGCGCGACGGGGCCAGACCCTCAAGGCCACTGTTCCGGCCGCGCGCCCGGCTGCGGCATCGCTCGCCCTTGCCACCCCGGTTGACCCTCGATGACCCATCTGTCATAGTCATTTCGTCCACCGAGAAACCCACGCACTCCTGCGACGATGCCCATGCGCCTTCGCAATTCATCGACCAGCGCACCCCACCGCGCGCTTCGTACGGCCCGCTTCGTTACAAATTCCAAAACACCGCGCCCTGAATCCAGCGGTTCAGTCCAACCGATTTTATCCACCATGCTCTCGCATGACGGATAAAATCCTATTCGTTAGACCACTCCAGGGAGTGTCCCGATGTCGGAATCGCGTATCCCGCACACGAATTCAGAATCGCGTGCCCCGAAGTTACTTGGAGACTTTGGCGAGGGATTAGTTACATACGCCCTCATTCGAAAAGGGTTCGAAGTGGCATGCGTAGACCACGTGGGCGCGGATCTAATCGCACAGAAAGAGAGTCACAGAATCGCCGTTTCAGTTAAAACGCGGCTATATAGAAGCTTGAGCATTGAAACGAGAGGCACAGTAATTGAAACAAGCCATATTGAAAAACTCGAGCGATTTGCGGCGCCTTTTGCCCTAGAGCCTGTTTTTACTCACGCCGTTTGTATCGCGGACGACAAAGTTATTCATCTCTTCATGCTGCGAGTGGTCGATATCAGGAAATACCTAGATAAAGTTGTACACGGCTTTAGGTTGCGGTTCAGCAGTGAGCATTTGACCAAGACCATTCAGTTGCCGTACGTGGACTACTCGAGCTGGAGCAATGAATCAATTGGTTCCAAGCTCTTCGGCATAGAACCCGAAAGCCAGAACTTTACGCAAGAAGAATGAAGAGGTCTAACTTCAAGTGGAACGGACGGGCCGTAAGCGCCCTACCATGTCTTAGCGCAACGGCGGCCCGCCGTTCACTACGACGTTGAGGGTGTAGAAAAAGTCCGAAGTCGATCGACACAAGAATTAGACGCGATAGGTGCCGCGAATCGAGAAGATTGGACATCAACCGATCGACAGTACTGCGATCTCCTCGCAGAACGCATCGTCGAGCGCGGTAGCGGCAACATTTTCAGGCACCAACAAAATCGAGGATGTTTCGTTAGACCATCAATCATGATTGTACTAAAGCTTTTTCTACAGCCTCATTGGGCGTCTTTAAGTCTGCCATATAATTAACGAATGGACTTCGAGTGGGATTCGGCCAAGGCAGCGGCAAATGTCAGAAAGCGCGGTGTTTCGTTTGAAGAAGCGGTCTCCGCGCTGAGGGATGATCTCGCAGCCACAGCGCGCGATTTAGAGCACTCGGTAGCAGAGTTCTGATTTATCACCTTCGGCATCTCTGCACATGGACGGTTGCTTGCTGTTTCCCACACGGAGCGCGGGAATAAGATTCGAATCATCAGCGCACGCTTGGCGACGCGCACGGAAAGGAAAATCTATGAAGAAAGTTAAATCAGAAGCGAACGACTGGCTCCGTCCCGAATACAATCGCAGCGATTTGGGGCCCATTGTGCGGGGAAAATACGCGCGCCGCATGGCTGCGGAATCAAACGTTGTCGTCATCGAGCCGGCTGTCTCCAAGGCGTTTCCCAACGAGGCATCAGTTAATGCCGCGCTGCGCGGCCTGCTGAAACTCGCCAAGTCAAGTACACGCCCAACCACGCGTTCAAAACGGACGCGCGTAAAGGCTGCGCGCGCCGGTTAATTCGACGTTGAGGCTGTAGAAAAAGTCCGAAGTCGATCGACACAAGAATTAGACGCGATATGAGCCGCGATTCGATAAGATTGGACATCAACCGATCGACTGCACTGCGATCGCCTCGCAGAACGCATCGTCGAGCGCGGTAGCGGCAATATTTTCAGGCACCAACAAAATCGAGGTTGTTTCGTTGGACCAACAATCATGGTTGTTTTAGGGCTTTTTCTACAGCCTCGTTAGATTCCTTGCCCGCTCCGACAGGGTATGATAACTTGTCATACCATGGAGATGCGCCATGAGCAGCATCAAAGTTGCCATCACTATCGACAGCGGGACGCTGAAGCGCGTTGACGGCTTGGTTGCAAAGAAGGTTTATCCCAACCGCAGTCGAGCAATTCAGTCAGCCGTCGCCGAGAAGCTCGCGCGGATGGAGCGCGGCCGTTTGGCATCCGAATGCGCAAAACTCGATCCTAGGTTTGAGAAAGCGCTCGCTGAAGAAGGCCTGGGGCAGGAGCTCGACGCTTGGCCCGAATACTGAGAGGCGAGGTTCGGTGGGCCGACCTCAACCCGGTCCGCGGCCGCGAACAGGCGAGCTTGCGCCCGGTGTTGGTTCTCAGCCACGACGTGTTTAACGAGCGTTCCGGTACTGTCATTGCAGTGGCGTTGACAAGCCAGCCTCAGCGAGCCGGATTCCCGCTGACGCTCGAGCTTCAGGCGGCAAAGCTGCCGAAACGCTCGTGGGTCAAAATCAGCCAGATTCGCACGCTTTCCGTAGAGCGCATCGGAGCAAGGCTCGGCCGCGGTTCTCCCGAAGAACTTTCCCAAGTGGTCGAGGGCTTGAACGAGATTATCGGAATCTAACCGCGCGATCCACACTGACGCGCGACGTGAATCCTTCGCGCGCAGGTGATCGCGGACGTTGAGGTTGTAGAGGAGATAAGCGGTCGTGCTTGGTATATTGGTATTTGACCGCAGTCACGTCGGCTCTGCACCGTCTTCGTCCGAAACCCGCGGCACCAGCGCATAGTCCTGGCCGTGGCCGATGCTGAAGTCGTTGCGCCCGCCGCGATCCTTGCCGCGCAACAGCCAGATCGGCCGCTTGCTCATGCTGAAAGTCACACCCGACTGCACGTGCTTGTCGCCGCCGGCGCGTTCGAACACGGAGGTCGCGGGCATGTAGCGGATCACGAAACCCGCGCGGCGTTTGGTCGAACGGTTCGCTTTGGAACCGTGGATCAGGAACACGTCGTGCAATGAAAACTGTCCGGCCTGCAGCACGTCGTCGCGAGCCGCCGATTCGTCGAACTGCGAGGGATCGACTTCCTGGTTGAGGACGATGTCGGCGCGATCGCTCGTCCGATGCCTGTAGATGCTGCCGCTCGCGTGCGATCCCGGGATGTAGCGCATGCAGCCGTTCTCCGTAGGGAATGTGCGGGCAGACCAGGGTTTCGGGCGCGATATCGGCGTTGTCGCGCAGCAGTTTCTCCAGCGAGTCGCGCATGCGCCCGAGTTGCTCGTCGGGGATCCGGAACGGCGATTGCACCAACCCTTCGGTCCGGTAGGTGTTGAGGTCCTGTTCGTCCAGCCGCCAGCTACCACACATGAGTTCTACGCTCCGAGCGTCGCTCCACAGGGACGAGGGGCGAGGAACGAGGGGTGAGGGAAGAACCAATTGCGAACCAGCAATATACTGCAGCGACTTCGTCCCTGGTCTTTGCCTGAAAGGTGTCAATTCGGGATTCAGGTTTCCCCTCGCCCCTCGTCCCCCGCCCCTCATCCCTGCGTTTCACGCCTTTATCCACGTCTCGCTGAAAGCGAGAAACGCGGTCGTGCTCTTGCGTCCGGCCCAGTCGCGCGGGAACGGCTTGCCGGCGACCCTCTTGCCGTTGACGGTTGCCCTGACCGCAGAGGCTTCGAGAAAAAGCGAGAACATCTCGTGCGCGCCGGTGGCGGACTGTTCCTTCATGAATTCCACCATGAAGGGCGCGGAGAGCTTCTCCCACGTCAGGTTCACCTGCCCTATCGCGCTCCTGCACCACTCGGTGTGCGAAGTGCGGCCGTCGCCTCCCGCCATGAAATCCCAGGCCGGTTTCATCTGCACATTGGCAAGACCCTTCACGCCCTTGAATGCGCCGAAGTGAGAAACGAAACCCCTCTTCACGTAATCGGCGAGCGGCTCGTTGTCGGTCAGGCAAACGTTGGGCTTCTCCGGATTCCTGCCGTCTCCGTGCGGATCCAACAGCATGAACGCGGCGTGGCCCTTGCCGTGGGGCGAGGTCACAACACGGAAGAAGCTGATCAGCGTGACGAAAGGACCGTCTGCGGTTTCCTTGAGATACATTCCGGGGTTCTCCCCGGACCAGTCCACTTTGTTGGGATTGAATGGTGGTCGCGCCATTTGGTTATCTCCTCGAGTTGATCACTGTCGAAAGCAAAATTTTCAGTCGGCACGCCAGATACTGAGCTCCTTGTACCCGGTGGTGGCGTCGGGCATGCGCGCAAAACGCATGCCGGCAAGGTCGGCCACGACGACCTCGACGGTGATATGAACAATACAGCCATGCACCAGATGCCCGCCGACTGCATGGCCGTCTGCGCCGGCAATGGACAGGTGCACGTGTACGCCATCCGGAGAAATGGTCCCGGACAGCGATACGATCTCGAACGGGCCCTTGAACTTCGAGAACGTCTCCGCGCCGGCAAGGCGCAGGGTCGCCGTCCTGAGGCTGCCCACCGCACTCATCACACAGCCGGCTTCGACATGATGCTCGTGGGCAAGGCGCTCGATTGCATCGCGCAGGTCCTCGCCGGGCGTAAGCCGCGCGGCGATGGTGCGGAGCGAGAGCGACTCGGCGGATTGCAACGCCTTATCCCCGGACGGCCTTGAGGTACTCGGCCGCCGTACGCGCGAGCATGATGTAGTCGGTGCAAAGACCGATGACCCGGTAGCCCTGTTCCAGATACGCAGTCGCGTGCTTCGGCGTATGTGCGTAAATGCAGCGCGCTATATCGCGCTTCTCGCAGGCCTCGATGACCTTTCTGATTGCTTCCTGCACCTGCGGGTGGTTGATCTGGCCGGGCAGGTCCATGCTGCCGGACATGTCGAAAGGACCCACGAACACGCCGTCGATCCCGGGGACGTCGAGTATCGCGTCGATGTTCTTCACCGCCTCGACATGTTCGATCTGCACGATCACCGCGATCTCGTCGTTCGCGCGCTTCATGTAGGAGTCGAAGTCGAGGTCGAACCGCTGGGCACGGGTGATGCCCACGCTCCTGAATCCGGCCGGCGGGTACTTGCAGCGGCCGACCGCGAGCTTGGCATCTTCCGCATTGTTCACCAGCGGCACGATGATGCCGGTGGCGCCGATGTCGAGCGCCTTCTTGATGTTGGCCTCGTCGTTCCACGGCACGCGCACCACGCAGGGTATGCGGCTGTCCACCGCGGTGAGAATATCCAGCGCATTGCGCGCATCCATCGGCGAGTGCTCGAGGTCCACGAACAACCAGTCGTATCCGGCCCGCACGAAAGTCTCGGCGATTTCGGGAAGCGGCATCTGCACCAGGGCGCCGATCAGGACGTCGCCTTTTTGCAGGCGCTTGCGGAAAGATATGGTCATTGAAGCTTCGCTGGTGAAGGAGTGAATGTGTGAAGGCGTGAAGGGTGAAAAGCGAGTTGGGTCGTTACCATTTCACTCATTCACTCGTTCACTTTTCACCTAGTCACTGATTGTCTCAAAATCTGCCGGCATCACGATCTCGATCAACTCGAAATCATCCGAATGCCCCAATTCGGTGTGCTTGATCCCCGGCGGCTGGTGCACGCAGGAACCGGCTTTGAGCGTGACTTCCCCAACGCCTTCGTAGTGGAACTTCACCCAGCCCTTGAGCACATACACCATCTGAAACTGGACTTCGTGGTGATGCCGTGCCGGTTTCGCCTGCGTCCCCGGCTTGGCACGGATGACGTGGGCAAGCACCAAACCATTGGTTGCACCACGAACGCCGAGATCGCGGTACTGGAAGAACGGCCGCAAGCCGTCGTCCTTGAACTCGCTGGACTCGAGATGAGTGACCGAGAACTTGAAGCTGTGCTGCATTGCTCCTCCTTCGTCAGGGCCTTTCGCCCATTATAAGATCGTGGCTCGTGGCTCGTGGCTCGTGGCTCGTGGCTCGTGGCTCGTGGCTCGTGG
>JBBPIT010000048.1:0-7238 GCA_038040175.1 Pseudomonadota bacterium | reverse complement strand
GGCTCGTGGCTCGTGGCTCGTGGCTCGTGGCTCGTGGCTCGTGGCTCGTGGCTCGTGGCTCGCAAAGAGTCTAGCCGTGCCTCTGCACGGCTCTTCACAAAGTGTTGAAAATGATCCTTGGTACTGACGACTCGTGTCGTTGGACATCTATCTGAAGGTCATTGCGAATCACGAACCACGATTCACGGCCGTTCCGTATCCTCTGCGTCAACGCCCTTATCGCCGGGCTGGCTCAACGTGAGAAGGTGAGAACAACCGTCCTGTTGGCGCTCTCGAGCACCAGTTGCTGACCGTCGGCATGGTAGTGAACGGTGCGGCGCAGAGAATCGAGAAACGCCCATTCCTGTGCCATGAGATCCGATGGCCCCGCCATCCTGGTCAAAGTGAACCCGGCGCGCGGCCACTGCAACCGGCCTTCAGCGTCGCATTCAGACGCAGATTGGCCTCTTTGAGTTTCGCGTCCAGGCACGCGACCGGCACATCGGAAGTCGAGCATTCCTGCAGCGGCGTGGCATGAACCGCCGTCATGATCAGCCAGAAAGCCGCGATTGCAACGCACATATGCACTCGAATCCTTCCCACCGTTTCTCCTCAATGCTTATCCAACGCGTTCCTCCGCCGTTACGCCGCCAGCACCCGTTCGCACCAGCGCGCCGTGCTCAACACGCTGGCGTCGGCGCCGGGGCGGCCGACGATCTGGATGTTCACCGGCAGGCCGCTCTTCGATTGGCCGCAAGGCATGGACAACGCCGGAAAGCCGCAGAAATTGATCGGCGAGGTAAAGCGGGTGAGCGTCGGTGCCACATGCAGATTCTTGCCACCGAGATTGATGGTCGCGGTGCCGCTCTTCGGGGGCAGCACCGGCATCGCCGGAATGATCATCACGTCGGCGTCGCCGAACGAAGCGATCATGGACTGCCGGACCTGCGCGCGCAGCTGCTGAGCCTTGACGTAGTCCACCGCGAGATAGAACTGGCCGATCTCGAGGCGTATGCGCACATCGTCGCCCAGTTTGTCGCCACTGTTCTGCAGCAGATGCCAGTTGGCCTGGCTCGCTTCACTATTGATGGTGATGAGCTGGATGCCCGGAGCCAGCTCGATTCCCGGCACATCCACCTCCCCAACAGGCGCACCGGCCTTGCGGAAGGCGGACAGCGCATTTTCGACCGCGGCACGGACTTCGTCGTCGAGCGTTTCGTAGAAGAATTTGCGCGGCTTCATGATCCGCGGCGGCATCGTCGGCTCGAGCGGCAGCATCGAGTGCGTCGGCAGTCCGGCCATAACCTCGAAGGCAACCGCGGCGTCCTCGACGCTGCGGGTAAGGGGGCCGATGTGATCCAGAGACCATGCAAGCGGCACCACGCCATCGCGCGGCACGGCGTCGTATGTCGGCTTGAAGCCGACGATGCCGCAGCATGCCGCCGGCAGGCGGATCGATCCGCCGGTGCAGGAACCCACTGCCACCGCCGCGAGTCCCGCGGCAACCGCCGCCGCCGAGCCGCCGCTGGAACCGCCCGGGATGTACCCGGGATAGCGCGGATTCTGCACGTGGCCGAAATGCGGATTGGCGCTGTTGATGCCGAACGCGAGTTCATGCAGATTGGCAGTGCCGATGATGAGCGCGCCGGCGGCACGCAGGCGCGCCACTACCGGCGCGTCGCGTTCCTGGATCCTGGCCTCGATCGCCCTGGTTCCGGCCGTCAGCGGATATCCGCGCACCGACATGAGATCCTTCACGGCGACCGGCACGCCGGCAAGCGGACCGGGATCCTCGCCGCGCTGCATCCGCTGCGACAGCAACTCCGCCTCCCGGAGGACCAGGTCGCGATTCACGGTAATGAAGGCATTCAGATGCCGGTTCGCATCGATGCGGTCGAGAAACAGCCGGGCGATCTCCATTACCGACAACGCCCGGCTCCGGACCTGATGAGCGATCTGCACCGCGCCGGCAAAGAACAGGTCCGACGAAATCGACACCGGCTGGTAGGTACCGGGCTCGAAGCCGAGGTACTGGTGAGGGCGCGGCGGGGAAAGCAGCGGGTCGCCGGCGACCTGCGCCTCGAATACCGGCTCGAGGTCTGCCAGCCCAAAAGCGAAGCGCTCTTCCCAGGCTTCGGTGCGTTCAGGATGGGCGTACCGGCGAAATGCCGCGACGGCACGCAGAAACTCGGAAGTGGGGCGTTTGGGCATGAGAGATCGTGAATATCGTGAATATCGTGAATGTCGTGAATATCGGAAAAACAGGATTACCGTATTTTGGAAGGACTTGCTACAAGTTTAAATCGAAATTGAAATCAGGGAATTGCCAGGCCGTTACGGCATTCACGATATTCACGACATTCACGTCTTCTACAGGAACAACGTCAGAACCCCGGTATACCCATACAGCCGGTTGTGGGAAATCTCGCCGTTGCAGAAGAATCCCACCAGCGGAAAATCGCCGAGCGCCTGCCGGATCATGCCGACTTCCTCGGACTTGTCGCCGAAAAGATTGGGGCCGCGGGCGACACAGGAGTAGTACAGGCCGCCGCGCGGACGCCCGAACAATCCGCTTCTGATGCTGTCGAGCATGCGCGCCATGTCCTCGGTTGCGCTGGTTTCGTCGCGGCGGCAGAACATGATCTCGCCCCCGGCCTGCGGCACGTCGCCGATCGCCAGCAGCTTGTGCACCGGGTCGATGCCCACGAGATTGCGCACCAGGTAGTCGCCGGTGTCAAAGCCGCCGACATGCAGGCCCGCAAAAATGGTGCCGCCGAGCTGCGCCAGGTTGCGCGACAGCGGCTCGCCCACATCCTCCCTGAAAACGTCGAGCGCCGCGCGCCCGTCGAGCGAGATCAGGATGTTCTGGCGGCTGCCGGTGATGGTGTGACGGGGGCCGATAGGCGAACAACCCTGGGTGAGCCGCGTGGACACCACGACCTCATCGGAGAACAGCACGCCGGAAAGCCCCCCTTTGGCAATGCCGTCGGCAATCTGCACCACTTCGCGGCGCGAGCTGGTCAGGCCCCCGGCAATGAATCCGCTTTCCATGACTCCGGCGAAGTCGCCGATCAGCCGCGCCAGCTGGGCGCTGCGCGGGTCGCCGTGGACGATGGCGAAATTGGCCGGCAGGCCGCCGAAGTGCAGCGGCTGGCGCTCCAGGTCCTCGGGCGCGCGCACCCCCGAGAAAACCCGGAAGGTCGCGTCCTCGAAGGCGCACAGCATGATCGCCAGCGCCGGCTCGTCGTAGTACTCGCGTCCGGTGCCGACCACGCCCATTCCCACAGTGCCGGTCCAGTGCAGGATGCCGGTGTTGGTGCGGAAGTAGGCAAGGATTTCCGCGACTTCGCCGGCAAAGTTGTCGGTGATGTAGAGAAAGCCGAGATTCGCCCCCGCCGGTCCCTTGCCGGCCTGCTGCAGACACTGCGCCGCCGCGTCGCGCCAGTTGGGCGACGAAGCGTGGCCGCAGGAAAAGTTTTGGGTCATCAGCGGATGAGCACGGTAGCCAGCCCGAGGAAAAGACCCATGCTGGCGACATCGGTTGCCGTCGCGAGAGAGTTGGTATGGTTTTCGTCCATCTACCGCACCTGTCTGGGAATATCCGAAGTGTTTCGAGTCTACCGCGGGCCGCTCGCCGGGGGCATTCGGCCCGTGTGGAGTGCGGCAGTATCCGTATAACCAGCGTCCTTTACTCCGGAAACCCGGCCATGAATCTCGACCGCGTCACATCAGGGCTGAGTCTACCCGACGACTTCAACGTGATCATCGAAATTCCGATGAACGCAGACCCGATCAAGTACGAGGTGGACAAGGACACCGGCGCGCTGTTCGTGGACCGCTTCATGATGACCGCCATGCACTACCCCTGCAATTACGGCTACATTCCCCATACGCTGTCCGATGACGGCGACCCCGTGGACGTGCTGGTGATCACCCCGGTGCCGGTGAAGGTCGTCGGGTGGGGCGGGCCGGAGGAGGCACGCGCCGAGATCATGGCGGGCGTGGCGCGCTACCAGCAGGCCCGGCCGCAGCCGAAGTTCTAGAAGAACCGTTGCCATCAAATTGAGTTTCTCGGCAGGGCAAGGTCGCGGTACACTCTGCGCCGTGACTGTCACCCGATCGCCGTGACGCCGCCGGCCCGCGCTGCCAATCAGCGCCCGCGAGAGCGGGAACGCCTGCTGCTCTACCTGATCCCAGGGCTCGCCGCCCTGCTGGTCGCCACCCTCTTCACCCTCGCTGCTTTCACTCTCGCGAAAGCGCGCCAAGCCGATCTGCATGACGCCGGGCGCGCCACCCAGAACCTGGCCCAGGTACTGGAAGAACAAACCGCGCGCGCCCTGCAGGCGGTGGACATGGTGCTGCTCAACCTCGCCGACACGTGGGCGCAGGTACCGGCGCTGCGCGAAAGCGGCAACCCGCAGATGCGCGCCCTGCTGAAGCAGAAACTCGCCACGCTTCCTTATGCCCGCGGTCTGTTCATCGTCGATTCCGGCGGCGTGATCACGCACCACTCCGACCCGCTCCCGGCCGCGACCCAGCACTTTTCCGATCGCGAATACTTCAGCTGGCACCGCACCCGGCCGCACAGTATTTACGTCGGCAAGCCGATCGTCAGCCGCACCACGGGGGCGTGGCTCGTGGCGGCAAGCCGCCGGCTGCCCACTATCGACGGCAGTTTCGGCGGCGTGATCGCGGTGGCGCTGGAGCCGCGCGCGTTCCAGGCCTTTTACCGCAATCTCGACGTCGGCCACGACGGCGCCATCGAGTTGCTGCACCAGGACGGCGAGTTGATCGCCCGCACCCCGGCGGCGCCCACCTGGGTGGGCATGGCTACCGGCAGCAACCTGACGCTCAAGGACCTCGCCCGCTCCGGCAGCCGCACTTTTCGCACCGTAAGTCCGGTGGACGGCGAGGCACGCATCTATAGCGCACGCCCGGTAGCGGGCGCGCCGCTGATGGTGCAGGTGGGCTTGTCCGAGGAGGAGGTGCTGGCCGGGTGGCGCGAGCAGAAGACGGTGACCATCGTCGTGCTGACCGGCTTTACTCTGGCCGTCATGGTGCTCGCCTGGCTGCTGATGCAGGAACTGCGGCGCAGGAGCGAGCTGACGCACTCGGTTGCGCAAAGCGAAAGGCTGCTGCGCCAGGTACTCGATGCCCTGCCGGCCGGCGTGTGGGTTGCTGACCGCGACGGCAGCCGCAAGACCATCCTCGATTCTGCCGCGCCGATTCTTTCCACCGACGGCGAGGTCCTCGGCGCCATATCGCTGAACGAAGACATCACCGAACAGCGCGCGCTGGCGGAGACGTTGCGGGAAAGCGAAGCGCGCTACCGTGCATTGTTCGAGTACAGCATCGACGCGATTTTCCTGACCCGACCCGGGGGCGCCATCCTCGCCGCCAACGACGCAGCCTGCCGGCTCCTGGACTATGGCGAGGAGGAACTGCGTGCGCTTGGACGCGACGACATCGTGGACCGGACCGATCCTCGGGCGCAGGCGCTGCTGAACCAGGGCGACCGCGGCGGTGCGGCGCACGGCGAACTGAGGCTGCGCCGCAAGGATGGCGGCCTGGTGCCGGTGGAGTTCGCCTGCGCCACCTTCCGCGACCGCAACGGCGAGGCGTGCGCCAGCCTGATCATCCGCGACATCACCGACCGCAAGCACGCCGAAGAGCGCATCGAGTATCTTGCCTACCACGACGAGCTTACCGGCATTCCCAACCGCGCCCACTTCCACCGGGCCTTCGAGCACGCCCTCGCCACCACCCAGCGTTACGGGTTGCGCTGCGCGCTGATGCTGGTGGACCTGGACCGCTTCAAGAACATCAACGACACCATCGGCCACGAAGCCGGCGACCAGTTGCTCAAGCAGGTGGCGGCACGGCTGCGCACGTGCTTGCGCGACAGCGACATCATCGCCAGGCTCGGCGGCGACGAGTTCGTGATCCTGATGCAGGACGCCTCCAGCGTCGAGGCCGTCAACGCGGTGGCGCTCAAAATCCTGGAGGCCACCTCCCGGCCCCTGCTGATAGACGACCAGGAGTTCCTGATCACCGCCAGCATCGGCATCAGCACCTATCCGCACGACGGCAGCGACATGCAGACGCTGCTCAAGAACAGCGACGTGGCGATGTACCGCGCCAAGGAATCCGGCAAGAACGGGTTCCAGTACTTCTCGCCGGAAATGAACGTGCATACCCGCGAGCGGCTGTCGATCGAGTCGGCGTTGCGGCGGGGGCTGGAGCGCAAGGAATTCACGGTGCACTTCCAGCCCAAGGTGCGGGTTTCCTCGCGCACGGTGGCGGGCATGGAGGCGCTGGTGCGCTGGAACAACCCGGAAAAGGGCCTGATGCAGCCGAGCGAATTCATCCCGATCGCCGAGGAGACCGGCATCATCGTGCAGATCGGTGACTGGGTGCTGGAGGAAGCCTGCCGCCAGGGGCAGATGCTGCGCGAGTCCGGCCACATCAGCCTGCGCGTGTCGGTGAATCTGTCCGTGCGGCAATTGTTCGACCAGGGATTCGCGCAGCGCGTCGCCGACATTCTCGAGCAGACCGGCTTCCCGGCGGAGAGTCTCGAGCTGGAGATCACCGAGAGCATGGTGATGCGCGACGCCGAGCGTGCGGTGAAACTGTTGCAGGCCCTGCGCGACACCGGCGTGCGCCTGGCGATCGACGACTTCGGCACCGGCTACTCGTCGCTTGCCTACTTGAAGCGTTTCCCGATCAACTGCGTGAAGATCGACCGCTCCTTCATCCGCGACCTGCCGGAAGACCGCGACGACGCCTCGATCACCCGCGGCATCATCGCCATGGCGCACAACATGAAACTCGACGTGGTCGCGGAAGGCGTGGAAACGCCGGAGCAGCTCGACTTCCTGCACGCCTACGGCTGCGACGAGATCCAGGGCTTCCTGTTCAGCGAGCCGCTCGCCGCGGACGCGTTCGTGCGCTTCCTCGGCGCTCCCGGGCAGGACGCGCCTGCCAGCTACCTGCGGGCTTAGGGAAGCTCTGATCAAGTTCCGCGACGCGCGTTGCGCCAGGTGCGGATGACTGCTAGGCACGCCGGAGCGCGGAACAGGGGCCCCTCCGGGGATGTGACCGCGTAGGCGTGCCATCGAGCGCACATGACCGGCGTGCAATGCGAGCGACTCCGGGTCGCATCCACCGGCCAAGGCCGGCGGAACCTGCTCCGCCTGCGCGCTCGCGCTCCGCAGTTGCGGCTGAAGCCCCAACAAGGAGCGTAACAACGCAGGCGCCGC
>JBBPIT010000047.1:4539-28542 GCA_038040175.1 Pseudomonadota bacterium | reverse complement strand
ACCGCGCGCTGTGGGCAGGATCAACTCGTCTCCGTTGACAATGAAAGCCATATCAGCCATATCAACGTTCGCGTTGACGGCGCGCGTCGCTTTTGCGCGTCGCCGTCGAACGCACGGTTAGAGGGCAGAGCTTAGCGATAGGCTTCACGACGGTGACGGACAGCTATGATGTCCACTAAGCGTTCGCGATCTGCTATTCGGTATACGACTCGCCACTCCCCGACACGGACGCGCCAAAGATCTGTTGCGCCTTCCAGTTTTGCCACCCCGGCTGGACGAGGGTTCTGGGACAGTGCCTCAATGCGCTTGAGAATTCGTAGAGCCACCGGCGAATCGAGCGAGCGCAGTTCTTTGCTCGCGGAACGAGCAAAGACAACAGAGTAGTCAGCCACGCGCTTTGCGCTTGGCCTTTGCTTCGATCAAGCGTTTCACCCGGGCCAGTGATTCGCGAGGTTCGTTGCGCCGCCGTTGGGCGACGTATGCGTCAAAAAGGTCTTCCCACAAGCCCTTATGCTTCTTCAGGTCGATGAGCACCGCCTTCCTGCGGCCTCTTCGATCAATCAAAAATTCAATCCCGGGCATATTCATTTGGAGCTTCCAAGTTCGGTACCACGGGAAGTATACCCCGGTCGCTTTTTCTGCCCTCTAACGCAAAGCTCAGCGGGCTGAGCGATAGCGAAGCTCCGCTGGAGCGTTGAGTTAGGCTTTATTGTTTAAGCAAAAGTTCTTTTGCTGAGGTGTAGAGGTTCACTACAGCGTTGAACGGCATTAACGACACCATTGTTTTTCACAAGGTATACCATCGTTATTGCCATCCATTTTGGTGTCAGGGCAATTGTTTAGAAAAAACTTTGCTTCCTCGCATGAAGTCATTTGAGAACAATATATTCTGCCGTCACATTTGAACCTTGAAACACTATTGTTTTCTTTGTTAGAACTATAAAAAGATGAATGCGACTCATTTTCAATTTTACTATGCGTTTCACTAGGAACAACTGTTAATGAACCTTTAACTACCTCCGTCTTTTCACAGATAGTTCCGTACGGAACTTTCCCATATATAACGCTACCATCTTTAGTAATGCATTTTACTAAGTCAGTTGACGGGTTCTGTTGCACGAAAGCTGACCCATCTTGTTTGTACAGATAGTTTCCATACCAACCAATAGCTACAACGACGATGATCACGATAATCTTTTTCATAGTCGAGGTAACTTTTCCTTTGGCGTTGCGCCTAACATTGCCCATCAGCGGCCGAGAACCAGCGGGCGAAGGCCCGCTTTGAAGCGGTCCGCTGCATGGGCCGGTTAGAGCGCAGTATTGTGGTCATACTTCAGGTTCGCCGCTAAATTGGATTGACCATTTTGTTTCGGGTGTGATCGTTGCTCCAGTAACGATTGAATTGGTGATCTTAAAATCGGGATAGTAGGTATATCGGAAAACGACCGCCGGATCCTCTTCAAGGCGTGCAAGGCCAGTTCGTCGGAACGTCCCGTCCTTTAGCCTATAGAGATACTTCGTTGCTTGAGCGTCACAAACCTTGATGAGCCTATTTGTCAATTCTTGCCCTGTGTCGGCACTCGCGTACATGAGCGCAAATCCCTGCGGCAAATATTGCTCCCCATAGATCGCCATTTCTCGACATGAGATGGCCTGGTGACTGCCCAACTCGGAATCTGTGATGACACCAATCCGAGATTCACCAAGCGCACCGCGTCCACGCATCGTGTCGTGAGCGACTTTCAGAATCGCTAGCATTTCCGGGTTTCCTGGGACGTCGTGGAATTCGTACGCGTGCCCTCGGTTGTCGAGAGAGGTGAGACGAAACCCATCCTTTTCTGGAATCAACTTGCACACGATAAAGTAAGCGACGGAAACCCTGGTTCCGTCAACTTCGGCGCTATTCGTGTCGATAACGACGAACGAGTCAAGGCGAGCCAATTCCTCCAATCCACCGACTGAAGCGTAGTTTCGGTCAATATTTGCTCGTGCCTGAAACTTGCGCCCTTTGGTGCGTTCGTAGTGGGTAGCGCGCTCGACCCGCGCTGGAACTACTTCTTTCCCGCTCTTATCGAAAATTCTGACGCGGCCGTCCGGGGTGACCGTGACCCTATCTGCCTCATGATTCGAGGGCAGATCAATAGTGAGCGAGAGATCCACGCGCTTAGCCATATCTGCGCTCTGAGTAGAAGTAGACACCTTCGTGGTGCTTGCAAAGGCACCTGGAAGTTGCATAAATAAAAAGTGATTCGCTCAAGCCCATGTTACCGCTCATTTCGTCGCGCCCGGAGGTACAGCATGCTACCCGAGCCGGCTCCTGCTCTGGTCTCATCGGCCGGGCCAAGACTTTGTGACCAGCTTCGAGGCCGAATCCGCCCCAAGCACTATGGTATCCGCACCGAGTAGGCGTATGTCGATTGGGTACGCCGGCTTGTCATTTTCCATCAATGGCGCAGTCGAGCGAGTTCTTCTTTGAAGAACTCAGTGGCTCGTGGTTGGTGTCTAAGGCTGATAAGAAAATCAGGCGCAGACGATGAGTACCGGCAAGGGTTCACCAGACACTAGCCACCCACCACCAGCCACTGCGTGCACATTGTGCGCGCAAGCTGGAGGCGACGTGCTCTGGAACGACGGTTTCGCCCGGGTGGTGTTGATCGGCGATACCGATCACCCTGCGTATTGCCGGGTGATCCTGAACGCCCACAGGAAAGAGATGACCGACCTCACCGAAGCCGAGCGCACTCGACTGATGAAGACAGTGTTTGTCGTGGAGCGCGTGTTGCGCGAACTGCTCGAACCGGAAAAGATCAACCTGGCCAGCTTCGGCAACATGGTGCCGCACCTGCACTGGCACATCATTCCGCGCTTTGCCGACGATCCGCATTTTCCCAATCCGGTGTTCGGAGGCAGGCAACGTGACGGCGCCCGTCCGCTGCCGGCGGATTTCGTCCGCTCGATGCGCGAGCGCCTGTCGGGATCGCTGGAGAAAAACCCCTAACGAGAAATCGCGGGTTCCGGGACCGCAGCCGCCGCCGGCCCTTTGGCGGGGAGGTCCCGGGCCTCCGGAAAAATGACCGAGAAGGTGCTGCCGCTTCCCAGGCTGCTCTGGACCTCGAGCCGCGCCTGGTGGCGATTGAGCACGTGCTTTACGATCGCCAGGCCCAGTCCGGTGCCGCCGGTTTCGCGCGAGCGGCTGCGATCCACCCGGTAGAAGCGCTCGGTCAGGCGGTCGATGTGCTGCGGCTCGATGCCGATGCCGGTGTCCCGCACCGCGAACACGGGATTGCCCTCCCGCCTCTCCCAGCGTATTTCCACCTCGTCGTTTTCCGGCGTATAACGCACCGCATTGCTGATCAGGTTGCCGAAGGCGCTGCGCAGCTCCTCGGTGTTTCCCTTCAGCCACTCGTTCGATTCGAGCCTGACGCGCAGCTTGTGCCGGCCGGCGGAAAGCGCCATCGCATCCTGGTGCAGCGCCTTGACGAGGTCCGGAACGTTGACGTCCTCCTCGCGCAGCGGATTCTGCGTGCTCTCCAGTCGCGACAACGTCAGCAGGTCTTCAACCAGCCTGGTCATGCGGCTGGTTTGCTGGGCCATGAGCATGATCGAGCGCTGCGTCATTTCCGGATCCGGATTCTTCATGTCGGTCAGGGTTTCGAGAAAGCCGCCGACCACGGTCAGCGGCGTGCGCAACTCGTGCGACACGTTGGCGACGAAATCGCGCCGGGTCGTCTCCAGCCGTTCCCAGCGGGTGATGTCGCGTCCAAGGATGAGTTTGTGACGGTCGCCGTAGGGAACCAGTTGCACCGACAGCACCATCTCGCCCTGCTCGCGCGAAACCCGCAGCACCAGCGATTCACCGACCTGGCCGGAAGACAGGTGCTCGACGAACTGCGGCTGGCGCAGGATGTAGGTGATCTGCTGGCCGCGGTCGCGATCGTTGTCGAGGCCGAAGTAGTCCTCCGCCTTGGGGTTGCACCACTCGATGCGGTCACCTTCTCCCAGGATTACCACTGCGTCCGGAAGCGCCGCACCCGCGAGTTGAAAGCGCGACAGCGCCTCGCTCAGCCGCACTTCGCTTTGCTCATGGCGCTTGAGCATCCTGAGCAGGTGCGAGTACACGTACTCCCAGGCCCCGGTGCCTACCGGAACGTTCCCGAGACGCTGATTCTGCAGCCAGCGGTAGAGCGCGGAAAGGTTGAAAAGGTGATGGAAAAGCAGGGCCAGGAGAAGCGCGGAGAGGACCAGCAAGGCGCCCTCGCTGCCGAGAATCGGCCAGGAGACCAGCGCCAGAATGCCGATCAGGACGACGGTGGAGAGGGGTCTCCCCCACATGGACTTCAAGGGTTCCGTCCTCTGGGTTAGCCAGGGCGGATTATCCCAGAATTTGCCGGAGCGGACTCCGGTCAGGCTGCGGAGAAACGGTAGCCGGTGCCGCGCACGGTTTGCACCAGGCGGTCGAGCCGGGTGGGTTCGAGCGCCTTGCGCAGTCGCCGGATATGCACGTCCACGGTGCGCTCTTCCACGAAGACATGGTCGCCCCATACCTGGTCCAGCAACTGGGTACGCGAATGCACGCGCTCCGGGTGCGTCATCAGAAAATGCAGCAAGCGGAATTCAGTGGGGCCCAGTACCACCGGTTCGCCGTCGCCCGAGATGCGGTGGCTGGCCGGATCGAGCTTCAGTCCCCCGAGTTGCACCACGTCGTCGGTCATCTGCGGCGCGCGTCGCCGCAATACCGCCTTGATGCGGGCGTTCAGCTCCCGAGGTGAAAACGGCTTGGTAATGTAGTCGTCCGCACCGGAATCCAGGCCCGTCAGCTTGTCCTGCTCGTCGGAACGCGCGGTGAGCATGATGATCGGCACCGTCCGGGTTCGCTTGTCGCTTCGCAGCCTGCGGGCAAAATCGATCCCCGATTGTCCGGGCAGCATCCAATCCAGCAGCACCAGATCGGGCAAGGCGTTCTGGACCAGATTCATCGCCTGCTCGGCGTTGTCGGCGCGCAATGGCTGGTGGCCGGCCTGTTTCAGGTTGTACGCGATCAACTCCTGAATTGCCGGTTCGTCTTCGACCACGAGGATGGTGGCTGCCATGGCTGCTGTACCAGTCGGATTTGAGCGTTTGCAATACTATGAAGCAAATGTTACAAGTTCATGACTGTTTTTGACGGGCAATAACGGGAAGCGCGGCATGGCCCGGGCGCCCGCCCACGGCTATGATGCAGTCCCGTGCCCGCATTCCAGGGCATTAGATTCTACGTACGAAAATTCCCGTGGCAGGACTTCAACCCGGGGCGCCCCGCCCCACCGAAATCAAGCTCCACCAGAAGTCGCGCGTCCTCGAAATCGCGTTCCACGACGGCAAGTCGTTCCGCCTGGAGTGCGAGCTGTTGCGCGTTTACTCGCCGTCGGCGGAGGTGCGCGGCCACGGGCGGGGCCAGGAGGTGCTGCAGACCGGCAAGAAGGACGTCGAGATCACGGCGGTCGAGCCGGTCGGCAATTACGCGGTGCGGCTTGTGTTCAGCGACGGTCACGACACCGGGCTGTACTCGTGGGACTATCTTTACGGAGTTGGCGTGGACAAGGAAAGGTTGTGGAAGGAATATCTGGACCGGATGGCGAAAGACGGCGTCAGCCGTGAGGCCGCGCCGGCCGCCGGCCAGCCTCAGCCCAAACCCGGCTGGAAAAAGCTCTGAGTGGACAAGAAAACCACCCACTTCGGATATCAGGAAGTCGCCGAGGAAGACAAGGCGAAGAAAGTCGCTGGCGTGTTCCGCTCGGTGGCGCAGCGTTACGACCTGATGAACGATCTGATGTCGGCGGGAATGCACCGGCTGTGGAAGCGCTTCGCGGTGCAGATGAGCGGGGTGAGGGAAGGCGGCCGGGTGCTGGACGTGGCCGGCGGCACCGGGGATCTGTCCGCGCTGTTCGCGGCGCGGGTCGGCATGACCGGGCAGGTGTGGCTGACCGACATCAACGGCGCGATGCTCGCGCGCGGGCGCGACCGGCTGCTCGACCGCGGCCGCGTCGTGCCGGTGGTGCAGTGCGACGCCGAACGCCTGCCGTTCCCGGGCGATTATTTCGATTGCGCGGTGGTGGGCTTCGGGTTGCGCAACATGACGCACAAGGAAACCGCGCTGGCGGAAATGCTGCGCGTGCTGCGCACCGGCGGACGCCTGCTGGTGCTGGAGTTCTCGCAGGTGTGGGGGCCGCTCAGGCCGCTGTACGACGGCTACTCGTTCAAGGTGCTGCCGCTGCTGGGCAAACTGGTGGCCGACGATGCGGACAGCTACCGCTACCTCGCCGAGTCGATTCGCCGCCATCCCGGGCAGGAAGAACTGAAGCGGATGATGGAACAGGCCGGCTGTGCACGCGTCGAGTACTACAACCTCAGCGCCGGGGTGGTGGCGCTGCACCGCGGCCACAAGATCTGAAGCCGATGCTTGCCGCCGCGTTCGTCGCGTTCGCCAATCACCTGCTCGAGTCCGCGCCGTGGGCCCGCGACAAACTGAGCGCACACGCCGGCAAAACTGCGCTGTTCGACGTGTATCCGGCCCGGCTGGCGTTCGTGGTGGCGGCGGACGGCAGGTTGCAGCCGGCGCCGCCGGAAGCCTTGCCGGCGGTGACGATCCGGCTCACGCACCTGGCGCTGCTCGAGGTGTTGGCCGGCGGCGAGGAAGCCTGGCGCAAGGCCGAAGTCGCCGGCGATACCGATTTTGCCGCGGTCATTTCCCAGGTCGCGTCCAACCTGCGCTGGGATGTGGAGGAGGACCTGAGCCGGGTGGTCGGCGATATCGCGGCGCATCGCATGGTGCAGGCCGGACGGACGGCCGCCGCGTGGCCGAAGCAGGCCGCCGTGAGCATGGCCGAAAACGCCGCGGAATATCTCACCGAGGAGAAGGCGGTACTGGTTACGCCGTTGCAGGCCGCCGAATTCATGCGCGAGGTGGACGAACTGCGCGATGCCGTGGAGCGCCTGGACAAGCGCATCGAGCGCCTGTCGCGGCAGGTCCACGGCAGATAGAAAAACCAAGGAAGCGCGGCACAATCCCCGTCACCTGTCATGCACCTGCTGCGGCTGTTCAAGATCGTGTACGTCTCGTTGCGCTTCGGGCTGGACGAATTCTTCCTCGGCCATGCCCGGGTGCGCGGGTTGCGCCTGCTGACCGCGGGGCTGCTGTTCTGGCGCCGCCTCGAACGGCCGCGCGGAGAGCGTCTGCGCCTCGCGCTGGAAGCACTCGGGCCGATATTCGTGAAGTTCGGCCAGGTGCTGTCCACCCGCCGCGACCTGATCCCGCTCGACATCGCCGACGAACTGGCGAAACTCCAGGACCAGGTGCCGCCGTTCGCGGCCGAACAGGTGTTCCAGATCCTGGAGCGCGCCTACGGCAAGCCTGCCTCGGAGGTGTTCGAGCGCTTCGATGCGGCGGCGGTCGCCAGCGCCTCGGTGGCACAGGTGCATTTCGCGGTCCTGCCCGGCGGGCGCGAAGTGGCGGTGAAGATCCTCAGGCCGGGGATTGGCCGCGTCATCGTCGAAGACATCGCGCTGCTCAATGTCGCCGCCGGGCTGATCGAGCGGCTGTGGAAGGATGGCCGCCGCCTCAAGCCAAGGGAAGTGGTCGGCGAGTTCGAGAAGCACCTCAATGACGAACTCGACTTGCTGCGCGAGGCGGCAAATGCGAGCCAACTGCGCCGCAACTTCGAGGATTCTCCTCTCCTGCAAGTGCCGGAGATTTTCTGGGACTATTGCAGCAGCCAGGTGATGGTGATGCAGCGCATGAGCGGCACGCGGGTTAGCCATGTCGAAAAACTGCGTGAACAGGGTATCGACATCCCGAAACTGGCGCGCGCCGGCGTTGAAATCTTTTTCACCCAGGTGTTCCGCGACGGCTTCTTCCATGCCGACATGCACCCCGGCAACATCTTCGTCGCGCCGGACGGGCGCTACATCGCGCTGGATTTCGGCATCATGGGCACGTTGAACGAGGTCGACAAGAATTACCTGGCGCAGAATTTCCTGGCTTTCTTCCGGCGCGACTACCGGCGGGTCGCGCAAATCCACATCGAGTCCGGGTGGATTCCGCCGGACACTCGCGTCGACGAATTCGAGACCGCGATTCGAGCGGTGTGCGAGCCGGTCTTCGACAAGCCGCTGAAGGAGATTTCCTTCGGCAAGGTGCTGCTGGGCCTGTTCCAGACTTCACGCCGTTTCAACATCGAGATCCAGCCGCAACTGGTGCTGCTGCAAAAGACCCTGCTCAATATCGAAGGCCTGGGCAGGGACCTGGATCCCGACCTGGATCTTTGGAAAACGGCCAAACCCTATCTCGAGCGCTGGATGTCGGAGCAGGTCGGCTGGCGTGGTTTATTGCGCAACCTCCGCAACGAAGCGCCGCAGTGGGCGGTGCTCTTGCCGCAACTGCCGCGCCTGGTGCATCGCGCGCTTTCGGATCGTCCCGCCAACGACCTGCGCGCGGCAATGGACGCGTTGCTGCAAAGTCAGCAGCGCCATAACCGCCTTCTGACCGGAGTTCTCTCCGTCCTGCTGATCATTCTGCTGTTGCAGATCGCGGCCTGGCTCGCCTAAGCCGCTTCTGCGGCAATGTTCCCGTCACGCCGGGGACATGTTTCGTTAATCAAATTGTCACATTCGACCTCCAGAATCCGCTCCCGTTGAGGCACCGGCATCGCGTCCGCGTGCCGCATCCCGTGAAATCCGGGCGCCCGCTGCCGCGCGGCGGGCGCGCAAGTTTTCAACACCAGGAGAAATCAATGCCATTCGAAACCAAGTCGAAGAACGCCGGACCGGCGCCTGCCCTGCCGAAGCGCCTTACGCTCGCGGCCTCGGTGGCCGCGCTTTTCTGCGGCCTATCCGCCCCCGCGTTTTCCGCGGATACCGAGACGCTGATCGAAAAGCTTCGCGAGAAAGGTGTCCTGAGCGAGGAGGAATACCAGGAAATGCGCACCGAAGCGCGTGCCGAGCGGCGCGCCCAGGCGCTGAAGGAAGCCAATGAAGAGGAGAAGAAGGCCAAGAAAGCCGAATCTGCCGCCTCGGAACTCACCGGCAGGTTCAAGGACGGCTTTTCCTGGGAATCGGGCGACAAACAGCACTCGATTTCGCTCAGCGGCCGAATTCATGCGGATTTCCGCTCGTTCGACATCGACTCCACCAACGCAAACACGGCGGATACTTTCGATATCCGCCGCGCCTATCTCGGCGTCAGCGGCAAGCTCTACAACGACTGGACTTTCGAAGCCACCAGCGACATTGCCGCCAGTACGCTCGAGTACGCGTATGTGAACTACAAAGCCAGCGACGCGGTGCAGGTCCGCATGGGCGCGTTCAAGATGCCGTTCAGCTTTGAGGAACTCACCAGTTCGCGCTTCATTGATTTCCAGGAACGCTCGTTGGTGAATGCGTTCGTGCCGGCCAAGGATCAGGGCCTGATGATCCATGGCGAGCCGGTCAAGAACACGTTCGGCTACGCCCTGGCGGTGATGAACGGCAGCGGCAAGAACGCGGACGAAGCGAATGCGGTTGCTGACGACAAGGAATTCATCGTCCGCGGCGCGCTGAATTTCGCCCCGATGGCGAATCTGTCGGATACCGTTCTGCACCTGGGCGTCGGCTACACCACCGGGACGCTCCCAGGTACGACCGCGTTGACCAGCGGCATCCGTACCGAAGGCCGGGGCATCACGTTCTTGACGGTGAATGCACCGCCGGGAGCGGCTGCAAACAGTGAAACGGATCGCGAACGCCTGGGACTGGAAGGTGTGGTGGCATGGGGGCCGCTGAAGCTGCAGACCGAGTGGGTCAAGGCCGCGTTCGAGAATTCTTCGGTCGGCTATGACACAGAAATCGACGCCTACTACGCCGCCCTGTCGTGGTTGATCACGGGCGAGAAGTATGCCGACTTCTACACGCTCAACGGCATGCGGGCGATCGTTCCGAACCGGCAGTTCAAGAAGGGTGCGGAGGGGATGGGTGCGTGGGAACTCGGCGTGCGTTACAGCAAGATTGACGCCGGCGAACTCACCGGTGCGCAGTTCACCGGCACCAATGAAGCCGACGCGATCACCGTCGGTCTGAAATGGGTCCCGGTCACGCCGGTGCGGATCTACCTCAACTACACCCAGACCAACTTCGATACCCCGATCGCCATCACCGGCGGCAACGCAGACAAGGAGAAGGCGATCACCTTGCGCACGTCGGTGTTCTTCTAGACGCTCCACTCCACCCGGCCGGGGTCGGGTGGCAGGCTTGAGGCGGTAACGCCTTCAGCCGCGGGTTCCACCAGAACCCGCGGCATTTTTTTGGTCTCCAGCCGGCGGTGGGGGTAAAAATTTTCCCCGTTGTTTCAAGGCCTTGCTAGAATTGCCGCTTTGCAAAATCAGGGCGGGACACAGGGCAGGGCATGGCGCTACTCGAGATTGCCAACGTCACCCGTCGTTTCGGCGATTTCACCGCCGTCAACGACGTCAGCATTAGCATCGAAGCCGGAGAGTTTTTCACCCTGCTGGGCCCGTCCGGCTGTGGCAAAACCACGCTGTTGAGGATGATCGCCGGATTCGACGTGCCCGATGACGGGAGAATTATCGTCGACGGCCAGGACATGACCGGCATTCCACCGGAAGCGCGCAACATCCATACGGTGTTCCAGAGCTACGCGCTGTTCCCGCACATGAATGTCGAAGCCAACATCGCCTTCCCGTTGCGCATGGCGAAAGCGGACCCGGCGCGAATCAGCCGGCGGGTGGAAGAGGCGCTGGAGGACGTGCGCCTCACCGGCATGAACAAGCGCTACCCCAATGAACTCTCCGGTGGCCAGAAGCAGCGTGTGGCGGTGGCGCGGGCGCTCATCAACCGGCCCAAGCTGCTGCTGCTCGACGAGCCGCTGGCGGCGCTGGACGCAAAGCTCAAGGAAAGCGTGCAACTCGAGCTGATCGGCCTGCAGAAGGAAATCGGCGTCACTTTCGTCTACGTGACCCATGATCAGGGCGAAGCACTGGCACTGTCGCACCGGATCGCGGTGATGAACCACGGGCGGGTCGAACAGATCGACGAGCCGTCGAAGATCTACGGCTTCCCGAAAAACCGTTTCGTCGCCGATTTCATCGGCCAGTGCAACCTGCTCGAGGGTGAGATCAAGGTCTGCCAGGGCGAGCGCATGACCGTGCATCTCGACGGCATCGGCGAGGTTTCCGCGCTCAACGTGGAAGGCGATCAACCGGGGTTGCGGGGCGTGCTGGCGTTGCGCCCCGAGAAAGTGGCGATCGGCCGCGATCTGCCCGACGAGCCGGACCTGAACCGTTTTGCAGGCAAGGTGTACGACTTCCTTTATCTCGGCGACGTCACCGTGTACATCGTCGAGCTTGCCGGCGGCATGCGCATCGAGGCGCTGCTGCCCAACTCCGCCGCGGGGCGCACCAAGTTCTTCGAGGCCGGAGACGACGTGCAGGTGAGCTGGCGCTACGACGCCGGCCACTTTCTGAATGACTGAGCCTCTACGGGCATAACATGAGCGCGCCCCGGAATCGCCTGCACAAGTGGCTGATCAGCGGCCCGCCGCTCGCCTATCTGCTGGTGTTCTTCGCCATTCCCGTGCTGATCATGGTGGCGGCGTCGTTCCGCAACCCCGGCGAGTTCGGCGGCCTGGCGCCGCTGTTTTACGAGGACGAAGCCGGCGCACATCTCGACCTGACCGGACAAAACTACGGCCGTTTCTTCTCCGATTTCCTTTACACCCAGCTTTTCATCAAGTCGTTCGCCTACGCGGCGATCACCACGCTGGTATGCCTGGTCATCGCCTACCCGCTGTCGATGCTGATCGCCCGCAGCCCGAAAAAACACCGCGATCTGCTGGTGCTGTTGGTGATCCTGCCGTTCTGGTCGAACTTCCTGATCCGCGTCTACGCGTGGATGATCATCCTCGGGCCGCAGTCGGCGTTCGTGCGGGCGCTGAACGCCTTCATCGGCTTCTTCGGCTTCGAGCCGGTGTCGCTGCTGTTTACGCCGTTTGCGGTCATCGTCGGCCTGGTGTACGTGCATCTGCCGTTCATGGTGCTGCCGCTGTACGCGAACCTGGAGAAGCACGACCCGGCGCTGCTTGATGCGGCGCAGGACCTGGGCGCGAATGCCTGGCAGCGCTTCTGGCGGGTCACTTTTCCGCTGTCGCTGCCCGGGGTGTACGCCGGCGCAGCGCTGGTGTTCATCCCCGCGCTCGGCATTTTCGCCATCCCCGACATCCTTGGCGGCACCGGGGGCATCATGATCGGCAACGTGATCAAGCAGCAGTTCCTCGACACCCGCGACTGGCCCTTCGGGAGCGTGCTGTCGATCGTGCTCACGGTCATGGCGGTGATCCTGGCAGCGCTGGCCGCCTGGGTGGGCAGGAGATCGCGGGTATGAACCGCCGTTCGCCCTGGCTCTGGCTTGCCGGCCTCTTTGCCTACGCGTTCCTGTACGCGCCGCTGGTGATCGTGGTCGCCTACTCCTTCAACGACTCGCGGCTCAATGCCGAATGGGTCGGCTTCACGCTGTCCTGGTACGAGAAGCTCTTCGGCAATGAAAAGATGCTGAAGGCGGCATGGAACTCGCTCGTGATCGCGCTGACCGCCAGCGCGGTCTCCACCGTCCTCGGCACCATGGCCGGCTACGCGATGTACCGCTACAAAATGCGACTGCTGCCGGTGCTGGTGCTGGCGCCGATCGCGATTCCCGAGATCCTCATGGGCGTCTCGTTGCTGATTTTCTTCGTCATGCTCAACATCACGCTGGGCATGGTGTCGATCGTTCTGTCCCACATCGCCTTCTGCATCGGCTTCGTCGCCATCGTGGTGCGCTCGCGGCTCGCTGGCATGGATGAGAGCCTGACCGAGGCGGCCCGCGATCTGGGCGCCTCGCCGTGGCAGGCCTTTCGCCTGGTGACCCTGCCGCTGATCATGCCGGGGGTGGTGGCCGGCGCGCTGATGGCGTTCACGCTGTCGATCGACGACTTCGTCATCACCTTCTTCACCGCGGGGGTCGGCTCCTCCACGCTGCCGTTGCAGATCTACACCATGGTAAAGATCGCCGTGACGCCGGAAGTCAACGCCGTGTCAACGCTGCTCATGCTGCTCACGCTGGCGCTGATACTGATCGCTTCGCGGCTTTCGCCCGGCGCCCTGCGCAGCCAGTGAGGTTTCACGCAATCGCCGTCACTTGGCGATCTTCCTGCCGATTACCTCTGGACTGCGGCGCGTGTATTTCATAGTCTTGGTGTTTCGAGGACGGGGTATCCCTTAACTATGGAGAGCGAACATGAAGAAACTGCTGTCCCTGCTGCTGCTCGCAAGCCTGGCCGCTTGCGTGCAGCGTGCAGACGAACTGCACCTCTACAACTGGAATGACTATATCGCGCCGGAAACGGTGGAGCGTTTCGAGAAATCCTGCAAATGCAAGGTGGTGCAGGACTACTTCGGCGATAACGAGGAAGTAATCGCGAAATTCGCCGCCGGCGCCAAGGGTTACGACGTCATCGTGCCGACCTCGAACTACGTCACCGGCATGGCCAAGGCCGGCTGGCTGCAGCCGCTGGACAAGAGCAAGATTCCCAACTTCAAGAACGTCATGCCGCAGTACCTGAACACCGAATTCGATCCGGGCAACAAGTATTCGGCGCCGTACGCGATGTCGATCACGCTGATCGGCTACAACGATCAGAAAATGAAGGAGCTGGGCATTACCGTCGATTCCTGGGCGGTGATCTTCGATCCCAGAATCCTCGCGAAGATCAAGGGCCGCGTAACGGTGCTCGACAGCCAGAGCGAGCTGATGGCGGCGGCGTTGAAGTACCTCGGCTACTCGGTCAACGACCGCGATCCCAAGCACTGGCAGCAGGCCAGGGACGTCATCGTCAAGGCCAAGCCCTATTGGGCGGCGTTCATGGCGCAGGGATATATCAAGGAACTCTCCACCGGAAATCTCTGGGTGGTGCACGGTTACTCGAACGACATCTTCCAGGCCGACCTGGGGGCGCAGGAAGCGAAGCAGAAGTTCCGCATCCGCCACAGCCTGCCGAAGGAAGGCGCGGTTCTGGCGCTGGACGCCATGGTGATCGCGAAGACCGCGCCGCGGCCGGACCTGGCGCACCAGTTCATCAATTTCATGCTCGACGGCAAGAACTCCGCGGATCTCACCAACATGATCGGCTCGGGCAATCCAAACACCGACGCGATGAAAATCATCAAGCCGGAGATCAAGAACAACAAGGCGGTGTTCCCGGATGCGGAATCGGCGAAGCGGCTGGAGCAGTTGAAGGACATGTCACCCAAGGAACGCCAGGTTCTCAACCGCATCTGGACCGAGATCAAGGCGAAATAGGACTCGACGGCGGCGCAGAGCGCCACCGCCACGAGATCGGCTAGTCTTCGGTGGCGCGTGTCTTCGCCGCGTAGGTCCGCTCGAGCAACTCGAACAGCCGTTCGACGTCCTGTTCCGGCAGGAACTGGATGCCGGCGGCGCGTTCCCGGCCGCCGCCGGAGTCGAATTGTCGGGCGAGATGCTGGATTCCCTGCGGGGCGTTTTGCGGCGCACGCAAACTCACGCGATATCCGCGTTGCCGGCGTACCAGCAACGCCACGGCGTGTGCCGGATGACGCAGTGACAGGTCGTTGGCGAATGCACCGGCAACGTGCCGGCACCAGGTTTCGTCCGGCATGAACACCGCAATGCAACCCTCCCCACGTTGCAACACCGGCAGCTTGCGGGCCTGCTCAAGGTCGCCGGAGTAGGCGCGGCGCAGTACCTCGAATTCGGGCGCACGCGCAGCAAACACGAGCGGGTCGGCGTAGCCGCGCAAGCGGCGGTAAAGCTCGGCAGGATGAAAATACAGGTCCTCCACCGATTCTCCGTAGGCGTTGTAGTTCAGACACTCTCCCAGTTCGCGCAGCAATTCGAGATCGTGCGCCGAAATGTGCAGGTTGGCGGCTGCGGCAAGCGCGGATTCCGGCAGGTTGTCCCCGAACGCGGCGACGACCGCCCACGCCCGGTGCTCCCCGCGCAGATGACGATCGACGATCAGGCTGGTGCAGACCGAAGGTGCAGTGTCGATGTGCGCGTCGAGTAGAGGATGGGTGGGGACTGCGCCGGCGAAGTGGTGATCGAAATACCGGCAACGTACCCCGGCCTCCAGCATGCGCATCAAGTGGCTGCGATTCGTTTCCAGCGAAACGTCGAGCACCGTAATTTCATCTCCGGGCCGGGGCTCTACGCGAGCGAGCAGCTCGATATCGCGTTTGACTCCGGTGACGAGCTCCGCGTCGCGCGGCTCGGCAAGGCGCAGTTGATGCAGAGCGCAGATGCCGTCGGCGTCACCGTTGAAGATGTCATAGAATCTCAATCAGAGGTTCCAATGGCTGCGGTTTCGTTTGATTGCGCCCGGCGCACTCCACACAAGAACATGAGCGGTCCGTTTTTCTCCCCGACAACGCGTCACTCGCGCAGATCCAAGCTGGTGAGTTACCTCACGGTAGCTTACCCGCTGCTGGTGGCGTATGCCAGCCTCTCCCCGTTCTCCGGCTGGCGTGCGCCGGTCGAAGACGCGACGGCGTTCGTTCTCGCCGACTGGCCCTTTTACGTCACTGTTTCCGACATCACGCTCAACGTACTCGCCTATCTTCCGCTCGGACTGCTGCTCACCCTGACGTTCATGGGACGCACGCCGCGCTGGGCGGCGGCGATGCTCGGAGTGCTCGCCGGGACGCTGTTCAGTCTTCTCATCGAGCTGGCGCAGGGCTATCTGCCATCGCGCATTGCTTCCAACGTGGATCTGCTCACCAACGCGGGCGGGACGGTGCTCGGTGCCGCTGCAGCGTACGTGTTCGGGGAACGCTGGCTGCTTTCCGGCGAGCTGTTCCGGCTGCGTGGACGTTATTTTCTGCCCGGCGCGACGACGGACTACGGCTTCGTACTTCTGGCGCTGTGGCTGTTTACCCAGTTCAACGCGGAGATCTTGCTGTTCGGCAACGGCGATCTGCGCCACCTCGTGCCGGGCGAAGTCAGTGTGAGTTATTCGGCCGAGTCCTACCGTTACCTGGAAGCCGGCGTTGCCGCGCTTAACTTTGCCGGCGTGGCCTTTCTGCTCACCGCAATCGCGCGATCGTTCCTCGGTGCCGCGGTCTCGCTCATCGCGCTGACCGCCTCGGCCCTGGCGCTGAAAACAATCGCGTCCTCGGCGCTGTTCATTCCCGGCAATCCGTCGCTGTGGCTGACGCCGGGGTCGCTGCTGGGGCTCGCGATCGGCGTCGCGGCGTGGCTGCTGCTGGCTCGCGCCCCCACCGGCGTTCTCATCCGGGCGGCAGTGGTCTGCCTTGTATTCGGACTGGTCGTGGTGAACCTCGCCCCGGAGAATCCCTATCTGGTCGCGGCGTTGAAAGTGTGGCGGCACGGACATTACGTCAGTTTCAACGGCATGACGCGGCTGCTGTCGGCACTGTGGCCCTTTCTCACTCTCGGTTACCTGATTCTTCTTGCGCGCAAGTATCCGGCCGTGCGCGGCATATAATACGCGGGCAGTGCAAAGGATCATTCCGGTGAGCCATTACAAGTATCACGTGTTCTTCTGCTGCAACCAGCGCGAGCCCGGTGCCGCGTGCTGCAATAACCATCACGCGCAGGAAATGCGCGATTACGCCAAGGCCCGCGTCAAGTCGCTGCAACTCGCAGGCCCGGGCAAGGTGCGGGTGAACCAGGCTGGCTGCATGGACCGCTGCGACGAGGGCCCGGTGATCGCGATTTATCCTCAGGAGATCTGGTACACCTACGTGGACAAGAGCGACATCGATGAGATCATCGACGAGCATCTGGTCCACGGCCGCATCGTCGAGCGCCTGCGGATTTGAAATCTGCAACACAGCAACGACTCTCGATTGACGGAGCGGCGGGCAGACTCGAGGTGGTCGCCAATGATCCCGGGGAGGCGCGCCGCGGCGTGGCGCTGGTTGCGCATCCGCATCCGCTGTACGGCGGCACGCTCGACAACAAAGTTGTGCAGACCCTGGCGAAAGCGTTCTTCGCGTCGGGATACTGCGCGCTGCGATTGAATTTCCGCGGCGTCGGAGCCAGCGACGGCGTGTTCGACGAGGGCCGCGGTGAAATCGAGGATTTCCTGGCGCTCGCAGAGCATGCGCGGCGCACATATGGCGAGGGCGAGTTGGCGCTGGGCGGATTCTCGTTCGGCGGCTTCGTCGCCGCCTCGGTCGCCGGGCGACTCGAGCCGAACCATCTGGTGCTGGTGGCGCCCGCGGTCGGCCGCTTCCCGGTCGGCACAGTTCCCGCCGGAACGTTGGTGGTGCACGGCGAGGAAGACGACGTGGTGCCGCTCAAGGACGCGCTCGATTGGGCCCGTCCGCAACAGCTTCCGATCGTGGTGCTTCCCGGCGCCGGCCATTTTTTCCATGGGAATCTGGTGACGCTGCAGAATCTTGTAGAACAACACTGTCGCGATTGATCCCGGTACTTGACTATCCGGAGAACCAATTCAAGAGCGTTGACGCTTTTGAGTTGATCTGTATTTCACATGCCGCTTCTTGAAGTAAAAGACCTGCGCAAATCCTACGGCGACCTCGAAGTCGTGCGCGGCGTGAACCTCTCGCTGGAGGCCGGCGAGTGCCACGGACTGCTCGGACCCAACGGTGCGGGCAAGACCACTACGCTGCGCCTGTGCCTGGGACTCGCCGATCCGGATGCGGGGGAGATCTCGCTGCTCGGTCTTCCTGTGCCGAAAGCCGCGCGCGAGGCCCGCATCCGGTTGGGCGTGCTGCCACAGCTCGACAACCTCGACCCGGACTTCACGGTGTTCGAAAACCTGCTGGTGTACGGGCGTTACTTCGGCCAAGCCGACGCCGTCACGCGCGGACGCATTCCCGAACTCCTGGAGTTCGCCGGACTCACCAATCGCGCGAACTCGAAAATCCAGACCCTCTCCGGCGGGATGAAGCGGCGCTTGTCGCTGGCGCGGGCGCTGATCAATGACCCCGACCTGATATTCCTGGATGAGCCGACCACCGGACTCGACCCCCAGGCCCGCCACCTCATCTGGGAGCGGCTCAAGCAGTTGCTGAACCGGGGCAAGACCATCCTGCTGACCACGCATTTCATGGACGAGGCGGAACGCCTGTGCCGGCGCTTGTCGATCATGGACCATGGCCGCATCATCTCCACCGGCAGCCCGCGCGAACTGATCTCGCGTCACATCGAGCCGGAGGTGCTGGAGGTGTACGGGGAAGACGTTGCGGGATGGGCGGCCGAGCACGGCGACAAACTTGCCATGCGTGCCGAGCATACCGGTGAAACCGTGTTTTGCTATACCAGCCGCGCCGAGCCGCTGATTGCCACGCTGCAGAATCGTCCCGGTTTGCGCTATCTGCACCGGCCGGCGAATCTGGAGGACGTTTTCCTGAAGCTGACCGGACGCGACCTGAGGGACTAAGTTCGAGAGGAAAGGTGAAGGGTGAAGGGTGAAGGGTGAAAGGTGAACGTGAAAAACGTCAGAGCGGAGTGCTAGAAATCCGATGCGCGCGAAAGACTTTCGCCCCCCGGCCCTGAGCCTGCGTTTCGCGCACGTCTGGCGCCGCAACTTCCTGGTCTGGCGCAAGCTCGCGATTCCCTCGATGCTCGGCAATCTCGCCGACCCGATGCTGTACATGCTCGGGCTCGGCTATGGCCTGGGCGCGCTGGTCGGCAAGGTCGGCGGACTGCCGTACATCACTTTCCTCGCCGCCGGCACGGTGTGCTACAGCACCATGAACACCGCGACCTTCGAGGCGCTGTATTCCGCGTTCTCACGCATGCACGTGCAGAGGACCTGGGATGCGATCATGAACGCGCCGATCAATCTCGACGACGTGGTGCTCGCCGAGGCGGTGTGGGCGGCGAGCAAGAGCTTTCTTTCCGGCTGTGCGATCCTGATCATCATCTGGGTGCTCGGGCTGTCGCACTCGCCGCTCACGTTGTGGATCGTCCCGCTCGCCTTCCTGGTGGGGCTGACGTTTGCCTGCCTCGGACTGGTCATGAATGCGGTTTCGCCGAGTTACGATTTTTTTCTATATTACTTCACGCTGCTGATCACGCCGATGGTGCTGCTCTGCGGCGTGTTCTTCCCGACCGACCAGCTGCCCGGGGCGCTACAGGCGGTCTCGGCGGTGCTGCCGCTCACCCATGCCGTCCAGCTGGCCCGTCCGCTGGTCGTCGGCGTCGCGCCGGCCGAGCCGGCATTTCATGTGCTGGTGTTGCTGGGCTACGCGGCGGTCGCGTTCTATGTCGCACTGGTTCTGACGCGGCGGCGGCTGCTCTCCTGAGGCGAGGCGATGCTCTGGATCAAGTCGTTTCACATCATCTTCATGGTGACCTGGTTCGCGGGGCTGTTCTACCTGCCGCGGCTGTTCGTCTATCACGCAATGAACGAGGACCGGCCGAGCATCGAACGTTTCAAGATCATGGAGCGCAAGCTGTTCTTCGGCATCATGACGCCTGGCGCGGTTTTGACACTGCTGTCGGGCGCATGGTTGTGGCTGGGGTATGGCTTTCACGGCGGTTGGCTGGTTGCCAAGCTGGCGCTGGTCGCGGTGCTGGTCGCCTACCATGTGTATTGCGGGAAACTGATGTTCGACTTCAAGCGCGACCGTAACCGCCACGGCCACGTGTTCTACCGCTGGCTCAATGAGTTCCCGGTGGTGCTGCTCATAGCCATCGTGCTGCTGGTGGAATTGCAGCCGTTCTGAGGCCCATGACAGCACTGGCGCGCGGCCTTGTGATCGCGGTCTTATGGTGCGCGTGCTCGCTGCAGGCGGCGCAGGTCACCGCGCGCATCCTGGTGCAGAACTCCCCCCTTGCCGGCTTTCAATACTACCAGGGCAAGGAACTGTGGGGGCAGATGAAAGTCGGCGATGCGCTTACGCTGACTAGAGAGCCGGACAACCCGCATGACCCGCTGGCGGTGAGAGTCGAGTGGAACGGCCACAAGCTTGGCTACGTGCCGCGCAAGGAGAATGAAGCGGTGGCGCGCCAGCTCGACCGCGGCAACCGGCTGCAAGCGCGCATCGTGCGCCTGACCAAGCATCGTGATCCCTGGAAGCGCATCGAATTCGAAGTCTTTCTAGGTCTCTAGAATATTGAAGCAAGAACGATTCTTCGCCCCCTGTCCCCGTGGGCTCGAGGCGTTGCTGGCTGCCGAGCTCGGCGAACTGGGTGCCGCGGATGTGGGGCCCGTGGAAGGCGGAGTGGGCTTCGGCGGAACGCTGCCGCTCGCCTATTGCGCGAACCTGCACAGCCGCATCGCCAGCCGGGTGCTGTGGGAGATCGGCTCCGGCCGCTACCGTAACGAGGAAGACGTCTACCGCGGCGTGTACGCTCTCGACTGGCAGCGCCTGTTCGATCCCGGGCTCAGAATCCGGGTGAATGTCGCGGCGGTCGCGAGCCCGCTCAAGAGCCTGGAATTCATCACGCTGCGGATCAAGGACGCGGCCTGCGACAAGTTCCGCGCGCAAACGGGCAGCCGTCCCAGCGTGGACACCGCGCAGCCCGACGTACGCATCCATGCTTTTCTCGACGCGGAGCGGTTCACGATTTACCTCGATACCTCGGGCGAGCCGCTGTTCAAGCGCGGTTCGAGGCAGATGGCGGGCGAAGCACCGCTGCGCGAGAACCTCGCCGCCGGAATTCTGAAACTCGCGGGCTGGACGCCGGGCACGCCGCTGCTCGATCCGATGTGCGGCCGCGGCACGCTGCTGATCGAGGCGGCGCAGATCGCGCGTGGGATGCCGGCCGGACACAATCGCAGATTCGCATTTGAAAAACTGCGCAACTTCGATGCTGCGGAGTGGGCCCGCATCAGGGACGAAGCTGAAGCGCGTATCAGGAATGACGCGCCTGCGCCGATCTTCGGCAGTGATTTGTTCGGAGACGCGCTCAAGCTTGCGCGCGAGAACCTGGCTGCAGCAGGACTGGCCGATGCGGTCATCCTCAAGCAGGCCAACGTGCTGGAAATCTCGGCGCCGGCCGCCGAAGGCGTGCTGGTGACCAATCCGCCTTACGGGGTTCGCCTGGGCGAGCAGCAGAAACTGGCTGCGTTCTATCCGCAGCTGGGGAACGTGCTCAAAAAGAAGTTTGCCGGCTGGCGCGCCTATCTGTTCACCGCCGACCTGCGCCTGCCCAAGCTGATCGGGCTATCGCCGTCGAAACGCACGCCGCTTTACAACGGCCCGCTGGAGTGCCGGCTGTACGAGTTCAAGATCGTTGCCGGCGCGATGCGAAGGACAAGGATGAGGGATGAGGGATGAGGGATGCAGAAAGAAAAAACGCAGCGTGCGCGACGCGCACTCCGCACCTCCGCCTTCATCCTTCCTACTTCATCCTTACACTATATTCAGGTGATCTACTCCGGCGGTGAGGTCGCGGTCCTGCGCTTCCTTGCCGTGCAACTTGATCTGCAGCCGCAGTTCGTTCATCGAGTCGGCGTTGCGAATCGCGTCCTCGTAGCTGATTTTTCCGGCCTCATAGAGGTCGAACAGCGCCTGGTCGAAGGTCTGCATGCCCATTTCCCTCGACTTCTTCATGATCTCCTTGATCTCGTGCACTTCGCCCTTGAATATCAGGTCTGAAATCAGCGGCGAGTTGAGCAGGATCTCGATCGCCGCGGCGCGGCCCTTGGTGCCCTTGAGCGGAATCAGCCGCTGCGAGACCAGCCCCTTGAGGTTCAGCGACAGGTCCATCAACAACTGGGAGCGGCGTTCCTCCGGGAAGAAGTTGATGATGCGGTCCAGTGCCTGGTTGGCACTATTGGCATGCAGCGTGCACAGGCAAAGGTGGCCGGTCTCGGAGAAGGCGATGGCGTGCTCCATGGTCTCGCGCTCGCGGATTTCGCCGATCAGGATCACGTCCGGCGCCTGCCGCAGCGTGTTCTTCAGCGCCGATCCCCAAGAGTCGGTGTCGACCCCGACTTCCCGCTGGGTGATCAGGCAGTTCTTGTGGTCATGCACGAACTCGATCGGGTCTTCGATGGTGATGATGTGACCATAGCTGTTCTCGTTGCGGTAGCCGATCATCGCCGCCAGCGACGTGGATTTGCCGGAGCCGGTGCCGCCGACGAAGATCACCAGCCCGCGCTTGGTCATCGCCACGTCCTTGAGGACCGGCGGCAGCCCGAGGTCCTCGAATTTAGGGATGGTGGTGGTGATGGTCCGCAGAACGATACCCACCCGCTGCTGCTGCACGAAAGCGTTCACGCGAAAGCGCCCGATCCCGGGCGGGTTGATCGCGAAATTGCACTCCCTGGTGCCTTCGAACTCGTGCGCCTGTTTGTCGTTCATCAGCGAGCGGGCCAGTTCCTGGGTGTGCTGCGGTGTCAGGCTCTGGTTTGATACCGGCGTCATCTTGCCGTCGACTTTGAATGCCGGCGGGAAACCCGCAGTGATGAAAAGGTCGGATGCCTTTCTCGCCACCATCCCTCTCAGCAGTTCATGTATGAATCTGACGGCCTGGTCTTTTTCCATCGAATGCTCCTGACAGGATTTTCAGAGTCGCCGCACAGTGCGCTCAGAGGAAATTGTCCTTGTTGGCCGCTTTGCCGCGGGCCTCTTCTTTCGCGATGAGGTTTTTCTTCACCATGTCCGTGAGGTTCTGGTCGAGCGTCTGCATGCCCAGAGCCTGTCCGGTCTGGATCGCCGAATACATTTGCGCCACCTTGGCTTCGCGGATCAGGTTGCGGATTGCCGGAGTGGCGATCATGATTTCGTGCGCGGCCACGCGGCCGCCCCCGTCCTTGGTCTTGCACAGCGTTTGCGAGATCACGGCGCGCAGCGATTCCGAAAGCATCGCCCGCACCATTTCCTTTTCCGCCGCCGGGAACACGTCGATGATCCGGTCGATGGTCTTTGCCGCCGAGCTGGTATGCAGCGTGCCGAACACCAGGTGGCCGGTTTCGGCCGCGGTCAGCGCCAGCCGGATGGTTTCCAGGTCGCGCAGCTCGCCCACCAGGATGATGTCCGGGTCCTCGCGCAGCGCGCTTCGCAGCGCATTGTTGAACGACAGCGTGTGCGGCCCGACTTCGCGCTGGTTGATCAGGCATTTCTTGCTCTCGTGCACGAACTCGATCGGGTCTTCGACGGTCAGGATGTGGCCGAACTCATTCTCGTTGATGTCGTTGACCATCGCCGCGAGCGTGGTGGACTTGCCCGATCCGGTGGGCCCGGTCACCAGCACCACGCCGCGCGGATACTGCGCAATCTCCTTGAAAGTGGCAGGCGCCTTCAACTCCTCCAGGCTGAGCACCTTGGACGGAATGGTCCGCATCACCGCGCCGGCGCCGCGGTTCTGCACGAAGGCGTTGACCCGGAAGCGCGCCAGATTCGGGATCGCGAACGAGAAGTCGCACTCCAGGTTCTCTTCGTAGAACTTGCGCTGACCGTCGTTCATGATGTCGTAGATCATCGCGTGCACGTCCTTGTGCTCCATCGGCGGCAGGTTGATGCGCCGCACATCGCCGTGGACGCGGATCATGGGCGGAAGACCGGCCGACAGATGCAGGTCGGAAGCCTTGTTCTTGACGACGAAAGCGAGGAGTTCAGAGATGTCCATTTATAATTCCACGACAAAGGCAAGATGGGGGTGCGAAGAGCGTGCCGGTGGCCACGCCGCGGATCGAAAAGGCTTGCTGCATTCGATGCTTACATTGAAATCTGCAAGACGATTATGACAACAATAGCATCCCGCTTGCAAGCTGTTAAAGCACGCATTTCCGAGGCAGCCACGGCCGCCGGGCGCGCGCCCGGGGAGATCACCCTGGTTGCGGTCAGCAAGACCGTCCCGCCCCAGGCAATCGCCGAAGCCTACGCCGCCGGCCAGACCGCCTTTGGCGAGAATTATGCGCAGGAAGGGATCGAGAAAATCGCCGCACTTTCCCACCTTTTCCTCAAGCGGCACGTCGCATCCCCGGAGGGGCCCCTGCTCCGCCCTCTGGAGTGGCAC
>JBBPIT010000047.1:0-4439 GCA_038040175.1 Pseudomonadota bacterium | reverse complement strand
GTCGCATCCCCGGAGGGGCCCCTGCTCCGCCCTCTGGAGTGGCACCACATAGGCCCGATCCAGAGCAACAAGACCAGGCCGATCGCGGAGAACTTCGACTGGGTCCACGGCATTGAGCGCGCGAAGATCGCCGAGCGACTGTCGGAGTCGCGCCCCGATAACAAGCCGCCGCTGCAGGTCTGCATCCAGGTCAACGTCAGTGGCGAAGCCAGCAAAAGCGGCGTGGCGCCGGATGCGGTCGTCGGCCTCGCGCAGACGATCATGCGGCTGCCACGCCTGCGCCTGCGCGGTCTGATGGCGATCCCTGAACCGACACCCGACACGGCGCTGCAGCGCAGCCGCTTCCGCATGGTGCGCGAAATCCGGGACGACCTTCTGCGCCGGGGAGTCGCGCTCGATACGCTGTCCATGGGCATGTCCGATGATCTCGAGGCGGCAATCGCCGAGGGCGCGACTCTGGTCCGCGTCGGCCGCGCCATCTTCGGCGAACGCGGTACCGGCGCCGGATAACGGCCGCCTATAATACTGATCGGGGGGACGATGTCGCCCAAGCGGTGCGGCGCGCCCATGTCAATGTGTTGCCGGCGCCAACGTAACCACTGTCCAAACGGATTCCAGCTTCCCAACATGCGCATTCTTTTCATTGGCGGCGGCAACATGGCCACCGCACTGATCGGCGGCCTGCTCAAGCAGGGGCTCGCGGCCAGCGACATTCGCGTCGTCGAGGTGTCCGAGGACGCGCGCCATCGTCTGCGGCAGGCGTTTGGCGTGGCAACGCAGGCAGGGCTCGACGAAGCCGGCGTCGTGGAGGATGTCGTGCTGCTCGCAGTCAAGCCGCAGCACCTGCGCGACGTGGCGCAATGGTTGCGCCCGCATCTTCACGGACAGTTGGTGGTGAGCATCGCAGCCGGCATTCGCACCGCGGACCTGTCGCGTTGGCTTGGCGGTCACGGCCGCATCGTCCGGGCGATGCCCAACACCCCGGCACTCTTGCGCGCCGGCATCACCGGCTTGTATGCGGCACCGAAGGCCACTCAGGCCGACAGGAAAGCCGCACAGCGTGTTCTGGGTGCAGTCGGCACGGTCATCTGGCTGGATAACGAAGACCGCATGGACGGCGTAACCGCGGTGTCGGGCAGCGGTCCAGCCTACGTGTTTTACTTCATCGAGGCATTGCAGCAGGCGGCGCAGGAGCTCGGATTCAGCGAGGAGCAAGCGCGCAGCCTGGCCGTGGAGACGTTCGTCGGCGCGGCGAAACTTGCGGCCGGCAGCACCGAGCCGCCGGCAGTGCTGCGCGCGCGCGTCACTTCGAAGGGCGGCACAACCGAACGTGCACTCGAGGTCATGGAGTCCTGCGAACTGAAGGGCCGCGTGGTGGACGCGGTGCGCGCCGCCGCCCGGCGTTCGGGCGAGCTGGGCGATGAATTCGGCAAGACCTAAAAGACTGAGTCCGCATAGATGAACCAGGCATTGATATTTTTGCTCGAGACCTTTCTGGGGTTGTTCGCACTCGCGCTTTTGCTGCGCTTCTATCTGCAGGCGGTGCGCGCGCCGGCACGCAATCCGCTGTCGCGGTTCCTCGCCGCGCTGACTGATTTCATGGTCCGGCCGGCGCGCCGCGTCATTCCCGGCCTGTGGGGTTACGACATGTCCACGCTGCTGCTGGCGTGGGCGGTCGAAGTTCTTCTGATAGTGTCGATCAGGGCCATGAGCGGCTTCGAAATGGGGCCGACAGTCGGCGCGGCGATCGTGGGGTTGATTCTGCTGGCTGTCGTTAACCTGCTGAAGCACTTTCTGTACATTCTCATGGTGGCGGTCATCGCGCAGGCCATCCTGTCATGGGTGAATCCGCACAGTCCGGCAATGAGTGTGCTGGTAAGCCTGACGCGCCCTTTCCTCAGGCCGTTCCAGCGTCGCATACCTCCTGTCGGCGGGGTGGATCTGTCGCCGCTGTTCGTACTGGTGTTGTGCCAGTTGTTGCTGATGTGGCCGGTTGCGCCGCTGATAGTCACGTTCAGCCGGATGCTGTGACACTTGGCCGATTCCTGGTACCGCTACAACCCCGATCGGGACTTGCTTACTCTGGTTCTCCGGGTCCAGCCTAACGCCAGCCGCACCGAGTTCGCCGGGTTCCACGGCGGGTATCCGAAAATACGCGTTGCGGCCCCTGCAATCGAGGACCGGGCCAACGCGCTGGTCCTTGATTTTCTTAAGAAAAAGTTTGATCTGCCGGGCCGGCGGGTTATCATTACGCGTGGCAGCCGCGGGCGTACCAAGACCATCGAGATCTCGAACCCGGGGCAGACCCTGCTGGTTCGATTGAAAGAGCTCCTGCAATGATGATCAGCGACCTAGAGGACCAGGTAACGCAGTACCAGCAATGGCGCGACGAACTGCGTGCCTGCATCGAGGCTTACCAGTCCTGGCTCGAGAACCATGGCCACGCCGATATCCAGCACAGCCTGCGCATCTACGATCTGGCCGAGAGCCTGCGCAACGACCGCATGATCCTCGCTTTTCTGGCCGAGTTTTCGCGCGGCAAGACCGAGCTGATCAATGCCATGTTCTTTTCCGATTTCAAGCAGCGGCTTTTGCCTTCGGATGTTGGGCGCACCACCATGTGCCCCACCGAAATCTACTATGACGCCACCGAGGAACCGTACATCAAGCTGTTGCCGATCGAGTCGCGCAAGAGAGACGAGAGCATTGCCGCGCTCAAGCACCAGACGGTCGAGTGGGTGAAGATCAGGCTCGACCTGAGTTCCCACGAGGAAATGACCAAGGCCATGTCCAGTCTCGCCCAGGTCAAGTCGGTAACGATCGAGGAAGCCGGGGCGCTGGGCCTGCTCGACGAATCGGACTTCGTGACCACCACGGTGGTGGTGAAGTACGGCGGCAGGGTGGAAATCCCATGCTGGCGCCACGCGCTGGTCAACTATCCGCATCCGCTGCTCAAGAAAGGCCTGGTGATCCTCGATACACCCGGCCTGAACGCGCTCGGCACCGAGCCGGAACTGACGCTTTCCATGATCCCCAACGCGCACGCGGTGCTATTCCTGCTGGCGATGGACACGGGGGTGACCAAGTCCGATTTGGACGTCTGGCAGAAGTACGTGCAGAGCTATGTCACCCGCCGCATCGCCATTCTCAACAAGATCGACCTCATGTGGGACGACCTCAAGAGCGACGATCAGATCGAGGTGGGAATCGAGAGGCAGCTCGACGAGACCGCGAAAATACTCGAACTCCCGCGTGACCATGTGATTGCGTTGTCCGCACAGAAGGGCCTGATTGCGCGCATCCGCGACGACGAAGAGCTGCTGAGGAGAAGCCGCATCGGCGATCTCGAACGCCTGCTGGCCGAAGAGATCATCCCGTCGAAGCAGCAGATACTGCGCGCCGCGGTATCGAGAGAAATCGGCGGCATGGTGGAAACATCGCTGCAGTCGGTTACAGCGCAACTGGGCAGCGGCAAGAGCGAACTGCAGCAAATGTCCAAGCTCTCCGGCAAGAATCGCGACCTCGCCAAGGTGCTGCTCGCCAAGCTGGAGACGGACAGGGCCAACTACCTGCGCCACATGGAGAGCTTCAAGAACTCCTACGGCACCGTGCTCAAGCAGGGGCACGTGCTGCTCGACACGCTTTCCGACGAGCGCCTGGACGACATCATGCGCAAGAGCCAGCAGACGATCGAGGGCAGCTGGACCACCGCGGGGCTGATGCGCAGCATGCAGGCGCTGTTCGACACTTTCTCGCGCCAGGCCGAGAAAATCCTCAACTTCGCCGGCGAGACCCGCAATTACGTGGACGGGGTGTACAGCGAGTTCCACAAGATGTACGGCTTCCCCAGGATGACCCCGCCGGCGCTCAACCTCGAACGCCACATCCTGCGCATGCACTCGCTGCAGCAGAGCACCGAGCGCTTCTGCAAGGATCCGGTAAATGTCATGACCGAAAAGCACTTCCTGGTGCGGCGTTTCTATAACGGACTGGTTGCGCATGCGCGCGACCTGTTCCGCGCGCTGCGAGTTGAGCTTGACTCGTGGATCAGATCGGCGCTGTTGCCCCTATCGATGCAACTCAAGGAACACCAGAAGCTGCTGGAGCGGCGCGTCGAAAATCTGCGCAAGATCGCCGGGGACATCAACACGCTGCAGGAGCGCGTGCGCCAGTTGGAGCAACAGCAATTGCAGCTCGGCAAACAGGTCGAGGAACTCACCCAGATCCGCGACGTGCTGGCGCGCGAGCCGGCTACCGCGAAAGTGGCGAAGGTGGCCTGACGGCGGTCACAGGTGGCGGGTAACGGCGAAGGACCACAGCGAAACGCGTGCAGCGCAAAGTACGAAGGGTACGCGAGGGAAGGGCAAAACCTTTTCGCCACAGAGCACACAGAGCACACAGAGCACACAGAGCACACAGAGCACACAGAGCACACAGAG
>JBBPIT010000046.1:0-28644 GCA_038040175.1 Pseudomonadota bacterium | reverse complement strand
TCCGTCGGCCTTGGCCGATGGATGCGACCCCGGAGCGGGATGCATCGTGGCGAATGTGCGCGTGCTTGTGCGTGCCTCCGCGGTCACATCCCCGGAGGGGCCCCTGTTCTGCGCTGCGGCACGCGGCCCGAATCGCCCGGTCCCTCGAAAGAGTCGAAATGTCATTGGGTTGTGCCAGGTGCGGCGCCTGCGTTGTTACGCTCCTTGTTGGGGCTTCAGCCGCATCTGCGGAGCGACGCCTAGCAGTCATCCGCACCTGGCGCAACGCGCGTCGTGGGACCTATGCAGAGCTTCCCTAACCTGCGCGCCCGGGCACTGAAGGCGCTGGGGCGGCGCGAACACTCGCGTCAGGAACTGCAGGCCAAGCTCCAACCCTTTGCTGAAGATCCCGACGAGCTGGACGCGTTGCTCGACGAGCTGGAAAAGCGCGGCTGGCTCTCGGAGGCGCGTTTCGTCGAGCAGTTGACGACCACGCGGCGGCGCAAGTTCGGCGCCGCGCGCATCGTCCACGAGCTGCGCGAGAAGGGCGTGTCGGATGACGCCATCTCCGCGGCGCAAGCGCAGTTGAAGGCGGGCGAACTCGAAGCGGCGCGGGCGGTGTGGAAGAAGAAGTTCGGCAAGCTGCCGCGGTCGCTCAATGAGCGCGGCAAGCAGGCGCGTTTTCTGGCCGGCCGGGGTTTTTCCGCCGAGGTGGTGCACCAGGTGCTGAAAGGCTTCGACGAGTAGGAATGACGGTGCTCGGGCGGCGGGGAATGCAATAGAATTCAAACAGGTAATGGCCGGATGCGTACCGGCCGAATTTCGAGATCCAACGGTTATGCAGTCCATGACAAGCAACGAAATCCGCAGTCGCTTCCTCGACTATTTCAAGCGTCAGGGTCACACCATCGTCCCCTCCAGCCCGCTGGTCCCGGGCAACGATCCGACGCTGTTGTTCACTAATGCAGGGATGGTGCAGTTCAAGGACGTGTTCCTCGGCAAGGAAAAGCGGCCGTACGTGCGCGCCACCACCTCGCAGCGCTGCGTTCGCGCAGGCGGCAAGCACAACGATCTGGAGAACGTCGGCTACACCGCGCGACACCACACCTTCTTCGAGATGCTGGGCAATTTCAGCTTCGGCGACTACTTCAAGCGCGACGCCATCCGTTTCGCCTGGGAACTGCTGACCAGGGAATTCGGGCTCGATCCCGCCCGTCTGTGGGTCACGGTTTATCAGACCGACGACGAGGCTTACGACCTCTGGGCCAAGGACATCAAGGTTCCGAAGGAGCGCATCGCGCGCATCGGCGACAAGCCCGGCGGAAGCAAATTCCAGAGCGACAACTTCTGGCAGATGGGCGATACCGGTCCCTGCGGCCCGTGCACCGAAATCTTCTACGACCACGGCCCGGGGATACCCGGCGGTCCGCCCGGTACCGCGGATGCCGACGGCGATCGCTATATCGAGATCTGGAACCTGGTGTTCATGCAGTTCAACCGCGACGAATCGGGGACGATGCACCCGCTGCCCAAGCCCTCGGCGGACACCGGCATGGGGCTGGAGCGGATCGCCGCGGTGCTGCAGGGCGTGCACAACAACTACGAGATCGACCTGTTCCGGGACCTGATCGCAGCCGCGGCCAGGGTCACCGGCGCGAAGGATCTCGATTCGAGCTCGCTCAAGGTGATCGCCGACCATATCCGCGCCTGCGCCTTTCTGATCACTGACGGCGTGATCCCCGGCAACGAAGGCCGCGGCTACGTGCTGCGCCGGATCATCCGCCGCGCCATCCGTCACGGCTACAAGCTTGGCCAGACCAGGCCGTTCTTCCACAAGCTGGTCGGCGACCTGTCGCGGGTGATGGGCGAGGCCTATCCGGAATTGCCGGCCGCGCAGCACCGGGTGACCGACGTGCTGAAGCAGGAAGAGGAGCGCTTCGCCGAGACGCTGGAAAACGGCATGAAGGTGCTCGAGAACGCGCTGCACCGCGAGGACCGGATGCTCGACGGCGAGACCGTGTTCCAGCTTTACGACACCTTCGGTTTCCCGGTCGACCTCACCGCCGACATCGCCCGCGAACGCGGCGTGATGATCGACCACGCCGGTTTCGAAGCGGCGATGGAAAGGCAGCGTGAGCGCGCCCGCGCCGCGTCCAAGTTCACCATGCCGGCGGGAATGGATTACAGCGGACAGGCCACCGAGTTTCACGGCTACGACACGCTGCGCCTGGACTGCAAGATCGTGGCGCTCTACAAGGGCGGCACGCCGGTGCAGAAGATCGAGGCCGGCGACGAGGCGGTGATCGTGCTCGACCGCACGCCGTTTTACGCCGAGTCCGGAGGACAGGTCGGCGACCAGGGCGAGATCACTTCCGGCAACGGCAGCTTCACGGTCAACGATACGCAGAAAATCCAGGCGGAGGTGTTCGGCCACAAGGGCGTGCTCAAGGCCGGACGCTTCGCAGTTGGCGACGCGGTCACCGCGCAGGTGAATCCGGTGACGCGCACGCGCGCCGCATACAACCATTCGGCCACCCACCTGATGCACGCGGCGTTGCGCAAGGTACTTGGTCCGCAGGTCACGCAGAAGGGCTCGCTGGTGGACGCCAACCGCACCCGCTTCGACTTTTCCCACCACGCGCCGATGAAGCCGGAGCAGATCGGCGAGGTCGAAGAGCTGGTGAATCGCGAGATCCGCAGCAACCATGCGGTGGAAACCCGGCGCATGAAGTACGACGAGGCGATCAAGGCCGGCGCGATGGCGCTGTTCGGGGAGAAATACGGCGACGAAGTGCGGGTGCTGCGCATGGGCGATTTTTCCACCGAATTGTGCGGCGGCACCCATGTGCGGCGCACCGGCGACATCGGTTTCTTCAAGATCGTTTCCGAATCCGGGGTCGCCGCGGGCATCCGCCGGGTGGAAGCGGTGACCGCGGAGGGCGCGCTGGCCTGGGTGAAGGAGCAGGAAGCCAGACTCGGTGAAGCGGCGCAGGTGCTGAAAGCCCAGCCGCAGGAAATCCTGCACAAGCTCGCCCAGATACTCGACAACGTAAAATCGCTGGAGAAGGAACTGGCGCGGTTCAAATCCAAGCTCGCCAGTTCACAGGGCGACGACCTGGCGGAGCAGGCGGTGGCGATCGGTCCGGTGCGGGTGTTGGCGGCGAAGCTCGACGGGGCGGATGTCAGGACGCTGCGCGAAGCCATGGACAAGCTCAAGCACAAACTCAAGTCGGCGGCCATCGTGCTCGGCGCGGTCGAAGGCGACAAGGTCACCCTGATTGCCGGCGTGACCGACGATCTGACCGCCAAGGTCAAGGCGGGCGAACTGGTGAACTACGTGGCGCAGCAGGTTGGCGGCAAAGGCGGCGGCCGCGCGGACATGGCGCAAGCTGGCGGAACGCAACCGGCGAAACTTCCAGACGCGCTGGCCAGCGTCGCCGATTGGGTGAAGCAACGGGTGGCGTAGGCGGCGCCCGAGACAAAAGGGGAGGCGGCCATGAGAAATATTGGGGCACTGCTGATGGGCTTGGCGGCGGCGCTGTGGGCGGAAGGGGCAGCTGCCGATGCCGAAAATCTCTCGATCTTTCACAGCATCGCAATCGATGCGCCCGCCGACGAGGTGTGGGCGATGGCGGGCGACTTCGGTGGCATCCAGCGCTGGTCTCCGGGAACGGAGTCCAGCCGGCTGATTCTCCATGATCGCAACGAGACCGGCGCCATCAGGCTGCTTCGCCGCCGCAGCGACGGCACCCAGGTTACCGAGAAGCTGCTCGACTACGATCCGGCCAACCGTCGTATGGCCTACACCTACGTGGACGGCGCGGTGAGAGCCGCCGACTATTACTCCGAACTGGTGGTGAAAGATGCCGGTAACGGCCGGTCGGTCGTGGAGTGGCGCGGCCGCTTCAAGCGGCTGGCCTACTGGACCGACAATCCGCCCGCGGGCCAGGATGACAAGGCCGCGCTCGATTTCCTCAACGGCGCCTACAAGACCGGGCTCGAGAATCTCAAGAAGACGCTCGAAGTGCGGAACCGCTAGGACGACCGTGCGCTAGAAGGGGAGTTGGGCCGTCGGGGCGGCTTCGCCCAGCACGCGCCGGAAATCTGCCTGGATGCGCTTCAACGCGGCTTCGTCGTCGGCTTCGAAACGCAGCACCACCACCGGGGTGGTGTTCGAAGAGCGCGCCAGGCCGAAACCGTTCGCGTATTCCACCCGCAGCCCGTCGATGGTAATCACCTCCCGCGCATCCGGAAAACGCGCGGTCTTCTGCAACTTTTCGATGAGCGCGTAGTTCTCGCCTTCCTCGAGCTTGATCTGCAGCTCCGGCGTATTGACCGAGTCGGGCAGCTCGTCGAGCGCCGCGCCGATGTCGGGCACGCCGCTCAGGAACTCGAGCAGGCGCGCGCCGGCGTAGAGGCCGTCGTCGAAGCCGTACCAGCGTTCCTTGAAGAAAATGTGGCCGCTCATTTCACCGGCGAGCAGCGCGCCGGTCTCCTTCATCTTCGCCTTGATCAGCGAGTGGCCAGTCTTCCACATGGTCGGCCTGCCGCCGTGCTTGCGGATCCAGGGCGCCAGATTGCGGGTGCACTTCACGTCGAACAAGATCTCGGCGCCGGGGTTGCGCTTGAGCACATCCGCGGCGAACAGCATCAACTGGCGATCCGGGAAGATCAACTTGCCTGCTTTGGTGACCACGCCAAGACGATCGCCGTCGCCGTCGAAAGCCAGACCGATCTCGGCGTTTCCTTTTTTCAGTGCCGCGATCAGGTCTTTCAGGTTCTCCGGTTGCGAGGGATCGGGATGATGGTTGGGGAAGGTGCCGTCCACTTCGCAGAACAGTTCTTCGACCTCGCAACCGAGCTTGCGGTAAAGCGCCGGCGCGAAGGCGCCGGCTATGCCGTTGCCGCAGTCCACCGCGATGCGCATTTTGCGTTTCAGCTTGATATCACCGGTCACGCGTTCGAGGTAGGCATTGCCGACGTCCTGGCTGCGAATGCTTCCGGCGCCGCGTTTCAGATCTCCGGTCTCGAGCCGCCGGCGCAGTTTCTGGATGTCGTCCCCCGACAGCGTTTCGCCGGCGAGCATCATTTTCAAACCATTGTAGTCCGGCGGGTTGTGACTGCCGGTCACCATGACGCCGCTACCCGTGCCGAGGTGGTGCGTCGCGAAGTAGAGGATCGGGGTGGTTACGCGGCCGATGTCGATCACGTCCACGCCGCTTTTCTGCAGTCCGCGTGCGAGTGCCTGCGCCAGCGCCGGTCCCGACAGGCGGCCGTCGCGGCCGATAAAGACGGCGCGTTTGCCGCGCGCCTGCGCCTCCGAGCCGATCGCCTGCCCGATCGCCTCGACCGCCTCGACGGTGAGCGTGCGGTCGACGATGCCGCGGATGTCGTAGGCTTTAAAGATCTCGGGCGCGGGGAGGTTCATGCAAGCGAGAATAGCAAAGGTCCGCCGCGAAAGCATCACGCACGGCCAGATCGCGCTCGCGCGCCCGCCTGTTTGCGGCTGCCGATCTGCTGCTCGAAGAAGCGGATCACGCGCCCGGGCATCCAGTCGAGGTTGCCGGGAAACGGCCCCGAGGCGAATCCGACGTGGCCTCCTCCGTCAGGGAACTCCAGGTGCACGCTTGCCGATACTTGCTGCGGCGCTGGCAGGAAGCGCCCGGGCAGGAACGGGTCATTGCGGGCGTGCACGATCAGTGTGGGTACAGTAACGTGAGCCAGATCGGGTTTGCTGCTCGCGCGTGTCCAGTAATCGTCGGTGTCCCTGAAGCCGTGCAGTGGCGCGGTGACCAGATTGTCGAACGCGCGCAGCGTGCGCGTGCGCCTTACCGCCTCCCCGTCGAACAGACCGGGAAAGCCCGTCAACTTGGCGAGGCTTTTTTTCTTCAGCCGCGCGAGGAAATGGCTGCCGTAGGCGCGCGACAGGCCGCTGCCCAGGCGATCGCCGGCGGTCATCAGGTCCGTGGGCGCCGATACGGCGGCCGCCGCATCTACGATCGCCGCAGCTTTCGCGCGCTCGCGGCCGAGCCATTTAAGCAGTGCGTTGCCGCCGAGCGAGACGCCGACGGGCAACAACGCTATATGTCCCGGTAGGGCGTGCAGCCGCCGCAGGATCCAGTCGATCTCGTTGGCATCGCCGGAATGGTAGGCCCGCGGCAAGCGGTTGGGCTCGCCGCCGCAGCCGCGGAAGTGCACCACCACGCCGCCCCAGCCGCGCCTTGCCACCGCGTGCATCAACGCCGCCGCGTAGTGGCTGGTCGAGCAGCCTTCGAGCCCATGGAACAGCGCCACTAGCGGTGCCGGTTGCTGCGCATCCACCCAATCCAGGTCGATGAAGTCGCCGTCCGGCGTGTCCCAGCGTTCGCGCCGGTAGGGCGGCGGGCGGCGCTTCAGAACGAAATAGGGGTAGATGGTCTGCAGATGCCCGCCGGGCAGCCACCATGGCGCGCGGTAGTCTTTCATCAGTGCAGCATGGAGGGCGGGTTTTCCTGGGGTGCGGGCTCGGCCGCGAGCGGCGAGCCGTGGTGCATCAACATGCGCCAGCCCCGATCGGTGAGCAGGTAGATGTTGGTGGCGAGCACCGGATTCGCCGGCCGTGGATCACCGGCCACCGAAACCTGTTCGTAAACGCTGTGGATCGACAACATGCGGCCGGAAAACACGTGGCTGCCGGTCAGCCGAAAGCGCAGACGCGGGCCCTGCGCGAAGATCTGCCGCCAGGATTCGCGCACCTCGACGACGCCGGTGCGGCGCGCGCCGCCCGGATGGACGCAGACGATATCGTCTTCTTCGGCCCAGATCGCCATCATCGCGGCGAGGTCGGCGCGCTCGAAGGCCTGGTAAAAGGCATGCTCGGCGTCCTGGGCGGTGGCGAAGATCTCGGTGATCACGTCGGGAAATGACGGTGAATTTCGTCGAGCACCCGGCTCGGGGCCAGTTTCATCATACAGTCGAAGTGCTTGAGCGGGCAGACGCGCTGGAAGCAGGGGCTGCACGGAACCTCATGCTTCACCACGTGCGCCCGATCGGAAAGCGGTGGCGTAAAAGACGGGGAACTCGAGCCGTACAGCGCGATCATCGGGCGATCGAGCGCTGCGGCGACGTGCATCAGTCCGGAATCGTTGCTTACGACCAGGTCCGCGCACGACAACAACACGACGGCGTCGTCGAGTGTGGTGCGGCCGCAAAGATTCACCGCGTTGGCGTTGCTCCCCGAGATGGCGTCGCCGATGTCGCGCTCCTTCGCCGATCCCACCAGCCACACGGCGTAACCCTCGGCGCCCAGCCTTTGCGCCAATTCGCCGAAGTACTGCGCCGGCCAGCGCTTTGCCGGGCCGTACTCGGCGCCGGGACAAAAACAGGCGACACGACCGGCCGCTGCAAGACCGAGGCGCCGGCGCAGTTGGGCGCGCTCAGTCTCGGTGACCCGCAGTTGTGGTCTGGGCACCGGTCGCGCCAGGGCGGCGTCCGCCGGACCGGCCAGCCAGGCGAAGCGCTCCACCATCAGCGGCAGCGCCCGTTCGTCGAGCCGGCGCGCGTCGGTCAGGAGCCAATGGCGCAACTCTCCGATGAAACCGATGCGCTCGGGAATGCCGGCGAACAGCGGCACCAGCGCCGACTTGAAGGAGTTGGGCAGCACATAGGCACGGTCGTAGCGGTTGGCGCGCAGGCTGCGGGCAAGGCGCCAGCGTTTGCCGAGCGCCAGCTCGCCGTGGGCAAACGGGCTTTCCAGGGTTTCGCTGACTCCCGGCATGCGGCGGAAGATCGGCAGCGCCCAGCCGGGCGCGAGGATGTCGATGCGTGACTGGGGGTCTTGTTGCCTGAGGCGGGTGAGCAGGGGTTGCGACAACAGCGCGTCCCCGACCCAGGCGGGTGCCACCACCAGGATTCTAGTCATGGCAGGAAAACCCAAATCTCACCACGAAGGCACGAAGAACACGAAGAAGAGCGAGACAAAGAAATCAGTCGATAACATTCTTGGCAATTGGATACAGGAACGCGAAGAAAGGGGCGCGCCTTTGGGTTCAGTCCTTTCCGGCGAGGGAGGAATTTTGTCAACGTCGCGCAATACGCCGATTTTATCAAGGGACGTCCTGGTGATTTTCTTCGTGTTCCTTCGCGCCCCTCGAGGGGGTACTGAAAAGAGTGTTCTTCGTGCCTTCGTGGTGAGAAGTTCGGTTTTAGTGTGCAGACTTGGCTGCGCCGCCCTTGAGGACGTAGCGCGTGCCGCAGTAGGGGCACAGCGCCTCGCCGGTTTTCTCGATCGGCAGGAACACGCGCGGGTGCGAATTCCAAAGCTTCTGCGACGGCAGAGGGCAGTGCAGCGGCAAGTCCGCCGCCGTCACCTCGACCTGGCGCTCCTTGCCGGCGCTCTTGACTGGGTCCATGTCTGCCTGGTCGCGGCGCTCAGACGTAATGCAGCCAGTGGCCGTATTTCTCCGACCGGCCGTTGACCACGTCGAAGAACATGGCCTGCAGTTTCTCGGTCAGCGGTCCGCGTTTTCCCGTGCCGACGGTACGGCCATCCACTTCGCGGATCGGCGTGACTTCGGCGGCGGTACCGGTGAAGAACACCTCGTCGGCGATGTACAGGTCGTCGCGAGTGATGCGCTTCGCACTGATCGTGTAGCCGAGGTCGCCGGCGAGCTCGATCACCGAATCGCGGGTGATGCCGATCAGCGCGGAGTTCAGCTCCGGTTCGACGATTTTGTCATTCTTGATCATGAACAGATTTTCGCCGGCACCTTCGGCCACGAATCCGTCCACATCCAGCAACAATGCCTCGTCGTACCCGTGTTCGGTGGCCTCCATGTTGGCGAGGATGGAGTTGGCGTAGGTGCCGGAATACTTGGCCCGGCACATCGACACGTTGACATGGTGGCGGGCGTACGACGAGGTTTTCACGCGGATGCCCTTTTCCAGGCCCTCGCTGCCCAGGTAGGCGCCCCAAGGCCAGGCCGCAATGGCGACATGGACTTTCGCGCCCTTGGGGGACACGCCCATCTTTTCCGAACCGTAGAAGGCGATCGGCCGCACATAACAGGAATCCAGCTTGTTGACGCGCACCACTTCCTTTTGCGCCGCCATCAGCGTTTCCCTGTCGTAGGGGATTTTCATCATGTAGATGTGCGCCGAATCGAACAGCCGTTCGGTGTGCTCCTTCAGACGGAAGATGGCGGTGCCTTTGACGGTCTTGTAGGCGCGCAATCCCTCGAATACCGCGAGTCCATAGTGCAGCGAATGGGTGAGCACGTGCGTGGTCGCCTCGCGCCAGGGCACCAATTTGCCGTCGTACCAGATCAGACCGTCGCGGTCGGCCATCGACATGTTGCTTACTCCCTTGAAAAGGCGTTAATTCTAGCGCAGACGCCGGACTTTGCAGAGTCTATCCGGTTCGCCTTGCGGGAACGCGCTCGCATGCTTTACTCTTGGGCTCATTCGAAGCGGCTGCCGCCAAGAAGAACAACCGAAACCAAAGAACTACAACGAATTCCATGGCCGAATCCATCAAATCTGCCGTAATCGCCGGACGCGGGCTGATCTCGCGTCTGGGCGACGCGGCGATCGACGCGAACGACAGCGAGGAAATAAAGCTGCGCAAGACGCTGCTTATTTTTGCCAGCGGCCTGATGAACCTCGCTGCCATTCTCTGGCTGGTGATTTACTGGTGGATGGGGCTGAAGCTGCCCACCTCGATTCCGCTGGGTTTCCAGATCCTCTCGGCGCTGGTGGTGGCGATCTACCTTCGCACTCGAAATTTCGATTTCTTCCGCGTGGCGCAACTGTCGCTGTTCCTGTTCTTTCCCTTCATCATCCAGTGGTCGATAGGCAGCTTCGTGAGCTCCTCGGGCATCGCGCTGCTGGCGATCCTGGCGCCGATCGGGGCCATGGTCTGCTACGGCCCGCGCGAGTCGATCCCCTGGTTTTTCGCCTACGTGGTGCTCACCATCCTCTCGGGCGTGTTCGATTTCTTTCTCGCCAGCGGCGAGGAAAACGGCATGCCGCTGAAGAACGTGGCGGTTTTTTTCGTCATGAACTTCACCATCATTTCCACGATGGTGTACCTGCTGCTGCGCTATTTCGTGCAGGAACGCAACCGCTACGAGAAACGGCTCGCCGAGCAGCACGAACTGGTGCGGATCGAGCGCGAAAAGTCGGAACGGCTGCTGGTCAGCATCCTGCCCACCCACATCGCCGAGCGGCTTAAGCTTCAGCCGGGCACGATAGCCGACGGCTTTGCCGATGTTTCGGTGATGTTCGCCGACGTGGTGGACTTCACCCGCCTGGCCGAGGAGCTGACGCCGAACCAGGTGGTGTCCTTCCTCGACGAGGTATTCACCCGCTTCGACTGGCTGACCGCGAAATACGGCCTGGACAAGATCAAGACCATCGGTGACGCCTACATGGTGGTGGGAGGGCTGACGGGAAACCGGCTGAACTACGTGGACCCTGTCGCCGACATGGCGCTGGAGGTGATGGAGCTGACCCAAACCGATGCGCAACTGCGGCGGCTGGCGGTGCAGCTTCATATCGGGATCGCGACCGGCCCGGCGATCGCAGGCGTGATCGGCGCCACGCGCTTCATCTACGACTTGTGGGGCGACACCGTCAATCTGTCCAGCCGGCTCACTGCCGAGGCGGCCGGCGGCATGATCCTGGTCGACAAGACCACTTATCGCCGGCTCGGCCACCGCTATTCCTTCGACGAGCCACGCATGATCTCGATCAAAGGCAAGGGCGAGACCACGGTTTACCGCCTCACCGGCAAGCTCTACTCCGGCTGAAATCTCGATGGACCACGGGGACACGGGGAGATTCGGAAATTCTCCTTTGAATTTTTCTGCTTTCCCTCTTGATGTTCCCCGTGTTGCAAGGCTTTAGCGGACGTTCTCGAAAACCCGCTCCCATAGCTTGACCACTGCTTGCGCGTGTTCGGCCACGGTCGCAGGTCCGACACGCGCGTAGCGCTCGCCTTGCAGGCGCAACTGGTGCTGCAGGCGCCGGAACTCGCGATAGGCCGCATGCGCGGCCGCAGCCATGTCTTCCGGTGTCAAGCCGAGCCGCGCCGCGAGCTTGAGCAGCGCCAGATTGCCGATGTTGCCGGTCAGCTCGGCATGGCGATGCGCTTCGCCGAGCACCAGGTACTGGACGATGAACTCGACGTCGACGATGCCGCCGCGGTCGTGTTTCAGATCGAACAGCCGGGTGTCGTTGGGATGGCTCCGGCGCATCTTGTCGCGCATCGCGCGGATCTCCTGCCTGAGCGAGGCCAGGTCGCGCGGCCGTCGCAGCACCTCGAACCTGATGGCTTCGAAGCGGGCGCCGATTTGCGCGTCTCCGGCAACCGCGCGCGCGCGCGTAAGGGCCTGGTGTTCCCAGATCCACGCGTCCTTGAACTGGTAGTCGCGGAATGCGTCGATGTGGCTTACCAGCAGACCGGCCGTGCCGTTGGGCCGCAGCCGCAGGTCGGTTTCGTAGAGCACGCCGGCGGAGGTGGTGCTGGTGAGCAGGGTGTTGATGCGCTGCGCGAGCCTGGCGTAGATCTCCGGCGCGCTCTCGTCCGCGTCGTCATAGAGAAAGATGATGTCGAGGTCCGACTCGTATCCCAGTTCCTTGCCGCCCAGCTTGCCGTAACCGGCGATGGCGAAGTGCGGTTCGTCGCGGTGGCGCACCCTTAATCCGTCCCAGGCCAGCCGCAGCACTTCCTCCAGCACCACGCAGGCGAGATCGCTGAGGTGGTCGGACAGCGTTTCCAGCGGCAGGTCTCCGGCAAGGTCGAGCGCAAGCAGGCGCAGCGTCTGCGTCTGCTTGAAGTGGCGCAGGATATCCATCTGCCGCTCGGTATTGCCGGCGTGTTCATCGAGACTGGCGCGCAGCGCGGTGCGCAGTTGCGGCCAGTCCGGGGCCTGTCCGCTTTGCGGCGTGATCAGTTCGTCGAGCAGAATCGGGTGCTGTGCCATATACCCGGCTGCCCAGGGGCTTGCGGAAGCCAGACGGGCGAGTCGCGCCAGCGCCAGCGGATACTCGAGCAGCAGTGCCAGGTAGGACTCGCGCCGGCCGATGCTTTCCACCACCTGCAGCACCCGCTCGAAAGTCGCATCCGGGCCGGGGAGGGTGGTGGCGAGCTTGAGCAATTTCGGCATCAACTGGTCCAGGCGCGCCTGGCCGGAGGCCGCCATGCGGCGATAGCGGCCGCTGGACCGGATGTCCGCAATCAGCCGGAAAATGCGCGCCGCGTCGGCGTAACCCAGGGCGGCAATCCGGGCCAGCGCGTCCTTTTCGGGTAACTGTTGCAGCCAGAGGTCGGCGCAGGGATCTGCCGTCGCATCTTCGGGCTGTCCGGCAAAGATCGCTTCGAAATGCCGGGACACCACGCCTCGATGGCCCGCCAGGTCGCGGTCGAGGTCGGCATAAGAGGGATAGCCCATCATTTCGGCGACCAGCTGCCGGTCTTCCGCGCCCGCGGGCAGCATCTGCGTCTGCTGGTCATCCAGGTACTGCAAGCGGTGCTCGAGGTTGCGCAGAAACACGTACGCCGCGTGCAATTCCCCGACGGCCGCCGCCGGCAGCAACTGCTTGTCTCCGAGCAGGGCCAGCGCTCTCAGCGTCGGCCGCAGGCGCAACTGCGGCTCGCGCCCGCCGCGAATGATCTGAAATACCTGCACCAGGAACTCGATCTCGCGAATGCCGCCGGGGCCGATCTTGATGTTGTCGGCAATCTCGCGCCGCTGCACTTCCTGGCGGATCTGCGCATGCAGCTCGCGCAGGCTGGCGAGCGCGCTGAAATCGAGGTGACGCCGGTACACGAACGGGGCGACCATGGCTTCGAGCTGTGCGCCGCGGTCGCCGCTGATGGTCCGGCCTTTCACCCAGGCGTAGCGTTCCCATTCGCGGCCCTGGTTGGCGAGGTAGTCTTCCAGCATGTCGAAGCTCACCACCAGCGGTCCGCTGTCGCCGTAGGGCCTGAGCCGCGTGTCGACCCGGAACACGAAACCGTCCGCGGTGACTTCGCCGAGCGCGGCGATCAGTTTGCGCGCCAGACGTGTGAAATATTCGTTGTTGGCGATCCGGCGCGGGCCGTCGGTTTCCCCGTCTTCGGGATAGGCAAAGATGAGATCGATGTCCGAGGACACGTTGAGTTCGGCGCCGCCGAGCTTGCCCATGCCGATCACGTGCAATTCCTGTACTTCTCCCGATGCGACGCCGAGGGGCCGGCCGAAGTCGCGCGCCAGCCATTGCGCGTGGCGTGCAGCCGCGGTGCGCAGGGTTTCTTCCGCAAGCGCCGTGGCGGTCGCGACCACCTCGGCAAGATCGGCGCGTCCGCCCAGGTCGCGGGTGATGAGACGCAGCATGACCGCCTGACGCAGCCGGCGCAGGCCGGTCTTGAGTGCGTCCTCGTCGCCGAAGTCGGCGCCGGAAAGGCGCGCGCGCATCTCGTCGGGCGCAAACGGCGAATCCGCCGCAGCTTCGGCCGCGAGCGCGGGGTTGGCTGACAGCAGGTGACGCGCGTAGCGCGACAGCCGCGCCGCGCGCGCGATGCTTTCGGATTGCGTGCCGTTCGAAAGTGCGGGGGAAGACATGCTCCGGTAGTCTAGAATCCGGAAATCCTGAGAGCAGGATACCCGAATCGGGGTTGTCGCCCGGCCGATGTCAACGCATCGGCGTCTCGCGCGTCAACGATACGCCGGAAAGTTTGGCAGGCCTCATGGAGGCACAGCCAGGGCATCCGGGGAATCTTACTGACGTCCGCGTATCTTAACTGAACCTATCCTTCGCCCTGACAACGTCAAACCGTGGTTCTCAAACGCAGCCTCTTTATTCTCAAGCACGGTTCGCTCTGGACCTATCGCCTCGCGACTTACACGGTGCTGGCCGCCGGCATCGTATTCGTCGCCTTGGTGATCGGACTGCGCTATGTGGTCCTGCCGAACATCAACGATTATCGCGATCCGATCGCGCAGGCGATCAGCCGGGCGGCAGGACAGCGGGTCTCGATCGGCGCGATCACCGGCAGTTGGCAGGGCTACCGGCCCGAGCTGAGTTTTCAGGATGTGCGTGTCTTCGATTCGCGGAACCAGCAGGCGCTGAGTCTGGGCCGGGTCGAGGCGGTGCTGTCGTGGTTGTCGCTGCTCGATGCCGAGGTGCGCTTCGACGCGCTCGAGATTGTCGAGCCGGAACTGGAAGTCAGACGCGACGCCGCCGGCGTGCTGTGGGTCGCCGGCATCACGGTCGAGCGCAGTCAGGGCGGCGACGGAGGATTTGCGGACTGGCTGCTGACGCAGCATCAGGTGGTGGTGCGCAATGCGCAGATAGTCTGGCGCGACGAGGCGCGCGCCGCGCCGGATCTGGCGCTCGCCGGGGTTAACTTTCGTCTCGACAACGACGGCGAAAGCCATCGCTTTGGACTGAACGGCTCGCCCCCTGCGGAAGTCGCCTCTGAGATCGTGGCTCGCGGCGAACTGTGGGGCCGCAGCGCGCATGATCTGCAGGCGTGGCGCGGCCGCCTGTACCTGGAGTTCGGTTACGCCGATCTGGCGCAGGCGCAGACTTGGATTGCGGTGCCGCTCGATGTGGCGCGCGGCCTCGGTTCGCTGCGCGTCTGGATGGATCTGGAGGGCCCCCGGGTGGCTGCGGCGACCGCCGACCTGCATCTGGTCAACGTGCAGGCGCGGCTCGCGCCCGATCTTCCCGAGCTTGCGCTTGCCAATCTGCGCGGGCGGCTTGGCTGGAACAGCCGCGGGGAGCGAACGCAGATCACCGCGCAGGCGCTCGGTTTTACCACCGCCGAGGGATTGACGCTGGCGCCGATGCAATTGTCCTTTACCCGCACTGCGACGGGCGATGGCAGCCGCCGCTCGGAACTGCGACTGGAAAAGCTCGACCTTGCGCCGGTGGTGCAACTGGGCGAATACCTTCCCCTCGACGCATCGCTGCGCGGCCGGCTGGCGCGCTCCTCACCGAGCGGCATGGTCGACGAGGCCCAGTTTTCCTGGGAGGGCGAGTGGAATGCCGACCGGCCGTACCGTGCCAGCGCGCGTTTCTCCGGCCTCACGCTGCAGGCGGACGGGGCTTTCCCCGGTTTTCGCGGCATCAGTGGCCAGTTCGACGCCAATGACGGCGGCGGCACGGTGTCGCTCAGCGCCCGCGATGCTCACGTCGAATTGCCGCGCGTGTTCAGTGAAGAAGTGACGCTGGACTTTCTCACCGCAGAAGCGGACTGGAAGTTCCAGGAGGGGCACACACTGGTTACCCTCAAGAGCGTGGCGTTTACCAATGAGTACCTGGCCGGCAACGTGTACGGTTGGTACCGCACCAACCCCAAAGGAGGCCGCGGCAGCGCCGATCTGGCCGGCTCGATGGTGCGCGTCGATGCGCGCCAGCTGTGGCGCTACATCCCGGTGTTCGCCCCGGTGACGCAGGCGTGGCTCAAGCGGGCGTTGCTCGCGGGCGAGTCGCGCGACGTGCGTTTCCGACTGCAGGGTCCGCTCAAGGATTTTCCGTTCGAGAACGAGAAGACCGGATTGTTCGAGGTGAAGACCCGGGTGACGGGTGTGACGCTCGACTATGCCGATGGCTGGCCACCGCTGACGAACGCCGTCGCCGAGGTGGTATTTCGCGGCCGGCGCATGGAAGTACGCCCCCAGGCGGGTTCGATCCTGGGGCTGCGGCTATCCAACGTGGTGGCCTCCATCCCCGAACTCGGCAAGCACAATGAGCATCTGCTGGTGAAAGGCGCGGCCGAAGGGCCGACAGCGGAGTTTCTGCGCTTCGTCGAATCCAGCCGGGTGTTGCGATACATCAACCGGTTCACCGAGGACATGAAGGCGAGCGGCGATGCCCGGCTCGATCTCGAGCTCGACCTGCCGTTGCGGCAGATGGCCGACTCTGTGATCTCCGGTGTCCTGGTACTGCGCGACAATCAGGTTACCGTGGACCCGCGCCTGCCGCCGCTGGAAGGATTTGGCGCGCGCATCGCCTTTACCAGGAAAAGCGTGACCGTCAAGGACGGCCGCGCCCTGCTGGCCGGCAATCCGATTTCCTTCGACGCCTCTAACCAGAAGGACGGCGGCATGGTGCTCAATGTCGCCGGCACACTGGACGCGGGCCTGTTGCGCAGCGTATCGAACCATCCCGCGCTGCAGTTCGTGGAAGGACGGACCGAATGGCGCGGCAACATCGGTGTACGCGACAAGATGGCCAGCCTCAGGTTCGATTCGAATCTGGTGGGAATCGGCTCGATGCTGCCCGCGCCGTTTGCAAAGGCCGCGGGTGCCAGCCTGCCCCTGCGGCTGGAATTGCGCGAGCGCCCCGGGCGCCAGCGCCTGCTCGCGATCGACCTGGGCAAGGTGGCCTCGGCGCGGCTGCTGCTGGATTCGGCGGATCCCGATGGCATACGGCGCGGCATGGTAAGCCTGGGTGCGGCTGCTTCGCTGCCGGCGGCCGATGGCTTGTGGGTAAACGGCAGCCTGGATGTGGTGGACGTGGATAGCTGGCGCCCCATTTTCGCAGGCGGTCCAGGGGGCACCCCGATTGATCTTGCCGGCGCCGACCTGCAGATCGGCATCCTCGATGCCAATCGGAGGCGATTCCACGACCTCAGGATCAATGCGACAAGGCAGGACTCGGCATGGAAGGTCGCGCTTTCGGGGCGCGAGATCGCCGGTCAGTTGTCGTGGGCATCGGCAGGCGACGGACGCCTGTCTGCGCGCCTGGCCCGGCTCACGCTGCCGCCGCTGACCACTACGCTTGAGGCCGGCGCGCCGGACAGCCTCTCGAGCGAGCGCCTGCCCTCGGTCGATCTGGTCGCCGAGAGTTTCAACTATGAAGGCAAGGACCTCGGGCGCCTTACCGTGCTCGCCGATCCCGATCCGTCCGGTTGGCGCTTGCAGCGCCTGGAGATCGTCAATCCCGAAAGCAAACTTGATATCAATGGCCGTTGGGCGGTCGGCGAGGCATCGCGCACCGACGTGTCGGTGCGGCTGGAAGTGAACGACATCGGCAAATTCTTTTCGCGGGTCGGCTGGCAGGAAGGCGTGAAGGGGGGCTCGGCGCTGCTCGAAGGGCCGGTCGCCTGGGCGGGCAGCCCGTATCGGGTCGACATCCCGTCGCTTTCCGGACGGCTGAGACTGGAAGCCAAGAATGGCCGATTCCGCCAGATCGAGCCGGGCGTGGCAAAGCTGCTGGGCATTCTGAGCCTGCAGGCGTTGCCGCGCCGGGCGTCGCTGGATTTCCAGGACGTGTTCAGCAAAGGCTTCACCTTCGACCGCATCAGCGCCAATCTGAACATCGCCAACGGCGTGGCGCATACCGAAGACTTCAAAATGGATGGCTCGGCGGCGCGCGTGGGCATGCGCGGCCAGGTGGACCTCGCGGCCGAAACCCAGAATCTGATCGTGCGCGTAACACCCTTGCTTTCGGAAAGCATTGCGTTGGTCGGCGCGATCGTAAACCCGGCGGTGGGCCTGGCGGCTTACCTCGCACAGAAAGCGCTCAAGGACCCCTTCAGTGAGTTCGCGTCGTTCGAATATTCGGTAACCGGCACTTGGGCCGACCCGGTGGTCGCGCGCATCAACAAGCCCGCCGAAACTGCTTCGCCGAGGCGGTAGGAAAGCAGTCGGAGCAGGTTACAATTCGCGCTCGTTTCAACGCTCAGACCAGACATGGCAACCATCAACAGATCGGGATTCGGCCGCGCCAAGGTGCGCGGCGCACGTGAACATTCTCCCGCGGGCGGGTCAAAGAACCAGCCGCACGGCTTTCGCATTGCCGGGGTGCAGATGGCCTCCGGGCCGAACGTGTCGGCCAACCTCAATGAAGCCGGCCGGCTGATCGAAATGGCGGTGGCAGAAGGCGCGAAGCTGGTGGCGCTGCCGGAGTATTTCGCCATCATGGGTATGCGCCCCACGGACAAGGTCAAGGTCCGCGAGAAAGACGGCGACGGACCGATCCAGGCGTTTCTCGCCGAGATCGCAGCCAGGCTCAAGATCTGGCTGGTGGGCTGCTCCGTGCCGATGGAAACGCCGGTCGAGGGCAAGATCTACAATTCCTGCCAGGTCTACGACGACACCGGCAGAATGGTGGCGCGTTACGACAAGATCCATTTGTTCAGCCTGGACCTGGGCAAGGAGAAGTTCGCCGAGCAGGGCACCATCGAACCGGGCAAGCAGGTCAAGGTGGTGGACTCGCCGTTCGGGCGCATCGGCCTTTCGGTCTGCTACGACCTGCGTTTTCCCGAGCTGTATCGTGCCATGAAGGACGTGGACATCATCGTGGTTCCGTCCGCGTTCACCGAGACCACCGGCCGCGCCCACTGGGAAGCGCTGGTCCGGGCGCGCGCCATCGAAAACCTGTCCTACGTCCTGGCGCCGGCACAGGGAGGCTATCACCTGAGCGGGCGCGAGACGCACGGAGATTCGATGATCGTGGACCCGTGGGGAACCGTGCTCGACCGGCTGCCGCGCGGTTCGGGCATCGTCAGCGCCTGGGTCAATCCCGCGTACCAGGCCAGCCTGCGCAAGAGCCTGCCGGCGCTTACGCATCGGGCGATACACAGCATATGAAAACCAGGGGCGAGGGACGAGGGGCGAGGGGTGAGGGATAGGGACTGGAGAACTACTTAAAGCAGATTTGAATTCTCGGGTAAGAGCCCCGACTTAAGATAAAACACGAACCAAGGACATTTCCAGATTTCTAATCTTCCTTCCCTCGTCCCTCGCCCCTCGCCCCTCGTCCCTGAATCTCCATGCCAAACGATCCGACCAACAACCACGAACTGCTGTTCGCCACCGCCGACAGCACGCTGCTTGCTCCCTATGGACTTGACGCCGGCGGGCTGGCGCGCGTATTCGGCCAGATCATGAGCCACAGCGTGGACTATGCCGACCTGTACTTCCAGTATTCGCGCTCCGAGGGCTGGAGTCTGGAGGAGGGCATGGTCAAGTCCGGCAGCTTCAACATCGACCAGGGCGTGGGCGTACGCGCGGTGAGCGGCGAAAAAACCGCATTCGCCTACTCGGATGACATCAGCGTGCCTGCACTCGAATCGGCGGCCTACGCCACGCGCGCCATCGCGCGCCAAGGCGGCGCGGGCACGACCCGGGTGGCGAAGCGAACCCAGGGCCGCGAGCTGTACCTGCCGCAGGATCCGCTGGGGAGCCTGTCCGACCAGGACAAGGTGAAGCTGCTGGAACAGCTGGAGCGCTACGCGCGCGCGCTCGATAGCCGGGTGGTTCAGGTGATGGCCACGTTGGCCGGAGAATACGAGGTGATCCTGGTGGCGCGCTCCGACGGCGTTCTTGCCGCCGACGTGCGGCCACTCACCCGCCTGTCGCTGCAAGTGATCGTCGAGGAAAACGGGCGGCGCGAACAGGGCAGTGCCGGCGGCGGCGGGCGTTTCGACTACGCCTACTTTAGCGACGACATCCTCAGGGAATACGCCGCCAAGGCCGTGCACCAGGCGGCGACCAACCTGTCGGCGCGGCCGGCGCCGGCCGGCACCATGACCGTGGTGCTCGGGCCGGGCTGGCCCGGCGTGCTGCTGCACGAGGCGATTGGCCACGGCCTCGAAGGCGATTTCAACCGCAAGGGCAGCTCGGCGTTTGCCGGGCGCATCGGCGAGCGCGTGGCCGCAGCGGGGGTCACGGTGGTGGATGACGGCACCATCACCAGGCGGCGCGGATCGCTAAACGTGGATGACGAGGGCAATCCGACGCAACGGACCGTGCTGATCGAGGACGGCATCCTCAAGGGCTACATGCAGGACACGCTCAACGCGCGACTGATGGGTGCGTCCCCGACCGGCAACGGCCGGCGCGAATCGTACGCGCACATCACCATGCCGCGCATGACCAACACCTACATGCTCAACGGCGACAAGGATCCGCAGGAGATCATCGCCTCGGTGAAACACGGCCTGTACGCGGTCAACTTCGGCGGCGGACAGGTGGACATCGTCAGCGGCAAATTCGTGTTCTCCGCCGCCGAGGCCTACATGATCGAGGACGGGAAAGTGACTTACCCGGTCAAGGGCGCCACCCTGATAGGCAACGGCCCGGACGTGCTGACGCGCGTGTCGATGATCGGTAACGACATGAGCCTCGATTCCGGAATCGGTACCTGCGGCAAGGAAGGGCAGAGCGTGCCGGTGGGCGTGGGGCAGCCGACGCTGCGGATCGACGGACTGACCGTCGGCGGCACTGCGTAAAAAAGGGTATAGGGACGAGGGACGAGGGACGAGGGTCGAGGGAAAAGGGACTAGGGGCTAGAGATCTGAATCCTTCACGCCTTCACCCTTCACCCTTCACGCCTTCATCCTTCACGCCTTCATCCTTCACGTCTTCACCCAATCACCCACTCGTCCCTCGCCCCTCGTCCCTCACCCCCACACAATGATCCTAATTCTCAGCGACAGCGCCGATTCGCAAAGCCCGGAATACGAGCAATTGATGCAGGCGCTTGCGCTATTGCCGAACATCAAGACGCGGATACACCGAATCCAGGGCACCGAGCGTTCGGTCACCGAAGTCTATCTGCTCGGCGACACCAAGGCGCTCGCCATCGAAGACATGCAGAGCCTGCCCTGCGTCGAGCGGGTGATCAGGGTGTCGGAGGAGTACCGCGTGCTTGGACGCCATCCCGGTGACACCCGGCCCACCCATTTCGACTATCAGGGCCTGCGTTTCGGCCAGGACACGCTGCACGTATTTGCCGGACTGTGCGCGGTGGACAACCGCGAGCACGTCGAAATCATGATGCGTGCGCTCAAGGACAACGGCCAGCAGTGCACCCGCATGGGCGCCTACAAGCCGCGCACCAGTCCGTATGCCTTTCAGGGCCACGGCAAGGCCTGCCTGCCCTATGTGTTCGAGCTCGCAGGCAAGTACAGCATCAAGGTGATCGCGATGGAGGTGACCCACGAATCGCACGTGGAAGAGATTCGCCAGGCATTGCGCGATACCGGCAACCCGACCGGGGTCATGCTGCAGATCGGCACGCGTAATACCCAGAACTTCGAACTGTTGAAGATCGTCGGGCGCCAGAAAGAATTCGCGGTGCTGATCAAGCGCGGTTTCGGCATCACGCTCGACGAGTCGCTGAACGCCGCCGAATACCTTGCCAGCGAGGGCAATCACAAAGTGGTGTTCGGACTGCGCGGCATGAAGACCAACCTCGGCGACCCGCACCGCAACTTCGTGGATTTCTCCCACGTGCCGGTGGTAAGGAGGCTTACCCGCATGCCGGTATGCGTCGACCCCAGCCATTCGGTGGGCTCGCGCATGGCCGGCCCCGACGGCATCCTCGACGTCATGCACGTCACCGCCCAGGGTGTGCTCGCTGGTGCGAACATGGTGCTGGTGGATTTTCATCCCAACCCGGCCAAAGCGCTGGTGGACGGACCGCAGGCGCTTCGGCTGGATGAACTGCCCCACTTCCTCGCCGACGTCGCGATTGCCCGCGAGGCCTGCCTCAAGCGTGCCGAGCTGGCGCGGCGTTACCGGGATACGGCAATCTCCTGAACCCGCCCCGGGGGTGGCACCGGATCGGGCTTTACCGCCTGCGGCTGCTAACGCATAATGGATCCGATGCGTTCCGGCCGAGGGAAATTCGGCAATGCCGGAGCGAAATACTCCGACCCTGACTTTCAATGATCGTGGCTGATACCGACCTCCAGGAGCCGCAAAACATGCTTCTGAATACCCTCGAACACCTGGGAGAGGGGACTGCGCTCGCGCAGCAGATCTTCGACATGATCGGCCACTCGAAATTCTTTGCGGACTTCACCCGCGAGGACGTGCAGAGGCTGACCGGTTTCATGCAGATCTTCCGTGCCGAAGCAGGGCAGATGATCATCCGCGAGGGCGACATCGACGATTACATGCTGCTCATCATTCAGGGCCGGGTGGAAATCGTGAAGACCGATTCGCACGGCCATCTACGGCCGATGACAACGGTCGGGCCCGGTGCAACGCTGGGCGAGATGTCGATGATCGACGGCGAACCGCGCTTTGCCACCTGCATGGCGCTGGAGCCAACCACATTTGCCGTGCTGTCGCGCGACAGCATGGTGCAGATCATCCTCGATGAGCCAAGCCTCGGGGCCAAGGTCCTGGTCAAGCTGGTGACCCTGCTGTCGCAGCGCCTGCGCCATACCAGTTCCAACCTGCTCCACTACATGGAACGCTGAGCACTTGCGCTGCCAATGCGGCGCCTGGTTTTTTCCGCTGGCTTTCCAGTTTTTCGCGGTAACCGCCCCGGCGGCCGTCGAGGTCATCGACGATCGCGGCGTTGTCCTGCATCGCGATTCGCCGGCGCAGCGGGTCATTGCGCTGGCGCCGCATCTCACCGAACTGGTCTTCGCCGCCGGCGCCGGCAATCGTCTGGTCGGAAAAGTGCGGGGCAGCGATTTTCCGCCTGAGGCGCAGGCCCTCGCAGAAGTCGGCGATGCCGCGGGACTCGACTTCGAGCGAATCCTGGCATTGCGACCGGACCTGGTGCTGGCGTGGGGCAGCGGCAATCGCATCGCGGATGTGGAACGTCTGGAGAGGCTCGGGTTCGCCGTGCTGGTGCTGGAGCCGCGGCGGCTCGAGGACATCCCGCGCCATATGCGGATGCTGGGCGTGTTGCTGGGGACCAGCGGGCGCGCGCAGGCTGCGGCGCTGGCCTTTGTCTCGCGCGCAGACCGGTTGCGCGAGCGCTACCGTGGAAGGTCTGCGGTGAGCGTGTTGTTTCAGGCGTGGCATCAACCGCTGATCACCGTCAACGGCGAGCATCTGATCAGCGACGTATTGCGGCTCTGCGGTGCGCGCAACGCGTTTGGCGATCTGCCGCAACTGGCCGCAGTCGTGTCGCCGGAACAGGTGCTGGCCGCGGACCCGGATGCCATCATCATCGGCTCCGAAGCCGAAGACGCCGGCTCACAAGGCTGGCAGCGTTACCCCTACCTCAAGTCGGTGCGGACGGGGGCGATCTTCACTGTCTCCGCCGACCTCATCACCCGGCAAACGCCGCGCGTTCTCGATGCTGCGGAAAAGATCTGCGCCGATCTCGATACCGTCAGGACTAAACCTTGAACGCATTCAACACGAAGGTACACGAAGGAAAGACGAAGGAACACGAAGCGAATGAAAAACCGATAGCGTTGAACGCGCTTGAACTGTCTCTGCGTCCTCTGTGGCGAAAGTCTAGGTCTTTACGCACTGGCCGGCGTAGAGCACCGGCCCGGTAGGCAAGCCGGTGGGCGAGCCGCCTGCGGGCTCGACGCTCATCGCCAGGCCCTGGGCCTGGTCCAGCTTTGCGGCCAGCGGCTCGGGCACGACCACTGTCTGGGCATCGTGGGTCGTGATCAGGCCCAGCGATACCGGTTTTTGATCCTCACCCGGCAGCATCCAAAGCTCCCATGCCGTACCCGGCGCCATGTCGGCGTGGCCGATGACGCGGATGCGCATGACGCGTTTCCCGGGTTTGCCGGGTTCCCAGGACACCGTCATCGCCGGGTTCGTGGTCTTCAGGTCGTTCAGGACCACCACCATCCTGGTGCCATCAGCCGGAGGCGCTTCCGGGCCCGGAACCGCCACCAGGATCAGCAACGCCAGCGCCACAAGCCCGCTAGCAATGGACGAGAAACGCCAGAACGACAGGCTTTCCCAGACGCCCGGCCTGGTGGCCTGCCTGCCGGGGCGGATTCTGGACTCGATGGCCTGCCAGACGCGTGACGGCGGCTCGATCTCCGGCAGCGCCAGCGCCAGTGGCGTCAGTCGTTTCTCCCACTCTGCCACCGCGCGCCTCAGCGCCGGGTTCTCCTTCAGATTGATTTCGAAACGCCGGCGTGCGTGCGCGGACATGGTGCCGAGCACGTACTCGGCGGCCAGTTTGTTGCGCAGCTCTGCGTTGGCGAATTTCATTTTCGCGATCCGATGTACCGGATAGTCAGCAAGATTGCGTCATATGCCCTGTGCATCAAGGCAGCTTTTCAGGCGTTCCAGCCCGCGGCGAATCCAGGTCTTCACGGTGCCGAGCGGTTTCTGCATCTGCCGCGCCAACTCGCCATGGGAAAGCCCGTTGAAGAAAGCCAGCGCAATGCTCTTCTGCTGCTCGCCGGTCAGCTGCTTCATGCATTCCGCCAGCGCACCGGCCTCCATGGACTGCTTGAGCAGTTCCTCCGGACCGGGGGACTCATCCGGGATCGATGCCATCAGGCCCTCGTGGCCCTCGTCGATTTCGACGTCCCGCGGCCGGCGCAGCAGATCCAGTGCCCGGTTGCGCACGATGGCGGTCATCCAGGTCATCGGTGCGCTTTTCGCCGCGTTGTAACCCGAGGCATGGTTCCAGATATTGATGAAACTCTCCTGCAGCACTTCTTCGGCCCAGTCCCTTCTACGGGTTATACGTACCGCAACGGCAAACAGTTTTGCCGAACTATGCTGATACAGCGTCCTGAATGCCCGCTGGTCGCGCAGGGCGCAGCGGGAAAGCAGGTCGGAGAGTTGTTCCGCGTCCATGGGTGTCACGCGGGCTAGCCGCGGTTCTTGCCTTTTTGCCAGTACACGTCGGTTATGCCGGCGTCGCGGTTGAGCACCCGGCAGAGCACAAACAGCAGATCGGAGAGCCGGTTGAGATAGCGCTGCAAGGCCGGGGACAACTGTTCCGCGGCGGCAAGAGCGACCACCCGGCGTTCGGCGCGGCGGCAAACGGTGCGCGCCACATGGCATAGCGCGGCGGCGCGCGAACCGCCCGGCAGGATGAATTCCTTGAGCGCGGGCAGATCGGCGTTGAACCGGTCAAGCAGGCCCTCCAGCCGCGCGACATGCGTATCCCCGATGCTGGCGTATCCCGGGATGCTGAGTTCGCCGCCGAGATCGAACAAGTCGTGCTGCACGTCGTGCAGGCATTGGCGTACCGTGTCTGCCAACGTTTCGGCGAGCAGTACGCCGATGACGCTGTTCAGTTCGTCCACCGCGCCGATTGCCTCGATGCGCAGACTGACCTTTGATACCCGCGAACCGTCGCCGAGTCCGGTGGTGCCGGCGTCGCCGGTGCGGGTGTAGATCTTGGTTAGGCGGTGACCCATGTGTTCCAAGTAGAGTGGCCGTTCGCCGCATTATAGGGGATCGATACGTTGCGCCTCGGAATCCGGATTCAGGATCCCGGGGATTCAGCGTTGCGGTAGTGCAGTCGAGCGAGGGTCGCCGCCGAGTTCCTCGATCTCCAGTTGCAGGTAGCGATGCAGCGCATTTTGCCGGTGGGTGGTCGCATACATGGCCCAGGCGCCGTAGGCCGGCAGCGCGGCGTTATCCACCGATTCGAGCAGGCTCGAACTCCTGGCGTACAGCGCCTTGATCTTCTCATCCAGGGCGCGCAGGTAGTCCGCAGTGGACCGGATCGCATCCGGACCGGACACGGGGCCGTGCCCGGGCACGACGCGCTTCACCGGCAGTTCCCGCAGCGTTTCGAGCGCGCGTATCCAGCCTTCGAAATCGCAGTCGCGGATCTCGGGAATGCGGTTTACCGCGACCAGGCCGCCGGCGAACAGGGTGCCGGTGGCGCGGTCGAACACCGCGAGGTCGCCAGGCGTGCTGGCCCAGCCCAGGTAAAGCAGCTCGAGCATCCGGCCGCCGGCCTCGATCGTCGTGCTTCCGCTCACCTGCCGCTGGGGCAGCACCAGGCGGCTGCCCTCGAGCTCGTCGCCGAGAACCGGGCGCAGGCTATCCAGGCAGTGTGCGCAGCGCGCTTTCATCAGCGCGGCGGTTTCGCTGTGCGCGAGGATGGCAACGCCGCGTTCTTCGAACGCGGCGTTGCCAAACAGGAATTCCTGCACCGCGTGCGTGACCACCACCAGCTCGACCGGCTTGGCCGTCACCCGGCCGATTGCCGCCAGCATGCGCCGGCCGTGGCGGTAGGAGATGCCGGTGTCGATGACCACCACGCCGGTGGGGCCGACGATGAAGCCGCTGTTGCCCACGTTGCCGCGATTTGCGGGAGAGATCTCGCCGGTGTCGGCGACGAATGCGTACACGCCGTCGGCAACCTTTTCCGGCCTGAGTTCGTCTGCGGCGCGGGCCGGGCAAGCGACCAGCAGCGCAAGCGCGAGCGCGCGGAGCGCAATCGTCGCCAGCCGCGCAGCGATGGTCCGAAGTGAAATCATGGGCAGGCAAACCCCGAGCATAATGCTCACCGTAGTCGAGACCCGCAGCGCAGGCAAGGGAAAAAGGATTCTGTTCTAATGGTCCGGTGCGCAGACGAGGAAACGCATGAATCGGATCAGGGTGACAGCCGCCATGCTTGCCGCGGTGGCCGTCGTGACCGCGCAGACGGCAATCGCCGTGGAGCCGGCGCAGATCAGGAACTTCGAGGTGACCGAAGTCGCGCCCGGGAACTACGTCCATTACGGCAGCTTCGAGGAGCGGTCGCCGGAGAACCTGGGCGACAACGCCAACATCGGCTTCATCGTCGGAGAGCGATGCGTGCTGGTGGTGGATGCGGGAGGATCGCTTCCGGTTGGCCGGGCGTTGAAAAAGGCGATCCGCAGGGTGACGCAGGTGCCGATATGCCACGTGGTGCTGACACATGTGCACCCGGACCATTTTTTCGGCGCGGCGGCCTTCCTCGACGACGGGGCGCAATTCATCGCGCACCGGAACTATCCGCGGCAGCTCGCCGCCCGCGCGCGGCCCTACCTCAATTATTTGCGGCGCGATCTGGGCGAATTTGCCGAGGGCAGCGACATCGTGCAGCCGACGCTGCTGGTCGACGGCAGGCTCGAACTCGATCTCGGCGGCAGAACCGTGGTGGTGCAGGGGTGGCCGCCGGCGCACACCGACGACGATCTCACGGTCTTCGACCGCGCGACCCGCACCTTTTGGCTGGCGGACCTGCTGTTCGTGGACCATACGCCGGTTATCGACGCCACCATTACCGGCTTTCTTGGGGTGATGGACGATCTGCGCAAGATCGATGCGGCGCACTATGTTGCCGGTCATGGACGCTCGCAGGCACCGTGGCCCGAGGTTCTCGACCCGCAGCGGCGCTATTTCACGGTGATCCTCGACGAAACGCGCGCCGCGATCAGGAACAGAAAAACGATTCAGCAGGCCACCGAAGAGGTCGGCCTTTCCGAGGCGAAGAACTGGGCCGCCTTCGACACCTTCCACCGCCGCAACGTGACCACGGCGTATACCGAGCTCGAGTGGGAATGAGGGGCCCTGATGCCGTGAGGCATTGGGCTATACTTCCCACGGACTTGCCAGGCAGCAATAAGGGAGAGCGCGGATGAAAAACGGCAAGCCCAATCTGGTGCAACTGATGATCCGCCACCCGAATGAATCCGCGCTGGCGGGGGACTTCGATGCGGAAAAAGTGCCGCAGTTCGTGCGCAGCGTGAAGGTTTCGTTCGACGGCAGGCCGGTGATGGATGCGGAGGTGGATTTCTCCATATCGGACAATCCCAACTTCCGGTTCTTCTTCAATCCGCAAGACAAGGGCGAGTTGAAAATCGAGGTGGAAGATACCCACGACCGCAAATTCACCCATTCGGTGCCGATAGCCGAGGGGGCTCCGCTGCCCGAGGGCTGATCTCCGGGTTTCGCGCCGCCTATCCGGAGACCTACCACGTTCCCAAGCTTGGTGGACAGAACCCCGGTTACATCGTGGCCGCGCTGAAGGCCTACAAAGCGGGCGAGCGCAACCATGCGACCATGAAGGCAATCGCTTCCAGCCTCACCGAGCAGGACATGGCCGGTCTGGCTGCGTTCTACGCCGATGCCGGCAAGAAGTAAGCCGGCCTATGCCGCCGAGGGAGACCCGGCCGCCGGCAAGCGCAAGACCGTGACCTGCAACGCCTGTCACGGCCAATCCGGATTCAAGAGCATGCCCAAACTCGGCGACGCGCAGATCGCCGAACGGCCGCCTGGTATGCGGCGCAGAAAGGTCTGTCCGTCAAATAAACTGCGCCGCAAGTGTCCTGTTCCGCTGATTCGTGGGATAACTTGCGAACCTTGAAGGGCAGACCTCAAATCCATTTAGCAAAAATCCATCATCGATCGGAAAACCCGCGAAATCGGCGTCAGGCAAGGCGCGAGTCCTTGACAGTGGCGGGCCCCACGGCGAGGACTCGTAACACAGCATGGCGCCGATTCTCGTCGGGTTTTCAGCCGCGAATTAGCGGAACAGGACACTAGCCCAGCTTGCGGCGAATGCAGTCCAGATAAGCCTCTTCATCCGGCGCGGCGTGATTGCGCTGCGCCTGCCATACCGCTTCCCCCAGACATTCCAGCAGCAGGTGCAGCGCGTCGTGCCCCGACTGCGCGTGCGTCAGAAGCTGAGCGTGCAGGCCGCGGATGCCGCGCGGCTGATCGATCGAGATCTGCTCGGCGAGAGCAAGATGCAGCGACAGGTGAAGGAAAGGATTGAGTTGGCCGCCTTCGGGAAGGAAATCGTGGTCGATATTGCGGTCTTCGCTCTCAAGCAGCGCGTGATACTCCGGGTGCAGCAGCACCACTTCGAGCGCGGTTTTTTCCAGCCCTTCCAGCGGGGCCTGGGCGTGGTACTTGCGCCAGGCCTCGAAGAAGAAACGGCGCACGTCTTCGCGCGACGGATTAAACATGAGAGCAAGTATGAAGGGTGAAGGGTGAAGGGTGAAGGGTGAAGGGTGAAGGGTGAAGGGTGAAG
>JBBPIT010000045.1:0-28803 GCA_038040175.1 Pseudomonadota bacterium | reverse complement strand
CGGGCCGATGCCTGCGTCGGCTCCTCCTTATGTAGGCCGGCTACACGGCGTCCTCACCGTCTTGCCCTCGACCCGAATCGCCTCGGTCGCGCATGCGGGACTTATGCAGAGCTTCCCTAGGTTACGATACCCGGCTTGGAGAATCCACCGAGGAACACGACATGAAACTTGCCCCCATCGCCCCGGGGACGCTGGACAAGCTGCGGCGCGTCTCCACCGCGACACTGACCACCCAACTGTTCAAGCTGGGATTCCGCAACACCTTTCTGCACGGCGTCCGGCCGCTGAATCCACACCTGCGCATGGTCGGGGAAGCGGCGACGGTGCGTTTCGTGCCGGCACGCGAGGATCTCGCCAGCTTCGATGCGATCGCCACCAACGAGTATCCGCAGCGCAAGGCGATCGACGAGATCCGGCCGGGGCAGGTGCTGGTGTTCGACTGCCGCGGCGTGGACTCGGTCGCCGCGGCCGGCGAAATCCTGATGTCGCGGCTGAAAATGCGCGGCGCGGCGGGCGCGGTGACCGACGGTGCAATGCGCGACTACGCTTCGATCCAGACGCTGGATTTCCCCGTATACGCGAAGGGCATGGCCGCGCCGGCACACGTGCACCGCCATCTGGCGGTGGACATGAACGTCCCGGTAGGCTGCGCCGAAGTCCTGGTCATGCCCGGCGATGTTCTGGTGGGAGACGAGGAGGGCGTGGTGTGCATTCCGCGTCACGTGGCGGACCAGGTGGCGCAAAGCGGACTGGAGCTGGAGCAACTCGAGGCCTTCGCGCTGGAGAAAATGAAAGCCGGCGCGCCGCTGCGCGGTACCTATCCGCCCGATGATGCGACCAGGGCCGAATACGAAGCGTGGAAGAAAAAGCAGCGATGAAGGGTTGACGTGGATACCGTGCTGTTCGACCTGGGCGCGGTGCTGATCGACTGGAACCCGCGTTATCTCTACCGGCCGCTGTTTGGCAGCGACGAAGCGGCGATGGAGCGCTTCCTTGCCGAGATCGTGCCGCCGGAATGGAACCATCAGATCGACGCCGGCAAGCCGTTTTCCGAGGCGGTGGCCGAGCGCATCCGCGATCACCCGGAGCACGCGGAATTGATTGCGTTGTGGAAAGACGACTGGACAAAGATGCTGCGCGAACCGATCGCCGAAAGCGTAGCCATCCTCGGCGAGCTGCGGCAGCGAGGGCATCGGCTGTATGCGCTGACCAACTGGTCCGCGGAAACGTTTCCGGTGGCGCGCGCAAAGTTCGGGTTTCTCGACTGGTTCGAGGACATCGTGGTGTCCGGAGAAGTGAAGCTGGTGAAGCCGGACCCGCGCGTCTTCGCGCTGACCATCGAGCGCTGCCGGCTCGATCCGGCCCGCACCGTTTTCATCGACGACAGCCCGCGCAACGTCGAGGCAGGGAGCAACGCAGGCCTGCACGCGCTGCATTTCACCGGCCCGCAGCAATTGCGGTCCGACCTGGTGCGATTGGGACTGATCTGAATCGCAGGCGCGGCCGTACCGGTCTGTCGGCGCGCAATCCATCCGCTCAGGCCCAGAGCGTATTGGTAAAATGGCGGGCGAACACATCAGGCGGATACCGGCATTGCCGGCGCCGCCACCGAAACAAGAACCTGCAAAGGAGTCCCGAATGCGCAAACTTTTGATCGCAGTTGCCGCCAGTGCGCTCGCCCTGGGCGCGTGCAAAACCATCGATCCGTTCACCGGAGAAGAAAAATACGGCTCGACGACCAAGGGTGCGGCGATCGGCGCCGGCGCCGGCGCGGTCATCGGCGCGATCAGCGGCAAGGATGCGCAGGATCGCCGGAAGCGCGCGCTGATCGGCGCCGGCGTGGGAGCGCTTGCCGGCGGCGCGGTGGGCGCGTACATGGACAAGCAGGAGGCCGACCTGCGCAAACAGATGCAAGGAACCGGCGTGTCGGTGACCCGCCAGGGGGACAACCTCATTCTCAACATGCCGAGCAACATCACTTTCCAGACCGGCAGCGCAGACCTCAACGCCTCGTTCTTCAAGGTTCTGGACGGCGTCGCGCTGGTTCTGAAAAAGTACGACAAGACGGTGATCGAAGTTGCCGGCCACACGGACAGCGTCGGCGAGACAGACTACAACCAGGCGCTGTCCGAGCGGCGCGCCGGTGCGGTGGCGCAGTACCTGACCAGCAAGGGCATCAAGCAGGAGCGCATCATCACCATCGGCGGAGGCGAAAACCATCCGGTGGCGAGCAACGATACCGAAGCCGGGCGCGCGCAGAACCGGCGCGTGGAAATGACGTTGCTGCCTCTGAAGCAATGACGGGAGAACCGAATCCATGAGCGTCACCACCGCAAGACGCGTGGCGGAGCGGTCCGTCACGGCATACCAGAACCTGATCGGAGGCAGATGGCAGCCAGCCTCCGACGGCCGCACGCTGGACATGATCAGCCCCAGCGACGGGCAGGCGTTCGCAAGCATCGCGCGCGGCACCAGGGCCGATGTGGACGCGGCCGTCGCGGCCGCGCGCCGCGCCTTCGAGGAAGGCGCGTGGGGCCGCATGACCGCGATCGAGCGCGGCCGTCTGATGGCGAAGCTGGGCGACGCGATCCTGGCGCACCACGAGGAGCTGGCGCAGCTCGAAGCGCGCGACTGCGGCAAGCCGATGAAGCAGGCGCGTGCCGACATCACCGCGGCGGCGCGCTATTTCGAGTTCTACGGCGGGGCAGCCGATAAATTCCATGGCGAAACCATCCCGTTCCTCGACGGCTACATGGTCACCGTCCTGCGCGAGCCGAAGGGCGTGACCGGCCACATCATTCCCTGGAACTACCCGGCGCAGATGTTCGGCCGCAGCCTGGCGCCCGCGCTGGCGATGGGCAACGCCGTGGTGATGAAGCCGGCGGAAGAAGCCTGCGTGGTGCCGCTGCGCCTGGCACAATTGGCGCAGGACGTGGGTTTCCCCGAGGGGGCGATCAACGTGGTGACCGGCATCGGCGAAGAGGCCGGCGCGGCGCTCTCCAGCCATCCGGGAATCGATTTCCTGGCTTTCACCGGTTCGCCCGAAGTCGGCACGCTGGTGCAGAAGGCGGCGGCGGAGAATCACATCGGCTGCGTGCTCGAGCTGGGCGGCAAGTCGCCGCAGATCCTGTTTGAGGATGCCGATATCGAAGCCGCGGCGCCGGTGGTGGTGAGCGCCATCGTGCAGAACGGCGGGCAGACCTGCTCCGCGGGCAGCCGCGTATTGATCCAGAAATCCGCCTACGACAGTTTCGTCGCAAAGATCGCGGCGCGCTTCACGCAATTGCGGGTAGGCAGCCATGCGATGGATCTGGACTGCGGCCCGCTGATCTCCGCCAACCAAAAAAAGCGGGTGCAGGGCTTCATCGAGCAGGCCAAGAAGGACGGCGTGCCGGTGCTGGCTCAGGCGCAGATTGCCGACGGCGTGCCGGCAGGAGGTTTCTACGTGGCGCCGATTCTGTTCGGCCCGGTGCCGCGTCAGAGTCAACTGGCCCGCGAAGAGGTGTTCGGCCCGGTCTTGTCGATTCTTCCATTCGAAGACGAAGCCGACGCGGTCAAGCTCGCCAATTCCACCGACTACGGGCTGGTGGCCGGCATCTGGACCCGCGACGGCGGGCGGCAGATGCGGATGGCGAAGAAAATGCGCTGCGGCCAGGTGTTCGTCAACGGTTACGGCGCCGGCGGCGGAATCGAGCTGCCTTTCGGCGGCGTCAAGAAAAGCGGCCACGGGCGGGAAAAAGGAATCGAGGCGCTGCGCGAGTTTTCCCAGGCCAAGACCATCGTCTTCAAGCACGGCTGATGATCCGACCTTTCACCGGCCTGCGGCCGGCCCCGCGCCGCGCCGCGGATGTTGCCGCGCCGCCTTACGACGTGCTTTCGACCGAAGAGGCGCGCGCCCGCGCTGCCGGCAAACCGTGGAGTTTCCTGCACATCTCCAAGCCGGAAATCGACCTGCCGGTAGGCACCGATCCATACTCGCCCAAGGTGTACGCGAAGGCGGCCGAAAACCTGCGGCGGATGCTGGCGGAAAAGGTGCTGATACGCGACCCCGACCCTTGCTACTACGCCTATCGGCTGGTCATGGGCGAGCTGGTGCAGACCGGCATTGTCGCTGCGGCGTCGGTGGCCGACTACGATGCCAACCGCATCCGCAGGCACGAGTTCACGCAGCCCGACAAGGAAGACGACCGGATACGCCAGATCGAAGCGCTGAACGCGCAGACCGGGCCGGTACTGATGGCGTACCCGCACGCCCCTGAAGTTGACGCGTTGCTCGCGCAGGCGGCGGCCGGTGCGCCGGTTGCGGACGTGACCGCGGACACCGGCGTGCGCCATACGCTGTGGCGCATCGACGACCGCGCCACGCTCGATCGGTTTACCAGCGCGTTCGATGCCTTGCCTGCGCTCTATATCGCCGACGGCCATCACCGTTCCGCGGCGGCTTCGCGGGTGGCCGCCGCGCGCCGCGCCGCCAACCCGAAGCACACCGGCACGGAGAGCTACAACCATTTCCTGGCGGTGGCGCTTCCGCATCATCAGATGCGCATCCTGCCGTACAACCGCGTGGTCACCGATCTGAACGGCTTGAGCCGGCAGGAGTTCGTATCGAGGCTGGGCAGGAGCTTCGCGATCCACGCTGCCACCGCTGCGGTGATGCCCGGCAAGCCCGGCGAGTTCGGGCTCTACCTGTTCGGCCAGTGGTACCGGCTGAACCTCCATCCCGCGCTGGTTTCGGCGCAGGATCCGGTGGAACGGCTCGATGTCAGCCTGCTTGCCGATCATGTGCTGGGTCCGATCCTCGGAATCACCGACCCGCGTCGCGACAAGCGCATCGGCTTCGTCGGCGGCATTCGCGGCCTTGCCGAGATGGAGAAGCGCGTGGACAGCGGCGAAATGGCCGCGGCGTTCTCCCTTTTTCCGACCCGAATGGAAGACCTGATGGCGGTGGCCGATGCGGGCGAAGTGCTGCCGCCCAAGTCCACCTGGTTCGAGCCGAAGCTGGCGGACGGACTGGTGTCGCATGTGCTCGACTGATGCCGTGAGACGTGGTCCGTGATACGCGATTCGTGCTTTTGACCTGCCACGAACCACGGCCTTCCCGGCCTAATAACAAGGCGTTACAATGCGGGTCAATTGGGCAGCACGAGACCCGTTTCTGGATTGGGTCCAGTCCCGTCGGACCTCGGCCGGGCAAAAATAACCAAGCAGCCAAACGCCCAACTGGAGGAGTACCTTTTGAAGCCCACGGACATTGCTGTACCCGACTATTTCCACAAGGTCGTGGATTGTCAGTTGGCGTGTCCCGCCCATACCCCCGTCCCCGAATACATCCGGATGATCGCTGCGGGCCGCTACGGCGATGCCTACATGATCAATTGGTACTCCAATGTTTTCCCCGGCATTCTCGGTCGCACCTGCGACCGGCCCTGCGAGCCTGCATGCCGCCGCGGCCGCGTCGAGGAGAACAACGGCGAGAAGCCCGAACCTGTGGCGATCTGCCGCCTGAAGCGCGTCGCCGCCGACTACAAGGACGACATCCGTCCGCGACTGCCGAAAGCGCCGGAGAAGAAAAACGGCATGCGCATCGCCTGCATCGGCGCCGGCCCGGCCTCGCTCACTGTGGCGCGCGACCTGGTGCCGCACGGCTACCACGTGGTCGTGTACGACTCGGACGCCCGGGCCGGGGGCATGATCCGCACCCAGATTCCGCGCTTCCGGCTCCCCGAGTCGGTGATCGACGAGGAAGTGGGCTATATCCTCGACATGGGCGTAGAAGTCCGCCTCGGCCGCCGCGCGGACAGCATGAAATCCCTGCTTGCCGAAGGTTACGACGCGATTTTCGTCGGCACCGGCGCGCCGCGCGGGCGCGAACTCGACATTCCCGGGCGCAGGGAGGCGGCGAAGAACGTACACATCGGCATCGACTGGCTGGCGAGCGTTTCCTTCGGCCACACCGACAGGATCGGCAAGCGCGTGATCGTGCTCGGCGGCGGCAACACCGCGATGGACTGCTGCCGCTCGTCCAGGCGCATCGGCGGCGAAGACGTCAAGGTGATCGTGCGCTCCGGCTTCGAGGAGATGAAAGCCTCACCCTGGGAAAAAGAAGACGCGATGCACGAGGGCATTCCCATCCTCAACTACCTCGTGCCCAAGACCTTCGAGCACAAGAACGGCAAGCTCACCGGCATGATCTTCGAAAAAGTGAAGGCAGTGTACGACGCCAAGGGTCGCCGCAGCCTTGTGCCCTCCGGCGAGCCCGAGCAGCACTTCGAGTGCGACGACGTCCTGGTCGCGGTGGGACAGGAGAACGCCTTTCCCTGGATCGAGCGCGACATCGGCCTCGAGTTCGACAAGTCGGGCATGCCGGTCGTGGACAAGGTCACCATGCAATCCACGCTGCCGCAGGTGTTCTTCGGCGGCGACGCGGCCTTCGGCCCGAAGAACATCATCTGGGCGGTCGCCCACGGCCACGACGCGGCGATCTCCATCGACAAGCTCTGCAACGGCGAGGACGTGAAGCAGCGTCCGGCGCCGATGGTGACCCTGATGAGCCAGAAGATGGGGATCCACGAGTGGAGCTACAACAACCAGATCTCGCCTGACGAGCGCTACAAGGTGCCGTGGCAGGACGCCAGGGTCGCGCTCAAGAGCATCAAGGTCGAAGTCGAGCTCGGATTCGACCCCAAGACCGCCCTCAAGGAGGCGCAGCGCTGCCTCAACTGCGACGTGCAGACGGTGTTCGCGCCGAGGCTGTGCATCGAGTGCGACGCCTGCGTCGATATCTGCCCGATGGACTGCATCACCTTTACCGCGAACGGCGAAGAGCATGAATTACGCGGGCGGTTGAACGCGCCGGCCAGGAACCTGTCCCAGGATTTGTATGCCTCCGATGTGCTCAAGACCGGCCGCATCATGGTCAAGGACGAGGACGTCTGCCTGCACTGCGGGCTGTGCGCCGAGCGCTGCCCGACGGGCGCCTGGGACATGCAGAAGTTCCTCCTCGACATGACGCACGCGGGGTCCGGCTGCCGCGCACCGCACAGAAAGGCCGCCTGATGAACCGCCAGGCCTCGACCTCCGTCCAAAAACTTGACCAAGGATCTTGCATGACCGGTATTGCGCATTCGAGGCTGCCATGACGAAGCGGGTCGAGGCCGTCAACGATTTTGTCGTCAAGTTCGCCAACGTCAACGGCTCGGGCTCCGCTTCGGCCAACGAGCTGTTCGCCAGATCGATCCTGCGCATGGGCGTGCCGGTGAGCCCGCGCAACATTTTCCCGTCCAACATCCAGGGCCTGCCGACCTGGTACGAGGTGCGCGTCAATGAGAAGGGCTGGCTCGGCCGGCGCGGCGGCGTCGACCTCATGGTGGCGATGAACCCGCAGACCTGGGACGAGGACGTGGCCAGCATCGATCCCGGCGGATACCTGCTGTACGACTCGACCAAGCCGCTGCCGAAATCCAAAAACCTCGAAGACATCCATGTGGTCGGAGTGCCGCTCACAGAGATCGGCAATCGCGAGTACTCCGATCCCCGCCAGCGCCAGTTGTTTCGCAACATCATCTATGTTGGGGCGCTGTCGGCGCTGCTCGACATCGAAATGAGGGAGCTGGAAAAGCTGATCGGCGAGCAGTTCGAGGGCAAGGACAAGCTGATCGCGCCGAACATCAGGGCGCTGCACCTGGGCCGAGAGTACGCGACCGCGAACTTCGAATGTCCGATCGGCTTGCGCGTGCGCCGCGCGTCTGCGGTGGGCGAGCGCATCTTCTTGGATGGCAACACCGCCGCCGCGCTGGGCTGCGTCTACGGCGGTGCGACGGTGGCCGCCTGGTATCCGATCACGCCGTCCTCGAGCCTGGCGGAAGCCTTTTCCAGCCACTGCCGCAAGTACCGCGCCGATCCCGCGACCGGCAAGAACCGCTACGCCGTCATCCAGGCCGAAGACGAACTCGCGTCCATCGGCATTGTCATCGGCGCAAGCTGGAACGGCGCGCGCGCGTTTACCTGTACTTCGGGGCCCGGAATTTCGCTGATGCAGGAGTTCATCGGGCTGGCGTATTTTGCCGAGATACCGGCGGTGATCTTCGACGTGCAGCGCGGCGGCCCTTCCACGGGCATGCCGACGCGCACGCAGCAGGCCGACCTCATCGCCTGCGCCTACGCCTCGCACGGCGACACCAAGCATGTGCTGCTGTTCCCGGAAGATCCGAACGAGTGCTTCGAGCACGCCGCCCAGGCGTTTGACCTGGCCGACCGGCTGCAGACGCCGGTGTTCGTCATGACCGACCTCGACATCGGCATGAACCAGCGCCTCAGCGCGCCGCTGAAGTGGGACGACAGCCGCCAGTACGACCGCGGCAAGCTGATGACCCACGAGATGCTCGAGGCCGGCAAGGAGTTCGGCAGGTATCTCGACGTGGACGGCGACGGCATCCCGTACCGCACCTATCCGGGCACGCATCCGAGCAAGGGCGGCTATTTCACCCGCGGCACCAGCAAGGACCAGTACGCCGTGTACTCCGAGACGGGGCCGGACTACCTGTACAACGTGCAGCGGCTGCTGAAGAAGTTCGAGACCGCCAAGTCGCTGGTGCCCAAGCCGGTGCTGACCCCGGCGAAATACCCGGCGCGCTTCGGCGCGATCTACTTCGGCTCCACTGGCCCGGCGATGCAGGAAGCGCTGGAAGCGCTGGCGGAGAAGGGCATCTACGTGAACGCACTGCGCGTGCGCGCGTTCCCGTTCCAGGACGAGATCTTCGATTTCGTCGCTTCCCACTCGAAGGTATTCGTGGTGGAGCAGAACCGCGACGCCCAGTTGAAGACGTTGCTGGTGAACGACGCCGGGATCAACCCCGCCAGCCTCATCCCGATCCTGCACTACGACGGCACGCCGATCACCGCGCGTTTCATCACCAGCGAGATCGCCGGAATCGTCGCGGCGCTCAACGTGCGCCCGCTGAAAAAGGACAAAGCCGCATGAACAAGTTTTTTCCCCTCTCCCTCTGGGAGAGGGCTAGGGTGAGGGTAGGGGTGAGGGTGGGGGTGAGGGTGCAACCATGACCTACCTCGCCAAACCCAGGCTCCGCCACCCGACGCTCCCGCTCAACAAGCTCGGCTACACGCGCCGCGACTACGAGGGCAAGGTCTCGACGCTGTGCGCCGGTTGCGGCCACGACTCGATTTCGGCCGCGCTCATCCAGGCGTTCTGGGAACTGGACGTGCAGCCGCACCGGGTTGCCAAGCTCTCCGGCATTGGCTGCTCGTCGAAGACGCCCGATTATTTCCTCGGCAACTCGCACGGCTTCAACACCGTCCACGGCCGCATGCCCTCTGCGCTCACCGGCGCAAACCTCGCCAACCGCGACCTTCTTTACCTCGGCGTCTCGGGCGACGGCGACTCGGCCTCGATCGGCCTCGGCCAGTTCGCCCACGTCATGCGCCGCGGCGTGAACATGACCTACATCCTCGAGAACAACGGCGTCTACGGCCTCACCAAGGGCCAGTTCTCGGCCACCGCCGACCAGGGCTCGAAGTCCAAGCGCGGCGTGATCAACCGCGATTCGCCGGTGGACACGGTGTCGCTCGCGCTGCTGCTTGGCGCCACTTTCGTCGCGCGCAGCTTCTCCGGCGACAAGGCGCAGCTCGTGCCGCTCATCAAGGCGGCGATCGCGCACGAGGGCGCGGCCTTCATCGACGTCATCAGCCCGTGCGTGGCGTTCAACAACCACGCCGGCAGCACCAAGAGCTACGACTACGTGCGCGAGCACAACGACGCGGTCAACCGGCTCGACTTCTGGCCGAGCCGCGAGGCGATTGCCGTGGACTACAAGGATGGCGAAGTGATCAGCGTGCCGCAGCACGACGGCTCGGTGCTGCGACTGCGCAAGACCCACCCCGAGTACGACCCGACCAGCCGCGTCACGGCGATGAGCTACATTGCCTCGCATCAGGCGAAGGGCGAGCTCGTCACGGGCCTGCTCTACGTCGATCCCGAACCCGAAGACCTCCACGCCCATCTCAATACGGTGGACATCCCGTTCAACAAGCTCTCGGAAAAGGACCTTTGCCCTGGGGCGGCAGTATTGGAAGAGATCAACGCGGCGCTGCGATAGCGCCTTTCAGCCGGCCGCGGGATACGGCTTGAGCCCTGAACTTATCCGGAACTACAGAAAAGGTTCAGCCCGCTTCAGCAATTCTTCCAACCCCGGCTCGTTCGCGTTGCGCGGCTTGCCCGGATGGATGATGGAGACCTGGCAGCTCTCGGCTGCTTCCACAAGCTGCAGATAGGTTCCGGCGTCCGGATTTGCGATGTAGGCCTGCTTGTTCGCATCATAGGCGAACATCTTGTTGTTCAAATTGGTGCACTCATCGCAGCTCGTGCAGCGTGCGGTTTCGATATAGGCCGTGTCGGACGATTTCTCCTGCGGCGGTTCCGCCGGCGCAGGAGCTGCAGCCGGTACTGCCTGCGCTGTCGAGGCTGAGGCCGCCGTCGGTGCGGCAGGTATCGTCTCGCGTGTCCGGGTCTCGGCGTCGCGTTGCAGCTGCTCTTCCCAGACTTTGCGCTCGCGCGCGAGCAGTTGCAGCGCGTGCGAGTTGTTGATGCCGCCGAGTTCCTGCATGCTGTGCCACATCTCCCGGCAGCGGCGCGCCTCCCGAATCAGCTTGTTGTCGGCGATCACTTTCTGCAGCACGTTATCGGAGTCGACCATCAGCAGGCAGGGGACCTTGTCCGGCAGGCCCGTGGTTTCGCGGGCCACGCACTCGCCGACGGATGCCAGGGTTCCGTTCCATTTCGCTCGCGGTACCCGTGCGAAGTGATTCGCGTAGCGCCGGTCGCAGGCGAGGAAGTCGACCAGCGTGAAAGCAACATCCTCGGAGATTCTCTGGTGCGCTTCGTCTTCGTAGGCAAAGCCCTGCACCGGCCAGTCCAGCTCCGCCTGCGGATTGTCGGCAAGACAAAACCGTGATGCCCAGTCGGGGCCCGCCGAGGGATCGTAGGTGAAGGCGGGAAACGCGCGCGATTCCATTGCCGCGGCCGCGGTCAAATAGGGTGGCAGCCCGGACGCCTTTCCCGAGGCGCCGGAAAAAACGCTGAACAGGGCAGGTCCGGGATAGGTCAATCCCTTGAGGATCCGGTCCCGGAACTGGAACAGGTTCGAGCCGCTCGACTGCAGCACGAAGACGTCGTTGAATCCGATCGCCATGCTGGCGAGCTGCTTGCTGCGCAGGCTGAAGGCGACGTGTCCGCTGCCGGCCGGCGACTCCTCCGACATGTCGTCGGTCTGGACGAGGACCTTCACCGGCAGTCCCGCGGAAAGCATCTCCGTCAGCCCGGCGCTCTCGGCGCCCTGCATTGTTTCCGCGCTGACGCACACCAGGCAGTCCGGAAACAGGGCCAGTTCTTTCGCATCCAGCCCGTTCTCCCCGAATCCTTGGAAGAACGCATCGTGCCTTGCTTCGACGTAGTCGCTCTCGATCTCGAGCGTGGCGATCGCGATGGCCTTGGCGAGCTCGTTCACCTTGGGCAGCCGCTCGCGATAAGCCTCGAGGGCCGCGCTGCAACTGTCGAATTCGAAAGAGTAAGGTGCCGCGCGATCGCTCCGATCGTTGGCAGCGCCGGATGCAGAAAAAAATCGCTGCGACTTGAGCACCGAAAGCAGCCAGCCGATCCGGCGGCGCCGGCTCTCGGGCAGCAAGCTTTCGGGCATTGCCTTGGCGAGCATTCGCGACATCGCGTCGAAATCGAACGCGTCGTTATACGACGTCCCGACCGAGGCCTCGAGGCGGTGCGCACTGCGTCCCGCTTCCGAGCGCAGGAAATCAGCCTGCAGAATATCCTCGAGCTTCACGATCAGCCTGTCGATGTCCTGCCGGAACCGGCGGGCTTTGTTCTCCTGCACCGTGCTCCAGGCGTGACGAAAGAGTCGGGCGGGCATGGCTTCGTCGCACTCGATGAGCTCGCCGTCCACGTTGAGGGCGGCGCGTGCGCGGCTCAAACCGTCCTGCATAAGTTCGCCGGTTCCCGCGCTGCTTCCCGGGATAAGCCGGCCTGCAGCCCTGTCCCATAGCGCCGTGAGCGATCCCGCGGCGCCATTGGTGACCAGGGCGCGAATTTCCTGCTCCTGCCTCAGGACGTGCTTTCTCAACCGCTCGCCGTCGTTCCCGTTGGCGATCCCCTGGAGGACGCGGTCGACCAGGCCGGAGAGGGACTGCACGAACGCTTCGTCCGGTCCCTTCTGCACCAGCACCAGCGGAAAATCGTAGCGCAGCGTGGTGAGATCGCGGTATCCGGCGAAAAGAGCCGGACGCAGGTCGAGTCCATCGATCGCGTCCAGGCGATCGCCGGATCTCTTTCCCGTCAAGAAAAAGGCGGCCTGGGCTTGAAGTTCGGTTTCCATTAATGTCGGTCGCTTCGCCGGGTGCGTCGATGCCTCACCCAGCCCGCTGCCGCTGCGGCTCCCGCGGCCAGACCGTGAACTTGTCGAATTCCGCGTTGAGGCCGGTCTTGATGAACTCGCTCGTGCGCAGCTGTGCCGAGCGCCGCAAGTCCTCGTAGCAGGGAACGTCCGGATTGCGATAGAGGATTCCCACAGGGATGGAGTCGGTGTACGACGCGATCTCGCGCGCCCGGTTCAGATTCGACGGATCGTGCTGCTCCTGATTCTTGTAGACCTTGGCCAGACCCGTGCTTACCTGGATGCCCTGCTCGTGGTTGAGGAGCAGGACTTTCTGCGGATCGTGCAGCCAGGGATCGAGCATTTTCGGCAGCCACTCGGGGCAGCGCTGGACGATGCGCACGAAGGCAAACCCCTTGTGGTGGTAAGCGGCCTTGACGATGTCGTAGAGAAGCTCGGGGATCCAGTCGACGGCCTGGGCGACGAAGGAGACGTTCTGCACGCCCAGGGTGACGCTCAAGGGCTGCAGCGCCTCCAGGTAGGCGCCTCGGGGAGTGGTGTTGCTCTTCAGCCCCTTGGGCGAGGTCGGCGAGGCCTGCATCTTGGTCAGGCCGTAGATCTGGTTGTCATGCAGGAACACGGTCATATTCATGTTGTAGCGCACGGCGTGGATCCAGTGCGCGGCGCCGATGCTGCAGCAGTCGCCGTCGCCGGTGTTGACGAACACGTGCAGATCCGGCCGCGCCATCCTGATGCCCTCGGCGACCGGAAGCGCCCGACCGTGGATGCCGTGGAATCCGTAGGTCTTCATGTAATGGGGAAAGCGGCTCGAGCAGCCGATTCCCGAAACGAAAACCGTTTTCTCCGGACGCAAGCCCTCGTCGCGGCACAGCCTCTGCACGGCCGCAAGGATGGCGTTGTCGCCGCAGCCGGTGCACCAGCGCGGCACGCCGCTCTGGTAGTCCTCGAGTTCATGATGCTGCTCGCACATCTGCAGCAGGCACTCAGTGGCGCTGATCGTCATGTGATTCCATCCTTACTCAGTGTTTCAGTTTTTCGCTTATTACCCGGCGCACCACGCCGGGCTTGATCGGCTGGCCGCGCACATCGCTCCAGCAGTCGACGTCGATCAGGTAGCGCGCCCTCAGCAGCATCGCCAGCGCCGAGTAGCGGCGGTTGGTTTCATCGATGATCTCGTCCTCCGGGCGGTCGCACCAGTTGCCTTCGATGGTCATGACCTTCCTGAACCGTTGCATTACTTCCTTGATCCCCGGAGGCAGGGGCTGGAGGAATCTCAGATGCATCGACGACACCTTGTGGCCTTGCGCGCGCATGGACCCGACCGCTTCTTCGATTGCGCCCTGGGTGCTGCCCCAGCCGATGACCAGCAATTCGCCCTCCGGGTCGCCGAACACGGGCGGGGCCTTCAGCGTCTTCTGCAATGCAGCCAGCTTCAGGCTGCGGCTATGAATGCTTTCCTCGTTGCTCTCTGGATCGTAGGCGACGTGGCTCGCGCGGTCGTGGGCGAGTCCGGTCAGGGTGTGCATGCCGCCGGGCTGGCCCGGGATGAAGCGTCGCGCCAGCCCCGTCGTCGCATCCCAGTCGTAGGGCATCGCGCCCTCCGCAACGGCGCTTTGGTCCACGGGCGGCGCGATCCAGGATTCGCTGAACTTGGGCCGGGGGAAGGGCTGCTGGGAGGTGGCGAGGCTGGCATCGGAAAGGACGATCACCACCATGTTGAAAGTCTCGGCGATCTTGCGCGCGGTGATAATCGAGTAGAAGCAGTCTTCGATGGTGCTCGGCGCCATGACGACCTTCGGTGCATCGCCGTGGCTGCCGAAGATGGCGGTCAGCAGGTCGCCCTGCTCGGCCTTCGTCGGTTGTCCGGTGCTGGGGCCGCCGCGTTGAACGTTCACGACCACCAGGGGAATCTCGCCCATGACCGCGAGCCCGATCGCCTCCTGCTTGAGCGAATAGCCGGGGCCCGAAGTGATGGTCACCGTGCACTTGCCGGCATAGGAAGCGCCGATCGCGAACGCGCAGGCGGCGATCTCGTCCTCCGCCTGGTGCACGACGCCGCCCACTTTTTCGAAGACTTCGCTCAGGTAGTGCGACGCCGAGGTGGCGGGGGTAATGGGGTACATCGCGCATATTTCCATGCCCGATGCGAGCACGCCAAGCGCGAGCGCCGTGTTGCCGTTGACCACGATCTGCGGCTCCCTGGACCGGACCGCAGGGATGCTGAATTTGAGGTCGAGGTTGGACTCGGCCCATTTGTGGCCCGCCTCCAGCAGCATGATGTTCGACTTGATCACGTTCTGATCCTTCTTGCCGAAGGTAATCGCGATCTGTTCGCGCCCGAACTGCAGATCCAGGCTGTAGAGGCTGCACAGCATGCCCAGCGCGAACATGTTCTTGCCGCGCCGCGCATCCGAAAGAAGGGCGCGGCACTCCTGCTCCATCGGGATCTCGTACACCCGGTAACCTGCCGCCACGAGCCGGTCGTAGGTTTCGACGTACGACGCCACGATCTCCGGATCGGAATGATTGCGCCACATGCTCTCCAGCAGGATGATGCAACCGGGCTTGAGCTCGCCGTCCCGCACCCGCCCCAGCAGCACCTGCTCGTTGAAGGCCACCACGAGGTCGGTTTCGTCACCGCCGTTGGTCACGCGGCCCGACCCCATGCGAATGCGGTTTCCGCTTGCTCCGGCAACGCTGCGCGCCGGCGGCCGGATTTCGGCCGGGATGATCTCATCGGTCCAGATGCCGTTGCCCATCCTCGCGGCGATCGAGCCGAGGGACTGGCCGCAGCGTTGCGCGCCCTCGCCGGAATCGCTGATCACCTCGACGATGTGCTCCTGCAGCGTGACAATCGCTTTTTCGCCGGCCAGTGAACGGGTTTTCCGCGCGGCTTTTTGGGGGGACTTCAGTGTGACCGTATCATCCATAAAGTAGGCTTGGCTCTCGTTGAGTTTCTGGGTGGCGGATGCACGGGGCCCGGCCGACGGGTGACGACCGCAAGCTAGGCGACGCGGATGCGCGCAAAGTTCCGCTCCCCCAGGTCGATCCCGAACAGCTTGCCGCTGCTGCCCTTGCGTTCGGTGAGGCCGGCAACATCCGCATCGCGGAGCCCGAGATAGGTCTTCATGCTGCGCGCGGCCTTGCGGCCCGCGCCCATCGCTTCGATCACGGTGGCGGCACCGGTGACAATGTCCCCGCCGGCGAACACGCCTGCCATGGAAGTAGCGAGGTTCGCGTCGGCCTCGATGTAACCCTGTTTGTTGAGCTTCAGCTTCGAGGTCTGGCCGATGATCGGATTGGCGTTCGTGCCGATCGCAAATACGACCATCTCGGTCTCGAATTCAAATTCGCTGCCCGCAACAGGAACGGGGCGGCGCCGGCCGGAGGCGTCCGTCTCGCCGAGCTCCATGCGGATGCAGCGCATGGCGCGCACCTTGCCTTTGCCGTCGTCGAGTATCTCGACGGGGTTGGTGAGCCAATGGAATTCGATGCCTTCTTCCTCGGCGTGATGGAGTTCCTCCGCTCGCGCAGGGCTTTCCGCCTTGGTACGCCGGTAGATGCAATGCACCTTCTCGGCACCCAATCGGAGGCAGACTCTCAGGGCGTCCATGGCCGTGTTTCCGGAACCGATGACCGCCACGCGCCGGGCGATCGGCACCGGCGTGTCGTAGTTCGGAAACTCCCTGGCGCGCATCAGGTTGCAACGCGTGAGGAGTTCATTGGCCGAGAGCACCCCGTTCAGGGAGTCGCCCGGGATCCCCATCAACTGCGGGTAGCCGGCCCCCGTCCCGATGAAGACGGCGTCGTAGCCCATCTCGTCGATCATCTGCTCGATGGTGAACAGACGCCCGACCAGAGTATTGCACTCGAACTTGATGCCGAGCTTGCGCAGGTTATCGACCTCGGCGTCGATGACTTCGTTTGGAAGGCGGAAATCAGGGATGCCATATTTCAGGACGCCTCCCGGTTCATGGAAAGCCTCGTAGACGGTGACATCGCAGCCGGCTTTCGCCATGTCGGCGGCGCACGCCATGCCGGCAGGTCCGGACCCGACGATGCCGACTTTGAAGCCGTTGTGCTCGATATACGGAATATTGCTCCAGCGCTCCGCGATGGCGAGATCACCGACCCAGCGCTCGAGCCGGCCGATTGCCACCGGTTCCAGCGTGTCGCCGACAGGGCACACGCCTTCGCACTGACTCTCTTGCGGGCAGACGCGGCCGCAAATGGCTGGCAGGAGATTCGTCTCCGTGATGAGGTCGTAGGCGCCGCGGAAGTCCTTCGCGCCGATCTTCTGGATAAAGCCCGGAATATCGATGCTCACCGGGCAGCCTTCGATGCAAGCCGCGTCCGGACAGTCCAGACAGCGCTCGGCCTCGTGCAACGCATCCTCAAGACGATAGCCGCAGTTGACCTCCTCAAAATTTTTCGCGCGCCGCTGCGCATCCTGTTCGCGCATCGGGGCCCTTTTCTGCGGAATGGTCCGTATCGTTTTTTTCTTTGCCATTATTCTGACCCTTGAGTGCCGGTGACGATTCCGTCATTCCGGCCGGCAGCCATCACCTATTAATCACGCTAACCGCCTCTTGCTTCTTCGAATGGATCGGGCAGTTCGAGAGGTTCACCGGCCTGATCCGGCGACAGCGGGCCCGGTGACCCGGGACCGATCGGGTGTTTCATGCGACAGCTCTCCGACCAGCGCTCCATGGCAGCCTGTTCTGCCTGGTTGAAGCGCCGCAGGCGGGACATCAGGTCGTCGAAGTCAACCTGGTGGCCGTCAAAGTCCGGGCCGTCTACGCAAGCGAACTTCACCTGACCACCAACCTTCACCCGGCAGCCGCCGCACATTCCGGTGCCATCGACCATGACGGGATTGGTGCTCACGACCGTCTTGATCTTGTGAGGCCGCGTTGCTTCGGCGCAAGCTTTCATCATGATGGGCGGGCCGATCGCGACCACCTCGCCGATATCGGGGTGCTTCTCCATGGCGAGTTCGAGTCCGTCGGTGATCAATCCCTTGATCCCGGCCGAGCCGTCGTTGGTGCAAACGATGAACTCGTCACAGCAGGCCCTGAACTTGTCCTCCCAGAAAACCAATTCCTTGGTCCTGAATCCGACGATGCCGATCACGTACGCGCCGTTTTCCTTGAAGGCACGCGCCTGCGGAAAGATGGGAGCCACGCCAAGCCCGCCTCCGACACATACGACCTTGCTGGCGCCGCTGGTGTGGCTGGGGACACCCATGGGGCCCACGAGGCCGTGGAGCCTGGTGCCGACTTGGCAGCTCTGCTGCATCTCCCGGGTCGTCTTCCCCACCGCTTGTATGACGAGAGTGATGGTTCCCTTGACCCGGTCGAAGTCCGCGAGGGTCAGCGGGATGCGCTCGCCATGCTCATGCGACATGACAATGACGAACTGACCCGGCCTCGCAGCCCGGGCCATCAAAGGATGATGGATTTCCAGCAGGTAGGTGACGTCCGAGAAATCCTCTCGCGCCACAATCTCAAAATTGAGCCTTGCGCTTGTCTCCACAGCACCCCTGGGTTCCGTGTTTGAGGAATCGCCGCCGGTTTCTTGATTTCGCACCAGCAACGAGGCTTCCAAAACGCAGACTCAATCTAACGGTTCCGGCAGACTACCCATTTGATCTAACGCAAGGATTGAGAAAAGCCGAACCAGAGTCATCGTCGGGCCGGTGCCAGCCTCCCTGACGCTTCAGGGAGATCTCAAGCGCGTCCTGATTTCCTGTGGAGTTCAGTGCCGGGCGATGCGGTCATTATAGGGGTAACTTGTTGTTTTCACTGATGACGTGCCGCGACTTGGCCACCGCCGACCAGGGTGCTGCACGTGGCCCCCGATCCGGAAGACCTGCACGCGCATCTGGACACCGTCGAAACACCATTCAACAGGTTGGACGAATCCGATCTCTGTCCCGGTGTCGAAGCGCTGGAGAAGTTTAACGCTCAACATCGGTGAAGGGTGAATGCGTGAAGGGTGAAGGGTGAAAAGCGGGACTTGTGGCCCGGCTCCCCGATCAATTGTCCGCGTTCGATTCTCGACCAAGCCTCGCAACCCGGGTTGACCGCCCGTAGCCCCTGCTGTCGTGTGTAACACCGTGCCGGTCTTTTCTCCATCCGAAACAGCATTCTTCGAGGGTAATGGTTTCGTCATTGTCCGCGGTCTCGCCGATCGTCAACTGTGCGAGCGGATGAAGTCGCTGGCGCAGCGGCACCTTGCGCAGGATGTCCAGCCGGTCGAGTACGAAGCCCAGACGAAGTATCCTGGGTCACCGGCGTCGCTCGATGCGCCGGGCGGCAGGACGGTGCGGCGGCTGCTGCAGGCGTACAGCCGCGATCCGCTTTTCAGGGATTGGGCAACTTCGCGCGCAATCGGGGATCGGGTCAGACCATTGCTGGGTCCGCAGGTTGCGCTGTCGCTGGCGCACCACAATTGCGTGATGACCAAGAATCCCACCTTCAGCAGCGCGACTTCCTGGCATCAGGACATCCGTTACTGGTCTTTTGAAAAACCGGAACTGATATCGGCGTGGCTGGCGCTCGGGCAGGAACACGAGGAAAACGGTTGTCTGCTGCTGGTGCCGGGTTCGCACCGGATCGAGTTCCGGCGCGAGCAGTTCGACGACGCGCTTTTCCTGCGCGAAGATCTCGAGGAGAACCGCAAGATACTCCAGCGGCGGGTGACCGCGGAGCTGGATGCCGGCGACGTGCTGTTCTTTCACTGCCGCCTGCTGCATGCCGCCGGAAGGAACCGAACCGGCCTCACCAAGTTCGCCGCGGTGTTCACCTACCACAGCGCCGGCAATCGGCCGTTGCCGGGTACCCGGTCGGCGTCGCTACCCGAAATTCCGCTAAGGGCATAGCAGCGCCGATTCACTCGATTTCGCCAGCGAGCGTGGCCAGCTCCGACGCCGCTACGGCACGAAGCCCGCGATCGCCGTGGCCGGCACCACATCGATCCCTGATGCAAGTGAATAGGGCCTGTTTCCCGGATAAAGCACCAGGAGCCGGTCGAGCCTCAGGTCATTCATTGCTATGCGCATGGATGGCGTGAGAGCCGGTGCATCGGCACGTTTGATTTCGACGCCTACCCTCCGCCCGTGTTTGAGCATCAGCAAGTCGAGCTCCGCGCCTGCGTGGGTCGCCCAAAAGTAGGCCTCATCGGGCCGCGTGATGCGCAACACCTGTTCCAGCACGAATCCTTCCCACGACGCGCCGGATTTCGGGTGCGTCAGCAGGCCGCCTTCGTCGCCGATGCCCATCAAGACATGCAGCAGGCCCGAATCGCGAAAGTAAATCTTCGGTGCTTTTACCTGGCGCTTCCCCACATTCTCATACCAGGGTTGCAGCTGTCTCACCATGTATGTCTGCGTAAGCCAGTCGAGGTAGCGGCGCACGGTGCTTTCGTTGACCCCGAGCGAGCGCGCCGGGTCTGCCGCATTCCACACCTGTCCGTGGTAGTGAGCGAGCATCGTCCAGAAACGCCGCACCGCGGCGGGCGCGGCGTTGATGCCGAGCTGCGGAAGGTCGCGCTCGAGAAATAATTGAATGAAGCTCTGTCGCCACTCGACGCTTTGGCGTTCATCGGTAGCGAGATATGACAGCGGCGCGCCGCCACGGCGCCAGAGCGTTTGCATCGCGTGCAAGCCAATCTCGTCGAGCGTGAAACCGCCGATCTCGATAACAGCCACGCGTCCGAGAAGCGATTCGCCGGTTTGGCGCAGCAGGGATGGAGATGCGCTGCCAAGAAGGAGGAACTTTGCCGGCGCGTCGTCGCGGTCCATGAGCACGCGCAGCAGCCTGAATAGGTGCGGAGAGTGCTGCACCTCGTCGATAACGATCAGCCCACGCAATCCCTCCAGCAGTGCCGCGGGTGCACGGAACTGCTCCGCGACGACCGCATCCTCCAGGTCAAAATAGTTGGGGGAACCGGCGGACACAAACGACCGCGCGAGCGTGGTCTTGCCTACCTGGCGCGGGCCGACCAGAATCACGCCGCGGAACTGGTCGAGCGCCCGCGCAATTTCGGCCCGAAGTCTGGTGCGGTCGATTTGCATGGCCGCATCATACATTGAAAATCCCGCACATTACACGGGAATTTCAATATGATTCCTTTCGTTCCAGACGGGCAAGGGATGGAAATCGCCGGATTCACTCGATTTCGTCCAGCGAGCGCGGCCAGCTCTTCTTGAAGCAGGCGCGACAATGCTCGATCGGCGAGGATCCTGGCGCCGGTCTGGCAGCGGGCGCAGTAGTTGGTCTCGTTGTCGGCGTAGACGAGGCCATGCACTGGGCGGTGCTGCGCAACGTGCTGGGCGAAGACCCGGTGCCGGCGGCCTTTGTCGGGTGACATGACACCGCCGATTCGCCTGGGCGGATGATGCGGTAGACGGCGGCATTCACTCGACCGAATGTCACGTGAGAGAGCACGACGGCGTTATGGAAATAGCGCGTGAAGTGCGCAAGCGCGCGGCCGCGGGCGAAACCGGCTTCGGCCGGGTGTTGGCCCAGGCCGTGGCGCAGTGGTTCGCCGATCACGCCGCCAGCATGGATAACGTGCTGGCGCTCTATATGAAGGAAGTCGGTTACGAACCAAACACCCCCCTTACCCCTCCCCTCTCCCCCTGACCACCAAAAGGACCTTCAGATCTGTCCGCGTGCACCGTGTGCACGGTCCTTTTGGTGGTCAGGGGGAGAGGGGAGGGGTGAGGGGGTGGGGGTGATGTGTTTACGCTGCCGCAGCAAGCTCCACGTTCGCCGCTGCTTCCGCTTCCAGCGTCACGGCGACTGCGTGTACCACCGCGGCAATCCGCACCGCAGCCTGAACCTGTTCTGCGGTAATGCCGGCGGCGCGCACGACCTTGTCATGCGCGGTGATGCACAGACCGCAGCCGTTGATTGCCGATACGGCCAGCGACCACAACTCGAAATTCTCCTTGGCAGTGCCCGGCGCGGCGATCACGTTCATGCGCAGCTTGGCCGGCAGGCGCTGGTAGTCCGCGTTCTCCGACAGGTGCAGGAAGCGGTAGTAGACATTGTTCATGCCCATGATCGCGGCTGCGGCCTTGGCTGCAGTGAAATCGGCCGGCGCCAGCTTGCCGGCGAATTCCGCGTTCACGGCGGCGATCACCTCGGGATTGCGCGAGGCAAAGGCCGCGGCGACGAAGGTGCCGGCCTTGAGAGTGTCGTTGAGCACGGTTTCGGCGGCGAGCGAACCCAGGTTCAGTTTCAGGTCCTTGGCATATTCCGGCAGCCGGTCTTTCAGGGTCTGGATCGACATCGTTGAATCCTTTCGTTTCTAGAGTGAAAACATGCGTCAGGTTCTTTTGCTTTAAGTAGCGCGGCGAAAGGGCGGCAGCGGCAAGCCGCCGCCCGGTCGGCCGATTTACGCGGCTTTCAGGAACTCGTCGCCCTTCTTCCAGTTGCACGGGCACAGTTCGTCGGTCTGCAGCGCATCCAGCACGCGCAGCACTTCCTCGGGGTTGCGGCCGACGTTCATGTCGTTCACCGACACGAAGCGGATTACGCCCTCGGGATCGACGATGAAGGTGGCGCGCAAAGCCACGCCTTCCTTCTTGTCCAGCACGCCCAGCGCCTGCGACAGTTCGCGCTTGATGTCGGCCAGCATCGGAAACGGCAGGTCCTTGAGGTCGGCGTGGTTGTTGCGCCAGGCCAGGTGCACGAATTCGCTGTCGATCGATACGCCGTAGATCAGTGCGTCGCGGTCGTTGAAGTCGGCGTTGAGCTTGCCGAAGGCGGAGATTTCGGTCGGACACACGAATGTGAAGTCCTTCGGCCAGAAGAACAGTACTTTCCACTTGCCGGGGTTGGAACCCTCGGTGATGCGGGTAAAGGCCTTGTCCTGCTTGGTCGAAACGACCGCAGCCAGGTCGAAAGCCGGCAGTTTGTCGCCAATGGTCAGCATGGTGGTTTCCTTTCGGTTTCGGTTGAGAAAGTCTTCTGACGCGCAGTTTGCTCCGGCCCGCCCAATCGATCCAACGAGTAAATTCGTTTAGACTGATCGAATTATTCGATCGTGGGGAACTCCATGGCCGCGTTGCCCTCACTGCGCCAGCTTCACTACCTGGTGGAGGTCGCCGACAAACGCAACTTCCGCCTGGCGGCCGAAGCCAGCTTCGTGACCCAGTCCACCTTGTCCGCCGGCATCAAGGAACTGGAGACGCTGCTGGGCGTGGAGCTGGTGGAGCGCGATCCTCGTGGCGTGCGCCTGACGCCTGCCGGCGAGGAAGTCACCCGCCGCGCGCGCACCCTGCTCGCCGCCGCCCAGGACCTGGTGGAGACGGCGCACGGGGCCGGTGCGCCACTGTCGGGAATGTTCCGGCTCGGCGTCATCCCGACGATCGCCCCTTTCCTTTTATCGGGGGTGTTGTCCGGATTGAGGGAAGCCTATCCGGAGTTGAAGCTTTACTTGCGCGAGGACCAGACCGAGCGGTTGCTGGAGAAGCTGCGCGCCGGCGAGCTCGATGCCGCGTTGATCGCGTTGCCGTTCGACACCGGAGAATTGGCGGTCAGGCCGTTGTTCCGCGACGAATTCTGGTTCGTGGCGCGCCAGGACGATCCGCACGCCAAAAGCAAGGAGGTGCTGGTGCGCGACCTCGAACCCGGCAGCGTGCTGCTTCTGGAGGAAGGCCACTGTCTGCGCGACCATGCCATTGCGGCCTGCGGGGCCCGTGGAGCCAAGGCGAAAGCGATGGTGGAAGCCACCAGCCTGCACACGCTGATCCAGATGGTGGAGGGAGGGCTGGGCGTGACGCTGCTGCCGGAGCTCACGCTGAAGGCGGGAATACTGAACGGCACCCAACTGATCGCCCGGCCGTTCGCAACCCAGGTGCCGGCGCGCACCGTCGCGCTGGTGGCGCGACCGACTGGTGCGCGTGCTGCAGATGTCGATCTGCTTGCCGCATTTTTCGAAGGGTGCGCCCGTAAGGCCGCCAGCGTGCGTGTGCCGTCGCGGAGGAAGACGCGCTAGCGGTTTGATTGAAAAACGTCTCACCACGAATTCTGCGCTTTTTTAGTTCCCTCTCCGCTCTGGGGAGAGGGCGGGGGGTGAGGTGGTCAGGTGGCCAGCGCTTTGGTCACGACTTCGATGGTGTCCTTCGACAGCCCCGCGGTGTCGCGGATGCGCTCGAGCGCCGCTTTGGCGTGCTTCTGGTGGATCGTATCGAATTTCCGCCAGCGATCGAACGAGCGGGCCAGCCGCGCGGCGACCTGTGGATTGAGCGGGTCGAGCGCGATCACCTGATCGGCGGCGAACGCATAACCGGACCCGTCGGCGGCGTGGAAGCGCACATGGTTGCCCTGGCAGAAGCTGCCGATCACCGCGCGCACCTTGTTGGGATTCTTCAAGGTGAACGCCGGATGCGACATCAGGCGCTTCACTGCGGCGAGCGTATCCGGCAGCCGGGACGTGGCCTGTACCGCGAACCACTTGTCCATGACCAGCGACTCGTCCTTCCATTTCGCGTAAAACTTCTCCAGCGCCTCGAATCGCTCCGGGCGGTCGGTATTGGCCAGAGCGGTCAGCGCCGCCATCGAGTCGGTCATGTTGTCCGCGGAATCGAACTGCCTGACGCACAGCATCCGCACCGCGGCATCGTCCAGTTCCATCAGATACGACAGGCAGAGATTGCGCAGGCTGCGTTGCCCCGCCGACTTTGCGTCAGGGTTGTAAGGGCCGGGCGCCGCGAAGGCCTGGTAGGTGGCAAGCAGTTCGCCTTTGAGCGCCGTGGCCAGGTGTTTGCGCAGTGCCACGCGCACGGCGTGGATCGCATCGGGATCCACCTCTACCATCTGCTCGGCGACGTAACCCTCGGAGGGCAGACCGAGCGCTTCGGCGGCGAACGCCGGGTCCTTCGCCGCGTCGGCGAGCATGCGCGAGAACGCCTTGACAAAGGATTCCGCAAACGCCGGTGCATGGCCCGCGCGATACGACGCGATGCCGCGCAGGAGCAGATTGAGCGCGAGGCGCTGGCCCGCCTCCCAGCGGTTGAAGGCGTCGGAATCGTGCGCCATCAGGTGGGTGAGATCGGCGTCGCTGTATTCGAAGCGCAGGTACACCGGCGCCGAAAAGCTGCGCAGCAATGAAGGCACCGGTTGCCGGGCCACGTTAAGGAACACGAATTCTTCCTCGGCGCGCTTCACGGACAGCACGCGCGTGGTGCCGGCAGCCCGCTTTTCGCCGTCCAGCTGCAACGGAACATCGTTGCCGTCCGGCCCGACCAGGCCGACCGCCAGCGGGATGTGGAAGGGCTGCTTCTCTTCCTGCCCCGGGGTCGGCGGGCAGGACTGCTTCACGGTCAGCGTGTAGCGCCCGGCGGCTGCATCGTAGTTCCCGCGCACATCCAGCATCGGCGTGCCGGCCTGGTCATACCAGCGCTTGAACTGGGTGAGGTCCAGGCCCGAGGCATCCTGCATGGCCTGGACGAATTCCTCGGTTCGCACCGCCTGGCCGTCGTGGCGCTGGAAGTACAGATCCATGCCCTTGCGGAAATTCGCGGCTCCGATCAGCGTGTGGCTCATGCGCACCACTTCCGCGCCCTTCTCGTACACGGTGGGGGTGTAGAAGTTGCTAATCTCCATGTACGACGCGGGCCGCACCGGGTGCGCCATCGGACCGGCATCCTCGGGAAACTGCGCGCCGCGTAGCCCCCGCACTTCCTGGATGCGCTGCACCGGACGCGAGTAGGTATCGGCGCCGTATTCCTGGTCGCGGAACACGGTGAGGCCTTCCTTGAGGCTCAACTGGAACCAGTCGCGGCAGGTCACCCGGTTACCCGTCCAGTTATGGAAGTACTCGTGCGCCACCACCCGGTCGAGGAACATGAAGTCGTTGTCGGTGGCGGTATCGGCGCGCGCCAGCACGTACTTGGTATTGAAGATGTTGAGCCCTTTGTTCTCCATCGCGCCCATGTTGAAGTCGCCGACCGCGACGATCATGTACTGGTCGAGATCGAGTTCCAGGCCGAACATCTCTTCATCCCACTTCATGGCGCGCTTCAGCGTGGCCATCGCGAATTTGCACTGGTCGAGCTTGCCGGGTTCGACGAAAACAAAAAGCTTCACCTTGCGCCCGGACCTGGTGACGAAACCGTCCTCGAGCCTGTCGAGCCTTGCCGCCACCATCGCGAACAGATACGAGGGCTTCGGGAACGGGTCCACCCATTTCGCCCAATGTCGTTGACCTTTCCGTTGAACTTTTCCTCCCTCTCCGCCGCTTGCGGGGGAGAGGGCCGGGGTGAGCCCCGTTAGAAGTGCACATGACGCATTCTCGACCCAAGACCTTTTTGCGTGCACCTCTAACGGGGTGAGGTGGTCCTCGTCGCCCTGCGCGACCAGGTTGCCGTTGGACAGCAGCCAGGGGTATTCCGCGCGGTCTGCATGGATGGTGGTGGTGTAGCGCGCCATCACGTCCGGCCGGTCGGGGAAGAAGGTGATGCGGCGGAAGCCTTCCGCTTCGCACTGGCTGAAGAAACCGTCCTTGGAAGCGAACAGACCCATCAATTTGGAGTTCTCCTTGGGCACGATGCGCACCACGGTTTCCAGCGTGAACCGGTCCGGCACGCCGGCAATCGTCAGGCGTTCTGCATCCAGCGTGTATGAGGTGTTGTCGAGCGGCCTTCCGTCCACCGCGACCGACAGCAACTCCAGCTCGTCGCCGTCGAGTTCGAGTGGTGCCCTTGAACCGGCGGCCTGCGGATTGCGCGAAACAGCGAGCGTGGCCTTCACCAGCGCGTCGTCGTCGCGGATATCCACGTCCAGGTCCACGGTGGAAATCAGGAACGCCGGCGGCGTGTAGTCCTTCAGATGGATGATCTTCAGCGTGGGGGTAAGCATGTCGATCGCGTGATTCGGCGCAAGGTCGTTCATGGAAATGCAATTCTACCGGTGCTGGAAGAGCAAGGATGAAGGCGGAAGGATGAAGGTGACAACACGCCCGGAGGGCTTGTTACGCCGGAGCAAAGGGTGAAGGCGGAGGAAGGGAACCGATGAAGATGAAATTTAAGGATGAGGGATAAAGGACCAGCGGAAATGCGTCATGACATCGCAAACTGCGATGTCATGACGATCGTCACGGCCCGTGCCGTTCCTTCATCCTTCCGCCTTCATCCTTCATCCTTGCGCCTTTCCGTCCGCCCTCATCCTTCACCCTTGGTCTCAGTCGTCCCAGCCGCGATCGTGCTTCGGGCGCTTGTACGGCTTTTTCTTCCACACCGGTACATCGCGGTGATCTATGTAAGTGATGTGCGTCACCGAAGGACGGACCATGTGCGATTGCGGCACGATGTAGGTGTTTGAGCCGCCGTTGTCGGTAATGCCGATGCCGATGCGCACGCGGGGACCTGGATCGTAGGGCAGGATCACAGTCGCGTTGCGGCCGTTGTAGTGGTAGGTGACCTGGTAGCCGCTGATCGTCTTGCGGTAGTTGTCCACCACGTTGCAGCGCTGCACCGGCCGGGTGACCGGCGAGGAGTAGCTGTAGCGGTTATCGAGGCGGTCACCGACCAGTGCGCCAATTGCGGCGGCAGTGGCGGCGGCGGCGATCCTGCCGTTGCCCTTGCCGACCTGAGCTCCGAGCAATCCGCCGGTGATGCCGCCTATGATGGCGCCGCCGTTGGAACGTCGTGTTTCCTCGTAGTAGGTCACCGACTCGGTCCAGCATTGCTGCCGCGGTTCGTTGACCGTCTCGTAAATCGGGACGGCAGAGACCACTTCGGCGGTGTCGGTGTAGTCGTAAGCATAGCTCGGGGCGGCGCATGCAGCCAGGAGCAGGGGAACAGCGATTCTCTTGTCCACGTCAACCCTCCTTTTTTGCAGAAGACACGCCTCCACAAACGACCGGAGCCGGCGGACGTTTACCACGTGACAATTCGTTACTCAGCCGGGGGCGCCCTCCGGCGAGCGCGGCCACGACGCGCCTTACCGCCCCGGATTTTCCCGCTACTTCCAGAAATCGTAGCCGAACGTCAGCATCAGTCCGGCTGTGCCGAAAATAACCAGCTGCGCGCTCGCTCGCTGATATTGGTAACCAATTGCAGGGATGACTACGAGCCCGAATCCGCGGTAGTTCAAGGGGATCTTGTCTTCGTACGGTTCCTTGTATCCGTATAGTGGTCCCCCCGTCACCTTGACGTAGAAGCCCTCGTCTGCCGACCTTAAAAACCAGCGCCTGCCGGCATAGACGTATATGCACGGCTGATAGAAGGAGTTCTTGAAATAACTCGCCCCGAACTCCCAGCGTGAAGCCGATTCCCATTCCACGCCAACGAGCAGTGGCTCGTAGTTGTGCTCGGTGTCATAGTCGCGGTGATACATATAAGGTCCGGCCTGCAGCATGACATGGTCGCCATCTGCGAACACATCGGCATGCGCGGTCCACGTGCACAGAGCAGCCAGAGCAACACAGGCCAAGGTGCGCAGCGAGCGGATTACAAGCCGATGCATCGCGAGCCGTTGTTCAGCGAGGCCCCCGGACCTGCGAGTGCCGGGTTTTCGGGAATGGTGGGGCAACGGATTCTTTCAGGGTGATGCCATCGGCCGCGGGGCGGATGATCCATTACAGGTTCAAGGTCCGCGCAGGATAACAGTGAGTTGAGCGGGTCTTCGGTTCGGTAGGACACATTCCGGCGCGGCCGGCGGACGTTTACCACGTGACAATTCGTTACTCAGCCGGGGGCGCCCTCCGGCGAGCGCGGCCACGACGCGCCTTACCGCCCCGGATTTTCCCGCTACTTCCAGAAATCGTAGCCGAACGTCAGCATCAGTCCGGCTGTGCCGAAAATAACCAGCTGCGCGCTCGCTCGCTGATATTGGTAACCAATTGCAGGGATGACTACGAGCCCGAATCCGCGGTAGTTCAAGGGGATCTTGTCTTCGTACGGTTCCTTGTATCCGTATAGTGGTCCCCCCGTCACCTTGACGTAGAAGCCCTCGTCTGCCGACCTTAAAAACCAGCGCCTGCCGGCATAGATGTAGATGCTCGGCTGATAGAAGGAGTTCTCGAAATAACTTGCCCCGAGCTCCCAGCGCGAAGCCGATTCCCATTCCACGCCAATGAGCCAGGGCAGGTTGTTGTGCTCGGTGTCTTGGTAGCGGTGATACGCATAAGGTCCGGCCTGCAGCATGACATGGTCGCCATCTGCGAACACATTGGCATGCGCGGTCCACGTGCACAGAGCAACCAGAGCAACACAGGCCAAGGTGCGCAGCGATCGGATTACAAACCGGTGCATCGCGAGCCGTTCTTCAGCGACGCCCCTAAACCTGCGAGTGCCGGGTTTTCGGGAATGGTGGGGCAACGGATTCTTTCAGTGTGATGCCATCGGCCGCGGGGCGGATGATCCATTACA
>JBBPIT010000044.1:0-30180 GCA_038040175.1 Pseudomonadota bacterium | reverse complement strand
AAACAATGCCACCCGCGCCTCCGCCGCCCCCCCCCCCCCCCGCGCCCGCGATAGCACCCTCGAAACTGCCCATGCCGCCGAGCATGACAGCAAGGAAAGATTTGATCAGGAACGGTACACCCATGTCTGCGCTGATGGCGTAAATCGGCACCATTAAACCTCCGGCGAGGCCCGCAAGCGCGGTCCCGAAAGTGAATGTCGCTGCATACACCCGGCTGGTTGAGATACCGGAAGCTCTCGCCAACGCAGGGTTCTCCAGAGCGGCGCGTACTTGCAATCCGAAGCGCGTGCGGGTGAGCAGTAGGTAGGAGCCCACCATTACCGCAATGGTAATCAGGATCACGGCCGTGCGCCAACGGGAAATGGAGATCTCGCCAAACGAAAACGAGCCGACCAGGGGAGCGGTGACAGAATAAAACTGGCCGCTCAACAGCGAACGCACGGTCTCCCGCAAGGCGAGTCCGATGGCATAGGTACCGAGCATGGCGACGATCGGGGTCTTATAAAACCGGCGGATGACGACGCGTTCGAGGGCCAGCCCGACAACGCCGACCGCGAAGGGCGCCGCGACCATGCCCGCCCAGACCGGCAGGCCGCTACTATGAAACAGGTATACCGTATAGGCCCCGAGCAGGACGAACTCGCCATGAGCAAAGTTGAAGATGCCCATCATGCTCGCGATCACTCCGAGGCCAAGCACGACCAGCACAAAGATTGCGCTGTATGCAAGAACGTCGAAAAGGAATTGAATTATCGTCACGCAGACTCGCCTACTTTATGCGTGATACATTATGCAGGAATGCTAAGTCCCCCGTGTCCACAAACCATGCCGGGCTTCGCGCGGTGTGTCAAGCGGCGTGCCACTGACCGAATTGCAGTGGAGAGCGTCGTTCCCTGATGCAGGACACGTTGGGTGATACTGCGCGGAATCCACAGGGCAGATATCCATTCCGGAATCGAGAACGAAATCTATGGCGCAATTGGAACCACAGCCAGACGGCCCGCTCAAGGTGACCGGAGACATCGAGATCGTCGCGGCCGACGGCACGGTGCTCAAGCGCATGGCCGAGGCGTGGCTGTGCCGCTGCGGCCAGTCGGCGGCCAAACCGTTCTGCGATGGCAGCCACAAGCGGGCGGGGTTTCAAGACGCTGCACGCGTTGGCGCGTATCAGCCGAAGACCGTCGATCCCGGCGCCCAGGGGACGACTTTGCGCGTCACGCCCAAGACCAATGGACCGCTGCGCTGTTTCGGCGAGATGCAGCTCTGCGACAGCAAGGGTGCGGCGGCCTGGATCGGCGGACAGGCGTCGTTGTGCCGTTGCGGAGGCTCGAAGAACAAGCCGTTCTGCGACGGCACGCACAGGGATATCGGATTTGCCGCGGAGTAGGCGGCGGATGTGGCGGCAGTTGAAGTGGTTCTTTGATCGTTTCGAAACAACGGAGGAGAGACCATGGAAATTGTGAGAATGTACGGGCCGCTGGTCGGCCGTGTTTTGCTGGCTTTGATCTTCATCATTGCCGGATTCGGGAAGATCACCGGCTTCGACGGTACGGTCGGCTATATGCAGGCGTACAACATGCCGATGACCCAGGTCCTCGCGGTCATAGCGATCATCATCGAACTGGCTGGAGGCATCATGATCGCCGTGGGCTGGAAAGCGCGTTGGGCCGCCGCAGCACTCTTCATTTTCGTGCTCGTCGCCTCTTTCGTCTTCCATGCCTTCTGGGCGGTGCCGGCCGATCAGGCGCAACTGCAGAACATCCAGTTCATGAAGAACCTGGCGATCATGGGCGGCATGCTCTACATCATCGTTTACGGCTCCGGGCCGTTCAGCGTGGACAAGAATCGCTGAGTTTTCGCGGCATCACCAACAGAAAAGACGCGGCCTTGGCCGCGTCTTTTTTTCGCCGGAGGGAGTCAACCCAGGCGTTTCACCACCTCGGTAACCACGACCTCCTCGCGATACTTGTCCCGCATCCTGCGTCCGGCGATGATTCTTTTCTTCACCATGAGGTCTTTCGACTGCGGTCTGATCAACGCATCGATGTAATCGGCAGCGTTTACGATCGGCGGGTACACGGGATTCTTCTTGTCCATAAGGCGGGCAGGGAGAGTTGAAAATGCCGGCACAAACTAACACGCCTCCCCGCGGAAAAATGTGACACTTTGTTGACACGCGATTACGGGATGTAAAAGCGCGAGCCTTTCAAAAGATTAGCAGACGCTCCTAATGTGGCCTCGACCCCCTCGTTGCCTCTTTTTTGCACAGGACCGGGGGCCCGCGGCGCGAGTAGGTCCGGCTAACTCCCGAAAATCCGCAGCAGCGCGATCCCGAAACGCGCAATCGCGAGCAGGTTGGCCGTCACCGCCGCCAGCACCACGATAGCGATCAGCATTCTCGTTGCGCCTTGCGCGCCGAACCACGACAGCCACGCCAGCCGCAGACCCGCGGCGGAGAACGCCGGTACGATCAGCAGCAGCGGCAGCATCAGCAGATAGCTCAGGGCGGCGTGCTGATCGAGCGGCACGCGATTGAGCATGTTGCCGAACCACAGTGTCGCCGCACCGATTGCGAGGCTCGCCCCTGCGGCTAGCGGCGCTGAACGGCGCCACCAGGGTTCAATCCTCGGATCTTCCTGCTGCGGCAGTGGCGCGGAGGATTCGTTCTCAGACACCGGCGGCAGTGAGCTTCGCTCGCATGTCTTCGATGCGCTTGCGGTTCACGCCGAAATCGCTATAGCCCAGGCGCGACGCGGAACGCACGTGAATGACCGGCTCGTTCGGCGGGAAGTAGAATTCGACATCGTCCACGTAGCCGATCAGCATGCTGGTGAACTCCGCATAGAGATAGTCGGCCCGCTCCTCGACGATACTGGTGCGCGGCGTACTCTCGATGATGGATTTGAGCGCCGCCATCGCCGGCTCGGACGTGCCGTTGTAGCGAAGCGGCGCGATCTGGTGATAGCCGCCGGTGGCCTGGCTGCTTACCGCGTTCGGTGAAGCCGGCGCAGCTTTGAGCCGGCCGTTTTTGACGCCAAGGTCATTCGGACGCCTGCCGCTGAATAGCCCCATGATCGCTCCCCGGTACGCCTGCGGGTTGCCAAGTCTTGCGAAAGAGTCGACATATTAGCGCGTCGCGCTGCAAAAAGACCCCCGAATTCGCTAACCTCGACTGACAGCTCCGTGTTCGGGCTTGCGGCGGCTGCGGACATGCTTTAACTTCACTGGTGGAAATTCAACTCCGGATGCTACCGACGGATGAAAAAACGCGCATTGCCGAAGTCTACCTTTCGATTCTCCGTTGTCGTGCTCGGCTTGCTGGCCGCCGGCGCGATCGCCGTCGCACGCGACCAGCCGGATGACGCCGCGCTTTCGGCCGGTACGTTCACCATCGAGCGCGTCGACAAGGCGGCGTATTCCGAACCCGCGCCGGTGCTCAACAACAAGCAGCGGCAGCTGTTCATGGCGGGGCGTAGCGTTTTTCACCGGCAGTGGGCGTCGGTCAACTCGCTTAACGGAGATTGGGGGCTCGGCCCCACCTTCATTGCCGATCGCTGCAGCGTCTGTCATGTTAACGCCGGGCGCGGCAGTCCGCCGGCGTCACGCGATAAGCAGTTGGTGTCCATGCTGGTGCGGCTCAGCATTCGTGGCGAGGACGAGCACGGCGGCCCGAAGCCGCACCCGCATTACGGCGACCAGTTGCAAAACCGTTCGCTCGACGGCCGCAATGTCGATTTCGCATATGCGGGCTCGCCCGTACCTCCGGAGGCGGATCTATACATGGACTGGGAGGAACGCGTGTTCTCGTTCCCGGACGGCGAGACTGTCCAACTGCGCACGCCAAAGTTGCGCATCGAGAATCTCACTTTCGGTTCTCTTGGCGCAGAAATCATGACGTCGGTGCGCATCGCCCAGCCGATGGTCGGCATGGGCTTTCTTGAAGCGGTCCCCGAAGAGACATTGCTGGCCCTGGCGCGGCGTCAGAAAGCGCAGGGTTTCGATGGTCGTCCCAATTACGTCTGGGATGCCGTGAACAATCGCACGGCCCTCGGCCGTTTCGGCTGGAAGGCCAACCAACCAAGCCTGAAGCAGCAGACCGCCGGCGCCGCGCTCGGTGACATGGGCGTGGCATCGCCGTTGTTCCCCGGGCAGAACTGTCCGCCGGTACAGGAAATTTGCGCACGTCATTTGCCGGGCAACGTCCCCGAGATCATCGGCCACGAGATTGACACTGTGGAAATCTGGCTGCGCGGGCTGGCGGTGCCTGCGCGTCGCAACATGGCCGATCCCGAGGTGCGGCGCGGCGAAAAACTTTTCGCCGAAGCGCAGTGCGCGGTATGCCACGTGCCCGAGATGAAGACCGCGGAAAGGTTTCCGCCCTTGCCGCAACTGGCGAACCAGACTTTCCGTGCCTACACCGACCTGCTGCTGCACGACATGGGCGAGGAACTTGCCGACGGCCGCCCGGACTTCAAGGCCGGCCCGCGCGATTGGCGCACCCCGCCGCTGTGGGGACTGGGATTGTCCCAGACCGTGAGCGGGAGTACCGCGATGCTGCACGACGGCCGTGCACGCAATGTGGCCGAAGCGATTCTCTGGCACGGCGGCGAGGCGGAAGTGTCGCGCGAGGCCTATCGCAACATGAGCAAAGCGAATAGGGAGGCGCTGGTGAGGTTTTTGGAAGCTATCTAGTGGCGAAGGGCGAAGACCCCCGGACGTGGAAAACCATAGGGTCATGGAAAACCATAGGGTCAGGCCTATACTTTATAGTCTGGCGACGATCCGTTCCAGTCTTTCGTCGTTCGGGAGCGATTCGATCTCACTCTGGATCTGCGCTACCCGTCCGATCGTCACCTCCGCCATTTCGGCGACTTCCCGCAGGCTCAGATTGGCCCGCCGGCGCAACAAATACACCGCCTGCTTGAACGCGGGTCCACTTTCACGCGCTAGCGCCGCAGCCGGCTTGATGCCGTAGGCGTCCGCCACGGCGCGCAGCACCGCCTGCGCGCTACGCCGTACCGGGTTGAGTTGGCCTCGCGAGACGCCCTTTGGGGTTTTCCCCGATAGACGCTTCTTCATCTGGGCGTGGAACGCCTCCGACCCAAGATAGACCTGGCCCTTGAGCGTCTCCCAGGGAGAGGGCTGTTTGAGCCCCTGGGCCACGAAGCGCTCGTAGGCCCTGCGCGCGGCCGCGCCTTCACCGAACCAGCCGAGCACGGCAGGGGCGTCTAACCAGGGCGGGCAGGGCATCCTGCCTGCGGTGGGAAGGTAGCTGCTCCAATGCCAGTGCTCCACCGCGGCCACCATCCGGGCGCGCACCGGGTTCAAGACCACATGGCGGCACAGCTCCCGGAGATAGGTGTCCTTGTCGACCAGGATCGACTGGTAGCGGCCCTGCAGCACGGGGCCCACCCGATTGTGGCGGCGGTTGAAGGCCTGGGTATAGACCCCGTTGAGACGGCGCATGCCCTGGACCAGATTGGGCTCGGGGGTTTCGAGCAACAGATGATAGTGATTGCCCATCAGGCAGAAGGCGTAGAGCACCCAGCCTTGCTGGAGGACTTCCTTGGCGAGCAAATCGAGGAAGACGAGCCGATCGTCGTCGTCCTCGAAGAGCGGCTGCTGGCGATCACCCCGGGCGCTGAGGTGGTAGAGTGCCCCGGCAAACTCCAGACGTAGCGGTCGGGTCATTGCGTGAGGCTACGCCCGATCGGCTATAAAGTATAGGCCTGACCCCAAGATCCCCCTAGGCCTGACCCCAAGATCCCCCAAGATCCCCGACCGCCGATAAACGCCGATGGAACCTATCTTTCCCCCAGGTGAGTCAATTCCCTCTTGAGGCAGTATCGCGATACAGCACGGGATGACACTGGCAGGCTGGATACGTATAATCATACGTGTCAATTGCAGGAGCCGGCCGTGAGCAAAAAACTTACCATATTGATTGAAGACTCGGTATACGAAGGCCTGCATCGGGTCGTAGGACGCGGCAGCATCAGCAAGTTCATCGAAAATCTCGCCCGCCCGTATGTCGCGCAGAAGGATCTTGGGGCCCAGTATCGCGAGGCGGCACGGGATGCAGCGCGCGAGCACGAGGCGCGTGCCTGGACGGAGGGCCTGATCGGGAGCGTCGATGAAACGCGGTGAGGTCTGGTGGGTGGATTTCGAGCCCGCGATGGGCTCCGAGGTCAGGAAGACCCGACCGGCGGTCATTGTCAGCAACGATGCATCCAAACGGGGCCATGAGCCGCGTACAGGTAATTCCCGTGACCAGCAATACGAGCAAGCTATACGTGTTCGAATCCCGGATCGAGGTCAAAGGCGCCCAAGGCAAAGCGATGGCGGACCAGATCATGACGGCGGGCAAGCAGCGGCTCAAGAAGCGGATTGGCAAGGTATCCCCGTCGGAAATGCTTGGCATCGAGCGCGCCATCAAGATTCAACTGGGAATTCACTGATTCACGATCACTCGCCATCAGGATGCGCCACACCAACGCGATTACGACGTGGCGAAGCATTTCAAGAAAGGCGAACTCGAAAAACTCTACTCCCTCGACTTCCACTTCAAGAGAGTGAAAAATCGCTTTAAGAAATTGGGGCTCTCGTAAATGAAAGTTTCGCCGCAAACCTTTTTCAATTTTTGCGCTGTGCATGTGCCGCTGCTCCGGGCGTTGCAGGAGCGAGTTGGCGAACTTTCCGAAGCGGACGCTCGGCGGTTGATTCGAGACAGCGGCAAAACGGACGATGAGTTGCCGGAAACGACTTGGCGGCGGCTGTAGCAACCTAACGAAAGAAGTGCGGACGAGTTCAACCGCTAACGGACTACTTTCATGAACGACACAAGCCCTGAAATCGCTCGGATGGTGCATGAACGCTACGCGAAAATGCAGCCGGTCGAGAGATTTTTAATCGGCGTGAGCATGTTCGAGACTGCTCGCGCCATCGTGCTGGCATCCTTTCCCGTCGATCTTTCACCCGAGAAACTGCGGAGAAAACTGTGCGAGCGGTTGTACCCAGAATTGGCCGCAAGAGTCTACGGAGTCGATCAACCTTACCGCGGATCTTGACTATAAAGTATGGGCCTGACCCTCGACTCATACCTTAAGTAAAGTCCTGCCCATGCACTCAAGCGCTAACGCATTGAATCCAGGGAAGGGTGACAGCCCCATTGCCTTGATATACCTTGCTCATCCGTAGCGCATCGCCCGACCGAGGTTTAAAGTACAAGCGGAGTCCGATGTCATGCGGCACCGTTTTCGTCTACCCGCGATTCAAGTCCGCCGCCTGCGCTTAGTCCTGGTATTCGTCTGCCTCTTTGCGACGCAGCCCGCGGTTGCCGACGACCTTTTTCCGGCAGACGATGGTGGTCTCTATTCCCGGGCGCTCGCGGCTGTGCCGTCGGCGGCCTCCGAGGACATGCAGTCGAAGCCCGGCGATCCGCCGCCGAACCTTCGGCTGCGCAACACCCTGATTGTCGGCAGTGGCGCGACGCTCGTCGCGGCCTACGGCTCGTCCAAGTGGTGGCAGTCCGGGTTTGGCGGCGGTTTTAAGACGACCAACGAAGGCTGGTTCGGTTCGGACACCGACTTCGGCGGCGCCGACAAGCTCGGCCATCTGTACAGCAATTACGCCGGCGTGCGATTGCTGACGCCCATCTTCGAATCGGCGGGCAATAGCCGCGACGTTTCGGTCTCGCTCGCGGCATGGTCAACGTTGGGCATCTACACCGCAGTCGAGGTCGTGGACGGATTCTCGCGCCGCTGGAAATTCAGTCCGCAGGACGCGATCGCCAACGCGACCGGCGCGGTGCTTGGTATGGTGCTGGAGATTCATCCCGAGCTTGACGCAATTTTCGATTTCCGCCTCGACTATCGCCGCTCGCCGCACGCGTCAAACTTCGACCCGTTCGGCGATTATTCCGGGCAAAAATATCTGTTCGTGGTCAAGGCCGATGGTTTCGCGCCGCTGCGCGAGAACAGATTCCTGCGCTATCTCGAAGTCGCGACCGGGTACGGCACGCGGGGCTACGACACCGGCGGCGAGCGCCACCGTGACGCATATTTCGGCCTCAGCCTTAACCTGGCGCGCCTGCTGGCCGACGGCGCTTACGATGGCCGCATGCATTCGACTGCATTCCAGCGCGGGACCGATCGCCTGTTCGAACTGGTGCAGTTCCCGGCCGTCGGTTACGTGCGGCGGAGCCTGGATTGAGAAGGAGGCATCCGTCGGGAGGAAACTAACGGCCAAAAAACGGTCATTCGCCCGCTTATTGACGTGCGGCGTAGACGAACGCTGGCGCGCGAAGAAGTAGCGGCGATCGGGCCGGCGGCCAGGCTGCACCGTGCCGCCTTACGCTGGCCCGGCGGTGAAGCGGAAGTCTCGCGCAACGCTTTCCGCAAGATGCCCAAGGCAGAGCGGGAGGCGATGGTGAGGTACTTAAGGGCGATTTAGACATCCTTGTGTGGGGAGGACCGTGGCAAATACGTACGTTTTCCGGTACGATATCAATCCTCACATGGAGCAGCATTCATGGCCACCGTACTCACTGCATCTCAAGCCCGCGTCGCGCTGTACCGGTTGATCGACGAGGCGGCAGACAGTCACCAGCCGGTTCAGATCACCGGCAAGCGCAACAATGCCGTCCTGCTCAGCGAAGGCGACTGGCGGGCGATTCAGGAAACGCTCTATTTGCTTTCGGTTCCCGGAATGCGCGAGTCCATCCGAAAGGGTTTGGCGGAACCGGTCAAGAATCTTTCGGGGAAACCGGGCTGGTAAGGTTTTGCGAACCTTGGATTACCGAAGCGCGGCCCGTTCCGGATCAAGATCGACATCGTGGCCTGGAAGGTTCTTTTCAACAAGCAGGCGCAAAAGGATGCCAGAAAGATCGCGGCGGCGGGCTTGCGTCAAAAGGCCGAGGCGCTCCTTACCATCCTGGGAGAGAATCCACTCAGGAATCCGCCGCCATTCGAGAAACTGATTGGTGACCTCGAAAGGGCGTACTCGCGGCGAATCAACATCCAGCACCGTCTCGTTTATCAGATTCTCAAGAAAGAACGGATAGTGAAGGTCATCCGGATGTGGACGCATTACGAATGACATGGCGTACGACCTGCTGATCAGGAACGGTCTGGTAATCGACGGCACCGGCACGCCGGGCCGGCATGCGGACGTGGCGGTCGCGGACGGAAAGATCGTCGAGATCGGTCGCTTCGAAGGAGCCGCCAGGCAAACCATCGACGCCTCGGACTGTGTCGTCGCGCCGGGATTCATCGATCCGCACACGCATTACGACGCGCAGATCTGCTGGGACGGCGCGGTGACGCCATCGTCGTGGCACGGCGTGACCAGCGTGATGATGGGCAACTGCGGCGTCGGCATCGCGCCGTGCCGTCCCGGGTCGCGCGAAGTGGCGATGCGCGACCTCGTCAACGTCGAGGCCATTCCTTTCGAGGTGCTGTCGAAGGGCATCACCTGGGACTGGGAGACATTCCCCGAATACATGGATGCAGCGGCGCGCCGCAAGCCGTCGGTGAACCTCGCCTTCTTAGCACCCTTGACGCCGTTCCGGCACTACGTCATGGGCGAAGCGTCGATGGAGCGGGCGGCCACAGTGGAGGAGACCGCGAAGATCCGCGCGCTGCTCGCCGAGGCAATGGATGCCGGCGCCTTCGGATTCTCAAGCACGATCCTGAACCAGCATCTCGGCTTCGGCGGGCGGCCGCTCGCCTGCCGCAACGCCAGCCGCGCCGAACTGAAGGCCTACGCGAACGTGCTCAAGGAGAAGAACAAGGGCGCGATCGAAGTGGCGCTGACCCGGCAGATCGGCGTGCTCGAGGAAGAGCAGTGCGAGATGCTCGACTTCCTGCTCGATGAAAGCGGCCGGCCGGTGACCTTCATTGCGCTGTTCGACCGTGACGATATTCCGGAAGCGGTGCGCGACACCCTGCGCCGCGCCGCGCCGATGATCGCCAAGGGTGCGAGGCCGCAGACCTCGCCGCTGCCGCTCACCCGCGAGATCGACATGCACAGCCCGTTTTCGTTTGCGGCGTTTCCGTCGTGGAACCGCGTATTCGCGGACAAATCCAAAGAGGCGCAGAAGGCGGTCTACCGCGACCCGGTCTTCCGCAACCAGTTCCGCGAAGAGCTGAAGAATCCGATGGGCTTCGGCAACTGGGAACGCATCACGCTGCACGAAGTCCGCTCGCCGGACCTCAAGTGCTTCGAGGGGATGACGGTGGCGGAGATCGGCCGCGCCGAAGGCAAGGACGGCGTGGACGCGTTTCTCGATCTGACGCTTGCCGACGACCTCGAGCTCGAATTCACGATGACGTCATTCAACACCCGCATCGACCGCATGGCTGAATTGCTGAACAACCCCGCGATCCTGATCGGCCTCGGCGACGGCGGCGCGCATGTGGACATGCTGTGCGACTCCGGCTATCCGACCTACCTGCTCGGCACCTGGGTTCGCGAACGCAAAGTCCTCTCGCTGCAGGAGGCCATCCGCCGGCTCACGTCCGATCCGGCGGACCTATTCGGCATCCGCGACCGCGGACGCCTCCTGCCGGGGCTGGCAGCCGACATTGCGATCTTTGATCCGCACACGGTAGGCTCCTCGAACCGCGGCGAGCGGCGCTATGATCTTCCGGGCGGCGGAAAAAGAATGGTGATGCCTTCGCGCGGAGTCCGGTACACGATCGTGAATGGCGTTACGACCTATGCAGATGGGGAACTTGTTGGTGCATCGGCTGGGAGGGTTTTGCGGTCCTGAGCGGGACACGGTCGGGCCAAGAACATCGGCACTGCTTCACGAAGGCCACGCAAGGTGATCGAGGCGATTCTGTTGCATGACGGGGAGGCGGCTGGGGCGCGGGAGGCGTTGGTGAGGTTTGTTGATTCCATCCAGGAATTGACCTTCAATGTGCCCGGTACTACCATTGGGCTACCATGAGTACACCGTCACCTACCACTATAAAACTGCCGGCGACGCTCAAGAAGCGCATCACGTCCCTGGTCAAGCACACCGGACAGTCCGTGCATGGGTTCATGCTGGAAGCCATCGCGGAAAAGGCCGAACTCGCGGAGAAGAGGCGCCTGTTCGTTGAGGACGCGCTCGAGGCCGAGCGGGAAATGGAAGCTTCCGGCCTGGCGTACGACGCCGAGGACGTGCATCAGTACCTGCGCGAGCGGTCTGAGGGGAAACAGCCTAAGCGGCCGCGGCCCAAGTCTTGGCGCGAATAAAGTACGCCGCCCGGACATGGCAAGACCTGGAGCGGATCTTCGAGTTCTATGCCGGCGAAGATCCGAAACTGGCACACCGAATTGTCTCGCTTGTAATCGAGGCCGTTGAGGTCCTCGCCGCGCATCCTCTTATCGGTCGACATGCGGAGCGGGGTTTGCGCGAACTGGTGATTTCGAGCGGACGGACCGGCTTTGTCGCGTTGTATCGGTACCGCGATGATCATGAAATCGTTCGCATACTCGCAATACGGCATCAGCGCGAGGCGGGCCTGCGGCGGCTGTAGCCATGCAGTATCGGCAGGGGCTAAAGGCAAGATTTGACCCAGATGTCCTGATGTCTCACACATGAATCTCACTTTCAACTCGCTGCATCCCACCTTCGTTGCTGAAGTCAGCCCGGTTGATCTGCGCACGGTTTCCGACCGCGACACCCTGGAGCAGATTCGCGCGGGCATGGACCGCTACGCGATACTGGTTTTCCGCGAGCAGACCTTTTCCGGCAGGGAGCAGGTCGAGTTCGCGCAACGCTTCGACGGCCAACTCCACGCCAAGACCGGTGCGGCGGCGATCACCAGGAACCGCTTCGGCAACGAGGCGCTGACCGATATTTCCAATGTGGACGAGGGCGGCGAGATTTTCCAGTCGAACGACCGGCGGCGCCAGTACTTGCTGGGCAACCGCCTGTGGCACACGGATGCGTCCTTCCAGGACCCGCCGGGGCGCTACTCGATGCTGTTCTCCGTGGTCGTGCCGCCGGTGCCGGCGGACACGGAATTCGCCGACATGCGCGCCGCTTACGATGCCCTGACCGATGACATGAAGTCGCAACTCGAAGGCCTGCGCGCGCAGCACTCGATCGCCTACTCGCGCTCCACGCTGGGCTTCGAATTCTCCGAGAACGAAAGGGAGACCCTCAAGGGCGCGGTGCATCCGCTGGTCCGCACCCTGCCCAACGGACGCAAGTCGCTCTACCTCGCCTCGCATGCGGCTTCGATCATCGACTGGCCGGTGCCGGAAGCGCGCCTGCTGCTGCGGGACCTGACCGAGCACGCCACCCGGCCGCAGTTCGTCTACCGGCATTCGTGGCGGGTGGGCGACCTGGTGATCTGGGATAACCGCGCCACCATGCACCGGGGAATTCCCTTCGACGACAAGAAGTACCGGCGCGAGTTGCGCCGCGTGACCACGCTCGACATCCCGACCCCGGCGCACCGCTGATGGAAACCCGCGTCCTCGGGAAAACCGGGCTCAAGGTTTCAGTGCTGAGCTTCGGTTGCGGCGCCGTCGGCGGCCTGATGGTGAAGGGCACGGCGGCCGATCAGGAGCGTGCGGTCGCGCGCGCGATGGAATTCGGCATCAATTACTTCGACACCGCGCCGTCGTATGGCAACGGCGAATCCGAGCGCAATCTCGGCCGGGTGTTGAAGGCGCTGAAAATGCCGAAGGTCCATGTCGGCACCAAAGTATTGGTTAACGCAACCGGCGACATCGAACGGCACATTGCCGATTCCATGGAAGCGAGCCTTCAACGCCTGGACCTCGACAGCGTCGATCTCTACCAGTTGCACAACCCGATTTCCGAGACGAAGCGCGACGGAACCATCGACCCGAAGACGGTGCGCGAACACGTGCTGCCCGCGTTCGAGCGATTGCGCGAGCAGGGCAAGGCGCGCCATTTCGGGTTCACGGCCTTGGGCGACACTCCGGCCATCAAGAGCGTTCTGGAGGCTTTCGAGACGGCCCAGGTGAGCTATAACCTGCTCAATCCCAGCGCGGGCGCGAAGCTGCCCTCCGGCTACCCGGCGCAGGATTACGGCAATCTGATTGCGCGCGCGCATGCAAACGGTGTCGGGACGATCGGCATAAGAGTATTGGCGGGCGGCGCGTTGAGTGGCGTCGAAACCCGGCATCCGCTCGGCATGCAGAGCGTGGACCCGATCGGCTCCGCCTCAAGTTACGCCGGCGATGTGGCCCGCGCGGTGCGGTTCGGTGAGGTCGTCAAGCGGGGGTTCGCGCAGAGCCTCGTCGAAGCCTCGATACGCTTCGTCCTGTCGAACCCGGATCTCACCACGACGCTGGTGGGTCTCTCCACACTGGAACAACTGGACCACGCCGCGCAGAGCGCGAAGAAGGGGCCGCTGCCGTCCGAGGCGTTGAAGCTCATCTCGACTATTCAGCAGGGATTTGTGGGGGAGGCTCGCTAGGTTTGCCAATCAGTTCTGCATCGCGATCGGGGCGTTGCAGACCGTTGCCAAGACGCGTTCGTAGCCGGTTCCGGCTTCAGGGCGGAAGAAGGCCGGACCGCCTTGCATGCCGTCGGCCCATACCGTGGCGCCGGTGCCGAGCGCATCGGCATGCAGAGTCCACTGCTGATGGGTCACAGCGCCGGCCTTGCAGTCAACGGCCATCAACATGAATCGGGACTTGTGATCGTAAAAACCATGACCCATGTCCCTCGTGTCGGCGAAGTTCTCAAGGATGCGAACCTGCAAGAGGTTGTCCGTATCCTTGATGATGCTTTGAGAGTCGACGAAGACCTGCTCCTCAGCCGAGGACGACACCATATTCCAGTCGGCAGCGACGGAATTGAACGAAGCCGTGGCGACGAAGGCGGCAAACAGGGATTTGAACTTGGTCATTGCGTAACTCCTTTTGAAATCCGCTGACCGAAAGGGATCGGCCGGCGCCCGGCTTGATGAAAAGCCGATTGGTGCAATGCCGCATCTTCCTCTTATCTGCGAGGAAATATAGAGCGTGGATCGCATTGCTGCTATGCACTAAATGCGCTGAATGCTGTGACAAGACTGAAATGGAGGAACAAGTCGGCCTGCGCCGGGTGTTCCGGGTGCGATGGGGTTTGGCATACTGCATTGTTTATGCAATATGCCAAGCCTGACCCATCACCGCTCGTCGTGGAGATTGCATAAGTTGTCACGGCAGAGAACGGAATCTCAGTTCATCGAGGATTGGCCGATTTCTATATGCAGTTATGCAGGCCTGACCCCATGCTCCCCGAACCGCCGACCAACGGATTAAAAGGTCGTAAGTACCGTAGTTTAGTGGTTCTAACCGGCCCGCCCTCGCCCGCCTAGAGCCGCCAAGACCCGTACGGGGTCTACGTTTCTTCTACGTCGGTTGCTGGCGCTTGTTGGCGGCGAGTGTGCCGGAAGTGTGCCAGCGCCGACGCTGTCAGTTGGCGTGTTCTGTCTTGACGAATATCGCCATCGGCATCGCCTGCACCTGTTTAGCCCGCCCGAACGTCAATAGAAGTCGTCGTACGGCGATGCGCTCAAATCCGCCCTTGGGAATGGATAGTTCCATGTACCCCTGAAACGGCGCGGACGCCTCCATGTTTGAACTAAGACCCTTCCATCTCTTGCGGATGCTTTTCTTCACCCTTTGCATCTCCCCCGCGAATTGCTTTACGACTTTGCTCGCCACGGTCCTTTCACCCTGCGCCTGAACAAGATTGGCAATCCGTCGAATCGTGCTTCTTATGTCATCGAATTTGCCCGTCATGCGAAGCTGCAAATCGATCTGTGGGTTGCCCTCTAGGGTGAACGCAGTTGTCTTTATTCGCTCGATTAAGGGAGTCCATACCGAAGGCTCCTGCGAACCAATGACTGCACTTGTATGGCTGTGGAGATGCCGCCAGTGCAGTTGAACGTCGGTGTATACCGTTGATCCAGTTAGTTGTGCCACAAACAGCGCAAGCTCAAGGTTGAAGCCCTTGACTGTTTGTAGCTGGGCTCCCTCCTCTCCTGGCAGCATAGGTTGCAGCAGCGCAAGTGGGTCATTTTCGTGTTCCTTCTTCATGTACGCGATTACCCGCTCGGCATCTTCAGGGCTAAGGTCGGGCGAGGTGCGCGCGACCAGACTCCGCAAGGCTTCTATCGGAAGACCCCGTGTCGCTCGCATGAACTCATCCTTCGATAGTGCTCGGACCTTTTCCATGTCCCTTTCGTCCAACTTCACTTTCTCCGGAACACGTTCCTGTGCCATACCCCATACCGCGCGCCTGAAGTCGGCGTTGAAGTCGGTAGGGTCCGGAATCAGGTGTACTAAACCTGCATGGATAAATGGTTCCAGCATCATCAGTAGCGCAACATTCTTCAGCGTTTGCGCTTTGTACTGTCCGGGCGAGTGAGTAGGGCTGTACTCGGGCTTGATGCCGCCAGCGTTAACAAATGGATTAGGAATGCATATCTCGTCAAAGTAGATCAGCCAACTCGTGACGTTCACTGCGATTGTTCGCGGATCAACAACCCCCAAATAGAGCGCCCGAAAAATCTCCTTGTTTGGACGCGGGAGCAATTCCGTAATGTCTGTGTCCTTTGGCCACAAACTCTCAAAAGCCTCGTGGATGCGCTTTACTTGGTCGTCGCTCAGCTCTCTTCGTACATCGTCCCAGGTTTTGCCGGTCCGGATTCCCAGGATGTCCTGTACCGCATGGCTAAACATGAGATTGCGTTCACGCAAGCTATAGACATCCCAGGTAGGCCGGTTCTCCTGGGGCAATCCTTCGCAGCACTTTCGATACTTGCGGCCACTACCGCAACCACACGGATCGTTCCGATTGGAAATTGAGCGACGCTTTTTTCGTAGGTACTCGTGGGCGCCAGATGTCCGCCCGAACTGATCCTGGTAGTGCGTGGAGCCGTCCTTGTAGCCGATGTAGATTTCTCCACCGAAGTGCCAAAGCTCGTCGGAAGGAGGCCGCAACGTCTTGCCAATTGATTCCCAGGATTCCGAGGACTGCTTCTCGGGATACAGCCAGTCCTTTTCGCTCGCGGCTATGTACCTATAAGCCCGCGCCTTGAGAAGGCGATTAATCGAATTCACTTCTGCGCTATTGAGCTTACGACTCCGCACGAAAGCATCTGTGCGAGCGATGCTCTGACCGTAGTACCTTGCGTTCGTCCTCGAAGCTTTCAAATCAACATTGGTTGGATTCTTTGCGTACTCAAGATTCGTCAGAATGAGGCAATGATTCGCGTCCAGTGCAAAGACGGTTTGAGTGCCCTTGAGCTCAATCGACGGATCATTGGGATATCGACACGCCGGTGATGTAGGAGGAAAGGTTGGGTTGTAAACAGTCACCGGGTGATCAGTGACGATGAACTTAGTTTCGGATTGCTCTGCCGAAACAATTTCTCGGACACTCTCGTACCACATCGTGCAGTGCATTTGACGCAGGCCCTGCATCTCCACCATCAGGCCGAGTTGCGTCAAGTTTGGATACTTGCTCTTTATCCAATCGAGACCCTTCGGAGTTCGCAACTTCTGTGCGTCAAGGTATTCGAAGAACCGCTGAAATAGCTTGTGGATCGCCGCTAGATCGTTACTAGCGAAGGCGCGGACTGCGAGCGCTCCGTAGTTGTCGATTTCTCCGAACAGATATCTCTCAACTTCGTCATTGACCGTGTTTCCAAACCTCGTCGTATAAAGATCCTCCGCCCAGAACCAACTCGTAGGCGGACGAGGGCGACTTATAGCGCGTGCGGAAAAAACCCTTCCATCGGGCAGTACAGTCTTGGGAGGATCGAGGTCTAGTCGATATAGAGAAGTCTTTTGATCGACGAAGAAACCTTTCTGGTACCAAACTGGGACATAGTGATGCTGGTGTGTTAGCGGTTGATCCACGCGACCCCTGACCTAGACGGCCCAGCCTAGTTCTCGGAGCAACACACCGACCGCAGACACAGCGAACTCCGCATCGCCTTGGTGAACGCTGCGCGTTCCGAATCTTTCCTTTTCATTGGGTTTGGCTCGGGAGTGGAGCCGCGCAAGCAACGACACCATCGACTTGCTGTGCTCATCCTCAAGTATTTTGACCAACTCGCCCAAATCCTTGTGTTTGATCTTCGGGTCTTGGTTTCTTTCGGCGAGCCAACTACCTAAGCAGCATTGGGCGGCGTCACGCGCGAGATGGGCAACTGAGGCAGCATCCGCTGTGTAGGCGGCGCGAGCGAGCCGCTCCAATACATCAGACACCGTGGCGCGATCCCCCGACGGGACAGCCGCTTCGTTTAACTCCGGCAGGATACCGAGGGCGGACCTCGCGCGCAGCGTTACCAAGTCCTCGCCTGTAACGACACGCTCAATATCTACAACGCGCCATAGCGTGTAGGCATCCTGCGTGCCTAAGGCAATCAAAGTCGAGCCGAGATGATTCCCCAACTCGCGCATGGCTGGCCATGCATAGAAAGCATAGAGGCGCTTCGCCAGTCGGCTGGCCGGGTATCGTGCCTCCTCCGGAACTGCCTGGTGCGCCTGAACCTTCCAATCCTCCGGACGGAGATCTGAAGCTTTATAGAGTCGTCCGCGTCGGACACGGGTTACGGGATCGAAACTGTCTTCCCGAAACACCATCACCATCTCGTTGATGAAGTTGTTCTTGGGTAGAGCCGCCTCGACCTCGTCGTCCGTGCGAAGCACGGTCGCTGTACTTATGGACGGTGCGGGCCAGATCGCATGCCCGACTTTCGCATGCGTACCGTCATAGAACAGCCAGAGATTCTCTTCGATTGCAATGGCGCGCATGCATTCCCCTTACGACTTGCTGCACTCGAATCGTCCAAGGCCTCCTAGATGAGTGGTCGAACTCGTGGCGCTCCGGAGATTGGTGTGGGCGATGAGCTACGCTGCCAGACGCGAAGACGAGAGAAAGGTTTGCCTTGTACCCGATCTAGGTTCTGTTGCGGCCTATCTCTTATGACGTAGTTGAGCAGTTCACGAGATTGCATGTCCGCTAGCGAAAGCATCTTGTTCGCTATGCCATCGTTCGGCGCGTCTGTGCTCGCATAGATAAGGCTGAAGTTTTTCGGTAGCCGCACATCTCCGTACACAGCTTCTTCGCCGGTATTGATCTTAGGCAGAGAGCCGAGATAAGCATCTACGATCATCCCAACGCGCATTGAATCCGAGAACTCTCGGTTTCGGTGCATCGCCTCGATAACCTCGGTCCAAGCAATTCGTTCTTGAGAATCACGCGCACCCCAAAACTCGAAGCATCGCTGTATTCCAAAACCTATTGCCGTATGCCCTTGCGCATATCCAGGGATGGGCTTTCCCACCACGAGGCACGCCATTGAGATCACGTCGCTACCGACGAACTGCGTGTTTGTATCAACGGCTACTAGCATGTCGTACTGCTCAAGGGCGCGGTTCGTATCTACGACGACTGTGGAGCCAGATATTGCGGCTTCGCCGACTACCTTCGCGCCCTTCTGGCGAGGATAGGTAAGCTCCACTTTGCTTGACATAGGCATGAGTCGCTTACCCTGGTGGAAGAATTCAACCTCGCCAGTTTTCGGATCGAACCGCACGGCATCCATCGTTACTGAGCGACCCATATCCACCGTCACCGTCCGGGTACGCGGTTTCTTGCTTAGGCAACAGTGCTTGTATTTCTTGCCGCTTCCGCACGCGCAAGGAGAATTACGAGTGTTCATTGCTTGTGCGCCTCACGTTTCGCGCCCAGCCTGGTACTGTATATTGTTTCAGTATGCCCCACCAGCGTCCCGACGCAGATAGCTTCAACATGGTTTCGGGTTGACGTTGACTTGCCCTCATCCGGGTCAGGCCGCCGCAAGGTTTTGATCCTCTGATTCAAGAGCAAGAAAAAAGGGCCCACATTTTCTCTTAGAGCCACGTTTTCAGATCGGAAAGCAACCTACAAGCTCTGGAGGTTCTGCGCCCTGAAGCGTGCGCGCAGGCTGATGTTCCGGCCGGAAGACACACAACATACTCTTGACGCTAATTTTCGACTCTTACTAAAAACAACGACGTACGAAAGTGACTACGATAGATCCACTTAGCTACATCAGTTTGACTATTCAACAGATTGGCAGGATTGCTGGGAATGAGAGATAACTCTAGTGGACAGAAGGATAGGTGGATTCAACTTCAAAGTGCGAAAGTTTGTTAAGCGAAGAATACCGCATGGGGCGTTTTGAATCCGAGCGTTTTGCGCGGTCGATGGTCAAAGAAAATAGGGTCAGACTCCATTTATCTCGGCGACTTGTACATGTGAGTAATCCCAATATGGCCGCGTTGTTCCTAGTGGAGCCCTCGGCCAATTCCTCAGGCGCCAGATAGACAAATGAGCTTACGGAACCAGCTGGTGCGCTTTTCGTCGCGAGTTGAACGATGTCCCTTCTTTTACGGGTTAACTAGCCGTACTTTTGAGTACGATTTGGAGTTTTTTTTCTAACTCGGAAAGTTGAACCTTCTTTGCATGCAGGAAGAATGCTCTCTCCCGGCTGGTAGGGTTGGAAGTCAAAAGCGCTTCTTCCTCTTTCAAGAATGTTTGCACGACCCGTATATCCTTTTGTAGCTTTTCGACCTCATCCATGCGTAATGCGCAGGACTGGAATGCCCTTTGTCCACTTGTTTCCACGTCCTTGACCGAATTTCTCTATCCAGTAACGCTGTCGTTCTGGCTTATCTGCAGGGTCGACGTACACATCACAATCGTATAGTTCGCGCATTAGTGCTTTGTCATTCAATAGAGTTAGCTTTGCATGCTGTGCGTGGGGTAGTGCATCAATTTGTCCTGGATGAATAAACACCACAAGATCGATGTCGTCTGGCTCCGGCTTATTTGTAGTAAAAGACCCATCCAGCCAAATATCACAGTTCACCCGAATGCCTTTGAGGAAATCTAGAAAGTCCTTTAGGGAGTTGGCGAGCTCAAGTCGGCGCCCATTGCTTGGAAACGACCAAACGAAAAGATTCAACAGCGACTCTTCGGATATGAGGTGGAGCCCTTCGGGAAAAAGAGGGGCGAACGGTTTGTCATGACCATTAACTGGTGGTGCGTCTACTGCTACGCGACCCCCATTGTCAACTAGATTCAGCTCCATCAAGCGATATGCCATTGCATCAATAGAAACGCGAAATACTTCGTGCAACGGGCGAAGGGGTTTGCCGTTATATGACCTGGCAGTGGCTAGCGCAACAGCACGATCTAGTTCGTCGATGCGTCTAAGCAACGAATCTGGATTGTCTGGGCGGAGCTGAAAAGCCGACGCATCGTCAAACACGAATGGGGCTTCAATGGAATACATTGCTTCAAAATATGTCGTAACAAGATTGCGGGGCATCAGGAAACACGCTGCAAAGTGATCAGCTTCTGCTTCTTCCGGCCGTCGGCTACTACGTTCCCGCCGGAAACGCGCAACGGGTCGGTCACGGAGAAGTGTGTGATGTGGGTGGAGAATCCAATGTCCGAGTTCGTGTGCCGCAGTGAATCGTACCGCACGGAACACTCGAGATACGCTGATAGTGCCCGATCGTCGATCGATCATGCCAGCTACTTCAAAAAGTTGGCCGCCTTCGCGGTGACGTCCAATCCCATCAACATAGCGGAAATCAATTCCTAAGACTTTGGCCGCTATTGCGGGATCAAGCATTTCGATCGGGCTGGGCTCTCCGTTGGGCCATAGTCTCGCGCGTTCTCGCCAGATCTTGCGATGAAGGGTCCGGGCTGCATGCTCAATCTTGCGTTTATCCATGGCGACACAGGATCTAGTCGAATGGGAGAGTCAATATACCATATGCTGTGGTAGGGGCCGCCAGTTGGTAACCTAACATGGGGCGGTTCTGTGAAAAAAAAAGCGGGCTAGAATGTGCCACGCACAAAAGCATCCCTGGGGTGAAATATGCACGATCTCGTGATCGAAAACGCTCGGGTCATCGATGGCCTCGGTGGCCGCGCTATGGAAGGCGGTGTTGCCGTCATGCAGGGGGGCCAAACCATGCCGAACGCAGAACGTGGGCAAGAGTGAAGATATTCTAGCGATCGAAGACGATGATCACAATGCAACACGCGGAGAGACACAAACTCGATAAGACATCGATTGCCGTATTCAATGCGATTTTTCACCTCGCTCTGAAGGAGCCTAAAGGCGTCGACAGCATTAAGTACCGCGCAATCAATCCGAAGCATCGGAAAACATTGGACCGACTCTTAAACGACCGCCTACTAGTAATCGAAGATGGAAGATGGTATCGGCCAACGCTAGTTGGAGTGCATTATCTGTCGCTGGCTAGAGCAAGGGGCGCTAGCGAATTGCTCCGGCGTTGCCAACGCGTGTTTTCTTCGTTGAAATCGTACTATCGCCAGTCACAGAACGAAAAACTCGAATTGGGCGAGCTTTGTCGGAGAACTAAGATGTCCTTGACGCAGCTGGGCGGATGTCTCGCATATCTTAGAGATGAGGCTTGGCTGGGCGGTAGGTCCGCCAGCCTGCGACAAGCAGAAGATTACGTCATCCCGACTGAGCAAATACTGAACTATAAGTCGTTCCAAGACGCCCTTGGTCAGGCAGTTAGATTCAATTGGACATCGACTCGGCCGGCTACCTCGACCGCCGCATTTACCAATTTATTCCAAAACCAGGTTACGAAAACAGTCGGTCGCTTGGGAAGTCCGTTCGCTGCTGAGCTTTGGGCAAAAGCTTTGGCTCGGTGTCAGGACGATCCATCTGGTGCCATTACGGCGGCGAGATCACTGCTCGAATCGACATGCAAACTGCTTCTGGATGAGCAAGATGTTCAATACACAACATCAGCGCGGCTCCCGGAACTATTTTCCAAACTCACAACGGGCCTAGTACTTTCCCCGACGCAGCAGTCCGAGGAGTCGTACAGAAAAATTACGGGGGGGTGCAAGACAATAGTGGACGGACTCGCGGCAATTAGAAACGACTTAGGGGACTCTCACGGGAAGGGAAATCGAGCTATCCGCCCGGCACCACGCCACGCAGAGCTGGCTGTGAACTTGGCCGGCGCGGTTTCAATGTTCTTAGTGCAAACCAACGAAGGAAGAAGAAAGCCCTAGCAAAACTGCCGCTGTGAGAGTTATGTTTTCAGGTGAGAGTTGCTTTACATTGCGCTCAAAAATCCAGGCAATTGGAGCACAATAAAGCCGGCCGGATACAGGCCGACAGAAAAACGAACGGAGGAGCAGCAAATGAGAAGCGCAATCGTAAAGTTTATCGCAGCTAGTTCGCTGGCCGCAGCGATCGCGCTGACCCCTTGGATAGAATCGGCGGCCGTCGCCGCCGAACCGATCGTGTTCGGTCTGGTCGACGAGGTCACCGGCCCGCAGGCCGAGGCTGGCGTGCTCCAAGTGCAGGGCGCGAAGCTCGCGGTCGAGGAGATCAACGCAGCGGGCGGCATCTTGGGCCGGCAGGTCGAAATTCGGATCGAGGACAATCAGAGCGCGAACCCCACTACGGTGCTTGCCTATACCAAGCTGATCGAAGCCGGCGTGGTGGCCGTCATCGGCCCCCTTCGCAGCACCCAGGTGCTGGCCGCCTCGCCCACCATCGCGTTGGCGAATAGGGTCAGACTCGATTTTCTGTCAAGCCGTTTGAATCCGACGGGGCGTTCGCATGTTCCCTCGCGTTTCCCAACTGCCCGGAAACCCCAAGTGTAACCTCCGCTGAAGGAACGTCAGCCGCAGCGGCGCGCCAGAAACGCGGCCAACACTTCGGCGCAAGCGCGGCCGTGAGACAGCGGCAGCCCGTGTTTGGAATGGGCAAAGACCTGCAACTCGGCGCCGGGAATCGCCGCGCGCATCGCCGCCATCACTTCCAGCGGGATGAAGGGGCTGGATTGCGGATTGAGCAATAGGGTCGGTACGGTAATTTCGCCCAATCGTGGCGTCAGGTCGGCGCTGCAACGGCGAGCTTGCGGTTGCGCCTTGCCTCGTACACCAGCGGCGGACACACGTTCGCATCGTTGTGGATGACCTGGCAGTCGAGGCAATAGAAGCATTCGTCCATGTTGATTGCCCCGCTCGGCTCGATGGCCTGTATCGGGCAGCGATTTGCGCACAGTTGACAGGGGCTGCCGCATTCCGAGCGGCGCTTCAACGGCGTGAACCGGCGCTTCAACGGCGTGAACCGGCGCAGCCGGCCGCCAATCGCCATCACCGCGCCAAGCGGGCAGAGAAACCGACAAAACGCCCGTTCGACGAACAAGCCGGCGGCGAGAAGCACCAACGCGTAGACCACGAATGGCCAGGCTCGGTCCATTCTCAGCGAGATGACGGTCTTGAACGGCTCGATCTCAGCCGCGACCGCCATGGTCTGCAGTCCGTGCAGGGAGGCGACGGCCAGCACTGCGAGCGACACGTACTTCAAGGGCCACAACTTACGATGAAGCCGGTACGACGGCGACCACTGGGGCAACGAGACGACGCGGGCGAGCTTGGCCAGGAGCTCCTGTAGGGCGCCGAACGGGCACAGCCAGCCGCAGAACACGCCACGGCCCCAAATGACGAAGCTTACGACCACGAACGCCAGCAACACGCACAGCAACGGGTCGGCGAGGAGCACGGCCAAGCCGTTGCCATTGATGAGCCCGAGCAACCACGCAAAAACGTTGATGACGCTTAGCTGGGCCCCCGCGATCCAGCCTATCCACACCAGCGTGAAGAGTAGAAATCCAATGCGCACCGCCTGATAGAGACGCGCGTGGCGCGTCAGCCTGTCCAGCGCGATGAGCAGCACGGTGAGCACCAGTAGACCAAAGCCAAGCACGACAATGTTGTCCGCTTGTGCGCGCCAACTCTCTCGCCAAGGCGCATCGAGCGGCTCCTGGGCAGACGGCTCGGCCGGTGGCAGTACGAATCGCGAGGGCAAGCTGTAGCTGAGCTTGAACTCTCGCGTTTGCGCGCCAGAACCGGAGCCGTCGCCCATTACTACTACCACCTGCCACGGCGCGAGGACATCGATCCCCTCCTGAGCCGGTATTCGGAAAAGGCCGATCTCGTCGAACTTCGGGGCCCCTTTGGCTGAGACGAACGGCAGATACACATAGTGCTTTGGCTCTCGCTGCAGCACGAATGTGCGTGCACCCTGCTCGATCCGGACCCGATCGAACGTGCCCGTATCGAACACCTTGGTGCCGACGAAGGAGTAGGGTCCCTTCCCCATGAGCAGCACGATCAGGTCCTGCGGGCCATGCGGCGCCACGTGCTCGCCGTAGCGCATGGGGCCGAGAAGATTGCGACCGATCGAGGGGGGATTGAGCACGGCCGCATGGAGCTCGAGTGCGACATCTTGGCTACCTGTGCCCGCCTTGCCGCCATCGTGAATCCGGATTCGCTCTACCGCACCAGCCGCGATGAGCTCCGACCAGGTCAAGGGTTCGAAGCTCGCGATATCGACCATGGCGGTCGACGCGGCGCCAGCCGTAAGTCCACGAGAGCGGGCCACCAAGCGGGCGCTCAGAACAATGGCATGATGAAACGCCCGTGCACTCACGGTCGCCGAGCTGATGCCGTCGATACCGCCCGGCGTGCCCCGGCCGGAGAGCGAAATCGAGCGGCCCAGGTCAAGACCGGCGTACTGCTCGATGAAACGCGTGAGCTGCGCACCCAGGCGGCTGTAGTCGATGATCGGCTCAGCGTGCTTCACGAGGACGACGCCAACGATCTTCCCCTGCAGATCCAGTCCGACCACGAAGTTGAACGGCGCACCGGAGAAGCCGACGACATCTGTCAATTCAGCGGTAGAGAACAGAAAGCCGATGCGGCCCCCGGCGCCGTAAACAGGTATGACTGGCGGCTCTCCAGACCGTGGGCCGGTGGAGGTCGCCTGTGGGAACAGGCGATCAATCGTGTCTTTCTTCAACCAGTCAGGCTGCTCCCCCGCACACACAGACCCGGGGATACCGAGGAGCGCGAGACATACCAGGAAGACGAGCGCCGCGATGGTACAAGAGGGGAAAAGCGCCGCCGAGACATGGTGCTCGCCAAGCTGGGATGAGGACCTCGCCGTCTTCGTCCCGAGACCTGGCGAGACCTCGCATGGGGTGAGACTCACAGGGCGCACGGCCTGTGGGTGCCTCGGCTCGTTGCTTGAGCTGATACGCACGATTCGTCCCGGTCTGATGACAACTGCGTGCTAGCCAAGGAGGTGGGCACGGAGCGCGTCGGTGACACGGACATCAAATGTGGGCCCGGAGGCCGTAACGAGCAACGCCGCGAGACCGCGCGCCTGCGCCAACGAGTACCCTCGCTCCGGTCCGAGGACTAGCAGCCCCGTCGCCCATCCGTCGGCTTCCATGGCCGTATCAGCGACCACGCTCACCGCCATGGGCGGATGTTCGACCGGCCGCGCCGTCGCGGGATCGATACAGTGCGAATAGCGCCGTCCATCCTGCTCGAAGAAGTCTTTGGTGGTGCCGGAGGTGGCAATCGCCCGGTTCTCGAGGACGACGATCTCTCCAAGGAGGCGTCGACCCTCCACCGGGCGCTCGATGGCGACCCGCCAGGGTCTTCCCGCCGCCGTGGTGCCCCTGGCCCGGAACTCTCCACCGATTTCCACCAGGTAGTCGTCAACACCCTGGCGATCCAGGATCATGGCCACGCGATCGACACCGTACCCCGGGGCAATTGCGTTCAAATCGACTTGGGTGCGACTGTGTGTCTTTCGGATCGCACCGGCGGATGGGTCGGTTTGCACGTGCTGGTAGCCGACGCTTTCCCGAACCCGCTCGATGACCGCGTCATTCGGAACTCGTAGGGTACGGTACTGCGGACCGAATCCCCAGAGATCGACCAACGGTCCGACGGTTACATCGAACGCACCCTGAGTCGAGGTGCTGATCCGCGATGCGCTATCGAGCACCTCGAGCAGGCCCTGTGACGCAGGCGCCCAACGGAGATCTTGTCGCCTGTTGAATTCCGACAGCTCCGACCGAGGGTCGTAGGTGGACATCGCCCGATTGATCGCGGCCAGCTCAACCTCGATAAGCTCCGCGAGCACCGTCCGCACAGCATCGTCGATCGGCGCCGCCAACTCCACGGTGTAGCTCGTGCCCATGGTAAGACCGCGAATCGTGGCGTGATCCGGCCGAGCGCATGCTGTTACAGAGCCCGCTGCCAGTAGCGTGATGAACGTGCGACGCTTCATGCCCCCATCCTCAGGCCTGCTGTTCCCGTGACAATTTATGCGCCGTGAGCCGAGGGCGTTTGCCAGTCTCCGGGAGCTAGACAGTTTGCCGTATCTCAGACTATAGGAAGTATAAGCGGGATTTTGTTGCTATGAGCAAGCCTGTCCCCGACGAAGAATGCGCCAGCGCGATCGTCCCCCGCTGAACGGGGTCGGACCGCTTCAAGCTAGCAACTAACAGGAATGTTACTCGATATGAGTACCTCTGAGAGGCTTAGCGGTCCAATTTCGATGCTCAAAACCGCACTCTAACGACGAGCGCAGAACATTCGGGACAAGTCCTACACTCGAGTAACGACACGGTGTTCCTCGTTTGCAGGTACAGGACGCACTCGCTAGCGGCTGTGCGACGGGTGCTGCGTTGGTTCGCCCGTGCCAGCCATCTCGATGCTGCCGATGCGCGCGACATGGCGAGATGGGATCACAGCGGAGGCTTTTCGCTGGATGGTTCGATCCGCGTCGAAGGCCCGGACCGCGCCGGCCTGGAACGGCTGCTGCCGAAAGAGAGGGTAAAAAGGGGACGCTACCCTTATTCACACAACTGTGAATGGAACACCGCCCTGCTGTTGTTCAATGGTCTCAATGGTCGCAGTCAACGGCGCAGCCTCATTTTGGAGCGCTATGGGCAGTGCAATCAGTGGTTTTCGCGCCCACGCATCTTGCATTCGCTGCGCGTGTGAGCCCTGCGAAGGACTCGCGCTGGGAGCCGGATGGTGTAACGCTCAAAGTCCGGTTTTGCGAGGGCGGCGCGACGTACCGCATCACTGCGGATTCGCGCCACTACTCTCCAAACGTAAGAAACGGATATTTCAAGACCCGACTCTTGCTCGCTCCGCCAGAAACGCGGCCAGCATTTCGGCGCAAGCGCGGCCGTGAGACAGCGGCAGCCCGTGTTTGGAATGGGCGAAGACCTGCAACTCGGCGCCGGGAATCGCCGCGCGCATCTCCGCCATCACTTCCAGCGGGATAAAGGGGCTGGATTGCGGACTGAGCAAAAGGGTCGGTACGGTGATTTCGCCCAATCGTGACGTCAGGTCGGCATCGAGCAGCAAATCCGCGAGTCCGAGCGTTGCGTCCATCGAACAGGTCTCGTGCACCCGCAGATACCAGGCGTGCAACTTTGGATCGAGCGCGCCGGGATGGAAACGCGATTCCATCAGTTGCCTCGCCCAGCCTGGTTGACCTTCCTGCGCGAGAACGTCGCGCCATCCTTTGACGTTGGCGACCAGCCCGCCGCGCGCCGCGGCGTTGGAAAGCGTGAGGCTCAACAGCCGGCGCGGCGCAGCGAACGCGCAAGCGAGCGCCACCGTGCCGCCGATCGACTCGCCCACCAGATGGAAGCGCTCCGCGCCCGCCGCATCGGCCACTTTTAGCAGGTCATCCACCAGCCCGTCGAAGGACCAGCGATAATCGCGTCGTGGTTGCGCCGACTTGCCGAATCCGCGCATGTCGAACCGCAACAGTCGGTAACGGGTGGCCAGCACCGGCAGCCATTCCGCCCAGATGTGCGTGTTGGCCGCAATGCCGTGATGGAAAACAATCGTCTGCGGGTTGTCGATCCACGCCGGTACCACGTCGCACAGATCGTAGTAAAGCGCACCGGAACCGGTCTCGATCATGGGCACGATGAACGGCCTTTCAGTCGTAGACCACCAGCGTCTTGCCGCGGGTTTCCGGCAGAAGCGCCACCACCAGAATGACCACGGCGAAGCCGACAATCGCCACCATTCCGATGGCTTTGCCAAGGGACATCGTGCTGCTCAGGTAACCGACCAGCGGCGTTGCAAACGCGCTCATCCCGCGCCCGAAATTGTAGACGAACCCCTGGCCCGAACCGCGCACCCGGCTCGGGTACAGTTCGGTCAGGAAAGGGCCGCAGCCGCTGAAATTGCCAGACACGAAGAAGCCGAGCGGGAATCCGAGGAACAGCATCAGCGTATCGTTGATCGGAATCTGCGTGTACAGGATGGCGATGAGCGCCGAGCCCGCGGCAAACAGGAAGAAAGTTTTCTTGCGCCCTAAATGATCGGACGCATAGGCCGCCGCCAGGTAACCGACGAAAGAGCCGAAGATCACCACAAAGGTATACAAACCGGTGTTCAATACTGACAATCCGCGCTCGGTTTTCAGGAACGTCGGCAACCAGAAAAACACCGCGAAGTAACCGGCCATCATGCCGGTGATCATCAGGCTGGTGAGCACCGTGGTCTTCAACAGTCCGGGCGAAAAGATCTCCAGGAAGTGGCTGCCGCGTTCCATCGTCTTCGTCCTGGTGGCGCTGTACACCTCGGGTTCCTGCACGTTGCGCCGGATGTAGAGCACCAGCAGTGCCGGAAGAATGCCGGCCCAGAACATCGCCCGCCACGCCAGATGTTCCGGCAGCACGGAATACAGCAACAGGAAAAGCAGGTTCGCCACCCCCCAGCCCACCGCCCATCCGCTTTGCATCGTGCCCACCGCCTTGCCGCGGTGCTGCGGGCGGATCATTTCCCCGATCAGCACCGAACCGACCGCCCACTCGCCGCCGAAGCCCAGGCCTTGCAGCGAACGCGTGACCAGCAACTGTTCGAAGGAATTGGTGAATCCGCAGAGAAAGGTAAAAAACGCGAACCACGCGATGGTCAATTGAAGAATGCGCACACGGCCGTATCGGTCCGCCAGCACGCCTGCCAGCCAGCCGCCGATCGCCGAACTGATGACCGTCGCAGTGGTGATCCAGCCGGCTTCAATCTTCGACATGCCCCACACCGCAATCAAGGTCGGCACGACGTAAGTGAAGACCATGACATCGACCGAGTCGGTCGCCCACCCGCCGGCCGCGGCGATCAGCGTCTTGCGCTCCCGCCCGTCCAGCTCTTTCAGCCATGCGAACATATGTCTCCCCTCGTTCCGCTGTCCCGTTCCGGATGATACGGCCTGGGAGAAATTCTGAGCAATTCAAGGAGCGCGATAACCAAAGTGCCATGAGGGCTCGGCTGTGCCGGTAAACGCCGAGAGACCTCAGGGACAGACCTCACAGACCCCATTAAACAAATCGTTAAAACATGTTATTGAGTCAATGATCATGCCTCGTCGCGCGCGCGCCTTCAGGTGGCGGCCCAATCCGGATTCCCTTTCCCAGCGAATGCAGAGAAGGCGTTACCCGAAACCGTTCGACGATGTTGCTCATTGCAGCGCTTCCTTCACGAAATCGATTCGGTCCTGTCCCCAGAACATCTGATCGCCGACAAAGAAGGTCGGGGCGCCGAATACGCCGCGATCCACTGCCGTCTGCGTCGCGGCCTTGAGCGCATCCTTGGTGGTCTGCTCGCTGGCCAAGGCAACCAAGGCCTGGGCATCGAAGTCCGACTTGCGCAGCGCCTCCACTGCCGTGGCCGGGTCGTTCATGTTCAGCGAATCGACCCAGATCGCGTTGAACATGGCGTTGCAGTAATCCCTGAATCGCGGGTCACCTGTCGTCTGCATGACGATGGCGCCACGCATCAACAGCAGGGTGTTGATCGGGAAATGCGGGTTCAGCTTGAACGGCACGCCGTAGCGTTTGGCAAACCGGTCAAAGTCCACAAAAAGGTACTTGCCCTTCGCGGGAATGTTGGCCGGCGATTGATTACCGGTGGCCTGGAACACGCCGCCCAGCAACATCGGCTTGAGAACGGCGGTGGCCCCGGTGGCGGATTCGATGGCCGGGATCTGCGTCCACGCGAGGTAGGAAGCCGTGCTGCCGAAGTCGAACCAGAACTCGAAGTTTTTCATTTGAACTTCTCCATGCAGGGTCGCAGGTCCAGCTCGTGTGTCCAGGCATCGCGCGGCCACATGATCTTTCCCGCGACCGATCCGGCTCGGCGCCTTTAGGGAAGCTCTGCATATGTCCCACGACGCGCGTTGCGCCAGGTGCGGATGACTGCTAGGCGGCGCTCCGCAGTTGCGGCTGAAGCCCCAACAAGGAGCGTAACAACGCAGGCGCCG
>JBBPIT010000043.1:0-30559 GCA_038040175.1 Pseudomonadota bacterium | reverse complement strand
CGGCACCGGCAAGGAACTGGTGGCGCGCGCGCTGCACCGCCACAGCCCGCGCGCGCCCAAACCATTCATCGCCATCAACACCGCGGCAATCCCCAAGGATCTGCTCGAGTCAGAGTTGTTTGGGCACGAACGCGGCGCCTTCACCGGCGCGCAGGCAATGCGGCACGGGCGTTTCGAACAGGCCGAAGGCGGCACCCTGTTTCTGGACGAGATCGGCGACATGCCGCCCGACCTGCAGACCCGACTGCTGAGAGTGCTGTCGGACGGTCAGTTCTACCGCGTTGGCGGGCATCAACCGATCAAGGCCAACGTGCGCATCATCGCGGCAACGCACCAGGACCTGGAAAGCCGGGTCAAGCAGGGCATGTTCCGGGAAGATCTATTCCATCGGTTGAATGTGATCCGGTTGCGCCTGCCGGCGCTGCGCGAACGCCGCGAGGACATTCCGCTGCTGGCCAAGTATTTCCTGCAGAAAAGCGCGCGTGAATTGGGCGTGGAAACCAAGAAACTGTCCGAGGCGGCGATGAAGTATCTGTCCTCGCTGGACTTCCCCGGCAACGTTCGCCAGCTGGAAAACCTGTGCCACTGGCTGACGGTGATGGCACCGGGGATGAACGTCGACGTCAAGGACCTGCCTCCGGAGTTGCGTGAGGAAGCCCTTGTTCCCTCCGCGGAGAGTTGGGTGACGGCGCTGGAGCGGGAAGTGGAATCGCTGCTGAAACGCGGCGACAGTGCGATCCTCGATGAACTTTCCCGCCAGTTCGAGCGGGCGCTAATAACCAGGGCGCTTGCCCACACCGGCGGCCGCAGGATCGAAGCCTCAGTGCTTCTGGGAATGGGCCGCAACACGCTGACCCGCAAGATCCAGGAACTGGGTTTGGAAAAGGACGATCAGCCGGACTGAAGCCGGGAATCTCATTTTCGGATCTGATGCTCTTCTTCGTGTTCCTTCGTGCCTTCGTGGTGAGCTTTTTTCTCAGGCAATCTCGACGACGACCGGTGCGTGGTCGGAGGGCCGTTCCAGCTTGCGCATGTCCACATGAATGCTGCTCGAACGGCAGTGCGACGCGAGTTCGGGAGAGAGAAGAATGTGATCGATGCGCAATCCCAGATTGCGCTTAAAAGCATTCATGCGGTAGTCCCACCAGGAGTATGACTTCTCGGGCTGGTCGAAGAGCCTGAAGCTGTCTTTCAGTCCGCGCCCGAGCAGTAGCTGAAACGCAGCACGCTCGGGCGCACTGACCAGAACCTGGCCTTCCCAGGCCTTCGGGTCGTGGACGTCGCGGTCTTCCGGCGCGATGTTGAAGTCGCCGAGCACCGCCAGCCGCGGGTGCTTCTTCAGTTCCGCGTCCAGCCAGCGGTCAAATGCCGCCAGCCATTCGAGCTTGTAGCGATACTTGTCGGATTCCAGGCTTTGGCCGTTGGGCACGTACGCACACACCAGCCGCAGGTCTCCCACGGTGGCGGACAGCACCCGTTTCTGCTCGTCAGCGTAGCCGAAGATGCCCGCCTCGACCACCTGCGGCGCATCGCGCGCCAGGATCGCCACGCCGTTGTAGGTTTTCTGCCCGGAGAATACGGCGCGGTATCCGGCCTGTCCGATTGCGTCCAGAGGAAAATTTGCATCCTCGACTTTGGTTTCCTGCAGGCAAACCGCGTCGGGGCGCTCACGCACGAGCCACTCGAGGAGATGCGGAAGGCGAACCTTCAGCGAGTTGACATTCCAAGCGGCGAGCTTCAAGCGTCGTCAATTCTGCTCGGGTACAGGTTCGGATTCGGGCTTTGCCGCATCGCTCGCGCCATCGGGCGCCGGCGCCTGCTCCGGTGCGGGCGGCGGTGCGGCAGGGGCCGGTTTGGTCTGGACCGGCGTCACCGGCACCAATGCAGTCTTGGGGTAGCCGGCGTCGTCGAGCGCAGCGTTCCACTGCCCTTCCTCGAAACCGCGCAAGACCCGACGCCCTACCTGGAGCACCGGCACCACTTCATCTCCACCGGTCGCCTTTCTGAGCTCTTCCCGCATCCCCGGCGCCAGCGGATCCTTGGTGGTGTGCGGCACGCCACGCTTGGCGAGCAGCGCACGGGCGCGGTTGCAGCCGTCTCCGCAGTCATACACGAAAATCGTCACCGGGAAGTTCTTCACGGCCTGCTGGAGGACGTACGGCATTGCGACATCCCCGGGCTTGTCTCCGAGTTGTTTGCGCTCGCTTTTCCTGGCGCTCGGCGGCGGCGGTTGATCGCTGTAATGGATCGTGCCGTCCGCGTCCACCCATTTGTAAGTCTCGGCCTGGACCAGCGCCGCACTCGATATCAGCATGATCAGAAGCATCCGGGGTTTCATCGAGGCTTCCTCCTTTTCAGTCTCGGCATCATGCCACGGCCATGCCGTTATGCCGCAGCAATGCATCGATTTTCGGCTCGCGCCCGCGAAACGCCACGAAGGACTCCAGCGCCGGGCGGCTGCCGCCCGCGGCGAGGATCTCTTCACGAAAGCGCTCGCCGACCACAGGGTTCAGCACTCCGCTTTCCTCGAACAGGCTGTAGGCATCTGCGGACAGCACCTCCGCCCATTTGTAGCTGTAATAGCCGGCCGCGTACCCGCCGCCGAAGATATGCGAAAAGCCGTGCGGAAAGCGGTTGTATGCGGGCGGAATGATGACGGCGACGCGGCTGCGCACTTCGTCGAGCAGATCGAGCGGCGTTTTCGTACCCGCCGGGTCGAAGTCGTGGTGCAGATGCATGTCGAACAGCGCGAACTCGAGCTGCCGCACGGTCTGCATGCCACTCTGAAAATTCTTCGCCGCCACCATCTTGTCGAAAAGCGCGCGCGGCAGACTTTGTCCGCTATCGACGTGCCGGGTCATGTCCTTGAGCACGTCCCATTCCCAGCAGAAGTTCTCCATGAACTGGCTGGGCAGTTCGACGGCGTCCCACTCGACCCCGTTGATTCCCGACACGCCGAGCACGTCCACCCGGGTCAGCAGATGGTGCAGGCCGTGGCCGAACTCGTGGAACAGCGTGATCACCTCGTCGTGGGTGAACATTGCCGGCCTGCCACCGACCGGCGCGGAGAAATTGCAGTTCAGATAGGCTACCGGGGTCTGGATGCCGGCGGCCTTGCGCCGCCGGGTGATCGCGTCGTCCATCCACGCTCCTCCGCGCTTGGACAGCCGCGCGTAATGATCGAGATAGAACTGCCCGACCAGCGCGCCATCGGCATTGCGGATGGAGAAGAAGCGCACATCCTCATGCCAGCGCGGTGCCTCATCGGCGGCGATACTCAATCCGTAAAGCATCTCGACCACACGGAACATGCCGGCGAGAACCTGCTGCTCCGGGAAGTACTGTTTGACTTCCTGATCCGAGAACGCATAGCGCGCCACCCGCAACTTCTCCGATGCGTAGGCTACGTCCCAGGGCTGCAGTTCGGCGAGCCCCAGTTGCTTCGCCGCAAACTCCTTCAGCTCGGCCAAATCGCGCCCGGCGTAGGGTTTGGCGCGCGTCGCCAGTTCGTCGAGAAAGCGCAGCACCTGCGCGGGCGAGTCGGCCATTTTGGGCTGCAGCGACAATTCGGCAAAAGTCTTGAAACCGAGCAGTTGCGCCTGTTCGCGCCGCAACTTCAGAATCTCGCTGATTGGCGCGGTGTTGTCCCACGCCGGATTGCCGAACTCGGCGGCACGGGTGGCGTAGGCGTGATACAGCCGTTCGCGCAAATCGCGGTTGTCCGCGTACTGCATGACCGGGAGATAGGACGGCATCTGCAGCGTGAATTTCCAGCCCGCCTTGCCGACCTCCGTCGCGGCCTTGTGCGCCGCTTCCAGCACGTCATCGGGGATGCCGGACAATTGCGCGCGGTCCTGGATGATCAACTCGAAGCCATTGGTGGCATCGAGCAGGTTGTCGTTGAATTTGGACGACAGCTGGGCAAGCCGCTCACTCACCTGCTTGAACCGCGCCTTACGTTCAGCGGGAAGTTCCGCGCCGCCCAGGCGGAAATCGCGCAGTTCATTGTCGATGACTTTTCTCTGCGCCTGCGTGAGCGCGGAGAAATCGGGCGAGGCACGCAATGCCTCATACTTCCGGAACAGCGCTTCGCTCTGCGACAACTCGGTGAAGTACTGGCTGATGCGTCCTAGGTTGGCGTTGTAAGCCTCGCGCAACGCCGGGCTGTTCATCACCGCGTTCATGTGCGCGACCTGCCCCCAGGCGCGACGCAGCCGTTCGTTGGCATCGTCCAGGGGGGCGACGAAATTTTCCCACGATGGTTCCCGCCTATCGGCCTCCTGCCGGGCGATCAGCTCTCGGTTCTCCGCCAGCAACTGGTCCAGCGCCGGGGTGACATGGTCCGGCTTGAACTCGGCAAAACGCGGCAGACCCGAAAAATCGAGCAGAGGATTCATGAAATCAGTGACTGATATTTGTCGACTGGTGACTGGTGCCCGGAAAATTCCTGCCGACTACCGTCCAACAGTCACCATTTGAAGACGCAGGGGCCCGATTTCAACCCTCGTAGACAATGTGGCCGCCGACCAGCGTATAGCGCACCCGGCCTTTGAGCTCATAGCCGGCAAACGGCGTGTTCTTGCCCTGGCTCTTGAGCCTTGCCGGCTCGACCTTCCATCGCAAGTGCGGATCGAAGATGCACAGATCGGCGTTGGCCCCGGCTGCGATCGCAACGGCGCCGATGCCGAGGATGCGCGCCGGCTCGGTAGTCACCTTCGCAATCGCCTTCGGGAGCGCAATGCGCGACTCTTCCGACCATTTCAGAGTCAGCGCCAGCAGCAGTTCCAGCCCGGTGGCACCGGCCTCGGATTCGCCGAACGGCAATTGCTTGGCGTCCTCATCCACCGGAGTATGGTCGGAACAGATCGCATCGATGGTGCCGTCCTCCACGCCGCGGCGCAACGCATCGCGGTCGCGCAGGCTTCGCAGCGGCGGCACCAGGTGGCAATTGGAATCGAAGTAACCGATATCCATCTCGCTCAGGTGCACGTGATTCGCCGATACGTCGCAAGTCACGTTCATGCCCAGCGCCTTGGCCTGACGCATCATCTCCACGCCCTCCGCGCTCGACAGCCGGCAAAGATGCACCCGTGCGCCGGTTTCGCGGGCAAGCAGCAGCATGGTGGACAGCGCCACCGTTTCCGCCGCCACCGGGATCGGCGCCAGCCCGAGGCGCGTAGCCACCTGCCCGTCATGAGCGACGCCGCCGCGCGCCAGGCTGCCGTCGCTCGGGCGCAGCCACACCGAGTAGCCGAAGGTGGTCGCATACTGCATCGCCCGCAGCATGACCTGGTTGTCGTCAAGCGGCACGTCCGCCTGCGAAAAAGCCACACATCCGGCGTCGACCAGCTCGGCCATTTCGGTAATGCGCTCACCCTTCAGCCCCAGAGTCAGCGCGCCCAGCGGATATACGTGCGCCTGGTTGAGACTGCGCGCCCGATGCTTGAGCATTTCCACCAGACCCGGTTCGTCCAGCGGCGGGTCGGTATCCGGAGGACACGCCAGAGAAGTCACCCCGCCGGCCACAGCGGCCGCCATCTCGCTTTCCAGCGTGGCCTTGTGCTCGAAACCCGGCTCGCGCAACCGCGCCGAGAGATCGACCAATCCCGGACACACCACCAGTCCGTTAGCCTCGATCACCCGGTTGGCGTGGAAACTGTCGGGTGCGGCACCGACAGCCGCAATTTTTCCAGCGGCCAGATAGAGGTCCTGAACCTTCTCGGTACCGCTCTGCGGATCGACCACGCGGCCGTTCTTGATGTGAATCTTCATCTAATGTGTGAATTCAAGACCGAAAATCCCACCACGAAGGCACGAAGACACGAAGAAACACGAAGAAAGCCTTTCAAGGTGAACGACAAAACATCGATTTTCGGCATGCACACACTGTCCGAATACCCCGGCCATCTGAGAGCAACATCTCCGCATTCAAAGTTCACGGCAACCCAAAAAGTAAGTTCGACCAATTTTCCTTTTTTTGCTCTTCTTCGTGTCTTCGTGCCTTCGTGGTGAGCATTCCCGTTTTAAGAACTATTCTGCAACTTGTGTGCTAGGCATTGCCAGCCAGGATCGACATCACCGCCATGCGCACGGCGATGCCGAAGGTCACCTGCGGCAGGATCACCGACTGGCGGCCGTCGGCCACGCTGGAATCGATCTCGACGCCGCGGTTCATCGGCCCGGGATGCATCACGATCGCGTCCGGCTTCGCGCTGGCGAGTTTCTCCGGGGTGAGTCCGTAGTACTTGAAGAATTCCTGCGCGGAGGGCAACAACGCCCCGTTCATGCGCTCGTTCTGCAGCCGCAGCATGATCACGACGTCCACGTCCTTCAGCCCCCTGGCCATGTCGTGGAAGACGTGCACGCCGAGCTCCGAAACATGGGTCGGGAGCAAAGTACGCGGACCGACCACACGCACCTCGGGCACGCCCAGGCTGGTCAGCGCGTGGATCTGCGAGCGCGCCACCCGCGAATGCAGGACGTCGCCGACGATTGCCACCCGCAGATTGGTGAAATCGTGCTTGTAGTGGCGGATCGTGAACATGTCGAGCAAGCCCTGCGTCGGATGCGCGTGGCGGCCGTCTCCGGCGTTGATCACGTGGATGTAGGGTGCGACGTGGCGGGCAATCAGGTGCGCGGCACCGCTCTGGGCATGGCGGACGACGAACATGTCCGCGTGCATGGCCGAGAGGTTGGCGACGGTGTCGAGCAGGGTCTCGCCCTTGGTCTGGGAGGAGGTGCCGACGTTGAGATTGATGACGTCGGCGGAAAGCCGCTTCGCTGCGATCTCGAACGTCGTGCGCGTGCGCGTCGAGGGTTCGAAGAACAGGTTGAATACCGCCTTGCCGCGCAACAGCGGCACTTTCTTGATCTCGCGCTCGGTGACGGAAAGAAAGGAGTACGCGGTGTCAAGGATGTGCACGATGATGTCGCGCGGAAGGCCCTCGATGGTGAGCAGGTGGTGCAACTCGCCATTGGCGTTGAGTTGCGGGTTGTAGGCCATCACTTCCGTTCCTGCGCCGGTATGGGATTGACGACCAGGCTCAAGCGGCCATCGGCGCTTTTCTGCAGTTCGATCTGCTCGTTGTCTGCGACCTTGACCTCGGCGCCGAGGAACTGGGGCGCGATCGGGAGTTCGCGGCCGCCGCGGTCGACCAATGCCGCCAGGCGAATGCGCTGCGGCCGCCCGTAGTCGAACAGTTCGTTGATCGCGGCGCGTATGGTACGGCCGGTATAGAGGACGTCGTCGACCAGGATCACGTCGGCATCGGCAACCTCGAAGGGTATGTCGGAAGGCTTGACCCGTGCGTGCAGTCCGCGGCTTTGGTAGTCATCGCGGTAGAAGGACACGTCGATGGTTCCCAGCGGCTGCTTCAGCCCCAGCGCCCGGTGCAGGCGCTCGGCCAGCCACACGCCGCCGGTGTGGATTCCGATCAGCACGGTGTCCGCGCTGACTTGCGGGCGCATGCGCTCGGCAAGCTGGTTGAGCAGGGCTTCGGCGTCAGGCATTCTCATTGAAAAAAGCTTCCAGGATGAGTTTCGCGGCGAGCGGGTCCACGTGGCGTCTGCTGTCGCGAGCAGTCAGGCCGCTCGCGCGCGCCTCGCGCTGCGCTTCCACCGAGGTCAGGCGCTCGTCGACCAGCCGGGTTTCGATGCCAAAGCGACCGTGCAGCCGCTGCGCAAACTTGCGCGCCAGCCCGGTCAACCGGTGCTCGCCTCCGTCCAGCGCCAGCGGCAACCCCACCACCAGCAGCACCGGCCGCCATTCCTGCAGAAGCACGGCGATGCGGGCAAAGCGCGCATCATTGGCCGCGGCATCGATGGTCTCGAGCGGGTGCGCGATGCCGAGCTCCAGTTCCCCGACGGCTACACCGATGCGACGTTCGCCGAAGTCGAAGGCAAGTACGCTGCCGTTTGCAAAGTGCCGGGAAAGTCCCGGGTCATGAACCGTTCCAGTCTTGTTGAGCATCCTCAGCACTCGGGACTCGGGGCTCGGTCACGCATGCCCGGCATCCTCTGAAAGGCTGGCAGGATCTATCCCGAGCAGTTCCATCGCCGCTGTCAGACGCTCCGCAGGTGGCCGGTCGAACATGACCGAAGGCTCGGCGCGCACGGTCAGCCAGGCGTTTTGCCCGAGTTCGTGCTCCAGTTGCCCGGGCGCCCACCCGGCATAACCGAGGGACACCAGGATGTTGTCGGGGCCGGGGCCATCGCCATGGCTTAGAGCCTGCAGGATATCCTTGGAGGTGGTCAGCCCGACCTCCCCGTTCACCGACAGCGTGGACTGCCACCCCCCCACCGGCCGATGCAGGACGAAACCGCGATCTACCTGTACCGGGCCACCGAAGTATACCGGCAGGCTCCCGAGGGTCCGGTTCTCCAGAGGAATCTCGATCTGCTCGAACAGGGAGCCGAGCGTCATGTCGGTGGGGCGATTGACCACCACCCCCAGCGCGCCCTGGTCGTTGTGTTCGCAGATATAGGTCAGCGATCTGGCAAAGCGGGGATCGGCCATGTTGGGCATGGCGATCAGGAAGTGATTGGTGAGATTTACGCTTTGCATGGATTCGCCAGCGCCATTTTACCCGCGCCGGCACGGCCGCCACAAACCCGGCTGCGTGCCCCGTATAATCCGGTCTTGAGAGTCGGCCGGCAGGACCAGCGGATGTGGTCGGTTGCGCAGGCTTGCCTGCACCGGCCGGCAACGCATCGACCAGCGAATTTCCACAAAGGCTCGAGGGACATTTCTGGCTACCCAACAAGAACTGGCCGCCTTCCTCGCGGACGTAGAGCGGCGGGCGTTCAAGCAAGCCGTGTTTGCGGTGCGCGACCAGCACGTCGCGCTGGATATCGTCCAGGACGCCATGCTGAAGTTGACCGACAAGTACGCGGGAAGACCGGCTGCGGAGCTGCCCCTGCTGTTCCAGCGCATACTGCAGAACACCATCCGCGACTTCTACCGGCGCCAGAAAGTGCGGTCGCTGTGGACCACGCTGTTTTCCTCGTTTCATCCCAGGGACGATACCGAGGATTACGACCCGCTCGAGACCATGGTGACCGATGGCCCCGGGGGCAGGGGCGACAGCCCGGCCGATCGCATGGAGCGCACGCAAATTGGGGATTTGATCGGACAAGCCCTGGAAAAGTTGCCCCCCCGTCAACGCCAGGCTTTTCTTTTGCGTTACTGGGAAGAGTTGGACGTAGCGGAAACCGCGGCGGCGATGGGGTGCTCCGAGGGCAGTGTAAAGACGCACTGCTCGCGCGCTACCCATGCCCTCGCCGTCTTTCTGAAGCAGAAGGGAATCGAACCATGAACGAGAACGATCTTGCCAGGCGGATCGTTGCGCAACTCGACCGCAGCCTGGCCGAGTTGCCGACCTCAACCGCGCAAAAGCTGGAAGCAGCCCGGGCGGCCGCGCTGGCGCGGTATCGCCCCGGCAATTCTTCGCCTGGCCAGTCCTGGGTGGACAGACTGCTGGGCAGCCAGGGTCTGCGGCAAGGCCTTGCCGTGCGCCTGGTTCTGCCGGTGGCGATTGTCATCGCCAGCCTCACTGGGCTCATTTACTGGCAAACCTCGAGCCATTACGAAGAAGAACTGGATGCCGGCCTGCTTGCCGGCGAACTGCCGTTACACGCCTATATCGACCCCGGCTTTGACACGTGGCTAACGCATACGTCGCACACACCGCCGCAGCAATAGTGCTGGTTTCGCTTCTTTACGGGGATCCGGTGCATGCCGGGGAAGTGCATGCGCAGGCCGGCGCACCGTCGTGGGCACAGCTTTCGCCCGAGCAACAGAAAATCCTGGCGCCGCTGCAACAGGAGTGGGACCGCCTCGAGCCCGACAGACGCAAGCGCTGGCTGGACCTGGCGGCCCGCTACCCGAATCTGCCGGCGGAACGCCAGTTGCGCATCCAGCAGCGCATGCACGAGTGGGCATCGCTGACTCCGGAACAGCGCGCACAAGCCCGCGAACGCTACAAGCAGCTCAAGCAGCTTCCTCCGGAAAAACGCCGGCAACTGCATCAACGGTGGCAGGAGTACCAGCGCTTGCCAGAGGAAAAGCGCCAACGCCTGAGGGAGAAGCGCGGCCCGGGATCGGCTGACCCCAATACCGGAAAGCGGGGCGACCAGCCTTCGCCGCGTTGATTTCCGTGCCCGGCGAGAATCCGACCGGTCCGGAGAGTCGGCTGCGGTTGGCGCCTTTGGGAATGCGGCTGTTGAGTCTCGCGTACGAAGGCGTGCTGCTGTTCGGGATCCTGTTTGTCGCGGCCTACCTGTTCCTTGCGCTTGCACGCGATGCACAGTCAGGCCTGCCACGTCTGCTGTTCCAGGTCTACGTGCTCGCGGTGTGCGGAGCCTACTTCGTATTCTGCTGGGCGCGCAGCGGACAGACCCTGCCGATGAAGACCTGGCGCATTCGGCTGGTCACGGAGCAGGGCAAGCCGTTGGCGGTCGGCCGGGCATTCCGGCGCTATCTGCTGGCCGTGCCAGGCGTACTGTTGGGCATCGGCGTGCTCTGGGCTTTGGTCGATCGCGACCGCCAATTCCTGCACGACCGGCTGGCAGGAACACGAATAATCAAGGATGAGGGATGAGGGATGAGGGATGAAGTTTGGAGCAGCTTCGCCGCGCCTCATTTTCCTTCCGCCTTCATCCTTCCGCCTTCATCCTTACCTTTTTTCCACCCTCCACATCATCAAAACCGCGGCCCCCAGAAACGCCAGGGTGGGAAAGATTGCGCTGAAAAGCGGTGGCCAGGCATTGAGCAGTCCGAGGTGGCCAAACAGCCGGTTGGCCAGATGGAAGCCCAGCCCCAACATGATGCCGGTAAAGACCTTGCCGCTCAGCCCTCCCTCGCGAACCTGGAAATAGGCGAACGGCAGCGCCAGCACCATCATCACCAGAACCGCGAACGGGTAAATGATCTTCGACCACACCACGATCTCGTAGCGTGAAGTTTCCTGCCGGTTCTCACTCAGGTGTTCGATATAGGAATACAGCTCCCAGAGCGACATCTGTTCCGGCACCACCATCAGCACGTTCAGAATCGGAGGACTCAATACCGAACGCCAGTAGGCCTCGGGAATGCGGCTCACCGTCGTGCGGTTTTCCTCGAACCGCGTTTGCACCACGTCTTTGAGCCGCCACAGGTTCTCGCGCTGGTACTCGCCGGTTTTCGCCAGACTGATCGCGCGCAGCCGGTAGTCGGAATCGAACTCGTAGATCTTGACCTCATGGATCACGGTTTCCGGCATGACCCGGGCGACGTTGACGAAGTTGGTATCGTCCTTCACCCACAACCCCGACCGGAACGCCTGTGCGATCACGTTGCTGCTGGTGGCCTTGAGCCGCAGCTTCTGCGCCGCCTGCTCGCTGGCAGGCGCCACGAATTCGCCGATCAGGAAAGTAATGAGCGACAGCGCCAGGCCGATCTGAACCAGCGCCAGTGCCATGCTCTTGATCGATACACCCGACACGCGCATCACCGTGTATTCGGAGTGCGCGACCAATTGCGCGAGCGCGAAGAGCGTGCCGATCAGCGCGGCCACCGGCAGAATTTCGTACGCCCGACCGGGCAGGCTCAGCACCACGTAGATGGCCGCAAGAGACAGGTGATAACTGCCCTTGCCGAGATCACCCAGTTCCTGGATGAAGTCGAAAAACCCGAACAGCAATAGCAGCGCGCCGAACACCAGAGCGGTGCTCCAGAAAATCTGCGCGGCGACGTAACGACGGATGGTCTTCACCGGCGCGGCCTGCTCAGTCTTCGCAGCGGCGATACCGAAAGTCGCAAGTAGAACAGCGCGACGGTCAGCGCCAGCATCGCCAGATGCACTGCCCACATGCCGAGCAGCGGGCCGACTTTCTCTTGCGCCACCCAGGCCTGGGTGATCGACAGCATGTTGCTGTAAAGCATGTACAACAGCGCCGCCAGCATCAGATTGAGCGAGCGTCCGGCGCGCGGATTGACGAAGCTCATCGGAATCGCCAGCAGGCACAGCACCAGCGCGCTCAGCGGCAACCCTATGCGCCAGATCAGCTCGGCGCGCGCTTCGGCGGATTTTTCCCTGATCAGCTCGGCTATCGGCAGCGACTTGATCGAGGGCAGGGACTCCTTGGCTTCATTGGCCTCGATGCGCAGTCCATACTTCTCGAACTCGATGATCCGGTACTCGGCCGAACCCGGTGGGCCGATGTAGCGCCGGCCTTTGAGGAGCACCAGGAAGCGATCCCCGTTGGGCGCAGTTTCCTGGTAACCCTGTTTGGCGACGGTGGTGCCGATTTCGCCGTCTTCATCCGAGTGCACGAAGATATTGGCCACGGTAGTCAGGTTGGCGGCCAGTTTCTCGACGAAGAAAACGCGCTCTTCGTGGCGGGATTCCTTGAAGACACCCGGCGAAATCGCGGCTACATCATCCTGGCTCTCGAGCTGATGTCGGAACTCGTCGGTCTTTGCCATCGCCCAGGGCGACAGCAGCAGGCTCAGGACCGCAATCACGAAGACCAGCGGCAACGCATAGATCAATACCGGACGGATCCACGCGTTCAATCCCAGCCCTGATGTAAACCACACCACCATTTCCGAATCGCGGTAACTGCGCGTCAACGTCAACAGCACCGAAATGAACAGGGTCAGCGACAGCAGGATCGGCAGATAGCGCAGGCTGGCAAAACCCAGAAACGTCAGGACCGCATCCGAGGAAATGTTGCCGCGAGCCGCGTAGCCCAGGAATCGGATGAGCTGGGTGATGATGGTGATCGCCAGCAACACGACGAAAGTGGCGATTCCGTTGGCGGCAAACTCCCGCAGCAGGGAGCGTTGAAAAATCATCTGCTACTTTGACTTTTCGGCGACGTGAAAGAGATAATGCTAAGCGTTTGAATGACAAACCGCATTAGAGGAGTTCGCAGTGGAATTTAGCATAAAAGCCTCATCCCCGGAGAAGTTGAAGAGCGAGTGCGTCGCGGTGCCGGTTTTTGCTTCCGGCAAGCTTTCCCCGGCCGCGCAGGAACTGGATCGTGCGGCAAAAGGCCAACTATCGCGGATTCTCAAGCAAGGCGACTTCGATCCTAAGCCGGGTGCGGCCCTGATGCTCTATGGCGTGCCGGGGATTGCAGCCGTCCGCGTGTTGCTGGTCGGCTTCGGCAAGCAGCAGGAGGTGGGTGCGAAAGAGTATCGCGACGCCGTGCGCGGCGCGGTGCGCGCACTCGCCGATGCGGGCGTGGGCGAGGCGGCCCTGTACGCAATCGATGTCAGGGTCACGCAACGCAACGCGGAGTGGGCGACGATGCACGCGGCAACCGTCGCGCTGGAGACCACTTACCGTTTCGACCGCCTGAAAAGCAAAGCAAAGGAAGACAAGAAGGGCCTGCAGCACCTCATTCTCGGCGTCAGCGGCATGCAGGCAAGAGGACTCGACGCCGCGCTCGTTCGCGGCATCGCGATCGGCGAGGGCGTCAACTTCGCCCGCGATCTGGGCAACCTGCCGCCGAACATCTGCACGCCGGCCTATCTCGCCGAGCAGGCGCGCGCCCTCGGCAGGAGCCACAAGCTCAAGGTCTCGGTGCTGGAACGCAGGGACATGGAGAAGCTTGGCATGGGTTCGCTGCTGTCGGTATCGAACGGCAGCCGCCAGCCGCCGAAGCTGATCACGCTCGAGCACCGCGGCGGGCCGAAGCAGCAGAAGCCGGTGGTGCTGGTCGGCAAAGGCATCACGTTCGACACCGGCGGCATTTCGCTCAAGCCTGCTGCCGAAATGGACGAGATGAAGTACGACATGTCCGGCGCCGGTAGCGTGCTGGGCACCATGAAGGCCGTAGCCGCGATGAAACTACCGCTCAACGTGGTCGGCGTGATCCCCACGACGGAGAACATGCCCGGCGGCAACGCCACCCGGCCGGGCGACATCGTCACCAGCATGTCCGGCCAGACCATCGAGATTCTCAACACGGATGCCGAAGGCCGGCTGATTCTGTGCGATGCGCTCACCTACTCGGAGCGTTTCGAGCCTGCAGCGGTGATCGACATCGCCACGCTTACCGGCGCCTGCGTGATTGCGCTCGGCCACGTCACCTCGGGGCTGTTCGCCAACGACGACAAACTCGCACACGAAATGCTCGCCGCCGGGCAGACGTCCTGGGATCGTGCCTGGCAGTTGCCTGCTTGGGAAGATTATCAGGAGCAGTTGCGCAGCAACTTCGCCGACATGGCGAATATCGGCGGACGCCCCGCAGGAAGCATCACCGCGGCCTGCTTCCTCGCCCGTTTCGCCAAGAAATTCAAGTGGGCGCACCTGGACATTGCCGGCACTGCCTGGAAATCGGGCCGTGAGAAAGGCTCGACCGGCCGGCCGGTGCCGTTGTTGACCCAATTCCTCATGACCCGTGCCGGCATTAAATAAGAGTCAGTTTCTTACCACGAAGGCACGAAGGACACTCAGTTCCGTACCCCCTTGAGGGGTGCAAAGGAACACGAAGAAAGGCGATACAAAAGACGGATCGCCGAACAAGTACCGGGATAACTTTGGAAGGGATACGGATTACACAGAACTCTTTATAAAGTTCATGCATCCGTGAGGATTATGGAGAACGCATCCTGTCCAGATTCTTGATCAAGTATTGTCCTGGAGGTTTTCTTCGTGTCTTCGTGGTGAGTTTTTCGATTTCTGTTCCAGAAGATGACCGAGGTACTGTTTTACACGCACGTCGACGACAAGCTGCAGACCGCCTGCGCGCTCACTTCCAAGGCGCTCGCGCGCGGGATGCGGGTGATGTTGTTGACACGGGACGCCGGCATGACCGACAAACTCTCGAGAATGTTGTGGAGCGCCCCCTCGACCGGTTTCGTGCCGCATTGCCGCTGTGATCACCGGCTTGCACCGATCACCCCGGTGATCGTCGATCACCTGAGCGAACCGCTGATTCACGATCAGGTGCTCGTGAACCTGTGTGACGACACACCGCCGTTCTTCAGCCGGTTCCAGCGCCTTGCCGAGATCGTCAGCACCGATGCCCAGGACCGCGAGGCCGCGCGCAGCCGCTTTCGTTTCTATCGCGATCGCGGTTACGAAATCGTCACCCACCAACTAGGCGGCACCCAGTCCTGATGGCGGAAGACCTCCGGAACCTCCCGCCCCCCGGTGCCGAAGACGAGGAAGATGTTCTCGGCAAACTTGACCAGCTCTTGTACAAGCACCGTCCAGGCACGTCCGAGTCCGGCGCGGCCCCGGTCCCCGAGCTCACCGATTCCCTGCGCGGCACCGACGCGCCGGTTCCCGGAAACATTCCTACCCTCGTGGACATGGTGAGCGGCCCGGCTCGGGAGCCCTCCCTGCCGCAGCACCCCAACACAAGTCCACCCGTAAACGCCAGCGCGGTACTCGAAGCCGGGATCAATTTGCGCCTTGCGGTAAAGCTCGAGTCGGAGCGCGCGCGGTTGCTCGAGCGGATTGGAAACGACCCGGTGCGCGCGCAGGCACTCGACCAACTGATTACGGAGCTGAAGCGCTCGCTTCCCGCAATCGTTCGATCCGTCCTCTCCGACGGACCGTCTCAGGAATAGATTTTTCACCACGGAGGACACAGAGGACACGGATACCCTCGCGATAGCGTGGAGTACCCTTTTCGGAAAACCAAGACGAGGAAAAACAAGGTGGGGATAAAACGGTACGTGAACTGTAGTAGCTTAGACACGATCAGACAGGCAGTGTCCGAACGGCAACTCCCGACCCTGAGCGGAAGTTCGCCGGTTCGCAAAGCAGACGTTCCACGAGACGCCCATCAGCGGCCGGGCAACAGCGGCGCGAAGCGGCGCTGTTGCCCGGTCCGCTGCATGGGCTGGTTCGGCGTCACCGTTTCACCGAGCTGAAGTCGTTTAGTAATTTTCCGACAGTCCGAGCTGCTCGCCGCCTGTGTGTGGGCAGGCGAGCAGTCACCCGGGGCTTCTGGGTACATTGATGGTGCGACCCAATCAATTACCTGGAATATCCCGAATGACTGCTCTTTCGCACGGTTATCGAAGCAGAAACGGCTTAGACTTCTACGCTCCCAGAGTGCTGGGTGTCGGGGAATTACTCAACTTGTACAGGCCTACAAGGTCTGTGCCCCTTCGTACACGAAGGCGTTGAAATTTATGTTTATCCTTGGTGCGTTGGTTTTTGGGGTGTTGCCGGCGTGCAAAAGCCCCCCGTCAAACACCACCAGCCGTCCTTTTTTCGGTGTCACTCGTGTCTTGACCGTCAGCGGAGCGCTTTGCCCAAACCTTTGGTCAAATATCACGGTATCCCCTGTACTGTCATTGACGTAGTAAACAGCCGAGATTATTGGTTCCTTGATCTCCGTAAAGTCCACATGCGGCATTCCATGAGCGTTCGGATTGTCAGTCTGGGCATAGACGCACAGGTTCATCTTAATCCGGATCATCTGTTTGATCGTGTACGGGATGGCTGTAATCACCGGCAGGATAGCCCCAAACAATTTCGACACCGGCTGGTTCTCTTCGTAGATCGTATGCGTAAACTGCTGCACATCAAACGAATCGGGGGTAACCGGAAAAATCAGCGGAGTACCTTCGGCATAAGTTGCCCGTTTTTGTCGAAACCAATTGATCTTGTCGCTAAGCGCAATGCTCTCCAGCACGTCGTGGATGCTTGTTGGCACAGCCTTATCAATGATCATTACATCTTTCATCAATAGTATGCCCTTGCCTTTAGCTCAAACGGTGTGTGACGGATAGGAATTCCAACCATATCACGTGTCGCGAGAGGGCTCAAGGCGAGGTATGGAGTTGGTCTTTGGTGGCTGGGTGAAGGCGCTTAGTAATTTTCCGACAGTCTGAGCTACTCGCCGCCTGTGTGTGGGCCGGCAAGCAGCCACCCGGGGTTCTAGGTACATTGCGATGGTGCGACCTAATCAGTTACCTGGAGTACCGAGATCCCCATTGACGCCGAACAGTTATTCAACGGACCGACCGGTCAGTACTATTGAAATTCGCAGAACGTGCCATCGCGCAATGATCATCTCCCGCCAGCTTCGACTTTGTTGGAATATCCGCCAATTGTAGTTTTTTACAACCGTTTGTCTTTTTTGCTTCTGCCTTGCCTCCGTGGTTCAGGATCTGTTTTTCGTCGTTCGCCGCGCGTTCGGGACGTTTGCTACGTGGCCGCTACGCTATAATTCGCCGCTCTCGCAATTGCGCTCAGCAAATGGAACTCGCCAAGAGCTTCGAACCCAGGGACATTGAAGTCCGCTGGTATCCGATCTGGGAATCGCGCGGCTACTTCTCGACCCGTCCGGACCACGATCGCCCCGCCTACTGCATCCAGTTGCCGCCGCCGAATGTCACTGGCACGCTGCACATGGGCCACGCGTTCCAGCAGACTCTGATGGACGCACTGATCCGCTACCACCGCATGCGGGGATTCAACACCAACTGGGTGGTCGGGACTGATCACGCAGGCATTGCCACGCAGATCGTGGTCGAGCGCCAGTTGGAGTCGGAGGGCAAGACCCGTCACGATCTGGGCCGGGAAAAGTTCATCGAGCGTGTTTGGGAGTGGAAGCAGCAATCCGGCTCGATCATCATCCAGCAGATGCGCCGGCTCGCCGCCTCGGCGAACTGGGAATACGCCGACACTGAAGGCCAGCGCGCCGGCTACTTCACGATGGACGCGAAGATGTCGCGCGCGGTGATCGAGGTGTTTGTGCGCCTGCACGAGCAAGGCCTGATCTATCGGGGAAAGCGTCTGGTCAACTGGGACCCGGTTTTGGGAACCGCTGTCTCCGACCTGGAAGTGGACAGCGAGGAGGAAGACGGTCGAATCTGGGAGATCCGCTATCCGCTGACCGATGGATCAGGCAGCTTGGTGGTCGCTACCACCCGCCCGGAAACGATGCTCGGCGACGTGGCCGTGGCGGTGCACCCGGATGATGAGCGGTACCAGAATTTGGTTGGAAAGCAACTGCGGCTGCCGCTCACCGACAGGACCATACCGGTTATCGCAGACGAGTATGTGGACCCGGAGTTCGGCAGCGGCTGCGTCAAGATCACGCCCGCCCATGATTTCAACGACTATGCGGTCGGGCAACGACACGGTTTGTCGCCGATCAACGTGATGACGCTGGACGCGAAAATGAACGACAACGCACCGGCGCCCTACCGCGGGCTCGACCGCTTCGAAGCGCGCAAGCGCGTGCTCGCGGATCTGATGAAGCACGAGCTGCTGGTCTCGGAGAAGCCGCACAAACTCAAGGTGCCGCGATCGGGGCGCACCGGCGCGATCGTCGAGCCGATGCTGACCGACCAGTGGTTCGTGAAAATGGAAGGCCTGGCCCGGCGCGGACTGGATGCCGTCGCCGATGGGAGCGTCAAGTTTTTTCCGGAGCACTGGGCAACGACTTACAACCACTGGCTGGAAAATATCCAGGACTGGTGCATCTCGCGCCAGCTGTGGTGGGGCCACCAGATCCCGGCCTGGTACGACGATGCCGGCAACGTTTACGTGGGCCGGAGCGAGGCAGAGATTCGAGAGAAGCACGCCTCGCGCCTCGCGCCTCACGCCCGGCTCCGCCGCGACGAGGACGTGCTCGACACCTGGTTCTCCTCGGCAATGGTGCCGTTCACATCGCTCGGCTGGCCGGAGAAAACCAAAGACCTGGAAGTCTTCCTTCCTTCCTCGGTGCTGGTCACCGGGTTCGACATCATTTTCTTCTGGGTTGCGCGCATGGTCATGATGACCCTGCACTTCACCGACAAAGTGCCGTTCCGCCACGTCTATATCAACGCACTCGTGCGCGACGCCGACGGCCAGAAAATGTCGAAGTCGAAAGGAAACACGCTCGACCCGCTCGATCTAATCGACGGCATCTCGGTCGAAGACCTGGTGGCCAAATCGACGGTGGGCCTGCTGCGCGCGGAACACAGGCAGAAGATCGAAAAGTACGTGCGCAGAAACTATCCGAACGGCATTCCGGCATTCGGCGCCGACGCGCTCCGGTTCACCTTCACCTCGCTCGCCACTTTCGCGCGAACGCTCAATTTTGACCTGAGCCGCTGCGAGGGCTACCGCAACTTCTGCAACAAGCTGTGGAACGCCAGCCGTTTCGTGCTGATGAACTGCGAGGGCAAGGACTGCGGCTTTCCCCTCACCCCAACCCCTCTCCCGAAGGGCGAGGGGCACTCCCACCCTTCTCCCTCCGGGAGAAGGGCCGGGGATGAGGGAGATTTCGAGTTCTCCCAGGCCGACCGGTGGATCGTCAGCCAACTGCAGCGCACCGAGGCCGAGGTCGGGAAGGGCTTCGCCGATTACCGCTTCGACAACGTCGCCAGCGCGATCTACAGGTTCGTCTGGGACGAGTACTGCGACTGGTATCTCGAGATCGCCAAAGTGCAATTGCAGAATGGCTCCGATGCGCAGCAGCGCGCCACGCGGCGCACGCTGCTGCGGGTGCTGGAAGCCACGTTGCGGCTCGCGCACCCGGTCATCCCGTTTATCACCGAGGAGCTGTGGCAGAAGGTTGCGCCGCTGGCCGGCCGCCATCCGGGTGGCGAGGCATCGATCATGCTGCAGCCCTACCCGGTAACGCAGCCGGAGCGTATCGACGCAAAGGCGGAGGCCTGGGTCGCCCAGATCAAGTCGTTGGTCGAAGCCTGCCGCGGGCTGCGCGGCGAAATGTCGATTTCTCCGGCGCAGCGGGTGCCGTTGGTCGCCGCCGGGAACGCGGCCATGCTGCGGCAGTTCGCACCGAGCCTCAAGGTGCTGGCGAAGCTCTCCGACGTGGAGATCGTCGACGCACTGGCGCCGGCGAAGAACGCCGGCGCGGCGCCGGTGCAGATCGTCGGCGACTATCACCTGATGCTGAAGATCGAGGTGGACGTCGCTGCCGAGCGTGAGCGCCTTTCCGAGGAAATCGCGCGGCTCGAAAACGAGATCGCCAAGGCCAACGGCAAGCTCGGCAACGCCGGTTTCGTCGAGCGCGCGCCGGCAAACGTCGTCGCCCAGGAGAAAGAGCGGCTGTCCAACTTCACCGGTACGCTGCAGAAAATCAGGGCGCAGCTCGCCACGCTTACCTGAGCCACCCCAAAAACAACATCTCACCACGAAGGCACGAAGACACGAAGAAAGTCTCAGGGCACCTTTTCGATGAGGAATCCGGCAAAGGACTGGGAAACAGAGAAGCTTGCGGCTGAGCTTGTCGATGCTGCCCTCAAAGTACATCGTAATCTTGGACCTGGTTTGTTGGAAACAGTCTACGAAGCTTGTCTTTGTCAGGAGCTTTGCCTGAGAGAGATTCCTTTCAAGAGACAGGTTTCCGTCCCGATCATCTATGAAGGCGTTACTCTCGATGCAGGTCTACGGCTTGATGTCGTGGTTGCCGAGTGCATAGTTGTTGAAATCAAGGCGGTCGAAAGACTCATCCCAGTGTTCGACGCACAAGTTCTCACCTACCTGAAGCTGACGGGGATGGAACTCGGTCTCCTGATCAACTTCAACGTCTCATTGATCAAGAACGGAATTAGGCGGATTGTCCTCTGACAGACAATTGTGGAGAAATTGTTGCCAGGGAATTTCTTCGTGTCTTCGTGCCTTCGTGGTGAGAATTTTGGTTTTCCCGCATGAACCATGCGTTACGGGCGTTCAGGCACCGGAACTTCCGCCTGTTTTATGCCGGCCAGGCAATTTCGCTGATCGGCACCTGGATCCATCAGATTGCACTGGCGTGGCTGGTGTACCGCACCACCGGCTCCGGTTTTCTGCTGGGGCTGGTCACTTTCTGTAACCAGGTCCCGCTGCTTGTCGTCATGCCGTTCGCGGGCTTGCTCAGCGACCGCTACGATCGGCGCAAGATTTTGATCATCGCGCATGCGCTGGCGGCGCTGCAGGCGCTGGCGCTCGGTGTTCTCACTTTGTCGGGCGCAATCCAGACGTGGCAGATCCTGCTGCTCGGGCTCCTTTACGGCGTCATCATGGCTTTCGAGACGCCGGCCAGGCAGTCGCTCATCAGCCAGATGGTCGCGTCAAGGGAGGATCTGCCCAACGCCATCGCGTTGAACTCATTCCTGATGAACAGCGGCAGACTGGTCGGCCCGTCGATAGCCGGCCTGCTGCTGGTGTTCGTGAGCGAAGGCTGGTGCTTTCTGATCAACTCGGTGAGCTTCTTCGCGGTGATCGTGGCGGCTGTCGTGATGAGGCTGGAGCCGCGAAAGTTGGCGACCGTCACCACGCCGCTGCTTGCAGGTCTGAGCGAGGCGGCGAGCTACGCCTGGAATGCGCGCCCCATCAGGGTATTTCTGCTGTTGGTGGCCTGGGTGAGCCTGACGGCAACGCCGTATCCGGTGCTGATGCCGATTTTCGCCAAGGACGTGTTCCACGGCGGCGCACATACCTTGGGTTTTCTGGTCGGCTGTGCCGGTCTCGGTGCCGTGATCGGCACCGGCTTCCTTGCCACGCGGCCGAACGTGCTGGGGTTGAGCGGACTGATCGCGACGACCTCCGCGACGGCCGGCATTGCGCTGTTCCTGGTCGGGGTGTCGAAGATCTACTGGCTGTCGCTGTTGCTGATGGCCTGCCTGGGATTCGGCATCATCGTCACCGCCGCTTCGGTGAACATGATGCTGCAGACCATGGTCGAGGAGGACAAGCGTGGACGGGTCATCAGTTTCTACGCGATGGCCTTCCTGGGCGTTGCGCCGTTCGGCGGATTGATGGCCGGCGCTTTGGCCAGCCACATCGGCGCGCCGGCGACCGCGATGATCGGCGGCGGTTGCTGCCTGATCGGCGCGTTACTTCTTTCCCGCCATCTGCCCGCCATTCGCGCCGACCTGCATCGTGCGCTGATCCGCTTGACAGACGAAACCTGATAAATGCAAATCTCACCACGAAGGCACGAAGAACACTCAGTTCAGCACCCCCTTGAGGGGTGCGAAGAAACACAAAGAAGTACGAGACGCAAAACTGGAGGAATTCGGTACTGTTTCCTTTTCAGGGCTCAATGAGAAATTCTCATATCCGGCTGATCCCGACATTGGCCTGTTGCAGAGATTTCTTTTGCAGATTTCCTTCGTGTACCCCTCAAGGGGGTATAAAAAAGAATTCTTCGTGCCTTCGTGGTGCGCACCTGGATGTTCGCCGGCAAAAAAAATCGGGCGCCCGAAGGCGCCCGTCATTACGATTACTCGATCAGCCTTGCGGCCGCGCGAGAATTTAGAACGTGTGCTTCATGCCAACCGTGAAGGCTAAGTGGTCGGAGCCGAAGCCGCCAGTCGAGCCGGTGCCTGCGCCGATACCGTAGTTGGCGTTGTCGTCGTTGTCGATTTGGGTGCCGACCACGTACAACTGCGACTGCTTGGACAGGTTGTGGAAGTAGCCCACGCCAATCATCATCGCTTCGGAATCGGGGAGATCCCCAAAGGGGGTCTCCAGCTTGTCGGCCATGCCGATTTCGGCACCGAAGTAGCCGCTTGGCAGGGTCCACTTCAAGCCGGCCCAGATGTGGGTACGCTCGAGCTTGTCTCCAACGGTGTCTTTCCACTCGAGCATTTCGTACCGCGCAGTGATCAGCACGGGGCCAAACGCGAATCCGCCACCGGCTGACAGCCCCTTCGCATCGTGCAGAACAATGTCACCATCGAAGTTGCCGGTGTTCTCGTTGTGCTCCTCATAACCGACGTTGACGAAGAACGGCCCGCCCTCGGGCTTGAACTGCGCCCCCAGTGACGTGATCGTGGGGTCCGACGTTGCGCTCTTAAACGCGTTCAAGGTCTGGTCGACCTCGAAAGTAAAGCCGCCCATGTTCGGGCTTGTGTACCAGATGGTGTGGTGAGTACGGCGCCAGAAGCTGCCGTTGTCGCCGCCGGCGCCTTGGCCGTTACCGACGTCGAACCACCCTGGGCCGGCAAGGCCGGTCTGGCCGAGCATCTGAATGTTGCCGCCCATGCCCATCGCGCCGTCGAGCGGATCAGACTCGTAAGCCCAGCGCTCGTACACGTTTTCGTTGGTGCCCATCTTGAAGCTGCCCCAGCCGCCTTCGATGCCGAGATAGCTGTTGCGGTTGTTAAACGAATTGGTGTTGTTCATGGCACCCAGGTCAAACTGAATGTTCAGGATGACCTTGTTGCCGTTGCCGATATCGTCGACCGACGCCACGTTCATGTTCGAGTAGTTGGTCGCCAGGCTGGTGCGGGTCTGGCCGTCATTCGGGGTACCGCCCACTGAATCGTCCGAATCGATAAACGCGATGCCGATGTTGATCGCACCGCTGATGGTCACGTCTGCGAAAGCCGCGGGTGCGGCGAACAAGCCCGCCACCGCTGCTGCGATAAGACTCTTCTTCATGAGATCTCCTTGTCTAGTTAACTTTATGCCGGTGAGGCGCGTTAACTCGCCCCCTTTGGAAGCGCAATTGCGCCCCGCACAATTTAACCTCTCCCGGGAAAGAAGAAGTTGTCGCGATTCTGCCAAAGTGCAACAGCCGAGAGCAAGCCTTTTCTCCAGAAATGACGCGGGTTTCGAGCCGAGTTGTTGCGTTTTTACAACACTGCAGTGCACAAAAATGGTCATTTCGCTGGAAAAGAGCTTTTTTAGGCAGAACAGGGGGTTATTGCAGACAGCTAATCTATTTTCTGGTGGACGGTTTGAAGGCTGGAATATCCTCAAGCAATGAACCGAACTTCTCACCACGAAGCAAGGAAGGCTGGCAACAACAAACCTTAACGCTCACCACGAAGGCACGAAGAAACACGAAGAAGGGCCAAATGTGAATGACTCGTCAAATTCACCATGGTCGACTTATTGCAGTTTCTGGGTGTGACGACGACAAGCGCGCATATCTGGAGCAGGTCGAAATTCAGACGTTGGCCGAGATTCCACTCGTTTGTCGTTCACTTCAAGAGTTTTTCTTCGTGTTCTTCGTGCCTTCGTGGTGAGACTTTGACTTTTCGTCTTGCGGATAGCTTCGTGCCTTCATGGTGAGCTTTAAAGTATTCCCCTGGCAGGACCTCAGCCGAATAGTTTCGCCAGCTCCGCACCCGGATCAGGGGCGCGCATGAAGGCTTCGCCGACGAGGAACGCATCGACCCCCGCCTCGCGCATGCGCTTCACATCTGCCGGCGCCACGATCCCGCTCTCCGTAATCACCAGCCGGTCGGGGGGTATCCGTTCGAGCAGCGACAGCGTCGTGTCCAGCCGCGTCTCGAAGGTGCGCAGATTGCGGTTGTTGATGCCGAGCATCGGCGTCTTGAGGCGTAAGGCGCGATCCAGTTCCTCTCCATCATGGACCTCGACCAGCGTTGACATGCCGAACTCCGATGCCGCCTGTTCCAGATCCCGCATCGCGGCATCGTCGAGAGCGGCCACAATAAGCAGAATGCAGTCGGCACCCATCGCCCGCGCTTCATACACCTGATACGGCTCGACCAGAAAGTCCTTGCGCAGGACCGGCAGACCGCTGGCAGCGCGCGCCTGCACCAGATACTCGGGACCGCCCATGAAGAACTGAATGTCGGTGAGCACCGAAAGGCAGGCCGCCCCGTGCCGCGCATACGACTTCGCGATTGCCACCGGATCGAATTCGGGCCGCAGCACACCCTTGCTCGGACTGGCCTTCTTGACTTCGGCGATCACGGCGGGAAGTCCAGCCTCGATCTTCATTCGCAGCGCCGCGGCAAAGTCTCGCGGCTTCCCGGCGCGCTCGGCTTCCTCACGCACCATCGCAAGCGGCCTGCTGCGCTTGGCAGCGGCAACCTCCTCGCGCTTCACCGCAAGTATTTTTTCCAGGATGTCGGACATAAACGCTTACAAGATCACAAATCTCACCAAGAAGGCACGAAGCAGAGCGATAAACGACATTTGGTCAAGTGTTCCCCCGAAAATGAAATTTCAACTTGACGATGATGATCTTAGATGTCCGGAAATAGCGATTGTTGTGTGCTCGTCGCGAAGTCTTTTCTTTTCTTCGCATCGAAAGTCTTTCTTCGTGTTCCTTCGCGTTCTTCGTGCCTTCGTGCCTTCGTGCCTTCGTGGTAAGCGTTACGTTTTCAGATATCACGCCTTCAGTTTCTGAGTGAAGGCGATGAACTGATCGAGCTTGGCCCTGGCCGCGCCGCTGGAGATGACTTCAAGCGCCTGCTTCACACCCGCTTCGTGGCTGTCCGCAATACCGGCCGCATAGATCGCCGCGCCGGCATTGAGCGCCACGATGTCGCGCGCCGGGCCGGCCTCGTTCGAAAGCGCTGCCACGAGCATGTCCCTGGACTCACCGCCGTCCTTGACCTGGATCCGGGAAAGTTCGCTGGTTTGCATTCCGAACTGTCGTGGGTGAATCGTGTATTCGCGGACTTCGTCGTTCTTGAGTTCGGCGACCAGTGTTTCGCCCGTCACCGAAATTTCGTCCAGCCCCTCCATGCCATAAACCACCAGGACATGGCGGCTGCCCAGCCGCTGCAATACCCGCGCCTGGATGCCGACGAGATCGGGGTGGAACACGCCCATCAGCTGGTTCCTGGCTCCGGCCGGATTGGTGAGCGGCCCGAGGATGTTGAACAGGGTGCGCACGCCCAGCTCGCGCCGCACCGGTGCCGCATGCTTCATCGCGCTGTGATGGTTGGGGGCGAACATGAATCCCACGCCGATCTGGTCGATGCATTGCGCCACCTGCGCCGGCGTCAGGACAAGGTTCACGCCCAGTGCCTCGAGCACGTCGGCGCTGCCCGACTTGCTGGAGACCGAGCGGCCGCCGTGCTTGGCGACCTTTGCCCCGGCCGTGGCCGCGACGAATGCCGCGGCCGTGGAAATGTTGAACGTTTGCGCGCTGTCGCCGCCGGTGCCGCAGGTGTCCAGCAGATGCGCATGGCCGGCCACCTGCACCTTGGTCGAGAACTCGCGCATGACCTGCGCCGCCGCGGTGATCTCGCCGATGGTCTCCTTTTTCACCCGTAAGCCGATGATGACCGCGGAGATCAACGTCGCCGACATCTCGCCGTTCATGATCTGGCGCATCAGCGCCAGCATCTCGTCGTGGAATATCTCGCGATGTTCGATGACTCGAACCAGTGCGTCCTGGGGCGACATGCAAACTCCTGAAAACGTGGCTAGTGGTTAGTGGCTCGCAAACCCGAGAATCTTCACCACAGAACAAAAACCATACTTCTTACCACGAAGGCACGAAGAACACGAAGAAGGGCCAAATGTGAATAACTCGTCAAACTCATCATGGCCGACCTATTGAGGTTTCTGGGTGTGACGACGACAAGTGCGAATATCCGGGGCATTTCGATAATCTGGAGTTGGCTGAGAGTCCGCTTGCTCCTCGTTGACCTTAAACGATTTTCTTCGTGTTCCTTCGCACCCCCTAAAGGGGGTACTGAACTGAGTGTTCTTCGTGCCTTCGTGGTGAGATTTCAGATTTTGACCAGCCATTAGCCGCTTCGTAAAAAATTGGCGAGCAGCTTGTGGCCCTTTTCGGTCAGGATCGACTCGGGGTGGAACTGCACGCCCTCCACCGGCAGGTCCCTGTGCCGAATACCCATGATCTCGCCATCGTCGGTCCACGCGGTCACTTCGAGACAGGCGGGCAGGCTTTTCTTTTCGATGACCAGCGAATGATAGCGCGTGGCAGTCAGCGGATTGGGCAGTCCGTGGAAAACGCCGGCATCCTTGTGGCGGATGTCGGAAGTCTTGCCGTGCATCAGTTGTGCGGCATGAACGATTTTTCCGCCGAAGGCCTGTCCAATGCTCTGGTGGCCCAGGCAGACACCGAGGATCGGCAACTTGCCGGCAAAGCGCTGAATCAGCGGCACCGAAATGCCGGCCTCGTTTGGCGTGCAAGGCCCCGGGGAAATAACGATTCTCGAGGGATGCAAAGCCTCGACCTGTTCCAGCGTGATCTCGTCATTGCGGAATACGCTGACCTCCTCGCCCAGCTCGCCCAGATACTGCACCAGGTTGTAGGTGAAGGAGTCGTAATTGTCGATCATCAATAACATATGTTTTCACCTCAGGGGCAAGAAACCGAACTTCTCACCACGAAGGCACGAAGATCACGAAAAAGGGCCAAATGTGGATAATCCGTCAAATTCACCATGGTCGACCTATTGGGGTTTCTGGGTGTGACGACAAGAAGTGCGAATATCCGGGGCATTTCGACAATCTGGCGTTGGCCGAGAATTCGCTTGTTGGTCGTTCACTTCAAGAGCTTTTCCTCGTGTTCCTTCGCACCCCTCAAGGGGGTACTGAACTGAGTGTTCTTCGTGCCTTCGTGGTGAGCTTCAAGGTTTTCCCCATTTGACCGTCAATCAAGCTTGCTGTTGAGACCCGCCTGGGCCATTTCCGCGGCGCGCAGCAGCGCGCGCGCCTTGTCCTGAGTCTCGACCCATTCGTTCTTCGGCACCGAGTCGGCGACGATGCCGGCTCCGGCCTGCACATACAGCCTGCCATCCTTCACCACCGCGGTGCGGATCGCGATCGCAAGATCCATGTCGCCGTTGAATCCGAGGTAACCCACGGCACCGGCGTAAATGCCGCGCTTGGCCGGTTCCAGTTCGTCGATGATCTCCATCGCCCGCACTTTCGGCGCCCCGCTTACGGTACCGGCAGGGAAGGTTGCCTTCAGCACCGCCATCGCATCCAGGCCGGGTCTGAGTTTGCCGTCGACGTTGGAGACGATGTGCATCACGTGCGAATAACGCTCGATGGTCATGTTCTCCGTCACGCGCACGCTGCCGACCTGCGCCACCCGGCCGACGTCGTTGCGCCCCAGGTCCATCAGCATCACATGCTCGGCACGCTCCTTGGGGTCGGCGAGCAGTTCGCGCTCCAGTGCGGCATCCTGCTCCCGGCTGGCGCCGCGCGGCCGGGTGCCGGCAATCGGACGCACCGTGACCATGCCGCTTTCCAGCCGCACCAGGATCTCGGGCGAGGCGCCGACCACGTGAAATCCGCCCATGTCGAAATAGAACATGTAAGGCGAGGGGTTGAGTGCACGCAGGGCACGGTACAGCGACAAGGGCGAGGCTTGGTAAGGCAGGCTCATGCGCTGCGACAGCACCACCTGCATGATGTCGCCGTCGAAAATGTAGCGCTTGGCGCGCTCCACCGCCTCGATGAAAGCGTCTTCGCTGAACTCACACTGAGGTTGTGACGGCGCCGTGGGGGCCTCCGGCGGCACCACCACCGGCTGGCGCAGCATCCACAGCAGTTCCTGCAGGCGCTGCTGGGCACGGGAATACGCGCCGGCTTCGCGCGGATCGGCATAGACCACCAGAAACAGCTTGCCGGAAAGATTGTCCAGCACCACCAGTTGCTCGGAGAGCAGCAGCAGGATGTCCGGGGTATGGAGGGTGTCGGCCTTCTGCGTGGCAGCGAGCTTCTTTTCCACGTAGCGGACCGTGTCGTAGCCAAAACAGCCGACCAGGCCGCCAAGAAAGCGCGGCAACTCCGGCCGGGAGGCCGCCCTGATGCGCGCATGGCAAGCCGAGACGAAATCGAGGGGGTTGTCGTGCTCGGTCTGGCTCACCAGCGTGCCGCGCCGGTACTCGGCACAGGTATGGCCGCGCACCTCGAAGCGGGTCTCCGCGGGCAAGCCGATGAAGGAATAGCGGCCGAAACGCTCGCCGCCCTGCACCGATTCCAGCAAATAGGAATAGGGTTTGTTGGCGAGCTTGAGATAAACCGAAAGCGGGGTGTCGAGATCGGCAAAGGTTTCGAGCACAACCGGGATGCGGTTGAAACCCTGCGCGGCAAGCTGCTTGAATTCCTGCTCGGTCATGACGAACTCCTGAAACTGCGAATAACGATGAAACGGAAACCGGCGACGCTCAGATGCAGCGCCAGAACACCGACAGGCGCCACAAGCGCCAGCCGGCTCCGATTTCCAGCCTCATGTTTTCGAGTTTCAAAAAGTTCATGACCGCGGAATTTCGATCAGTTTCATGGAGTCGAGAAGCGCCGGTACTATAGCATCGCAGTCCAGTTCGTGCACCCCGAGCGAGCCCAGGTAGCCGTAGGGCACGCAGAACACCGGGCAGCCGGCCGCCCGCGCCGCCCGGCTGTCGTTGGGAGAATCGCCGATCATCAGCAGGCGCGACGCCGGTACGCCGTCAGGATCGCCGGTCAACAGGCGTTTGACCAGGCGGTCCACTCCGTCTCCCACATACGCCCGCACCTTGCAGTCATCCACTTTGGAGCGGCCGAGGTCTCCGAGCATCCGGTTAGCCGCTTCATGCAAGTCCGACAGCGTATCGACCAGCGTGCCGTCCAGATCGAACGCGACTGCCGAGACTTGGATTGGAAAGTTGGGCACAAAAAAGACGCTCTCACCGCGGAGGACGCAGAGGACGCGGAGGAAGGGCAGGAGCAAAAAAAGCAAACGAGTGTAAGAAGCTCCAGTTGCGGATGCTTCAACAGAGTCGAAATTGGCGGCAGAGGATCACGAACAGTCACCTCGCTTCTATCCATAATTCGTTTTCCCTCGTTTTTGGTTTTCCTCCGGCGCCGCCGACACGGCGTTGGCGTAGCCATCCGGGGCGGGAGGCGGCGCTTCGGCGCGCGCCCCGGACTCGTTAGGCGTAGCCCAGTTTGCGGGTAGGGGCGCACAAGGCTGTGTTGCAGGGTGTGGATCGGGGCGTTATGCGGCTGCTCCCGCAATCGGGCCTGCGGCTAACGTGTCACAGCCGCCCCGCAAACGGCCGACTACGTCGGTAACGTGTCCGTGCGCCGCTCCGCGTCCTCTGCGGTTAGCGTCGGGTTAAGCATGAATAAATCACACTTTCGCAAGTTCGGCGCGCATGGCGGTGATGGTGGCCTTGTAGTCCTTGGTGCCGAAGATCGCCGATCCGGCGACGAAAGTGTCCGCTCCGGCGCGGGCAATCTCGGCAATGTTGTCCACCTTCACCCCGCCGTCCACTTCGAGCCAGACGTCGCGCCCAGTTTTCTCAATGCGTTCGCGAACTGCGCGCAGCTTGGCGAGCGCCGCGGGAATGAACTTCTGCCCGCCGAAACCGGGATTGACCGACATGACCAGCACCAGATCCAGCTTGTCGAGGGTGTAATCGAGCCAGGACAACGGGGTCGCCGGATTGAGCACCAGCCCGGCCTTGCAGCCGCATTCCTTGATCAGTCCGATGGTGCGGTCGACGTGCTCCGAGGCCTCCGGATGGAAGCTGATGACGTTGGCGCCCGCCTTGGCGAAATCGGGAACGATGCGGTCGACCGGCCTGACCATCAGGTGCACGTCGATGATCGCCTTGGTGAGCGGCCGGATCGCTTCGCAAACCAGAGGGCCCACGGTCAGATTGGGCACGTAATGGTTGTCCATCACGTCGAAGTGCATGATGTCGGCCCCGGCGCCGATCACCGACTGGACTTCTTCGCCGAGCTTGGCGAAGTTGGCGGAAAGAATGCTTGGGGCGATTCGATACATGGGCGATTCGATCAGCGGCCGAGCCCGCAGGCGAAAGTACGCGGCATTGTAGCAAACGGGGGCCGGCCATCCCTCATCGGAACGCGCCCCCTAGGGAAGCTCTGCATAAGTCCCGCATGCGCGACCGAGGCGATTCGGGTCG
>JBBPIT010000042.1:0-32182 GCA_038040175.1 Pseudomonadota bacterium | reverse complement strand
CGAACAGCGTGTTGGTGAGCGAGGTGCCGAGCGCGGTGGTGAGATTGATGCGCTGGACTTCGCCGCCCGAGAGCGTGCGCGACTGGCGGTCCAGCGTCAGATAGCCGAGCCCTACCCGGTCGAGATAGTCGAGCCGCGCGCGGATTTCTCCAAGCAACTGGTCGGTCGCCTCGTCCATCGGCGCCGGTAAATGCAGAGAACCAAAGAAGGCGCCGGTCCTGTCGATGGGCAGCAGCATCAGGTCGTGCATCGTCAGACCAGGCAGCGCGGCAAACTGCGCTTCGCTCCACTTCACGCCCTGCGGCTTGAAGCGCTTTCCGCCCGGCAGCACGCCATCGGAGTCTTCTCTTGCCCCCAGCCGCCACAGCAGCGCATCCGGCTTCAGACGCGCACCGCCACAAGCAGTGCACGGGGTGTAGGCGCGGTACTTGGAGAGCAGCACCCGGATGTGCATCTTGTAGCTCTTGGTTTCGAGCCAGTCGAAGAAACGGCGCACGCCGTACCAGGTCCCGGGCCAGGACTTCTTCCAGCTCACCCATTCCGGTTCGCCTTCGAGCACCCAATGCCTGTGCGCATCGCTCAGCTCGCGCCACGGCGTATCCAGCGGGATGCCGCGCTTCTTCGCGTATTTCTCGATGTCGTCCTGGCATTCGTGGAAACTCGGCGTCTGCCAGGGTTTGATCGCGCCGCCCCCGAGCGTCTTCGATTCGTCGGGAACGATCAGCCCGAAGTCGATGCCGATCACCCTGCCGAAGCCGCGGCAGGTTTCGCACGCACCGAGCGGCGAATTGAAAGAGAAAAGGTTAGGCGTCGGATCGGCGTAGTGGATGTCGCATTCGGCACAATGAAGCGCCGTGGAAAATTTCCACGGCGCGTGAGAGGTGAGGCGTGAGGCGTGAGGTGTGGCCGCGCTATCGCGCGGCTCTTCTTCGCTCGGAATCGCATGCACGCTCACGCGGCCTTGGCCTACGCGAAGAGCGGCTTCCAGCGCCTCGATCACCCGGGGGCGCTCCGCCGAGGGCATGCGCAAGCGGTCCTGCACCACCTCCAGGAGGTTCTTGCGCTTCGAGTGAATCCGCGTATAGCCCTGCTGCTCCAGAAGCTGTTTGACCTCGGCTTCCGAAAAGTTCTTCGGCACGGTGAGCGGAAAGGTGACGATCAGACGGGGATCGCCGGCTTCGCTTGCCCGCTGGCGCAGCGCCTCGAAGATCGTATCCGGTGAATCGCGCCTCACCGGCTGCCCGCAGCCGCGGCAGTACAACTTCGCGGCGCGCGCGTACAGCAGTTTCACGTGATCGGTGAGCTCGGACATGGTGCCGACCGTGGAACGCGAGGTGCGCACCGGGTTGGTCTGGTCGATCGCGATCGCCGGTGGAATGCCTTCGATCCGGTCCACCTTCGGCTTGTCCATGCGCTCCAGGAACTGGCGCGCGTAGGGCGAGAAAGTCTCGACGTAGCGGCGCTGCCCTTCGGCGTAGAGCGTGTCGAACACCAGCGACGACTTGCCGGAACCGGATACGCCGGTCACGACCAGCAATTCATTCAGCGGCAGATCGAGATCGAAGTTCTTGAGGTTATTCTGGCGCGCGCCGCGGATACGGATGACGTCGTGAATGTGCTTGGGCATGGATGCAGGCAGGTGATCGAATTGGTCCGGCAGGTGGTGACTTAGCCGCAGTCAGAGGCGGCTATTCTACCGGTCCGAAATGCGGTGGTTGCGTTGATGCTGCAGGGATCTACCGCATCTCTGCCTTCCGAAAGTGAAACCTGATATAACGCCGTTCATGCTCTTCGTGCTCAAAGCGTCACCGAACTTGCTCGCTGCCGGCGCCGCATTGCTCGGCTTGTTGTCCGTGCCAATGACAATTCGCGCGGAACCGCCCGCACCCCACCCAGGGCACGCCGCACCGGTGGAGGCCCAGTTTCGCGGCTGTGAGTCGGCGGGCTGGTGCCGGTTCTGGATCGAACCGCTGGATCCTTTGGCGGAGTCGCTGCATCGCGTGCGTCCGGATGGCGTTTCGCGAATGCCCGGCGACAGTGCTATTTCCATCAGGGTGCGCGACCGTCTCAATGCCTTGCTCGCCAGCATGATCCACCAGTCCAAGCGCATCGTGCTGCATGATCTGCGCGAACTGGACGACGGAACGTTCGCGGCCACGGTGACGGTGAACGGTGCGAAGCTGGCGTCAGACCCGATTCTTTTGGAATCGCACGAGAAGGTTACCGGGACGACTCGGTAATTGCGGAATGGAGTTTGCTGTCGGTGTCCCTGGACGATTGAATTACTCGCAGGGAAACCTGGTTGTGAAAAATTCCCGGCGGCCGTAGCCGCCGGGATAGAAAAAACTGACCTGACCTACTGCTTCGTGATGGTCCAGACGACTGCGGATTTTGGCGTCGTGTAGAACGGCGATTCCATCTGGTAGTTCACGTAGAGCTCGCCGTAGTCCCCAACGTACATCGTCTTGCCGTCGTTGCTGAACTCGACGTCGTTGGTGCGCTCAAACCCGCCCCGGTTTTCCTTCTTCTGGTAGGCATTGGGGCCAGGATCGATGTTTTCGGCGAAGATCGACCACTTGATGCCGGTCGGGTTGAGAAACTCGATCTTCACGATCGCCGGCCACATCGGGCGCAAGCTTTCCGGACCGTTGTCGATGATGCCGAACACGGCGGTGAAAATCGTGTCCGTCGCACCGAAGGCCTTCGGCGACCACGCCAACCCGTCCATCGGGTTGTTGGTGTCCCATTCCATCACCGGGTTGATGTACCCGTTGGGGTTGGGATTGGCGACGATCAGCGGAGTGCCACGAACCCCGATCGAATGGTCGATGAACCGATAGGGCGGCAACTGAGGAATGAACGGCTTGTCCCCGATGTAGAGCTGGGGGTTCGGCCGCGTGCTGTCGAAATTGTTTCCGCGATATACGTCAGGCCCGTAGCGCTTGATGTCCACGAAGTTCAAGCCTTCCTTGTCCGGAAAGCCCGCGTCCTGACCTTTCTCGGTCACGATGTAGAGCTTCTCGGCGCCGTTGGCGACGCGGCGATTGCCCTTGTCGTTCTGTCCGTTGTCGCTGACGGCGAGGGCTTTTTCAAACCGCGAGCCCTTGGGTCCGAAGGCAACGCCAGACGAGTTGCGCAACCCCATCGCATACACTTCCCAGTCGTTGGTGGTGTAGTTGCTGTCGGCTTTCAGCCTGGCGCGGTGAATGGCGCCACCGCAGGGCTTCTGCGCCTTGATCACCTGACCCGGCTTGGAAGGGGTGCCTTTCGGCAGGTACGAACCCGTGAGATTGCCCTGGCCGTCACGGATGTTGAGCCCCGTCAGCACGATATCCCGGCAGGGTGGATCGCGCGGTAGCGCGGGTACACCGGCGGGCGTGCGCTTTTCCCAGTAGGGATCGACCGCATCCGTCCACCCATGGATGTTCGGATCGGAAAAGCCCGAATTGGTCGGAGCGCCCACCGCGTAGTACAGCCAACCGTCCCGGCACGTGATGCCGCCGAGCGCGTGGTCACCGATCGGAACCTCGTTCATGATCAGCTTGGGTGTGCCGTTCACGCCGTCGATTTCCCAGATGCCGTAGCTGTAGTCTCCGACGTAGGTGCGGCCGTTTTCCGGGCAATAGCCGATTTCATTCAAGGCAAAAGACTTGAAGATGCCCAGACCGACATTGTCCTTGATCAGCTTGCCGGACTTGTCGTAGATCTTCACATGAGGCTTGTCGATGCCTTCCGGGGGAAAGCCGAAGGTATTACCCGAAATGGCGACCCAGACGTTGTCGCTCTTGTCCACCGTGAGGGCCGTGATGGTATCGAGGCCGGAGGCGAACACTCCGACCTTATACCCCGGGGGAACAACGATCTTGCTCGGGTCCGGCTTGACGGGCGTGCGCGTAGACCATTTTCCCGCGGGGCCGCCCGGCTCCGCCTTTGCACGATCCTGGGCGAAAGCGGACCCCGATACGGCCCCCACAGCTAATACGAGTATTGCCGCGTATCCTAGTATTTTCATTTCGTTCTCCTCCTTGGTTGAAAATCCACTTCACTTGCCCTGCTACCCACACACCAACCACTCAGATCCTTCACAGTGCCTCTCCGTCCTGGCCATCGCGACGACGCAACGGGGATCGGTCGGAATCAGAACTTTCGAATGTGCGCGATGATCCTTCGGATGTCATCGTCGCTCAGCCGTTTCTCCCACGCGGGCATGGCCGCGATCTTTCCCATGTAGGCGCCCCCCTTCTTGATGATCAGCAAGAGATAGTCATCGGGGACCTGGTTCATGTATTCCTTTTTTGCCAAAGTAGTGATGACGGGACTGAATCCGCCGCTGTGTCCCTCGCCTCCGTCCCCCCTGGTACCGTGGCATCCAGCGCACATCTGCTCGTAGATTTCCTTCCCCGGGCGCGAATCGGTCTGTGCCGTGGCCGCCATCGGAACGATGGTCAACAGCATCGCTATGATTGTTATCGGATACTTCATGCGCGTCCTCGGAACCCGATAGGAACCGAGTTGACGGATGGAAAATACAACCGTATCACGTGTCGCGGGAGGGCTCAAGTGGGGGTGTGGGATTGGCCTGCGGAGGCTGAGGAAGGGGTCGGACTGAGCCCGGCCTGACCGATGGAGAACTCCTGGCGCTGATCCACGCGATCCACGCCCGGTTCGAAACGCGTAACCCTCTAAACCTCAACGCAAAGACGCAAAGAACGCAAAGGAACGCAAAGAATTGCGTGAATGAGGATTGCATCGGGGTCCGAAGTCAGGTCTGCCGGATACCTCGGTCATCGTTCTGTCCGCTTGCAACCGTTTACCCGTGTGCCATCCCGTCAACAGGTTCCGTTTCGTTTTTCTTTGCGTCCTTTCTTGCTCTTCTTCGCGCCCTTTGCGTCGACGCTTTCAATGCCGGCCATCGGCCGGCTGATTTTCGTTCACCGCAGCGTCTGATCTCCTATTGACCTCTATCTGTATTTCTCCAGCGCTTTACGCACGAACTCGTTGGTATACGAATCCGCCGGATTCAGATCTTTCGCTTCCCTGACCGCGGGCTCGAAACCGATCAGCACCTTGAGCTGCGCCTCGACCCCGGCCGGCGGGAACAGGCCGTCCTTCGAGTAGCTTTCCCGCATTCTGCGCAACGCGGCCAGATAGAGCGCGCGGTCCCCCAGCAGATACTCCGGTGGCACGGTTTTCGCGACCTCCTCGGCCGAGGCGGTGTTCAGCCATCTCAGCGCCCGCACCATCGCGTTGGTCAACGCCTGCACCGTCTTCGGATTGGCCATGACGTACTCCTCGCGCGTGTACAGCGATCCCGCCGGCAAGGGGCTGCCGAACACCGCCTTCGCGCCTTGCACCGTCACCGTTTCCACCATGACCTGGATCGTGCCGGAGTTTTCCAGCAGCGTGATTGTCGGTTCGATGTTGGCAATCGCGTCGAGGTGTCCGGCCTGCATCGCCGCTACCGCACCCGGGCCGGAGCCCACGCCGATGATGGAGACGTCGTCGGAAGACAGGCCCACTGAGGCCAGCAGATGATTGACGAATGCATGGGTGCTGGATCCCGGTGCCGTCACGCCGATTTTCATGCCCCTGAGGTCCTTCGGCGAGCGGAACTTTGCCGCGTGCTTCTTCGCCACCCCTAGCGAAATCGCCGGCGTGGCGATTTGCAGCACGAATGCCTTGAGTTTCTGCCCGCGCGCGCGCATCACCAGCACGTGGTCGAAGCCGCCGGAGACGACGTCGGCACTGCCACCCATCAGCGCCTGCAGGGACTTCGCACCGCCGGCGAAGTCCAGGATTTCCACCTTCAAGCCTTCGTCCGCGAAGTAGCCGAGTCGCTCGGCGATGGACAGCGGCAGGTAGTAGAGCGACGCCTTGCCGCCCACCGCGATGGTCACAGCGGACTTCTCCGGTTGCGCACCGGCAGGGCTTGCCGCGATGCCGAGCAGAATGAAGGCAACCAGGGTTCGCAGTTTTTTCATCGTCTTTTCTGTCACCAGGGAATGGCCGGGCGGGCCTAACGATTGCGCAGAAATTCTACCCGGGAACCGTGCGGCACGCGGTTGCCCGTGCGCGGCAGTGGGCGCGCCGCGAACCATGGACTCGCGTTAAACTGCGGTCTCGCACCAATTCGACAACAACGGAGACAGCCCCATGATCGAACTTTACTTCGCGCCGACCGCCAACGGTCTGCGCGCAGCAGTAGCATTGGAGGAAACCGGCCTGCCTTACCGGACACACAAGGTGGACCTTGCCAAGGGCGAACAGCGCACCCCCGAATTCCTGAAACTCAATCCTGCCGGCCTGATTCCGGTGATCGTCGACCCGGACGGCCCCGGCGGCAAACCGCTCACGCTCTCGCAATCGGGAGCGATCATTCTTTATGCCGCGGAGAAGTCCGGCAAATTCCTGCCGAAGGATGCCGCACGACGCGCGCTCGCCATGCAGTGGATGATGCAGGCTGCGAGCGACATCGCCGGCACCAGCGGCACGATCTTTCGCATGGAAACGAGTGTCCCGGACAAGATTGCCGCGAACACCGACTATTTCAAGCAACGGCTGCTCGGCTTTTTCGCGGCATGTGATGCGCAGTTGGCCGGGCGCGAGTATCTCGCGGACGAGTTTTCCGTTGCCGACATCATGCTGTATCCGAACTTTGCGGCGCGCAAGACGCTGATCGACCAGGCCGTCGGATTTGCCAATCTGCAACGCTGGGGTGCGGCAATCGGCTCGCGACCCGGGGTCCAGAGGGGAATGAAAGTAACGGGCTGACCGGGATAGTCCGGATTGAATATCTTTGGCGAGTCGCGTTTGCCGACAGCAACCTCGATACGTACGAGGATCACTTCGTGCGCAAGATCGCGCACCTGCTCTACGTTACGAACACAGAGGCCATGCTCGCCCGGCAACGGGCCAGAAAAGCGGCGAAGGATGAAACGTAAAGCTGTTGCTGCTTCAGTTCCTGCACGGGCCCATCCACGCGCCGACCGGAATCCGGCGCGGATCACCGATGGCCGCGAGGTACTTGTTCTGGACCTTATAGGCTTCGTGCTCTTCGGCGTTGCGGCGTTCGCAGTTCGAAGGCAGCATCTCGTACGCACCCTCAGCGTGCTGGACGTGGTGCACCAGTTCATGCAGAAGAATCGAGCGATCGAAAGCGTCACCCGCCAGATCGAGTGATTCGTCCACGTACACACCCCAGTCCGGGTGGTAGAAGGCCTTGACGCGCTTGCACTGGCTCCGGCAGATTTTTTCCTCGATCACCGCGTGCGGAACGACGTGGATTTCGGGACCGGATTGCGGTACCGGATAACCTGCAAGCAACTGTATCGTCGTAAAAAGTTCGACGACAAGGGAGGAAATGGAAGACTGGTCCATTGGATTCCTTTGGCCCGGCGCTCTCCCCCGAATGCGCGGGACTGTCGTATTGCCTGTTGTGTCGCCTGTTATTTCCTAGTCATGCAAGATTCGAGCCTTATCGGGCGGTCCTGCGGCCCGGTATCGAACACCGTTCACTGCCGCGGCTCCTCGTCCTTGCACTTTCCTGACCAGCCCATCACGAGCGCGCGACGCGATGTGCCCTGGTCGGCAAGGTAGCGATTCTGGATCTCGTAGGCCTCCAGTTCCTGGGCATTGCGCCGGTTGCAGAAGTTCGGCATGGCGTCGAACTTGCCGGTGGTCTTCTGCAGGTGGTGCACCAGTTCGTGCAGGAGGATCGAGCGGTCGAAAGCATTGTTCTGGATGTCGAGCGCCTCGTCCACGTAGACGCCCCACTCTGGGTGGTAAAAGGCCTTGACGGCGCAGGAGCGGCCGCCGCAGATTTTCTGCTGCATTTCGACTACGGATGCGCGCTGGATTTGCGGGAGGACGTCCGGGCTGGGATACCCGGAAATAAGTCTGATCGCCGTGAACAACTCGACCATCAGTGACGTCAGTGAAGACTGGTCCATGGCAGCTCCTTCGCCTGGTTAGCGTCCCCGTGGATGGAATTAAATCGGCATCGCGCGCCGGTCAAGTGGCCGGCGTCTCCGCGTCGCGGTCCGGCCTGATCATCACCGGTCACTGACGGGTTCCTGCCGGGGAATCTTTTTCGTCGCAACGCGCAACCCAGCCGGACATGGTCACGTGCTTCGCACTGTGTACTTCGGCGAGAAACCGGTTCTGCAGGGCATAGGCCTCGCGCTCGGCCGCGTTCCAGCGATCGCACGCACTCGGCATGGTGTCGAACCGTCCCCTTGCGGCCTGCACGTGGTGAACCAGTTCGTGCAGCAGGATCGAGCGGTCGAAGGAGTCCGATTCCACGTTCAGCGACTCATCGAGCAGGACGCCCCAATCCGGACGGTAGTAGGCACGCACGTCACAGGGTTTGTGGCAGACCTTTTCCGCGATCGCCGCCTGGGGTAATCGATGAATTTCAGGCTGGACGGAAACCGCCGGGTAGCCTGACAGCAGGTGAATGGTGGTCAGCAGATCCGTCACCAGCGAAGCAAGAGAAGCATGGTCCACAGTCGGCTTTCCGACCCGGAGCTCCTCCCGCGACTCGGGCAACAAGATAACGGTTCTTAGATCTTGCCTTCACTCCCGCAAGAATCGGGCCACGCGAGCCGGCTTGGCAGAACCCCGTTCATTCCCCGAAATGCACCGTTCTACCGCGGATTTCACATCAACCTGCCCTAAAGCGGGGCAGCCCTGCCCCGGATTGGAACCCGCCAGGCAAACCCGTTCCCGGTCAATCGCCGGTCTTCCCTCGGGGATTCCGACTTCATCTTTCAGCCGTTCCAGTTCTTCCTTCCGCCCTCATCCTTCCGCCTTCACCCCGTTAGAAGCGCACGTGACCAACTCGCGAGACCGGACGCTTTTTGCGTGCACTTCTAACGGGGCTTCATCCTTGTTCTTCACTCCCCGACCAGCCACCTCACCGTGTGTCCGCCGTCCCGGTCCCGCGACAGCACCGGCCACAGCCAGTCCAGTATGGACCGCGCGATCTCCTCGAATCCGAACGGCGGGTTCACAACCAGTAGTCCGCAGCCGCGCATGTTTCCGCCCCAGTCATCGGGCATCACCGAGAGTTCCAGTTGCAGAATCTTGCATATGCCGGTTGCCATCACGCCGCGCTCGAATGCCCGCATCGCGGTCGGTTCCATCAGCGGATACCAAAGCCCGTACACCCCGGTCGCGAACCGCCGGTGAGCCTCGACGAGGCCTTCGGTCAGGCGCTTGAACTCCTGCGCGCGATCGAAGGAGGAATCGATGAACACCAGGCCGCGGCGTTCCTTGGGCGGCAGGAAGGCCCTGAGCGCCTGGTAGCCATCCATCAGGCGCACCATCACCTGCCTGTCGCCACGAAACAGCGCCTCCAGTTCTTCGCAGTCCTTCCTGTTGAGTTCGATCAGCACCATGCGGTCGTTCGACCGAAGCAATCGGCGCACGATGCGCGGCGAGCCGGGATAGAAGCGCAGCGCGCCTTGCCCGTTCTCCGCGCGGACTGCCTCAAGATACGGTACCAAAGGATTGGGTACGTCCTTGCGCTCCCACAAAAGAGCGATGCCGTCCTTGTACTCCGCGTTCTTCTGCGCCCAAGCGTGCGTCAGGTCGTAAAGCCCGGTTCCGGCGTGCGTGTCGAGCACGAAGAACGGCTTGTCCTTTTTTTCCAGCACGAGCAGGAGCTGCGTCAGCAGCGAGTGCTTGAACACATCGGCAAAGTTGCCGGCATGAAAAAGATGTCGGTAGGCGAGCATTGCTCTTCGGTGGCTAGTGGCTGATATTTGTTGCTGATTGGTTTGCTTTGGCTGGGATTTTTCTCTACTTGACCATTACCAGTCACGAGTCATCAGCCACCAGTCACTGCAGTTCAAAGTCGTGGGATAATTTGCCATTCATCGTGAGTCAACCGCAGGAATTCCACCATGGCCGCAGACAACGCACCCCAACTGAAAATGGATCCGGCGAACCTTTATCGCGAGGAGATCTTCACCGACCGCAAGGTCGGTACCATTCGCGTCATGACGCCCGCGAAAAGCGACGGCTTCACGGACGCCAGCCGCAAGGTCATCTACGTCGGCGAAACCCAGCTCATGACGCCGGTAGGCGCGCTGCCGCTCGCCTTCGAGATCGAGGCCGACTCGATAGGCAATGCCGCCGCGAAGTTCGCCGAAGTCGCCCAGGTCGCGGTCGAGCGTGCAGTCAGGGAGCTTCGGGAAATGCGCCGCCAAGCCAGCTCCTCGATCGTCATCCCCGAAGGCATCCCGCCCGGGCTCGGCGGACCCGGCGGCAAAATCAAATTGCCGTAAGCGAACAAGCCGGCCAGGGGCCGGCGAAAAGAGCGTTCGACCTTTACCTCTGTGCGTTCTGCGTCAACGCACGATCCCTCTTTTTTTCATCCTTCATCCCTCATCCTTCATCCTTGCTTGTTCACTCACCGTACGTGAGTGAACGGGCCTTTCCCCAGAACACCCGGTACGAAAACACGGTATAGGCCACGATAACCGGCAACACCACGCAGGCACCGACGAACACGAACATCAGCGACTCGCGTGCCGCTGCCGCTTCCCTGAAGGTGATCCGGTCCACCACCAGGTACGGAAACAGGCTGTAGGCCAGGCCGGCGAAAGCGAACACGAACACCCACACCGACAGTACGAAGGGCAGCCACTCGCGCTGCGCGGATCCGCGCCGCAGCCGGATAAGCGACACCAGGATGCCGGCGCATGCGGCGGCGGTGAGCAGCGGCAAAGGCGCCAGCCACAGGAAGCGCGGCCAGGAGAACCATTTCTCCATGATGCCTCCGTGCACGAATGGCGTCGCCAGACTGATCGCCGCGACCCCTGCCGCAGTCAGCGTCACGGCGAATATTCCCCAGCGCAGCGCCCGCGCGCGCAGATCGTTCTCGGTCTTGATCACCAGCCACGTCGACCCCAGCAGCGCGTAACCGCCGGCCAGCCCCACGCCCACCAGAAGTCTGAAGGCAACAAAAAAAACGCCCTCCCTGAAACCGGTGATGACGCCGGCGAGCATCATCCCCTGGGCGATCGCCGCCCCGAGCGAGCCGACGAAGAACAGCCGGTTCCATGCCTCCTGATGCCAGCCCGACGCCTTTACCCGGAACTCGAAGGCCACGCCGCGCAGGATGAGCGCGATCAGCATCAACGCGACTTCCAGGTAGAGCGAAGACAGGATGACGCCGTGCGCATGCGGGAATGCCACCAGCAGGATTCCCACACCGAGCACCAGCCAGGTTTCGTTTGCGTCCCAGAAGGGGCCGATCGAAGCCACCATCATGTCCTGCTCCTCGCGCGTGGCCAGCGGCAGCAGGATCCCCACGCCGAGATCGAAGCCGTCGAGAATCACGTAGGCCAGGATTGCCAGGCCCATCAGAACCATGAAGATCAGCGGAAGGTCGAGTTGCATGGCGATCATCGTCCCTGCGCACCCGCCGGCTGGAGCGCGGCGGGCGACGTTTGCCGGTGCCCATTGCCGTCCGCCTCTTTGAGTGCGAGCTGGGTGAGCACCACCATGTATGAAATCAACAACAGCGTATACACAACCAGATAGCTGACGAGCGTGAGCGCAATGTACGGAGCCGGCACGTCCGAAGCGGTTTCGGCGGTGGTGATCACGCCGTACACGACGTAGGGCTGGCGGCCGATCTCGGCGGTGAGCCAGCCCGCCAGCACCGCCACCCATCCCGAAAACGCCATGGCGGCAAAACCCGGCAGCAGCCGGCGCGGAATCTCGCGTCGCCGCAACAGATACCAGGCGCCCAACCATGACAGCGCCAGCATCAGCACGCCCACGCCGACCATGACGCGGAAGCTCCAGAACACAGGCATAACCGGCGGGTGCTTGTCGCCGAACTCGTTCAGGCCTTTGAGTTCGCCGTCGAGCTCGTGGGTGAGGATCAGGCTCGCACCCCTGGGGATGGAGATCGCGTAGTCGTTTCGCCGCTCCTTGCCGTTCGGCATGGCGAACAACAGCAGCGGCGCGCCGCGTTCGGTTTGCCAGATGCCTTCGATGGCGGCGATCTTCGCCGGCTGGTGCTCGAGCGTGTTGAGTCCATGCAGGTCGCCCACCATGATCTGCACCGGCATCAGCACCGCCGCGATCACGATGCCCACTCGCAACATCCGCCGCGCCGGTTCGAACTGCGGCCTGCGCAGCAACTGCAGCGCCGAGATGCCGGCGATCAGGAACGCCGCCGTCAGCCCGGAGGCGATCATCATGTGCGCCAGCCGGTACGGAAAACTCGGGTTGAAGATGACCGCCCACCAGTCGGCCGCATGCAGTTGCCCGTCGATGATTTCGAATCCCCGGGGCGTCTGCATCCACGAATTGAGCGCCAGGATCCAGAACGCCGAAGCCGATGTGCCGATCGCCACCAGGAATGCCGACGCCGTATGCATCCACCCTGGCACGCGGTCGCGCCCGAACAGCATCACGCCGAGGAAAGTCGCCTCGAGGAAGAATGCGGTCAGCACCTCGTAACCCAGCAGAGGCCCGGCGATGTTTCCGGCCTTATTCATGAAGCCCGGCCAGTTGGTGCCGAACTGGAAGCTCATCGTGATGCCCGACACCACGCCCAGGGCGAACGACAGCGCGAACACCTTTACCCACAGGCGATAGGCGTGCGCGAGCCACGCGTCGCCGCCGCCCCCAATGCGCACGCGCAGGTACACCAGTACCCACGCAAGTGCGATGGTGATGCTCGGAAAAAGGATGTGGAAGGCGATGTTGAGCCCGAACTGAGCCCTGGCGAGGAGAAGGGGATCGGCAATCATGTCGGCGGCCTGGGATTATGGCCAAGTTTAACTCTTAAAATTCATCGGCTCCCGGAATCATGGCGTGCTTTCCGGGTCGCCGCTCGCCGGGCCGGCTCGCGGCATGCCCCCGGGACTCATTTATTCGCCATTCAGCGGTATGATTCATTCATACTGCAAAAAGTCGGTACCTGTGTGTCGGGATCATGAGTTCCGCGGATCACTTTTTTGTTGCTTCCACTTGCGCGCAGGTCCGCGCCCTCAGGTTCTGTACTCCCCCCGGAACTGATCAGCCGTGATCTCTACCGCCCAACTGCGAGCGCTGAGTCCGCTGATCATGCCGGTGGCGATCATCGTCATCGCAGCGCTGGTGGTCGCAATCGGGCGAAGGTTGCCGGCCTCGTTCGCCGGGTTCGGTGTTTTCGGACCCTACACCGTGCTCCTGCTGGGCGCGGCGATCAGCCTTTGGTTCAACCGCGGACGGGCATTCATCGTACTGCTGTCCCTGCTCATCGCATTCGTCGGCTACCGGCTGGCGCAGGACGCGGAGTCGATCAACTTCGCCGGCCGCGCCGTGTTTGCCGCCCTCGCGGTCTTCGTGCCGCTCAACATCCTGCTTGCCTTGCTGATTCCGGAACGCGGCATATCCTATTTCCGCAACTACCGCTGGCTGCTGCTGCTGATCACACAGATACTGCTTACCGCCTGGGTGGCAGGCGCGGGCAAGAGCGCCCTGTCGGGAACGGCGTGGCACGCGATGCTGGAGCACTGGCTGATCAGGCCAGCGCCGGTACCCTTCCTCGGCCGGGTTCTCATGGCAGCGGCGTTCGCAGTTGCAGTGGTCAAGGCGTGGAAGCAGCATTCGCCGCTCGACATCGGCCTGGCCGGCACGCTGATGGCATTCTTCGTGGCCTGCCAGTGGCCCACTACCCCGGGTGTGTTTGTGGCCTTCATCTCGGCAGCGGGCGCCATCGTGCTGCTGGCGGTACTGCAGGAGTCGCACCGCATGGCGTTCCGCGACGAGCTTACCGGCCTGCCCGGCCGGCGTGCGCTCGAGGAGCGTCTGGTCGCATTGGGGCCGGTCTATGCCATTGCGATGGTGGATGTGGACCACTTCAAGAAATTCAACGACACGCACGGCCACGACATCGGCGACCAGGTGCTGAAACTGGTCGGGGCGCGGCTTGCCGAGCTCGACGGGGGCGGCAAGGCATTCCGTTACGGCGGCGAGGAGTTCGCGGTTTTGTTCTTCGACCGGACCATGAAGGAGGCGCTGCCGCACCTGGAGACCCTTCGGCAGAACATCGAGTCCTACAGAATGGCAATCCGCACCGACGACCGGCGCAGCGATTCCCGCCCGGGCAACGAACGGCGTTCCACCACCGGCACGCCGAAGAATCCGCGGCCCGGATCGGAGGTACGCGCGTTCCGAAAACCGGACCAGGTCCCGTCGGTGACCGTCAGCATCGGCGTAGCCGAACGCAACGAGTATCTGAATTCGCCGGCGAAAGTGATTCGCGCAGCCGACCAAGCGCTGTATCGTGCAAAAGAGAAAGGGCGCGATCGGGTCAGCCTATGAAAGGAGCGGCGACCGGCGCCTGCGCCGATTGAACTCGTCCCGCTTTGTGCCGCCTAATCAGGGACAACCGCCGGAGAGAACAACATGCACGTCCACCGCCGCGTACTTTCTTTTGCCACCGCGTTTTGCCTGGCTGCGCTCGCCGTGCCCGTTCCGGCGTCCTTCGCGAAGGAACGCAGCTTCAGTTCGGAGAAACACGGTTTCCGTTTGGTCACGCTGGTCGAGGGCCTGGAAAATCCGTGGTCGATCGCCTTCCTTCCCGACGGACGCATGCTGGTGACGGAGCGACCGGGGCGGCTGCGCATCGTTTCGAAGGACTTCAGACTCAACCCCAGCCCGGTCGGAGGCCTGCCCCCCATCGTCGAGGCGGGACAGGGCGGCCTGTTCGACGTGGTGCTGCACCCCGGCTACGCCGAGAACGGCTGGATCTATATCTCCTACAACGGCCCCGGCAGCGGCGGATGGGCGACGGAATTGCTGCGCGCCCGCCTCGAGGGCAACCGCCTCACCGACACGCAAGTGCTTTTTCGCCTGCAACCGAAATCGCGCAGGGGGGAGCACTTCGGCGGCCGCATCGTGTTCGACCGCAAGGGTTTTCTCTATCTCACGCTCGGCGATCGCGGCGACAAGGAACGCGCACAGCAGATCGACGACCACGCGGGCTCGGTCATCCGGCTCCACGACGACGGGCGCGTTCCTGCCGACAATCCCTTCGTGAACCGTCCGGGCGCCCGTCCCGAAAAGTTCACGCTGGGCAACCGCAACATGCAGGGCGCGGCGCTGCATCCGCAGACCGGTGAACTGTGGACCCACGAGCACGGACCGCAGGGAGGCGACGAAGTCAACGTCATGCGCGCCGGACGCAATTACGGATGGCCGGTCATCACTTATGGCGTGAACTACGGGATCGGCACCCGGATCGGCGAAGGAACCGAAAAGCCGGGCATGGAACAGCCGCTTTACTACTGGGTGCCGTCGATCGCCCCGTCCGGGATGACGTTCTACACCGGCGAGCGCTTCCCAAACTGGCGCGGCAACCTGTTCGTCGGCTCACTGAAGTTCCAGTTGCTGGCGAGGCTGGAACTGGACGGCAGTAAAATCATCAGGGAAGAGCGGCTGATCCAGGGCGAACTCGACCGCATCCGCGATGTGCGCACCGGCCCCGACGGCAATCTCTATCTGTTGACCGACGCGCCTGACGGCGTGCTCGCGCGGATCGAACCGGCAAACTAAAATCGGACAGCCGGCCGATGGCCGGCATCAGGAGCGTTGACGCAAAGGACGCAGAGGAGAAGCAAGAAAGGGCGCAAAGGAAGACAACAGCAAGAAAAAAGTTGTCAGTCCCTATGCACGTACTCGTCAATGCCGTTCTTCATCCTTCCGCCTTCATCCTTCATCCTTGCTCTTAGCCTTCGCTCCCCTTGGGCAGCGCGAGGCCGCCGGCGTAGCGCTTTTTCCAGAGCTCGTGGCCGTGCGAAAAATCATTCTTTCCGGACCTGTCCACACCGCGCATCAGCCATAGCGGCTGATCGAAGATATTGAACGGGCTGTTGTCCTTCCTCTGCGCAACCAGGGAGCGGTCATAGTGCGACGTCGCCGGCATGTAACGCAGGATCAGGGCGGCGCGCCGTTGCCCGGAGGTGTTGGCAAGCGAGCCGTGAATCATGCGCACGTCGTGCAACGACATCTCGCCGGGTTCGAGTTCGACGTTCACGGCCGCAGACTCATCGAACTGGTCGCGGTCGAGTTCCAGATTCAACACCAGGTTCTCGCGATTGGCCTGATGGTGACGGTACAGCTCCTGGCGCTTGTGCGACCCGGGAATGAAACGCATGCACCCGTTCACCGTCGACACCGGGTCGATGGCGATCCACACCGAACAGGTCGCCAGCGGACGCATCGGCCAGTACTCGCCGTCCTGGTGCCAAGGCACCTCGCGGCCGTTGCGCGGCGGCTTACAGAGCACGCGAGTGATCCACAGGACGACATCCGGCCCCAGCACCTGCTCGACCATGTCCAGGATCGGCGCATGGCGCGCCGTTTCCATGAAAGGATTCAAGTGCGCACCCTCGGTCGGCGGAATCATGTGCGGATTGGCGAGGTCCTCCTGCGCCACGTCCGTATAACTTTCCAGCAACCGGTCGATACCCTTCCTCAGCCGATCCAGCAGCGGCGCCGGCAGGCGATACCTCGGGAAAAAATACCCCTGTTCCTTATATTGACGCAGTTCGTCCGCGCTCAGGATGGCGTTCATTGTTCACTTGACCCCGTATTTCGCCCGGTAGTGCTGCTTGAGCACCTTGCGCGTTTGCACGTTGATCTGCGGGTTTTGCGGCTTCGCCGGCCGTGACCCTGCCGCCGGACGTTGCGCCGGTTTCCTGGTTGCCTGCTTCATTCTTTCTTCGCTTCCTTTTCCGCTTCTTCCTCGCGCTTGGCGTAATCGATCGGCGGTTCGTGCAGCCGCTGCCTGCGGCTCTTCTCCAGTCCTTTCACCACCGCGACGATCGCCTCGTTGTAGGGCACCGCGATCCCGAGCGCCCTGGCCTCGCGCACCAGCGCGCCATTGAGCGCGTCGATTTCGGTGCGGCGGCCCTGTTCGACGTGCTGCATCATGGAGGGCCGGTTGTAGCGCACCCGGCAGTGCTCCTTGATCTTCTTGCGCGGATCGGGCTCGGATAGGCGGATGCCTTTGCGCTCGACCACCATGAGGATCTCGTCGATGATGCGGTCCTGCAGCGCGTCCACTTCCGGCGTGCGGTACATCTCGCCGCTGCGCAGCCCGGTGACCGCGGTGAGCGCATTGATCGCGCAGTTGAGCACGAACTTGCCCCAGATGTACACCATCGGGTCCGGGATGACGGTGGTTTCGATTTCGGCCTTGTTCAGCATCCGCGCCACTTCCCCGATCCGTTTGGTGTTGCGGCCGTCCAGCTCGCCGATCGAAGTCATTCCGGCGTTGGTGAACTGCGCGCGCCCGGGCTCCGGATTGGCGGCGCTGTTCATGCTCACGCCCGCGATGACGCGCGCCTCACCCAGTTCCGCGACCAGCGCCTGGACGTTGCCGATGCCGTTTTGCAGCGTCAGCGCAAAACCGTCCGGCTTGAGCACCTGCGCGGCGGTGCGCGCCGCCTCCTTGGTGGCATTGGCATCGGTGAAAATGATGACGAAGTCCGCCGGGGGCAGCCCGGCGTGGCTGGTTTGCGCCGGCAGGCGGATGACGTGCCGGCCGCGCACCCCCTCGATCGTCAGCCCTTCGCGCACGATGACGCCGACGTGGTCTGCGCGCGGGTCGATCAGCGTGACTTCGTAGCCCGCCCACGTGAGCAGCCCGCCGTACACCGATCCCATCGCCCCTGCCCCGATCATGTAAGTACGCATGCACCCCTCCGAGCTTGTTTTTCTCCATCTGCAGCTGCACCGGCAGCGCTGCCGCGCGAACGGCGATACGCAGGGCCGACGCAGCGCATGATATGCCAAGACCCGGTATTCCGGTGCACGGTTCCCTCCAGCCGTCGCAACATCCGGTGTGAAGATGGTAGAGTTGCGGCAATCGCAGGCGTGGCGGATTTTCCTGCCAGGCGCCTGCGTGATAACGACAATCTGGGGGGAGACGGAAATGCGTTGCGCCAAGGGAGTTCTGTTTACGCTGCTTGCGGGCTTGCTGCCCCCGCAACCGCTGCTTGCAGTCGATGCACCGGAACTGAAGGTCGAGCATTCCATCGTGATCGATGCGCCTACCGAGGAAGTATGGGAGGTGGTCAGCGACTTCAACGGTCTGCCGCTCTGGCTCCCGACCATCGAATCCAGCCGGATCATTCTCGGCAAGAACCGCGAAGTCGGCAGTATTCGCGAGCTGACCCGGGCCAACGGCACCAAGGTCCAGGAGAAGCTCATCGCATACGAACCCTGGAACATGAGCCTCTCCTACACCTATATCGGCGGCCAGCCGGGTGCCAGCGACTATTACCCCACCATGACCGTGAAGGATGCCGGCAACGGCAAGAGCCGCGTCGAATGGAAAGCGCGGTTCAGGCGCCTCGCCTACTGGACCGATGATCCGCCGCCCGGTCAGGACGACGCGACGGTGCTCGCGGCGTTCAACAGGGTGTACCCGTTGGGTCTGGAAACCCTGAAGAAGCTGATCGAAGGAAAATAGGTTCGCTGAAACCCCCTCTCCGCTCCGGGGAGAGGGCCGGGGTGAGGTGGCATGCAATCTTTCCGACTCGACAAGAAAGTCGCGATCGTCACCGGTTCCAGCCGTGGCATCGGCCGTTCCATCGCCGAGCATCTCGCCGCGGCGGGCGCCGGGGTCGTGGTCTCCAGCCGCAAAGCGCCCGCCTGCGAGGAAGTGGCGCAGGCGATCCGAACAGCCGGAGGTGAAGCCATCGCGATCCCCGCCAACATCGGCGACAAGGGGCAACTCGAGAATCTGGTCAACGAAACGCGCAGGCACTGGGGCAGGATCGACGTGCTGGTGTGCAATGCCGCAAGCAATCCCTACTACGGACCGATGGCGCAGATGCCCGACGACGCCTTCAACAAGATCCTGCAGAACAACGTCGTGTCCAACCACTGGCTGGCCAATCTGGTGCTGCCGGAGATGGCGGAGAGAAAGGACGGCGTGGTGATCATCGTGTCGTCCATCGGCGGGCTCAAGGGCACCGGCGTGCTCGGCGCCTACGCGATCTCGAAGGCGGCGGACATGCAACTGGCACGCAATCTGGCGGTCGAGTGGGGCCGGCACAATGTCCGCATCAACTGCATCGCCCCCGGACTGGTCAAGACCGACTTCGCCCGCGCCTTGTGGGAGAACCCGGAGACGCTGCGCCGTTACGAAACGCTCACGCCACTGGGCCGCATAGGCGAGCCCGATGACATCGGCGGCATCGCCGCGTTTCTGGCTTCGCCCGCCGCAGCGTTCATCACCGGACAGACGATTGTCGCCGACGGCGGCGTGACGATTGCGAGTTGAGTGCCGAGTGCTGCGTGCTGCGTGCTGCGTGCTGCGTGCTGCGCATAAGCGTAGTTCGTTTTCTTGGCCTAACCTAGTCACCAGTCACCGTTTCTGAGGAGTTTCCTTGAACGAAATCGTCCTGCATCACTATCCGCCGTCGCCGGTTTCCGAAAAAGTCCGGGTCGCGCTCGGCATCAAGCGGCTTGCGTGGCGCTCCGTGGAGATTCCGCGCCTCCCGCCCAAGCCCGACGTGATGCCGCTCACCGGCGGCTACCGGCGCACGCCGGTGATGCAGATCGGCGCCGACATCTACTGCGACAGCCAGTGCATCCTGAGGGAATTGCAGCGGCGTTTCCCCGAGCCGACGTTTTTCCCCGGTGGCGCCGACGGCATGCCGTGGGGGCTCAATCGCTGGGCCGACGGACTGTTCGATCTGGCGGTGCGGCTGTCGCTGGGCGCGAACGCGGATCAGCTGCCGCAGGCGTTCGCCGCAGACCGCGTGCGTCTCTTCCTCGGACCGGACGGCGATCTGAAACAGCTGAAGGCGGATCTGCCTCACGTCGTCGCGCAACTGCGCGCGCAGTTCGGCTGGCTCGATCAGCGCCTCGCGACCGGGCGCAGGTTCATGCTGGGCGAGCAACCGGGCCTTCCCGACGCGGTCGGCTACTACCTGGTGTGGTTTGTACGCGCGCGCTGGCAGGGCGGCCCGGCGTTGTTCTCCGAGTTTCCTGCACTCGAAGCGTGGGAACAACGCGTCAAGGCCATCGGCCACGGCAGTCCCGCGCCGATGAACTCCACCGAAGCGATCGAGGTTGCACGCTCGAACGAACCTGCGACACCGGAACAAGGTGATCCGCGAGATCCGCAGAAACTGGAGCCGGGCGCAAGAGTGAGCGTGGTGCCGGACGTGAACAGCGGAGAACCGCCGGTGTACGGCACGGTTCGGTTGGTGGACCGCGACCGCATCGCGATCCTGCGCGAGGATCCCCGCGTTGGCACCGTCTGCGTGCACTTCCCGCGGGTCGGTTACCGCGTAGCCTTAGCTTAGTCCCAGATCGCGCAAGAGGGTATCGAACGTAGCATCCTTGACATGTACGATACCGGCGATTTTCTCGGCATTCACGGTATTCACGGTATTCACGGCATTTTCGGCATTCACGGCATTTTCGGCTTCTTGATTTCGACTTCCACGAACACGAACTCGAAATCGTTGGCGTTGACGACGTTGTGCTCCACGCCCACGTTGCGGAAGTACGACACGCCGGCCGTGAGTTGCGCCTCGCGGTTGCCGCCGTGTTCCTCCAGTAGCAGCGTTCCGCTCGTCTGCGGCACGACGACATAGTCGTGCCCGTGCCGATGCCAGCCGGTTTCCGCGCCGGGAGCGAAACGCCACTCGGTTACGATGACGCGATCGTTCTCGATCTGCAGGGTCGGTACCGCCTTGGCGCGGCTGTTTGTCATGTCCGGGTCTTTCCTGCTGAGTGATTGGCGGTTCGGGCTCGTTTTTCTCATTCCTCATCCATCTTGCACCATTTACCATTCGGATAGTCGCCCTGCCTGGAACCGACATGCCCCCGAGCCGCACTTTCGAAATGATCGAAACCAATGGTGTGCGCCTGCGCTGCGTCGTCGAGGGCGAGGGGCCGCTCGCAATTATGGTGCACGGCTGGCCGGAGTCCTGGTACTCGTGGCGCCACCAGATCGCGCCGGTGCGCGCGGCCGGCTACCGCGTCGCGGTCCCCGACGTGCGTGGCTACGGCGGCAGCGACGCGCCCGCCGTGCTCGAAGCCTACGACATGGAGAGCCTGATCGGCGACGTACTCGGGCTTATCGATCATTTCGGGGAAAAGCAGGCCATCCTGATCGGCCACGACTGGGGTGCGCCCATCGTCTGGAACACCACCGCGCTCCATCCCGGGCGGGTGCGCGCCGTAGCGGCATTGAGCGTGCCCTACGCGCCGCGCGGCAAGACTTCCTCGATTGCGCTGTGGCGCCAGATCTACGCAAACCGTTTTTTCTATCAACTGTATTTCCAGGAACCTGGGCGAGCCGAGGCGGAGTTCGAGGCCGACATTCGCACGGCGCTGCGCAAGATCTACTACTCCGGGTCGGGTGGTGCGCCCAGGGGAATGTTCCGAACCGACAAGCCGGCGGACGCGAGGATGCTGGACGACCTTCCCGATCCGCCGGTGCTGCCCGCGTGGCTGACCGAAGAAGACCTCGACTACTACGTGTCGCAGTTCGAGAAATCCGGATTTCGCGGTCCGCTCAACCGTTACCGCAACCAGGAGCGCGACTGGGAGCGCCTGACCGCGTTGACCGGCGCGCGCATCACGCGTCCCGCGTGCTTCATCGCCGGCAGCCGCGACGGGGTGCTCAGGTTCGTTCCCGGCGTGGACCTGGTGGAGTACATGAAGCGCTGGGTGGACGACCTGCGCATCTGCAGGCTCATCGACGGAGCCGGACACTGGATTCAGCAGGAGCGCCCGGCCGAGGTCAACGCCGCGCTGCTGGAGTTCCTCGCAACGCTCAAGAACTCATAAACGAGGTACGGGGAAGTCCCGGACTTCGTCGCAGCCCTCGGCATACGGCACTTAGCACTCGCCCTTAGACGTTACCTGCCACGAGGCACCGTACTTTTGCCTCCTGTTTTCCGCCGTTCACTCGGGCCTCGTACCTCGGCCCTGCCGTTCACGGTCCCGCCTGAACCGTGGCGCTTCGGGTCATGGTCTTGTACAGCAGGCCGACAATCTCCGCGGAAGGAATGGGTTTGCTGAAGACGTAGCCCTGGATCTGGTCGCAGCCGAGTTTGCGCAGGAACTCGGACTGCTCCTGGGTTTCCACGCCCTCGGCCACGACCTTCAGTTCCAGGCTGTGGGCCATGGCGACGATGGCTTCGACGATGGCGCAATCGTCCCGGTTGGCGGGTATGCCCCGGACGAAGGACTGGTCGATTTTCACGCTGTCGAACGGGAAGCGCTTGAGATAGGCCAGCGACGAATAGCCGGTACCGAAGTCGTCCATGGTCAGATGGAATCCGAGCGCCTTTAACTGATTGAGCACTTTCTCCGCGTGGTCCTGGTTGCTCATGACCGCGCTTTCGGTGATCTCCAGCTCCAGCGACTCCGCGGTCAGGTCGGTGCGCGTCATCGAATCGACGATGAAATTGACCAGGCCCTTGTCCGCCATCTGGCGGGCGGAAATGTTGACCGCGATGCGCAGCAGCGGCAGCCCGCCCTTCTGCCAGGCGCGGTTCTGCGCGCAGGCGGTCTGCACCACCCATCGCCCCATCGGGACGATCAATCCGGTCTCCTCGGCGATGGCGATGAAATCCGCCGGCGACACGAATCCGAATTGCGGGCTCACCCAGCGGATCAGCGCCTCCACGCCGGCGATACGCCCGCTCGCCAGTTCGACCTTCGGCTGGTAATACAGCACGAACTCCCTGTTGCTCAACGCGCCGTTCAGGTTCGATTCGAATTCCAGGCGCTGGATCGAATGGGTGTTCAATTGCTCGGAGTAGAACTGGAATGTGCCCCGTCCTTCCTCCTTTGCCCGGTACATCGCGATGTCCGCATTCTTCTGCAGCGAAAGCACGTCGCGGCCGTCGGAGGGGTAGGTGCTGATGCCGATGCTCGCCCCCAGGCGATACTGCCGCCCCGCCAGGACTAGCGGCTTGGCCAGGGCGTCGATGATCTTGCGGGCGACGGCGCCCGCCTGGTCCTCCGCCGTCAACCCTTCGATGAGCACCGCGAATTCATCTCCCCCGAAACGGGCAACGACGTCCACTTGCCGCACGCAGCCGGAGAGCCGCTCCGCGACTGCGCGCAGCACCTCGTCTCCGGTCTCGTGCCCGAGGCTGTCGTTGATGTTCTTGAAGCGATCCAGATCGAGGAACAGGACCGACAGGAATTTGCCGCTGCGCTCCGCCCGCTGGATCCCCTGCGCCAACGACTGCTTGAACAGGCTGCGATTGGGCAGGCCGGTCAGCTCGTCGTGGTCCGCCAGGAAACGGGTGCGCTCTTCCGACTCCTTGCGGGCGGTGATGTCCTGCAGGACCCCGAGCATCTTGAGCGCGGACCCGGCGTCATCCCGATTGACGAATCCCCGGGCGTGGACATGCGCAACCGTCTGGTCGTGCCGCATCAGGCGGAACTCGTCGTTCCAGAGGTTCTGACTGGAATTGATGATATCGAGCAGCCGCTGCTGCACCCGCAGGCGGTCGTCCGCGTGGATATGTCCGAACCACGATTCCATGTTCGGCTGGAGTTCGTCGCTTCGATACCCGAACAGGCGCTGATAGCTGTCGTTTCTCCACACCTGGTCGCTGGCGAGGTCCCACTCCAGCAACGCGTCGTTGGTCGCCTTGGACACCAGCCCGAAGCGCTCGACGTCCCTCCACAGCACTTCCTCGATTTTCCTGCGGCTGCTGACGTCCCTCGCGATCAGAACCCGGGCCTGCCGCCTGGCAAATTGCACCCGGAAAGTGACGAGTTCGACTTCGATGGCTGTGCCGTCCTTCTTCCTGTGGCGCCATACCCCCAGATCGTTCGCACTGGCGCCAAGATTCACAAGCGTGGTCGACAGCCGCTCCATCTCCTCCGCCGGGCTCAGTTCCGTGAACCTGATCTTGAGGAATTCCTCGCGCGAGTAGCCATAACCGTTCACCGCCGCCTGGTTGATTTCGAGGCAACCCCACCTGCGCGTCTCGCACACGAAAGTCGGGATCGGGTTGTGGTCGAAAAGGAGGTGGTACTGTGCATCGGACAGGCCTGCTTCCCCGATAATCGCCTCTTCGGCGGCGGGATCGTCTTTCGCCGCGCGAAAGCGGCTGCGTCTGCGGTAGAAGAACCGCGCGGCCAGCCACGCGATTGCAGCGCCGGCCAAGCCGGCGATGATCACCACCGCAATGCCGTCTCCGGTCGAGGGGAGCAGCCCCTGCGCAAAGGTTCTCAGAAATCCCCAGATGGATTCCAGAAACGGTTTGATCGTTTGCACAAACTCCACTGGACGCACCCTCGAATTGGAACCGGATCGAAAGCCTAATTTACACCGATTCAGCCGCCGATTTCCGGCATTCGACGGGCCGTATTATGTCGCTGGCGTGCCGCGCTCCCTGGCTCGTAGCGCCTCGAATTCCATCCTCGCCGCAGCGCTGCGCCTTCGCCGCGCCTCAATACTTTGTCCTTCCCCCTTCACCCCGTTAGAAATGCACACGACGAACTCTAGACACAAGACCTTTTTTGCGTGCACTTCTAACGGGGCTTCCTCCTTCATCCTTGCCCCTACACCCATCCCAGTCCGCCGACGATCGCTCCGACCGCGATCATCACCAGCAGATGCAGCCGGGTGCGCCAGACCAGAACCGCGGCCGCGACGGTGAGCAGCACGTGCCGCCAGCCCGGCGTTTCCGCGCTGAGGATCCAGCCGGTGGCGAACATCAGCGCGATCACGATCGGCGCCATGCCGGCCTTGAACGCCCGCACCGCGCGCCAGTCGCGCCGCGCATGACTCCAGCGCGCGGCCGCCAGCGCCAGCGTCGTCGATGGCAGCATGATGCCGGCGAGCGTGGCCGCCGCGCCCGGCAGGCCCGCCGCCTGGTAACCCATCACCGCGACGAACAACACGTTGGGCCCCGGCGACGCCTGTGCGATCGCGATCGAGGCGTTGAACTGCGCATCGCTAAGCAGCCCCATCTCGCCGACCAGCACCCGATGCATGTCAGGAGCGACGGTGATCGCACCGCCGATCGCCAGCAGCGACAACAGGAGAAAGTGGCCGAACAACGCCAGCAAATCGACTGAAAGCGGCATCACGCCGATCACCCGCCTTCCGCTGCGGCCGCAGTGTCGGCACGCAAGCGTCTCCAGGCAAGCAGGCACGCGACCGTGCCGAGCCCGAGCAGCACCCACACCAACGGCCAGCGCAGGATCGCCACCGCCACGAACGCCGACACCAGCAGCACCGTGCAAGCGGGAATACCCATCGGGTTGGCGCGTAACGCGCTCATGAGCTGCAGCGCCGTTCCCACGATCAGCCCGGCCGCCACCGCACCCATGCCCTTGAGCGCGCCCGCCACGACGGGATTCGACGCGTACTGCGAGTACGCCGCCGTGATTGCCAGCACGATGACCAGCGGCACCGTCATCATCCCCGCCAACGCCGCGAACGCGCCGCGCCAGCCGAAGAAGCGGTCGCCGACCATCAGCGCGACGTTGCAGACATTGGGCCCGGGCAGCACCTGCCCGAACGCGAGGATTTCCACGAACTGTTCCCTGGTGAGCCAGCGCTTCTGTTCGCACAGCACCCGCTGCGCCACCGCCAGAACGCCGCCGAAGCCCTGCAATGCGAGCAGCGTGAAGGCGACGAACAACTCCATCTCCGAAGACGGTCGTGCAAGTGAATGGGTTTCGTCGGTCATGCGGGAACGCTTCCTGTATCGGTGTGCCATCCAGTAAGGGAATCCACCTTCTTGTTCACCCTGCCCGGCATTCGGCACGGGTTTCCTGTCACAGCCTTGACCGAAAGCGAATGCAGCGTGAGGCTACGTATGTGCATTCCGCACGGTTCCTGGAGCCCGGTTTTTTGCAGCGCGCGGCGGCGGCCTTTTGCAGCCCGCCCGGTCTTGGGGCTTATTTCTTGATCTCCTCCCTCAGCCGGTCCACCATCGTCCTGAGTTCCGCCACTTCATCGCGCAAGCGCGCCACTTCGGCTTCGAACCCGGCGCCGGCTGCGGTGGCCGCGCCCGCGTGCATTGCGGGGGGATCGTTCGCGACGCCCGCTGGCCCGCCGAGCAGGTGCGCCCAGCGATGTTCGCGCGCGCCCGGCTGTTTGGGCAGCTTCACCACCAGCGCCCCGGCGGGGCGGCCCGCCATCTCCTCCAGGTACGCCTCCACACTCGACAGGTCCGCGAAGCGGTACATGCGCTCGCAGGCGATCCGCAACTCCCCCGGCGTCTGAGGTCCGCGCAACATGAGCGTCGCCAGCAACGCCGTGGTGCCCGGATCGGTATCCACCACTTGCGGGAAATTGTGGGAATAGCGCATCACCCGCCGCGATGCGCCCCAACTGTTGGTCACCAGTTTCCGTTCCTTGAGCGCGTCGAGCGCGCTCTGCGCGTCGTCCTCGCCGACGCTCATCACCGGGTCGCGGCTCGACTTCTGATTGCAGCCGGCGACCAGCGCAATAAGCGACAGCGGGTAGTAGTCCGGCGTGGTGAGCTGCTTTTCCACCAGCACGCCGAGCACGCGTATTTCGAGCGGAGACAGCAACGGCAAAGCAGCAGCGGTCATGACCAAGTGTTGTCGGTGGTAACGCGCCGAATCTACACGGAGTGCCCGACCGGCGCCAGAGAGGCCGGAAACACCGTAAAAGCATCGTGGTTCACTCGATCCTCGTTCCAGGCCCTATACTTTCATTGCGTTCGTTTTCAGACCCGCTTTCCCTGCGGCGCGTCACGAGCTACGGATTTTTGTCACGCCGTCACGACCGTTACGTTGGTGACGGCTATTGGGAGGAATCATGAAGATTCTCATCGCCATCCTGATGCTCGCTTGCCTGACTGGAATGGTCGCAGGCGCGGATAAGTCCCCGCCGCCATGGGCGTTCGCCGTCAATCCCCCCGGTACCCAGCCGGCGCCGGACGACGGCACATTGAGGCGCGTTCCCGGCAGCAGCGTGGCTTTCACGCTGACGCAGATACGCGATCTCTTCACAGTGCCGGATTGGCATCCCGACGACCACCCGCCGATGCCCGAAGTCGTAAGGCACGGCGCGAAACCGGGTGTGTTCGCGTGCGGTTACTGCCATCTGCCGAACGGGCTGGGACGTCCTGAGAATTCCAGTCTCGCGGGCCTTCCTGCCGAATACATCGTGCAGCAGGTGGCCGATTTCAGAAGCGGCGCAAGGAAGAGTTCGGAGCCGGCGAGCTTGCCCGTCAATCTGATGATCGCTGTCGCGAAGGACGTTACCGACGCCGACCTGAAGGCCGCTGCGGAGTATTTTTCCGCCCTCCGACCGAAGCCGTGGATCAGGGTGATCGAAACCAACACCGTGCCGAAAACGCATGTCGCGGGATGGATGCTGGTTGCCTCGGAGGCTGGCGCGACCGAGCCGATCGGCCAACGCATCATCGAGATGCCGGAGGACCTGGAACGGACCGAACTGCGCGACGCCGCTTCCGGTTTCGTCGCCTACGTTCCGGCCGGCAGCATCAGGAAGGGTGAGGCATTGGTCACCACCGGCGGAGCAGGCAAGACCACTCCATGCGCAATCTGTCATGGCGCGGACCTGAGGGGCCTCGGTCCGGTGCCGGCGCTCGCGGGCCGCTCTCCAAGCTATGTCGTGCGCCAGCTCTACGACATCCGGCACGGCGTTCGCAACGGTCCTTGGGCGGAACTGATGAAGGCGGTGGTGGCTCAGTTGAGCGAAGTAGACATGATGTCGATCGCGGCCTACACGGCCTCCCGCGCGCCCTGACGCAGCCAAACGCGCGCCGCGGGTACGCGGCGCCGGGTTCTTGAAGCTACGTTGACACCGTTGCGCCCGTCACCAAATTCGCGCCGCCTGGTACAAGCACAGAGCCGCTTCCACGGTCAGCACCACGAAGGTCAGCGCCGTCCCCCAGAAGCGGCCGAACTGGAATTTGTCCGTGAACGAGAGCGCATAGCCGTGCAACAGCCGGCCGGTCAACAGCATCGCACCCAGTCCATGCAGGACATAGGCCGAAAAGTTGCACAGCTCCAGGATTGCCATCAGCAGCAGCGCCAGCGGCACGTACTCGGCGAAATTGGCGTGCCCACGGATCACCCGAAGCATGGCCGGATCGCCGCCGTCCCCCAGCGAAATGCCGTGACCGCGGCGGTGGATAACGCGCCAGGCCAGGACCAGGAACCAGAGGACCAGCAACCCGGCATACAGAGGCGTGACGATCATGGCGCGTTCCTTCGTCTGGGAATTGCGTTGACGCTTCTGTCGTTCCGGCTGAACCGGGTGGCGATCCCCGCGGTCCGTTACGCCGGCAATTTGGTCGCCTGCCAGGACACGAACTGGATGCCCGCCGCGCGCTTCGCGTAAACGGCGTGGAACAGCAGTTTGAGGGTCCGGTCCTCTCCCTTCACGGTCACCTCGAAACTGGCGCCGCCGCTGACGATGGCGATACAACCGTATGTCCGAACCTTCACGTCGCCGCGCTTCATCGTGCGGTACTTCACGTTCCCTGAACGGATCGATTCAATGAAGCTCGCCTTGGTGTCCTGCACCGTGCTCGAGTGAATATAGACCAGGTCATCGCCGATCATTCGCTGCATCGCCGCCACGTCGCCTTTCATCTGCGCCGCGTAGCGATCCTGCTCCGCCTTCAGCGCTTCCTCCACGGTGATCGTGCCGCTGCAGTCCTGCGCCCCTCCTCCGCCCGCTGCGGCTCGAAGCGTCGTGAATTCGCGCAGCGCGTGAATATACGGTCTCAGCATTTTTTTCTCCTCCGGTTAAAATTCATTCCTGGCATGGAAGGCGCGAACTATGCGACAGGCGCCGCCGGCGCGTCAAACCCCGGGTCCCTCTGCCTGCTCCCGTTGGAGCAAGAGACCCGCCTCTCAGCGGCCGCGCACTCCCATGCGCCGCTCCTTGGCGCGCACCAGGGCGCTGATCACTTCGTTGCAGGGAGCGGCGACGCCGACCGCGACGGCGGCCGGGGGAATGGCGCCATTGATGGCGTCGATCTCCGAGATCCGTCCCGCCATGTGGTCGAGCAGCATCGAGGGGCGGGCATTGGGGATCTTCATGCCGAATTCGCGCACGTAGGCCACCGGGTCGTCGAAGTCCAGGCGGACCTTGCGCTTCTTCGCCACCGCGAATGCTTCCGCTGCGCAGCCCGAGGCCACACGCCAGGCGTCGGGATCCTCGATGACCTCGATGATGGTGCGCTCGGTCACAGCGCAAGTCCCCGAGTAGCAGACGTTGCAGATGAGCTTTTCCCAGACCAGCTGATCGATGTCGTCGAAGCACTTCACCCGGAACCCGCCCGAGCGCCACACCTCGGCGATTTTCTCGAGGCGCGGCGTCACCGGCCCGGAAAACTCCCCCAGCCGCACCAGTTCCCAGCCGTTGTGATGGGCGTGGCCGGGTCCTTTCATCGAGGCGCCGAAACCGCCGACGACGCCGACCACCACGCGCTCGCGCCCAAGCACGCGCGCCGCGGTGTCCGGTCCGCCCAGGCCATTCTGGATCGACAGTACCACCGTGTCGGGGCCAAGCAGCGGCTTCGCCGATTCAGCGGCCTGCGCGACATGCATCACCTTGGTGGCGATGATCACCAGATCGCAAACGCCCGCGTCCGCGGGACGCGTCGTGGCATGCACCTGCACGGTGCGGTCCCCGGACGCGCCTTCGACGCGCAGACCGTTCTTGCGGATCGCCTCGACGTGCTCGCGCCAGGTGTCGCTCGCCCACACTTCGTGGCCCGCCGAGGCGAGCAGCCCGGCGTACACGGACCCCATCGCACCGGCACCGATGACGGCGATTTTCATCTGATCGATGGTTGTTCGCGCGCAGAGCGATCGCCGGATTCCGGCTCACTTGCCGGTCATCGTGATGCCCGTCGGACCGACTCCGCTTTCCTGGACCACGGCCACACCGTCCTTGCAGGCGCTGAAGTGCGGCGCGCCCGCCGGCACCACGATCACCGTGCCGGGGCCGTAACCCTTGAGCGCGCCGGCGTCCGGCGCCAGTATTCTCACATCGTCGGCGACCGCAGACCCGGCCGCCATAATCATGGCCGCTGCGGCAGCAACTGTTCGATACCCGAATGCTCTTGAAAGTCGCGTCATAACTCCTCCATGTTTCTCGTGGCCCGCGGTCCTGCGGCCCATCACGTGATCACATCACCAAACCACTCGCAGTTGCGGGATTTTTTTCATGGCCAGATCGGCCGACAGCAATTGCGCACCGTAAGCCAGCGCCGTTGCCGCGATCAATCGGTCCGCCGGATCTTTCTGATGGATCTCCGCGCTCTGTGACAGAGCAGCCACCGCCGCCGTTATCGGCAACACCCTGTAGGCGCGGGCATCCAGCACGGTCTGTATGAAAACTCCCGGATCCACCGGGACAGTTATGCGCCCTCGTGAGGCGAGCATGGCAATCTCCCAGAGCGATATGTCCGCGCAAGCCAAACGCCCCTGTTGCTCTCCTTCCCTGATGAGCCGCCTGGCCCGCGCCGACAACCTCGCGGGGGCAAGCGCATCGAAAACCAGAACATGGGTATCACAGATGATCAATGTCACCAGTCCAGTTGCGTTCGATTGGGCTGATCGCGTCCCCGACCGTCGCCGTCTTGCGCAGTTCTGCGAGTTTCCTCTTGGCGCGCTCGGACCTCGCAGCCTCAGGGACGATGCGTGCAATCACCTTGCCGCGAACAGTCACCTCCACCTCTTGCCCCTCCTGAACTTTCTTCAGGTATTCCGGCAAATTTTGGCGAAGCTGAGTCACATTGACGTGCGAAGCCATGACAACCTCAATATGTACAGTTCATGTGTACATCCTACGCCTCGGTGGCCAAATGAGCCAGCTACGGTTTCCCGGTTTGCCGACTGGTTCCGCACGACAGCCGCATTCTCAGGACCATCGATTCGGCGGCTCAGGCGCCGGCCGCGACCGGCATCCCTCTGAACGTCAAGCGCCGTTTGTTTTTCGCGGGCCGCTTTTTGTTATCCGCGGTAGGCAAGCCCCCGGACTCTCCCCTATCATTTCGCCTCGCCTCTCCGACCATCCCCGGGACACGAGAAAAATGAAAATAGAATCCATCGAGACCATCCTGCTCAACATCCCTTACAGCAGCGGCGGCCCGTCCGACACCGAAGCGTGGGGCGGCACGGCCTGGCGGACCGCGGATACGCTGCTGGTGAAAGTCGCCACCGACGCCGGCATCACCGGCTGGGGCGAAGCCTTCGGCTACAACGTCATTCCGGCCACCAGGGTCGCCATCGATCAGATCCTGGCGCCGATGTGCCTCGGGCGCGACCCGATGAAAATCGAAGAGCTGATGCTGGAGCTGCAGCAGAAGCTGCACATCTTCGGGCGCAGCGGCCCGATCATCTTCGGCCTGTCGGGGCTGGACATCGCGCTGTGGGACATCGCGGGCAAGGCAGCCGGGCAGCCGGTGCACAAAATGCTGGGCGGCGCGAAGTCGCCACGGCTCACCTGCTACGCCAGCATGGTCCGTTACACCGACCCGAAAGTGGTGGCGGCCAACGTCGCTCGCGCCCTGGGGCAGGGCTTTCGCCACATCAAGCTGCACGAGATCGAAATCGCGGCAACCCGCGCCGCGCGCGAGGCGGCCGGCCCCGACGTGGACATCATGCTCGACGTGAACTGCCCGTGGTCTGTGCAGGAAGCGCTCGAGATGGCGGAAAAACTGCGGCCGTTCGACCTGCGCTGGCTGGAAGAGCCGGTATGGCCGCCGGAAGACTACGCGGCGCTGGCGCAGGTGCGCGCCAGCGGCGGCATCGCGGTGGCCGCAGGCGAAAACGCCACCACGCTCACGCAGTTCCAGCATCTGCTGGAAGCACGCGCGGTCGATTACCTGCAACCGAGCCCTGCAAAGATGGGCGGGATCTCGGAACTGCGCAAGGTATTCGCGCTCGCCGCGCGGCACAAGGTGGCGATGGCACCGCACAGCTTCTACGACGGCCCCGCATTTCTCGGTGGCCTGCACGTCAATGCCGCAATGGGCCAGAATTCGCTGGTCGAGTGGCGCTTCTTCGACCTGGAGTCGCGCCTGTACGGCGATGCGGCGATACCGGAAGGCGGCTCGATCGCGGTGCCGCAGGGCCCCGGACTGGGCTTCGATCCCGATCCGGATGTCATCCGCCGCTATCGCGCCAAATAATGAGACTGTGACTG
>JBBPIT010000041.1:0-33123 GCA_038040175.1 Pseudomonadota bacterium | reverse complement strand
CGATGTCGCCGATGATCGAGGTCGAGCGCAACGCCGCAAGCAACTCGGTGCCGATCTTCATGGGCCACGGCATTGCCGACAACGTCGTGCCGCTGGCCCTGGGCACGATGTCGCGCGACACTTTGATCAAGCTGGGTTACGAGGTGGAATGGCACCAGTACCCGATGCCGCACTCGGTCTGCGCCGAGGAACTGGCGGACATCAGCGCCTGGCTCAAGCGCGTCCTGCTTTGAATGTCAAACCCGCTTGCGGTGAAAGTTCACGCAATCAGGAAGCGCGCTGCATGACGCGGAAGCGGGCCATGTCGAAATCGTCGCCGCCCTCCAGCAGCCTCTTCGGCACCAGCAGGTAGCTGCGATCGTAGGCCTGCATCTCGTAGGTCTTTTTCTCCGAGAAGACCCCCGGCCTCAACAACAGGCTCATTTCTCCGGTGCCGCTGCTGTCGCTCGTGCTCGAAGGCAACAGCACGGCATCTTGCGCGATGGCACTGTCGCCGGAGTTGGCGGGCGCAATCTTCACGGCAGTTGCGCCCTTGCTGAACACCTGGATGCCGACATAGCGCTGCTGCAGATCGTAGGCTGAAAGCCGGCGCACGATGCCCACGCCCCAGGCCGCGCCGTCTTCGAGTTTCACCCCCAGCAGCGTTCCGACTTTGAGCCAGTCGCCTATGGTCTGCGGCAGGAGGGCCCCGTAACCGCCCTCGCTTTCGTTCTCCACCGTCCAGGTTTCGACCGAATTGTCGAAAGCTAGATCCTGGGTATCGCCGGAAACGGTGGCGACGATTTCGTCGAAGTCGTGAATCACGCTGATGCGCGACACCGAGCGGCGCCGTTCCTCTCCGCGCGCCGGCGGTACCGGCGCCCAATAGCGCCCCAGATGCCGCAGCACTTCCAGCACCAGCTCCGGATCGAAAACGCCACCGAGATTGACATTGGACGGCACCACGCCGTCGGCCTGCAGGACTGCGATCATTTTTTCCAGCTCCTGCGCGGCGGAGCCGGGGCCGAAAAATCTCAGTCCCGGCGTCATCTGCAGACGCGAGACCATCCGCGCCGGTCCCTGGCCGGTGGAAATGTCGATGAAGTAGTGACAGCCTTTGCCCGGCTGGCGCTGAATCACGAAGAACTCGGAGAATTGCGCCACCACCCGCTCGGCCACTTCCAGTTTCATGGGCAGCAGGCTGTCGGTGGACGAGATCGCGAGCATCAGTCCCTTGAGGAACTCGCGCTGCACCGTCGATTCGCCGAACTTTCCCGGATACACTTCGACCTTGGCCGCGGCGAAACCTTTCTCCTCGGCATAGGCGAAGAGCTTGCCGTACTGCTCCCACAACCTTGGCGCCACCGGCCCGTAGCGCAGCAACTGCCATTTGAGCTGCAGCGAGATCGCCCGCATCGCGCGCGCCACGATCATTGGCAACGGTCCCTTCAGCGAACCCCAGCCGCCGGCGCCGGCCTGACCGCGCGTCAGACACAGTTGATAGGCGTCCGCAAGCTGCTTCCAGAAAGTGAACGACGCGTTCCAGATGCGGATTTCCTGGAATTTCTGCAGCCGCGCGCTGCCCGAAAGATAATCCTGGGAAAGCTTACGCTGATGGTTTTTTGCGGCCTGGTCGATCAGGTCGATGATTTCGAACTGGCGCCCGAGCTTGAGGTCTTCCGCGCCCTTGAGCGAATCCAGCCAGTAGGAAAGTCCTTCGAGCGCCTTGAAGGAATCGTTGGCCGGCAATTCGGCGATGAGTTCGCGCGCGGCCTTGTCCTCGGCCAGCGGATGGTCCGATTCCGTCCCCTTGCTCCAGCTCAACATGACCACCCCTCGCGCCTTCGGCGCATGCGTAAAACCTGACAGGACAGAATTATAACGCGCTGTTTATCTTGGTCTATTAATTCTTGAACCTGCCCACTATTGCAACTGCGGCACGGTCTTCAGCGGACGCGCGGCGCGATGCCCGCGGCGTGCGTTGACTCCGGCCAGCAGCGCCAGCCCGATGAGGAAGTAGGCTCCGGTAATGAGGATTGCAAGACGATGATTCCCGGCGGAAATCCAGCTCACCAGACCGTAGGTGATCGGACCCAGGATCGACGACAGTTTGACCGCCAGCCCCCACAATCCGAAGAATTCGGCGCGACGGTCCGGCGGACTCAGGTAGCCGACCAGCGCGCGCCCCGCGGACTGGCTGGCGCCGAGACAGACGCCGGCGAGGTTCGCCGCCACCCAGAACAGCGCCGGGGTGGTCGCCAATCCGGCCAGCACCACGGTCAGGCACCAGCCGATCAATGTCAGCGCCAGAGTGCGCACGTGGCCGAGCTTATCCTGCAACTGTCCGAAGGCTATCGCGCCCACGCTGGCGGTGATGTTCACCACCAGGATCAGCATGATGGTCTGCTGCGTCGAGAATTTCATCTCCTGTTCGGAATAGATCGCGGCGAGCGAGATCACCGCCTGCACGCCGGCCTGATAGAACAGGATGCAGAGCAGGAAGCGCATGAGGTCGCGATAGCGGCTGGCATGCTTGAGCGTTTCCCAGGTGCGCGCAAACGCGCTCGCGTACGCGCCGGTTAGCAGTTGCTGCGGCTGTGCTCGCTCTTTTAGCAACAGGAAGGTGGGCAGGCACGAGACGGCGAAAAGTGCCGCGGTGATCAACATGGTTACCGGAACGAACTCGGCGGAGGACTGCCCCTGCGCCTGCGCCCAGGTGACGTAGGCGAGCGATGCGCCGAGGCTGATCAGCCCGCCGATGTAGCCCAGCCCCCAGCCCCAACCCGACACCTTTCCCAGCGAGCGCCCCCTGGCAAGTTCCGGAAGGAATGCCGCGACCAGGTTCTCGCCGGTGCCGAAGAAAAAATTGGAGATGATCAGCAGCGCGATGCCGAGCGCCAGGTCTCCGGGACCGACCAGCGCCAGCGCCGCCGTTCCGGCCACGCAGCCGATCGTCGTCACCGCCAGCAGCCGCTTCTTGGCCGCGTGCGCGTCGGCATAGGCGCCGATCAGCGGCGCGCTGACCACGATCAGCGCGTAGGACACCGACAGAGCCGCGGTCCAGGCGAAGGTGGCCCACACCGCCTGCCCCGCCACCACCGCCACGAAGTAGGCGTTGAACACCGCGGTGACGACCACCGTGGTGTAACCGGAGTTGGCGAAGTCGAACATCATCCAGCCCCACACTTCGCGGGGCCGGACGTCGGCGATCAGGTCTTTCTTCGAGCTGGGGACCGGCAAGATTCTGCGTGCGACGGTTGAGGTCGGAAAGCCCAGCTTAGTGTCCTGTTCCGTCAATTCGCGGCTGAAAACCCGACGAGAATCGGCGCCATGCGGTGTTACGAGTCCTCGCCGTGGTGCCCGCCACTGTCAAGGACTCGCGCCTTGCCTGACGCCGATTTCGCGGGTTTTCCGATCGATCATGGATTGCTGTCAAATAGATCATGTGACTGGTCCCCAAGGTTTACCAGTTATCCCACGAATTGGCGGAACAGGACACTAGACTCTAACCGCGGAACGCGCGGAACGCTACTGACTGCCGATGGGCGTGGCCGAGCCGGCGTCCTGCCGCGGCGCTTCCTTCGCCTTTAGCGCCTGCGGCAGGATGCGGCACAGCTTGAGAATCAGGTTGATCTTGATCTCGTCGAAATGCGCGCCGGGAATCAGCGGGCTGTTGAACAGCAGCAGCGCCGGAGGCTTCGGGCTCGCCAGCCCGATATGGCTCATTCCATAGCGCTCCAGAATGTCCACCAGTTGCTCGAAGATCTCGGTACTGCCGGATTCCTGCGACTCGGCCCGCTCGCGCAGCATGGAGAGGCTCAGCACCCGGCGTTCGGCGCCGAGATACTGGATGATCGCCACGGCGTCGTAACGCGCCAGATCCTCCACGCGCAGCAGCACGTTCTCCTGCGTCAGCGGAAGATGGCGCAACGACTGGACGAAACTTTCCAGGCTGGTCATCTTGGCGCGCAGCAGCCATTGCAGGAACGACGCCCCCCGGCTTTCCACCGCCACCGCCTTGACCCGGTAGAAAATGGTGAACACCAGCACGAACATGAGCGACAACGGGAAGAACTCGAAGAATTCGCGCACCGTGAGATGGTCGGTGATCGCCATGAAGGACAGCGCCATGATCGAGGCGCGCAGGAAAATGCTGAGCACCTCGTTGAACACGATGATGCGGGTATCCACGCGGTAGCTCATGCGCACCAGCACGTACACGAAAATCAGCGCGCCGGCGGCGCCCAGACGCCGCGGGATCCAGGTCAGCTCCTCGCGGAAATCGGTGATCACCAGGGGTACGGCAAACATCGCCGACACGAAAATCGCGTTGTTCAGGCGAATCTCCAGGGTGGTGAGCTTGGTCTGGTCGGCGCGCCACACCATCCACGCCATAGCGATGATGATGGACACCTCGAAAAACAGAAATCCGATCACCAGGGCCTTGCCCGAATGCAGTTGCCCGAGCAGCGACAGGAGGACGAAGAACACCGTCCCGCTCGCCGCGTAGATCTTCATCGGCAGGCTGACGTGCCGGCGCACGATGCTCTCGGCGAACAACACCATCGCCAGCGGCAATACCGCGGTGGGGAAAAAGCGCAGGTAATTGAGCCAGGGGTAGCCGAGAAGCCAATAGAAGCCGCGCATCGTCATGAGCGCGAACGTGCAGTAGAGCAGGAACAGCGTATTGCGCTCGAGCGCGCCGCCGGTGCGGTGGTGGTGGACGAAATTGAGGTAGCCCCATACGCCGGCCGCGCCCAGCCAGGTAATTATGACGTCGCTGTAAACCGCTTCGCTGTACTCCATGTTGCCTCCTCCCGTTCGCTTTGGCGCCAGATCTAACGCCGGGGACGCAGATCTCCCCACTGCCGGTTGGGCGAAAACCAGTGCCACAGCGGCAGCAGCAGCCTTCCGACCAGCACGAACATCACGCGATACAGCAGGCTCGGCAGCGAATCGCGCGGCACCGTGCGCAGCAGATAGTCGCAGGCACACGCGAAGTTGATCGTGCCGACCTGCAGGAAGTCGTCCCCGCGCCGGTAGTCGAGACGATCGCGGCACATTTCGTTGACCACGTCGTCGCGATGCTTGGTGGTCTCTTCGTAGTTCTTCTTGAGGTTGTCCGAGCCGCCGGTGTAGGCGTCGCGGATGATGAAGTTGTCCTGGTCGAACTGCGCCTGCGGCGCCACTCCGAACACTTCGCGATGCGACTCCATTACCTGCCGGGCGATGGTCAGATGCGCGAAGCTCCTGCGGGTCTTGCCGGAGGACGCCGGGTAGACGTCGGCAAAGGCCTCGGCGACCTTGCCGACGATCGCCGGTACCTGGGTCACACTGGTGATCCACACCGGGCTCATGCCGCTCCTCAGGAAAACCAGCAAGCAGGGCAGCCCGACGACCACCCAGGTGTAACCCTGCGCCTGGAACGCCGGGTCCACCATGATGAGCCCGAGGTGCAGGACGTTAACGCGGTGGCCGTGAACTTCAACGTCGAGAAAGGAGTAGGCGTTGAAGGCGATGGGCTTGCGGCTCGCCTGGTCGTAGAGGATCGAGAGGATGGCGTTGTCGAGCCGCCGCTTTTCGCCGCTGAGCACGCCATATGCGAGGCCGGAGGGAACCGCCGTCTTCACAACCTGGCGCACGTCGGCGAGAAGATGGTCGAGCGCGGCACGCCCCATCCACAACCCAGGGCGCTCCACGATGCGCAGGCGCGCCTCGTTCTTCACCGGGAATTCGAAATCGAGATACTTCCGGCCCAGCTTGTGCAGGTGGATCATGGTGCGCCCTCCCCAGGCGGTACTCCCTTCCCGCTACAGATTTATCGCTAGTCAGTCCTTTTTCAGACCGCGCAACAGCAGTTCGACCAGGAGCGAAGAGATGCGGTCCAGACTGCGCCATTCTATCCAGGGGTCCCTGCCCTTCGCGATGTGCAGCGACACCACCCCGTGCATGCCCGACCACAGGCTTTGCACCAGCAATTCCGCGTCGTCGAGTTCCGGGCGCAGCAGGCCCTTGCGCATGGCCTCCTCGATCGCCGCCTTGAAGAAGGTATAGACGTCCTGCGCCGGATCGGCCTGGATCGCGGCGAGATTGGCCTCCTTCATTTCCGAGGACGGCGGAGACATGAACATGAGCCGGTAATGATTCGGATGCTGCACGCCGAAGTCTACGAACACCCGGGCCATCGCCAGGATGCGTGCGATCGGATCGGCGATCTGGGCGCAACGGCGGAACTCCTGTCCGAAGGACTGGAAGTCGTGCGCGACGATCTCCCGGATCAGCGTTTCCTTGTCGGGGAAGTGCTGGTAGATCATCGTGGTCGTGTATTCGATGCGCTCGGCGATCTTGCGCATCGTCACGGCCTCGTAGCCGTGCACCGCGAACAGCTCGCGCGCCGCGTCGAGCACCCGCTCGCGCATGCGCTGTTTGTCGCGCTCGCGCCGCAGTCTCGATCGCGACTTCCTGGCTACCGGTGCGGCGCCGTGGTCCCCGTCTTCAAGCATCTCGAATCGCTCCTCGTCAATACATAGCATACCGGCTCGCGGCCGTGATGACCCCTCCCGGATAACCGGTCGTACCGGTCAATGGCCGCCTGCCAACAACATCAGCGAAATGCCGAAGGCATCGAAGCTCTCGCCGGCGAATGAATAGCGCTGATAGTCCAGTAGGTGGAACCTGACCTTGTCCGAGCCGAACACCAGACCCAGGCCGAGCGCCAGCCCGGTCTCGCCGCTGCGATCGCTCCTGACCACCACTGTGCCTGCGGCGCTGTCGTACTCCGCTATCTTGTAATTGGCGTTGACGAGCCCGGCCTTCAGTTGCAGCCATCGCAATGCTTCGTGCCTGGGGCGCGCGGTCAGGTACAAGGCGTTGGAGCGGAAAGCCATGCCCTCCACGTCGCCCAACCTGCTTTCGGAGGTCCAGCCCTTGAACCACTGCCACTGCACGCCGAGGCTGAAGCGTTCCGTTTCCTTGAATTCGTAACCGACCTGGACATCCCATCCGCCTTCGAATCCATGCTGCTGGCTGACGAGTCCAAAACCCGCTCCGATATCCACGCCCTCGGCCAGCGCCGGAACTTGAACCAGCGCATAGCATAACGAGGCAGCCATCGCGAGTTGAGCGATCCAATCTCTCCATGCGCGAAGCGCGGAAAGGTCCCGCACCGTGTCGAGTGCGCGCCCGCACCACGACGCCACTTTCCTCCTTGCAATCGCGCTCATCAATAACATGCCGTGGCTCCCCCGATCACAGTTCGATCATCTGATTGCGGACGGCGCCGGTTTGCGCGGCGCCGGTGTGGTCGCGCGGCCGGACAGCGCGCAATGGATGGTCTCGTGCGCGGAATGCGCGATACGCTTGCGATTTACGCCCGAGAAATCGAAGGGTCCGGAGACCTCGACGCGGGCCACCAGGGCCGGTACGCCCCCAAGGTGCCAGAAACCCGAGGCGAAGCTGCGTTCCCGGGGAAAGTCGGCTTCCGGGCAGGGCGTCCCGTCGGAGCGCGTCAGGCTCAGCGCGACAAAGTAAAGCGGCACGCCATCGCTTCCCGGTTCCAGCAGCGCCGAGTTGAAGGGACGAGGTTCCGCCATTGCACAGATGGTGGCCTCCGGGAACAGCGCGACCCGCTCGCCGGCATCGAAGGCTTCGTGCATTGCGGCCAGCGCACGCAGGACGTCGTCGCGTTTGCGGCGATCGATGAATATCGTGCCGGCCTCGGCAAGCAGCCATCGCAGCCACGCGCTGTTGCCCAGGTCCGACTTGGCGATGAAGCAGGCCGGCTGGATGGCGCAAATCAGGATCGGATCGATCGAGGAAACGTGATTGGCGACGAGCAGCGCCGGCCCCGCGCCGAAGCCCGGGCTCCGGCCGCATATCAGCCTGACACCAAGCGACCGCAATACCATGCGTGCCCACCAGCGCGTGAAGCGCTCGCGCCGCCGCACCGATGCAAACACGGTGACCGCCGCTGTGAACAGCGCGAACAGCAGGAACAACGCGGCGATGTGCAGCATGCGCCACGCACGCGCCGGCGCCGGCAGCGGACGCTGGGCGCACCCGCCGCCATGGCGGGCGCCGACTGCGAGCTTCGTGGCCGCGCCGCTCATGCGTCTTCCTCCGTTCCCGCGGCGAATCGCTGCAGCCGGGGCCCCAGCGTTTCGAGGTCCAGGACGGTCGGGAAATCGATGCTGCCGAACTCGCGATCGATCGCCGGTGCGCCGCAGATGCGCGCACCCAGAGACAGATACGCGGACAGCAGTTTGGGCGGATCGACGGCAACACCCGCCGATGTTTCGAGAGGGCAGGCATAGCCGGGCCGCGGGAGGGTGCGGAAACGCTCGGGCGCGAGGTACTGCCAGGCGAGATCGCGATACAGCGCCGCGCCCACCGCGGGATCGACGGTATGCAAGGAGCTGCAGCCGATCAGGTAGTGCAGTCCGTGGCTCGCCGCGTACTCGGCAATGCCGCGCCACAACAGCCCGAACGCGGTCAGGTTGCGGTGCCGTCGCTGTATGCACGCGCGGCCGAGTTCCGCCAGTTCGCGCAGCACCGGCCCGAACGCCGTGAGATCGAATTCCTTCGCCGAATACAGACCCGCGACGCTCGCGACGCGCAGACCGGGCAGCAGCCGGTAGGTGCCCACGATCGTCCCGCTGTCACAGTGCTCAAGCAGAAGGTGATCGCAGCGCGGATCGAACTCGTCCTCGTCCAGCCCGGCGCCGTAAGCGCGCGCCAGGCCGACCCCGAGTTCCAGGTTGGAGACCTCGAAGCGCAGCCGCTGTGCCTGCCGCACGCCGTCCGCATCGTCGGCCAGCACGACGCGATAATCGGCCCGGACAGAGGCGGCGCCAAAGATACGTTCGCCGATCGTGGCTTCCCGTGATCTCATGGTTTGGCCCTCAGGCAACCATTCGCGAAAGCATGAAAATCGCGTAACCGAGCGACGCGCCGGTGGGGATGTCCATCAGGTAATGCTGCTTGGTGAACAGACAGCTCAGCCCGATGAGCACCGGGAACGCCAGCACCAGCTCGCCGAACAGCGGATAGAGGTGCAGCGCCGTCAGTGTTGCGACCGAGGTGTGCATGCTGGGGAAACTGTTGGAGCGCATGTCCGCCTTCTGCACCAGGGCGAGCAATTTCTCCGACCAGGTGCGGTGCAGGTTGCGCTTGCGCCAGTCGCGCGGCGTGGCGACCGGAAACGCCAGGAAGAACAACATCTGTGCAGCCAGCAGCAGCGCGTAGCTGGACGCGAGCAGCAGGAATTCGCGCTCCGAGTCCACGATGAAGAACACCGCCACGATCACGGCGTAATAGAGGATGCTGTAGATCCACACCCATTCCGGCCGGTACGTGATCAGCTCGTCGATCGCCGGACGAAATACCCGCGACGGCAGCAGCGGATAGCGCTGGCACCAGAAGTAGAACTGGTGCCCTGCCGCGAACAGCAGCACTCCAAGCGCAAAGTAGATGACGTACTCTTCGGTAGTCATGGCCGCCTTTCAAGTCGATTTGTCGCAATCAGGACAGCTCGATCATGTCGACCGCCAGCGAGCGCGCTCCGTCCTTTCCGAATCCGACGGCGCCGAGAAACTCGTACGCCTCGCGCACGCTGTCGTCGGCGTCCGTCTCGAAGTCCGGGTCGGACCCGAGCGCATCGAAGCAAGTTTCCTGCGTTGCAATCCGGTTCACTGCCATGGTCGTTTCCATCGGTCTCTCCTCCTTGTGTGTGGGTTGCGGTTGAACGGTTGCGGCTTCAGCCGCGGAACAGCGCGGGAAGCCAGGTAGTCAGCGCCGGCAGATAGGTAATGGCGATGACTCCTATTGCCATTACCAGGAAATACGAGGTCACCGCGCGGCACACTACGGCGATAGGCTTGCCGAAGCGGTAAGAAGCGAAGAACAGGTTCATCCCCACCGGCGGCGTCAGGAATCCGAGTTCCATGTTGGCCAGGAAGATCACGCCGAGATGCAGCGGGTCGATGCCGAAGGCCAGTCCCACCGGGATCAGCAGAGGAGCCACCACCACGATGGCGGAGAACACGTCCATCAGGCAGCCGACCACCAGCAGGAAGCCGTTGAGCGCCAGCAGGAACACCCAGCGCGATTCGATCGTGCCGGTGGCCCACTCGACCACCCGATCCGGCAACTGCGCGTCCACCAGATAATTGGTGAAGCCGAGTGCGACTCCGAGTATCAGCAGCACGCCGCCCACCAGCAGCCCGCACTCGGCCACCACCCGCGGGACATCGCGCACGATGTGCAGTTCGCGGCGCACCAGCACCGCTGTGACGAACGCGTAGGTCGCGGTCATGGCGGCGGCTTCGACCGGCGTGGCGAAGCCGCCGAACAGCGCAACGAATGCGACCACCGGCAGCAGCAGCTCCCACTTCGCCGCGCTGATCGCGCGCCAGGCCTGCACGGCATCGAAGCGTGCGGCCGCGTTTCTGACTTCGTGGCGCGCCGCGTAGGCGGCGAGAATGGCGGCAATCAACAGCGCCGGCAGCAGCGCGGCTAGAAACATGTCCTTCATCGGCACGCGCGCCACGACGGCGTAAAGGATCAGCGGCAGGCTCGGGGGCAGCAGCACGCCGAGCGATCCGGCGCTGGTAATGATCCCGAGCGCCTTGCCTTCGTCTTGACGCGTCGCCAGCAGCAATGGCATCAGCAACCCGCCGAGCGCGAGAATGGTCACGCCGGAGGCGCCGGTAAACGCGGTGAACAACATACTGGTCGCCACCACGACGATCACCGAACCGCCGGGCAATCCACCCACCAGCGCCTTGAACACCGCCACGAGCCGCGCCGGTGCGCCGCCCTCCGCAAGGAAATAGCCGGCCAGCGTGAACAACGGGATCGCGGGCAGCGACGGATTCACGGTGAGCCGGTAGACATCGATCGGAATCGAGGCGATCGGCAGCCCGTCGCCCCAGAACAGGATCAGCGCCGCCCCCGCCAGCGTGGTGAACACCGGCGCACCAAGGACAGTTGCCACGAGCAGACCGATCAGCGCGGGAAAACGCAACGCTTCCGCGGGCAGTGGCCCATAGGCGGCCAGCACCGCGGCACACAGCGCAACGGCGGCGCACGTGACACGAATCCGCCAATCGTCGCCCGCATGCAGGATCAGGCGCACGGCGATCAGCGCGAATCCCAGCGGCAAGATCGCCTGTACCACCCACACCGGCAGGCCTTCGATCAGCAGATTGCCCGCGAGCTTTTCCGTGATGACGAACTGGGTGCTCGCCACCGCGAGCAGGGCCGACACCAGCGCGCCGACGCAGCCGCTCAGCGCGCGTGCGGCCGGCCGCATCCAGCCGCGCAAAATAAGCGGAAGGCTGGACAAGGAAAGCAGCCGGTTCTCGCGCGCGGCGATCGCCGCGCCCAGCATGCCGGCGACCAGGACCAGGTGCTGTGTCAGCGTCGCCGCGCCGGGAATGCCGACGTGGAAAACCGCGCGCAGCAGGATCTCGGCGACCGGCAGCAGCGCCAATGCCGCCAGCGCCAGCGCGACCAGCAGGTTCTCGCCGGCGACGAGCGCGCCATTCGCGTTCATCGCCGGAATCACGCCGGTCGGTTTGGCGTCGAGCGTCATCGCGATGCTCATTGGCGCGCCAGCCCGGACGCCCTGAACTCGGCGACCAGACGCAGGGCCTCGTCGAAAATCGGGGCGGGGACCGCGGCGCCGCGAATGCGCGGATAGACTTCTTCCGCGGTCCGGCGCCACTCGGCTTCGATCTCGGGAGTCATCGTCGCCACCTTCAGTCCCCGCCGCTTCATCGCCTCGATCGACTCGAGGTCCTCTGCGCGCCCGCGGCTGCGTATCTCGGCGCCGGCTTGCACTGCCGCCCGCTTGAGTTCCTCGCGCGCCGTCTCGGACATCGCATCCCAGGCCTTCCTGGTCACGACGCAAGCGCCAACGATCGGAACCCACTTGATGTCCAGGAGATAGGGCGCCGGGCCGTTGAACTGGCCGGCAAGCGCGAAGAAAGGTGTGGCCGGCACGGCGTCGATCAGACCCGTCTGCAGCCCCGGAAGAATGTCGGCGACTTCGATCGACACGGGTTGGTACTTCATGCTTTTCATGATTTCCACCTGCTGCGTGTCGCCGCTCCAGACGAACATCTTCATGCGCCGGAAATCCGCCGGGCGCAGCGCCGGCTCATTGGAGAAGAACCGCACCCATCCGCCGTCTCCCCAGAACAGCACGACGAAGCCCTTCTCCAGCAGGCGCGCTTCCAGCGTCGGTGCCAGCCGGTCGCGCACGTAATCCACCTCGTCCCAGTTGCGGTAAACCATCGGCATGTACTGCAGCGCCATAACCGAACGGTCGATCTCCAGCAGGCCGATCACCGACAGCAACCCGGCGTTGAGTTGGCCCACGCGCATGCGCCGCACCATGTCCGCCTCGCCGCCCTGCGTGCCGTCGGCGAAAATGGTGAAGGTGGCCCCACCCCCTTGCGCCTTGCGCCACCTCTCCGCCATTTCCTGCAGCGCGCGGTAATAACTCGAACCTTTCGGTGCCAGCGTGCCGAGGCGGATGCGCACGGCGTCCGCGGCCTGCGCCTGGTGCTGCAACGCCAGCACGGGAAACGCGGTTGCAACCCCGGCCGCGAAACACAGGCGCCGGCGTTGCGTATCGATACGGGCAATGTCGTTCATGGCGGCTCCCTTATTCGGCAAAGAGTTGGTCGGATTGCGCCAGCAGCCAGCGCGCGCGCCGCTGCATCACGGTGTTGGCGAGGCGCCATTCGGGCCGCCGGTCGGGTTTGATCGCGAGCGCCTGCTTGAGCAGCGCTTCGAATTCACTGCGGTCCTGTCTGGGAACGGCAACCGACTCCGCCAGCGACACATAGGGCGCGGCCTGCAAGCCGCCGGTCAGACTCACGGCGCGGTCAAAGTGGAGGCGCGCGCGCGCGGCCGGGTCGCCCGTGCCTCCCTGGCGCACCATTTCGTAAGTGATGAGGAAGTTGTGGATTGCTCCGGAGTCGTAGGCCTCGTCGAGCGCAGCCGCGCGATCGATGAGCGCCTCCACCACCGGCACGTCCGCGACCAGATCGGGGTCGTCCTTCGACAGCGAGATCAGCGCGGCCCACGACACCGCCGTCCAGTACAGCAACGGCACATCGTCCTTGCTCGCGTTGCGCACCGCGGATTTCGGATCCTGGCGAAGCTTCCGGCTGAAATCGGGATGGGCTACTTCGAGGCCGCGCAACCCGTAATCGCGGGCGCGGCGATACATTCTTTGGGCGCGGCTGCGTTGCTCCGACGCGGCCGCAAGGTCGTGATCTTCGAGCCGGTCCGCGTCCTGGTGGACGAACGCGTAAGCGTATTGGGTGAAGCCGCTGCTGGTGGCGTAGAGCAGGCCGCGATGGCGCGGAGTTTCCGCGAGCAGACTTTCCATCAACTTGAGGCTGAACGGCGCGGCATCGCGTATCAGTTCTGGATCGTCGTCGGCCGCGAATGTGGTGCCGCTTGAGGCCAGCGCATCGCCGGCCTTGTTGATTACCAACTGGCGAACCGAGCAGCCAGGCAACAGGCCTATGATCAAAAGGAGCAGCAGGAGCAGCCGGCTCCAACCGCCGCCCGAAAAGACCCACTCCCCAAACCAATTGCTGAGCGACGCCACCATGTCCCCACCCTCCTCCTGAAACCTTGATATGTTTGTTACATCAATTGGTTAACTAATTCGTTTGACCATTGTTCTATCGTGTTACGACGTTATTCTACATAACGATGTTATATTGTCAACAAAAAATAAGGGCGCGATCGTTCAGCGCCCCACTTTGTTACATAACTATGTGATTTAACGAGACTCTATTTTGTTCCCAACCTGGTGAAACGGGCGATGCTAGATCACGCCGCGCGATTTCAAGTCAGCGATCCTCGCCGCATCGTAACCGAGTTGGGCGAGCACTTCACCGGTGTGCTCCCCCAGGCCCGGACCGAGCCAGCGCGTGCCTCCCGGCGTCTGCGCCATCTTCGGCACCACTCCGGGCACCTTCATCGGCTCGCCGTCCGGGAGCCGTGCCTGTTCGATCATGCCGCGCGCCTGGTAGTGCAGGTCCTTCACGATATCGGCAATGTCGTAGATTTTTCCCGACGGCACCTGCGCGGCGGCGAGCACCTCCAGGACGTGATCGAGGTCGTGCGCTGCGCACCAGTCGCCGATCACCTTGTCGAGTTCCGCGGTGCGCGCCACCCGCCCGTCGTTGCGCGCGAGCGCCGGATCATTGCCGAGATCCTCGCGCCCGATCGCTGTCATCATGCGCCTGAAGATCGCATCGCCGTTGGCGCCGATGACGACGTACTTGCCGTCGTGGGTGGTATAGGTATTCGAAGGCACGATGCCCGGAAGCGAAGCGCCGCTGCGTTCCCGGACGAAACCGGTCATGTCGTACTCGGGGAGCAGACTCTCCATCAGGCTGAATACCGCTTCGTACAGGGCCACGTCCACCACCTGCCCGCGGCCGCCGCTGACCTCGCGATGGCGCAGCGCCATCAGCGCGCCGATCACGCCGTAGAGCGACGCGACCGCATCCCCCAGGCTGATGCCCACGCGCACCGGCGCCCGGTCCGGATAGCCGGTGACATAGCGCAGGCCGCCCATCGCTTCGCCGATCGCGCCGAAGCCCGCGCGCTCGCGGTACGGGCCGGTCTGGCCATAACCCGACAGGCGCACCATCACCAGGCCCGGGTTCAACTGCGACAGCGTGTCCCACCCCAGCCCCCATTTCTCCAGCGCGCCCGGACGGAAGTTCTCGATCACGATGTCGGCCCCGGCGGCGAGTTTGCGCACGATCTCCTGGCCTTCCGGCTCCCTCATGTTGACGGTGACGGATTTCTTGTTGCGCGCCTGAAGGTACCACCACAGTGACGTGCCGTTGTGGAGCTTGCGCCACTGGCGCAGCGGGTCGCCGCCGTCCGGAGACTCGATCTTGATCACCTGCGCGCCGAATTCGGCGAAAATGCGCGAACAGAACGGCCCGGCGATCAATGTGCCGAGTTCCAGTACCTTGATGTCGGATAGCGGGCCCATGCTGCGGTGAAGGCGTGAATGTGTGAAGGTGTGAAGGGTAAAAGCGCAGCGCGTAGAGAGCCGGACGCGCTATTATGTGCAAAATTCCACCGACACGGGAACCGACACGATGAAACGCTTTCCTGCTCTGCTCGCCGCCCTGCTTTCCCTGACCCTGAACAGCGAGGTTTCCATGGCCGCCTGTCCCGATCTGCTCAACCACCAGATGAAGAATCTCGACGGCAAGCCGGTGAATCTGTGCGACTACGCCGGAAAAGTCGTGCTCGCGGTGAACACCGCCAGCTATTGCGGCAACACGCCGCAATACAAGGGACTGGAATGGCTTTACCAGAAATACCGGGACAAGGGGCTGGTGGTGGTCGGGTTCCCGGCCAACGACTTCGGCTCACAGGAGCCGGGCACCGCAAAGGAGATCAAGGATTTCTGCGAACTGACTTACGGCGTGAAGTTTCCGCTGATGGAGAAGTCCAGCGTGGTTCCCGGCAAGGCCAACCCGCTGTTCGCCGAACTCACCCGGATGACCGGCGATGCTCCGGAATGGAATTTCCACAAGTACCTGATCGCGCGCGACGGCAAGCGCGCCTTCAGCTTCACCGCGCGCACCCAGCCCGAGAGCGGCGAGGTCGTCAAACAGATCGAAGCGCTGCTCGCCGAGTGACCGTAACGCGTCGCTCTGCCGGCAACTAAATCAAAAATCTCACCACGAAGACACGAAGAACACGAAGAAATGCTAGATGGTTAGGTCGCTGTAAGCCTGACTTTACCGACATTTCCCAACTTTACGCGTTGCTTCGTCTGCCACAGGTCATGGTTGTACTGCATGGCAAGCCAACTCTCCGGAGAGCGGCCGAGCGCCTTGGAAAGGCGCAGCGCCATTTCCGGACTGATACCGCTTGTACCGGTAAGGACGCGATTCAGTGTTGACGCGGCCACACCGAGCTTTGCGGCCAGTTCGCGGCCGCTAAGCCCATTAGGCTTCAGATAAACCTCGGTGATGAACTCACCGGGATGAGGGGGATTGTGCATGGCCATCAGTGATAGTCCTCGAGGGATTAAAGGAGGCGGATTCGAGATTAAAGGGGCCAGGCTCAATTATTCTCGGCGCTTCAGTTCTTTCTGCCCTTCGAGCGATGTGTGTGCCGTGTCGGGTGAAAGGCGTGGCCGGCCTCGCGGCCGGGCTTCGCGTCTTACCCCGGTCATCTTCTCGATTCTCGCGTAAAAGCGCGCATTGCCCAACGGCTGACTCTGATGCAGCGCCAGACGGATGTCATCAATGGCCGCACGATCCAACTGGGCGCGGAACAGCGTGCGATAGGCCGCCTGCCGGTCCTGGTTGCTTCGACCCAAAGACAGATACAGCGGGTGCGGTGTGAGGCGCGGATCCTGTTGCCCCAGAGCGTTGGCCCGATAGCTGGTCCAGCGATAGTGCGCCGGGTCTTCGACCATGGCTGCCCGCACCGGGTTAAGTTCGATGTAGCGCTGGCAGGCAAGCAGGTAAGTCTCGGCCTGCACCAAGGAAGACTTGTAGCGGCTGTCCCACAGCGTGCCGGTGCGGCGATAGCTGCGATTGACGTATTGCACGTAACGCCGCCCCAGGGAGATGATGAGCTTGGGCACGGCTGGGGCCTTCTTTGGCGTTAACAGCAGATGCACATGGTTGGTCATCAGCACATAGGCGTGCAGCGCGCAGTCGAACTCGGCAAGCGCCTCGCCCAGCCAATGCAGGTAACTGCTATAGTCTTCCTCGCCAAAGAAGCACGGCTCGCGATTGTGGCCGCGCTGCACGATGTGCAGCGGTACGCCATCGACGTGAACGCGCGGGCGGCGGGGCATGTTGGCATGATACCACGAAATAAATCGAGCCTGGCCCCTTTAATCCTTTAATCCCTTCCGAAATAGCGCCACCCACAGCGATGATCACCTTTGCCCACCGCTCTATACTCGACGGCAAGTCGCTACGGTCGGTCTGCATGTATCACTAGCCTTTCGCACACCTAACGAGGCTGTAGAAAAACCCCCTGAGGGGTCGAGAGAGCAAGTTTTAGGGGGTCACTTGACCCCTCCCAAGCATCGTACCGTCGAATACAGCGCATTCTGAGCGGTCGAATTTCAGTCATCGCGGGTTCGATTTGGCGTCGGAGGGTTTTTCTACAGCCTCAACGCAGAGCTAACCGGCTGCCGGAGCGCGCAGCGCGGAGGGAACCAAGAAGCAACGCTTCTTGGCGGTCCGGTTGAGCGCCGGGTTGGGCTGTAATCGAAAACATTGACGCTAGCATACCGCGACCTTCACGAGAGAACATCGCCTGCAGGAAACCACCACCACTCGCGTGACCACGAACCCACGGCTTGCGTCACGCGACTCGTGACCGAAGGCGCGAGCTTATGCGTACCGACCCTGCGGCGAGATCAGTGCCGGCCGCCACGTGACGCAAACGGATCCGGTGCTTCCACACAGAAGCCGAATCGGTAGGCGAGAATCTGCGCATGCGAAGAACGACTCCAGGTTCACCCGACAGACGCCCAACGAGATGCCGTTCACCGGGGCGCGGCGAATACGCCAACAAAGCAGAACGCTGTTGTTCCGCGCCTCCGGTGCAACGGCTGGTTGGGCCCTGCATCTCGAAAGTAAGAGGGCTGGTAGAGCATGCCCGGGCCTCACCGTACATCAACGAAGCGGGTCTCCACCTAACTGCAGGTACCTCCCCACTTCACCACAAGGATTTTCCCATCTGAGCGTACACCCTCTGCCCATCCGGAACCGGTCTTACCCGCAAACTTTCCGGTTCCACCCGTAAGTTTCCACATGCTCCTTTGAGCCCCTGGCGCTTGCGCCCACTCAATGCTCTGGGTATCGCCGTCTTTGTCTCGGCGGGCGCAGTGGCCGCTCCCGCGGGTTTTTCCATCAGGAGTGGTAAGCAACGATCCTTGACATACCCCGCTGACCAAATTGAAGATCGGTGCGTCTTCACTGATTAGGATGCTACTCTGGCTGACGACGGTGACTGTGTGTCCCTTTCCCAGGTCGGTGGTCTCAGCGCTCTGGGTAACCAACACGTCATAGCCAGTGCAGTTGTCGGCTGCGAGCGATGGGTTGCAAGCCAAGACGCTAGTCACGACGGCAAATGCGCCCTGCAAAACCTTAGCAGTTCTCATATGATCCTCCCAGCTAGTTGTACCGGGCTGCCACTATTTATCAACTCCATGACCGCAGCCCCGAATTGTCATGGAGCCCAACGTTGGACTTAAGCGGCGCAGTCAGGCGTCCGCTTGAAGGATGGGTTAGGGCGCAATCGCAGGATCAAGAGTTTTCCTTCTTGAACAGGCCTTGGTACTTCGCGGCGAACTTTGCCTCCATCTTCTTGATCTTTTCAGGCCTGTTCTCGTACCACTTCATCACCTCTTTGCCGGCGGGTTCGGTGAACGGCTCATTCTCGGTAATCTGCTTCCCGTCGTAGAACATCCAAGTCCACTGAAGCATTGCCTTGATGAAATCGGGGTGCTCCGGCACAAGGGTATGGTGATTGGCGATTGCCTTAAGGATTGCTCCCAACGCTGACAAGTCAACGTCGAGGGACACGTCATCCGCATCACCTTCGTCCATATGCTTCAGATCATTTATGTTTAGCTTGTCGTTGATGTGCTTCGCGAACTTTGCCTTAGGCGGCGTTTGGCCAGCCATCGCTTCGCCCATCGCTAGAGCGTAGTCGGAGAACGGCTGCTTGCCGGCCTTGAGGACTAGACCATGCAAGATGCCGTCTGCAGCACCTGCCAGTGTGATTGCGCTTAGGCGGTCGCGCCGACTGACAAACAGACCAATCGCGGTAGCGAGTTGCTGCTGAGCCAGTGCGAGCTTCGTCTTGGTGGTCTCTGGCATTGGGTGCGCCCTAACGGGGCGGAGTTAAGCGTCACCCCCGAACGGAGCGTGACAGCTCGCTTGCGAGCTGGCGCGCCCGACGAGCGGGGCTTGCCCTGCGGCCTTGGCCGCAGGGTGACGACTTGAACGCAGGGTTGCGACGGCGCGCAGCGCCGGACAACACCGGTTCAAGCCGCTTAACTCCGCCCCGTTGGGTTGCGCGCGAGGGAGCGCCGTCTACCGTCAACATCGTTCGCACACCTCTGTCGATTATCGAAGTCGGGTTCGTTGCACTCAACCCATGCAGGCGCTGCGCGCAGCCCAACTAGAAGTCGACCCCTCCGAGGTGTCTCAAAAGACACCTGGAAGGTGTATAAAAAAATGAGCGATCCTTCAAGTCTTTGAAATCATTCATTTCGCGGCTCTCCGGAGTCTGCGCCAGTCGCCAAGAATCCGTTCCTGCTAGTTCGCCCCTGAACTCGCGAACCGTATGATCCGCCGACCCTCTCTGTGTTCTCTGTGCCCTCTGTGGCAAACAATTTTCTCATCGCCGTTCACGCTGCAAAATCCCGCAGTACCTTTCCGGCCTTGGGCGCGTCCTTGAGGATGCCGTGCGAGTCGGCGACGAGCTTGCCGTTCACCCACACCCCGTGCACGCCGATGCCGGGCGTGTGAATCCGCGACCCGCCCGCGGGCAGGTCGTAGACGCGCTGGGACGGAGCCCGGCCCACGGTGCGAGGATCGAACAGCAGCAGATCCGCCCAGTTGCCCGTCGCGATCGCGGCACGGCCGCGGATGCCGAACAACTGCGCCGGTTCCGAGGTGAGCTTCTTCACCGCCCGTTCCAGCGGCATGAGCTTGCGTTCCCGGACCCAGTGGCCGAGCAGGTGCAATCCGAAGCCCGCGTCGCACAGGAAAGTAAGATGCGCGCCGGCGTCGGACAGCGACACGATCGCGTTCGGGTCGTTGAGCATCCTGCCGACGGCGTCCTCGTCCGAATTGAGCAGCGTGGCGGTGAACAGCGTGTCGAGGTCTTCGGAAAGTGCGAAATCGAGCATGAAGTCCAGCGGATGCGCACCCTGCTTTTTCGCCAGGGCCCCGATCGATTGCCCCTCGCAGTCTGCGTGCGCCGGGTCCGCCACCTGGGCCACGAAAGCCTTTTCCCATTCTCCGGTGAACATGCGCCGCGAGCGCTTCGCCAGCTCGTCCTTGAGGCGCCGGCGGAACGCCGCATCGCCGAGCGCCTTCTTGACCTCCGGCTCGTCCATTTTCATGAGCGGCTGCCAGGCGGCCAGTCCCTCGAACACGTAGGGCTCGTGCAGCGTGAACTCGAAGTTGAGCGGGCACGCGGAAACCGCGCCGTACATACGCCGGCCGCGGCTGCGCGCCCGGCCGATGTGTTCCAGGTCCTCGAACGTCGCTTCGGGCGTGAGATTGGAGTGCAGCAGCGCGGCCACGAGGTAGGGTCTGTCCGCCGCGGCGGCCAGCGACTCGATCCAGGGAACCGGTGTATCCGACGCCTTGGTCATCATCAGCAGGCCTTTTCCGCCTTCGCGAAGCGCGCCGGACAGAGCCAGAAATTCCTGCTCGTCCGCGAGACGCGAGGGCATCGGGATGCCGGCCTCGCCGTTGTGCTGGTACGAACGCGTCGTGGAGAAACCGCAGGCGCCGGCCTCCATCGCCTCGATCACGATGCGGCGCATCTGCGTGATTTCGTCCGCAGTTGCGGCGCGCTTCGCCGCGTCGCCGCGCAGGACGAAGGTGCGTACGCCGGAATGGCCCACGAAGCAGGCGACGTTCGGCCCGACGCCCTGCTTCTCGAGCATCCCGACATATTCCGGGAAAGATTCGAACCCCCACTCGATGCCGGCGCGCAGTGCCTCAAGCGACATGCCCTCGACGTGGGTGAGGTTGCGCATCGTGAGGTCCCGATCCGGCAGCCGGCACGGCGCGATGGTGAAGCCGCAGTTGCCCATGACCACCGTGGTGACGCCAAGCGCGGGGGACGGATTGGCAAACGGGTCCCAGGTGATCTGCGCGTCATAGTGGGTGTGGGTGTCGATAATTCCCGGCATCAGCGCCAGCCCGTCGGCATTGACGCGTTCGCGCGCCTCGCCTTCGACCTTGCCGGCTTCGGCAATCCGACCGTTTGCGACCGCAACGCTGCCGCGCCGCGGCGCACCGCCCGTGCCGTCGTATATGGTCGCGTTCTCGATGATCAGATCGTGCATTTTTCTCTGCCTCTCCCCTAAGCCCACAACAAGAATACTTCAAACCCGGTTAACACGACGGACCACGAAGGAAACACGAAGGTGCACGAAGGAAAACTGGGAAGAATAAATTCCCGGCCCAGTTATCGAATTGCGTACGCTGGAGGTGTTCGCGAGTATCGGCTCGCTAGCAGTCCTCCCCCCGATTCGAATTCCCGACACCCCGGAATTCTTGAGTTCCGCTATAGCTCTTCCTTCGTGTTCCTTGCTTGCCTTTCCTTCGTGCCCTTCGTGTTGAATGTGTTACGGTTCTGCGTTGTTCAGATTAACGGTAGTAGCGCTTGGCGCGGCTTTCCGCCTGCGCCATGGCGGATTTTATGCTGGAAGCACCGGATGCCGCCTGCGCGAACATGTTGACCACGATGTAATCGGCCATGGCACCCGCCGACGCCGTGCCGAGTTTTCCGGCGTAACCGTTGTCGCGCGTCAGCCCCGGCACGTTGCGGAATGGCAACAATTTCGGATCGCTCTTCCACACCGGCGTATCGGCGTAGGCCTTGAGCGGCTGCTGGACATAACCCAACGAGGCCGACTGCCAGGCCTCGTACTGGCTGCGTTCCATCATAAAACGCAGGTACTCCTTTGCCGCGTTCGGATACTTCGTATATTTGAATACGAACATCGGGCTGAAAGGATTGAGCTCGGCGGCATGGCCGACCGGTCCGATCGGCATGTGCACATGCTGGATGTCCGCAAGGAGCTTCTGAACGCCCGGTTCCTTCGACGTCTTGACCGCGTAATACACCGACACCCCGTTCAGCGTCAGGCTGATGTCGCCGGACAGGAACACCTTGTTGTTGTTCGGATCCAGCCACGATAGCGTACCGGGAATGAAGGTCTGGTACAGCGCCGCCGCATACTCCAGCGCGGCGGCCGTTTCCTTCGAGTTGATGACGACGCGATTGTTCTCGTCCACCATCTTGCCGCCGTGAGCCCACAGCGCCCAATGGGTCCAGGCATTGGCGTCGCCCACAGCGTTGCCGAGCGCAAAACCGCATGGCGTTCCCTTCTTCTTCAGCGCCTGGCACAGCCTGAGGAATCCCTGCGTGTCGTTCGGCACCTTGTCAAAGCCTGCCGCCTTGACCATGCTTTCGCGGTAAACCAGGCAGCCGCCGAGAAATCCCGACCCGATGGCGATCCACTTGCCGTCGCGGATGCAAAAGCGCCTGACCACGTCGTACCATCCGCCGTACTTCGCGTCGAGATAGTCGGCCAGTTCGGTGAGATCGAGCAGCTTGTCCGCATATTGGTGCGGATCGTCGAACCAGCCGAGTACGATGTCGGGCCCGCTGCCGACGTTGGCCGCAACCGCTGCTTTCGGCCGGATGTCCTCGAAGTTCTCGGAATCCACCCGCACCTTCACTCCGGTGGCCTTGTAGAACTTTTCGCTATTGGCGAGCCATTGGTCTTCGTCGCCCTGGACGAAGCGTTTCCAGCGCAACACCCGCAGTTCCGCGCCTTTTTCCGGCTGGTAACTCAGATCGGCTGCGCGCGCGCGATACGGCCCGATCAATGCGCTTGCGGTTGCCGAGATGGCCGCCGCGCCCATCGCCCCGAGCGCTTTGCGACGCGAGAATTCGCTCATTTACGTGCGCGGGTAGTGAATTTCCAGCACGTTGAGCGTGGTGGAGCCGGCGGGGCGGTTCCAGGTAACGGTATCGCCCACTTTTGCACCCATCAGCGCCTTCGCCAGCGGCGACTGCCAGCTGACGCGGCCATGGGCTGCGTCGGCTTCGTCCTCGCCCACAATCGCTATGGTATGCACGGCACCGCCCTCGTCCTCGGTCTTGACGCTGGCGCCGATGTGCACTTCGTCCGTGGGCTGCTTGGAGACATCGACCAGGATGGCTGCTTCCAGCCGCGCCTGGTAGTAGCGCAGGTCGCGCTCGACCTCCGCGAGCCGGGGCCGGTCGAAGTCCTCCTCCGCCCCCTTCAGACGCACATGTTCGGCGTGCAGGTCCTCGACCTTGCTGCGCAGTTTCGCGAGGCCCGCCGGCGTGACGTAGTTCGGCTCGGAATTGACCGGACGCTCCGGCAACTCTTCGCTGGGCAGGTCCTCGTTGTCGTCCTTTACGAAGGCGCGGCTCATCTTTTGCCTCTCGTGGAATCGTACGACTGGGCGCCGGAGTCTTGCCCGGCGCGAAGGAACTTTATCAGAGCTTCCTTAGGGCAGATGGTACCAAGAATCGCACAGGCGGCGCTCGCTGTCTGCGTCCGAGCGCAGAACTATGGCGGCAGGAGCCGAAAACGCCGCTCGATCAGATCGACGTCGTCAAAGTGGCGGCGCCCGACGAAAGCCGTGGCATGGTGTCCCCACTGGCGCATGGCGCCGGCGCTGGGCACCCCCATGGGCCAGAAAAAGACGCGCTCGCCGCGTTGGGTACCCGGCACCAGGGCGTCCGGCCGGAAGGCGCTGCGGCGTTTTCCCGCGCCGGCAGGCATCGAGCGCAGTTCGTCGTAATCGGCGAAATCGTAGGTCAGGCCGGCGCCGCCGCCGTCGGCGGCAATGTTCACCAGGTAATGGGTGCGCGTTGCCAGCCGCAACACCACGCGCGCCCCGTCCGGAAGCTGCGGTGCCCGATCCGGCACGAAGGCCCACTCGATGCCGCTTGCCGGCGGCGGCAACGGTTCCACTCCTGGAACCGGGAAGAACATGTGGAAGCAGCCGCAGGGATGGATGGTGTCGTAAACGAGCGCATCGCCCTGCGCGGACAGCGTGACCCGCCAGAAGATGCCGTCGAGCCGGCCCGCCAGCAGGTCCAGCGACTGCGCGGGCGGGCGCTCGCTGAACCAGGCCAGATAGACAAGCTGCACCAGCGTTTCACCACCATTGCGGGTAAACACAAGCTTCCGGTAGACCACCGGCCGCGAAGCGTCCACTACCAGCCGCTCGCCCTCTCCCCAGGCAAGCGCGCCGATGCGATCGTAGTCGCCGCTGGTCTCGACCTCCATGACCGGCGCAAACGCGGCGAACAGCGCCTCCTGTTGCTCAGCGGAAAGTTGCGGAATCCCCAACGGATCGCGGCGCGCGCCCGCAAGGATTGCCTTCGCCGCTTGCGTGCCGGCCGCACCCGCCGGTACGTAACGCGAAAGCGTCGCCGGCTCGCGCATGCTTTCCTTCGAGCGGCGCATCGTCTCGGCAGCTTCCTTTTGCCAGCCATCGACGCCGTACCAGAACGGAATCCGGGTGACGGCATACAAGCCCAACGCCCTCTGCCAGGTTACATAGTCGTCCGGTACACGCGCCCGCTGGGCCAGCAGCGTGCGCCTTTCCGGCACGGCAAAGTCGTGCTCTGCCAGCGTTGCCGCGCAAGCCTGTGTCCTTTCCCCGGCCTGTGCGCGGTCCGCACCCAGGTTCTCGAGCGAACCGGCTGGCAGGTTGCGCAGTTCCGCCGCGCGCGCTGCGGCCTCGAGGCCAAGCAATCGCCCCGTCCACGCCTGGAACAAGTCGTCGCCGGCAAGCGCTTCGTTGCGGAATGAAGCGTTGAAGCGATCGGCGCGCAGGTAGGGAAAACCAGGGATGCGATATTCGCCGCCATCGCGCATGCCGGCCTGGTCGATGCGCTGATCCATGGCGCGGTACCACGCGGCGCACTGCGCGACGGCTTCGTTTGCGTCCGACAGGTTCGCGCGGATCGGATCCTGCAGCGTCGCGCAGCCCGTCGCCAACGCCAGCACAAAAACCGCAACCAGGCAGGTCCTGCCGCGCAGCGGAGGCACCCGGTCCCGCGTTCGGTTTCGAATCTGCATCATGCCGCACATCGTAACGGCCGCGGACGCGCGTGTACAATCGCCCGGACAATGCGTCTTGCGCGAACCGGATCGTGAATTCGCATCCGGACGCTGCGTCCGGACGTATATCGCGCACGCGCAAGATCGAGCGCCACCGGCGCATCGTGTCAGGTTCGGCGCACTCACCCGACCAAGCGCCGGGCATGCGGGAACAACAAAGGGGGTCTGGCGGTGACCAAGGGCAAATTGCTGTTGATCGTGTTGATCGCCGCGCTGATTGCAGCGTTCATCGTTTTCGACCTCGGGCAGTACTTCAGCCTGTCTTACCTCAAGTCGCAGCAGGCGGCCATCGAAGAGTTGTATCGCGCCAATCCGTTGCAGACGGTGGCGGCGTTCTTCCTTATATATGTGGCGGCAACCGGCCTGTCACTGCCCGGCGCAACCATCCTGACGCTTGCCGCGGGGGCCATCTTCGGCCTGCTGTGGGGCACGGTGATCGTCTCCTTCGCCTCCAGCATTGGCGCGACGCTCGCATTCCTCGCCTCGCGCTTCCTGCTGCGCGACTCGGTTCAGGCGAAGTTCGGCGACAAGCTGAAGGCGATCAATGCCGGCATCGACAAGGACGGCGCGTTCTACCTGTTTACCTTGCGCCTGGTCCCGGCCTTTCCCTTTTTCGTCATCAACCTGGTAATGGGGCTCACCTCCATCAAGACCCGGACCTTCTACTGGGTAAGCCAGCTCGGAATGCTCGCGGGCACCATCGTGTACGTGAATGCCGGCACCCAGATCGCGCAGATCGAATCGGCGGCCGGGATTCTCTCGCCGGCGCTGATCGCCTCGTTCACCCTGCTCGGCATCTTCCCGCTGATTGCGAAGAAAATCGTTACCATGATCAAGGCACGCAAGGTGTACTCGCGCTTCACCCGTCCGCGCAAGTTCGATCGCAACGTCATCGTCATCGGCGCCGGCTCCGCCGGGCTGGTTTCGGCTTACATCGCCGCCGCGGTGAAGGCAAAGGTAACATTGATAGAGAAGCACCGCATGGGCGGCGATTGCCTCAATACCGGCTGCGTGCCCTCCAAGGCGCTGATCCGTTCCGCGAAGTTACTGTCGCACATCAAGCGCGCGCGGGAATTCGGCGTGCAGGAGGCCACGGCGGATTTCCAGTTCGCCGACGCAATGGAGCGCGTGCAGCGGGTGATCAAGGCCGTCGAGCCGCACGATTCCGTGGAGCGTTACACCAGCCTGGGTGTGGAGTGCATCAAGGGCGAGGCAAAAATAGTCTCGCCGTGGGAAGTGCAGGTTAACGGCAAAATACTCACCACACGCTCGATCGTGATCGCCGCCGGCGCGCGCCCCTTCGTGCCGCAGATCCCCGGAGTCGAACAGGTCGGCCATCTCACCTCGGATACGGTCTGGAACCTGCGCAAACTCCCCGCGCGGCTGGTGGTGCTCGGAGGCGGCCCGATCGGCTGCGAATTGGCGCAATGTTTCGCCCGCCTGGGCTCGAAGGTCACTCAGGTCGAAATGCTGCCGCGGATCATGATTCGCGAAGACCCCGAGTTTTCCGAAATGGTGCTGGCCCGCTTCCGCGAGGAAGGCGTCGACGTGCGGCTCGAGCACAAGGCCAAACAGTTCCTGGTCGAGAATGGCGAGAAAGCGCTGATCTGCGAGCACCAAGGCCGGGAGGTGCGTATCCCATTCGACGAGGTGCTGGTGGCAGTGGGGCGAATCGCCAATACCTCAGGCTACGGACTGGAGGAACTGGGCATACCCGTGACCCGAAGCCGCACCGTCGAAACCAACGAATTCCTGCAGACGCTCTACCCGAACATCTACGCCTGCGGCGACGTCGCCGGTCCTTACCAGTTCACGCATACCGCGGCGCACCAGGCGTGGTACGCGGCGGTCAACGCGTTGTTCGGCGGCGTGAAGAAGTTCCGCACCGACTATTCGGTGATCCCGTGGGCCACGTTCACCGAACCGGAAGTGGCGCGCGTGGGGTTGAACGAGCTCGAGGCAAAGGAAAAAGGCATTCCCTGCGAAGTGACCAGATATGGAATCGACGAGCTGGACCGCGCGATCGCGGACAGCGAGGCCCACGGCCTGGTCAAGGTATTGACCGTGCCCGGCAAGGACAGGATCCTCGGCGTGACCATCGCCGGCGAGCACGCCGGCGACCTGATCGCCGAGTACATCCTGGCCATGCGCCACGGCATCGGGCTGAACAAGATTCTCGGCACCATTCACATCTATCCGACGCTGTCAGAGGCCAACAAGTACGCCGCCGGCAACTGGAAGCGCGAGCATGCGCCGCAGAATGTCCTGAAGTGGGTGGCGCGCTATCACGCGTGGATGAGGGGCTAGGGTGAGGCGAGAGGCGAGAGGCGTGAGGGGTGAGGAGTGAGGAGGGAATCAAGGTCATGAATAAATTCCTGTTTGCCGTTCTAATTTTGCTGCTGCCTGGCTTTTCATTCGCGGCGTTTGACCACTCGCACGCGCGGTGGGACGGGCTGACGAAGAAACACGTGGTCTGGCTTCCCGGTGGACACGCATCACAGGTCGATTACAGCGGGTTCAAGGCCGAGCGCCAGGAGCTGAAAAGCTATCTCGACGGGCTTTCCGCAGTGACCCAGTCCGAATACGACGGCTGGAAGAAGCCCGAAAAGCTCGCCTTCCTGATCAATGCCTACAACGCCTACACGGTCGAGCTGATCCTCACCGAGTATCCGAAGGTCAAGTCGATCAAGGAACTGGGTTCGCTCATCACCAGTCCGTGGAAGAAGCGCTTCTTCTCGCTGCTGGGCAAGCCGCGCAGTCTCGACGATGTCGAGCACGGCATGATCCGCGCGCCGGGAGTCTTCGGCGAGCCGCGCATCCACATGGCGGCAAACTGTGCCTCGATCGGTTGTCCGGCACTGCACAGCGAAGCCTACGTTGCCGGCAAACTGGACGCGCAACTCGAAGACAGCGTCGTGCGCTTTCTCTCCGACCGGTCGCGCAACCGCTTCAACCCGCAGAACGGCAGGCTCGAAGTGTCGAAGATCTTCGACTGGTACGGCAAGGATTTCGCCGCGCGGTCGGGATCGGTCGAGGCCTGGCTGGCGCAGTACGCGGACAAGCTCGCCGAGGAAACAAAGTACCAGCAGACGATCCGCGACAGGAAAGCCAAACTCGAATTCCTGGATTACGACTGGGCGCTGAACGGCAAGGATGAAGGATGAAGGATGAAGGATGAGGGAAAAGCAAACGGCGATACGTGCGCGGAGCGCTCCTAACCCTTCCGCCTTCCGCCTTCCGCCTTCATCCTTGTCCATTGTCGTTCCGACGCTGAACGAAGCGCCGGGTATCGTTTCGTTTCTCCAGCCGCTGCAGCGGCTGCGCGAACGCGGCGTCGAGTTGATTCTCGCCGACGGCGGCAGCCGCGACGGCACCGTTGCCGCCGCCTCGCTGCTGGTCGACCGGGTGCTGTCCTCGCCACGCGGGCGCGCGCTGCAGATGAACGCGGGCGCGGCGCACGCCGGCGGCGACGTGTTGCTGTTCCTGCATGCCGACGCCCGCCTCCCCGACGACGCGGAGCGGCTAATCCTCGACGGCCTGCGCGAAACAGGCCGTCGCTGGGGACGCTTCGACATCAGGCTTTCAGGCGCCGCACCCATGCTGCGCGTCGTCGAGTGGATGATGAACCGGCGTTCGCGCCTCACCGGGATCGTCACCGGCGATCAGGGCCTGTTCGTCGAGCGCGGACTGTTCGATGAAGTCGGCGGATTTCCCGCCATTGCACTGATGGAGGACGTCGCGCTGTCCGCCACGCTCAAGCGCCACGGCCCGCCGCTGTGCCTTGCGCAAAGCGTCATCGCATCGTCCCGGCGCTGGGAAAAGCACGGAATCTGGCGCACCATTGCCCTGATGTGGCGGTTGCGTCTCGCCTACTTCCTCGGCGCGGAACCGGCACGGCTTGCAGAAATCTACTATGGCCGCAGCCAATGACGCCAGCGTTCTGATATTTGCACGCGCCCCGGTGGCCGGCAGCGTGAAGACGCGGTTGATCCCGCTGTTGGGCGACCACGGTGCGGCGGCGCTGTACCGCAACCTGGTCGAGCGCGCGCTCACCGTGGCGCGCGAGTCGGGTGTAGGCCCGGTGGAACTGTGGTGCACCCCGGCCACCGATGATGATTTTTTCGCTGCCTGCCGCGATCGCTTCCACGTTACGCTGCACCGGCAGCGTGAAGGCGGCCTCGGCGCAAGAATGCTGAACGCTTTCGAGGATGCGCTGACCCGGTCGCGGCACGTGCTGCTGACGGGAAGCGATTGCCCTTCCCTCACGGCTGCCGACCTGCGTGCGGCCGCATGCGCGCTGCGCGAGGGGCGCGACGCGGTGTTCTGTCCGGCGGAAGATGGTGGTTACGTTCTGGTCGGGCTTTCGCAAGCCATGCCGGCGCTTTTCGATGCGATGACGTGGGGAACCGCTACGGTGATGGAGGAAACCCGCCAGCACCTGCGCAATCTCGGCTGGCGCTGGCATGAACTCCCCATGCATTGGGACGTGGATCGGCCCCGGGATTATCAGCGTCTGGTGCGCGAAGGTTTTTTGCCTGCGATGGATTCGGGCGGCGAGCCGTGAGCCGCGGCTTCGCAGCCCTGCTGCTTGCCGTTGCAGGCAGTCTGAGTTGTGCGGCGAAGGCGGCTGAAGCCCCGGTTCTCGCGCCTTTTTCCGCTGCGGCACCCGGCGCGTCGCTTCCCGCTCCCTGGAAATTGACAACGCTCCCCGGAATCGGCAGGCATACGCGGTACTCGCTGGTCCGGGACGGCGATGCAGTGGTGCTGCGCGCCGATGCGGAGGCCTCGATGGCGGGCGTCGCGCATCCGCTGAAACTCGATGTGCGCGCCCATCCGGTCATCGAGTGGCGCTGGAAGATACTCAACCTGCTGACAAAGTCCAATATCGCCACCAAGGAGGGCGACGACTACCCGGCGCGCGTTTACGTCCTTTTCGATTACGATATCCGCAAGCTGCCGTTTTCGGTGCGCGCCAAAATCCGGCTGGCACGCCTGTACGGCGCCGACGTCCCGCTCGCCGCACTGTGCTATGTCTGGGATGGCAAGGCCGCCGCGGGCACCTCGGTCTGGAGCGTCTACACCGACCGGGTGCGGGTGATCGTCGCCGAGAGTGGAGGTACGAATCTCGGCAAGTGGGTCACGATACGACGCGATGTCGGCGCGGACTTCCGCGCAGCGTTCGGCGAGGACCCGCCAGCGATTTCCGGCGTGGTGCTCGGCACCGATACCGACAACACCGGCGAATCCGCCACGGCGTTCTACGGCGACATCCGATTTGTGCAATGAAACCAGGGAATATCGCACCACGAAGACACGAAGACACGAAGAAAACCGGGAACGAATGTTTCTGTTCGAACCTAGTTGAACCAGCGGATATCGGACCATTCCAACCCCTAGCTTTGCATCCGCACATGAACTCAGGAAATACGTCTGCTTCTCTTCGTGCCTTCGTGTCTTCGTGGTAAGAAATTGTTTTTCTCCCCTTGAACTTTTGACCAACCGACCGGCATTTCGAGCATGAAACGCCTGGTGCTGCTCGGCGGCGGCCACAGCCACGTGGAAGTGCTGCGTCGATTCGGGACCGACCCGCTCTCCGGCACGGAACTCGTGCTGGTGAGCCCGTACCCCGATTCGCCCTATTCCGGAATGCTTCCGGGCTGGATCGCCGGACACTACACGCGCGACGAATGCCACATCGATCTGATGCGGCTGACGCGTTTCGCCAATTGCCGCTTCGTCCGGTCTGCCTGCAACGGAATCAACCCGGAAGCACGCCTGGTGTTCTGCGAGAACGGCACAACGCTGCCGTACGATGTCGTCTCGGTGGATACCGGCACGCGCTCGCCTGCGTTCGACACTCCCGGGGCGCCCGAGCATGCCCTGCCCGTGAAACCGGTGGAGCATTTCGTTCCCGTCTGGGACGAAATCTGCAACCGGACCGTCCGCGGGCGGGCTCCGCGCCGAATCGCTGTGGTCGGAGGCGGCGCGGCCGGCGTCGAAGTGCTTCTGGCGATGCAGTACCGCCTGCGCAGGCTGGCGCCGGCTTCCGAAATCAGCTTCGAGCTGGTAAGCGACACCGGGAGCATACTGCTCACGCACAACAGCAAGGTGCGCACCATTTTCATGCACGTGCTCGAGCGGCGCGGCGTGACACTGCACCTGGGACGCGCAGTCGAGCGCGTGGACAGCGGCAGGCTGAGGCTGCGCGGTGGCGGCAGCGTCGATGCCGATGCGATCGTCTGGGCGACCGGTGCTTCGGCGCCGATGTGGCCGGGGTCGGTCGGCCTCGCCACCGACGAGCGCGGATTCATGCGGGTGAACGAGCGGCTGCAATCGGTCTCGCATCCGCAGGTGTTCGCCTCGGGCGACATCGCCAGCGTCAAGGATCATCCGCGCCCAAAATCCGGCGTGTACGCGGTTCGCGCCGGTCCGCCGCTGGCGGAGAATCTGCGGCGGACGCTGCGTGGAGAACGGCTCATCGAATGGAAGCCGCAGAAGGAGGCGCTGGCCCTGATCAGCACCGGTGACCGCTACGCGGTCGCGTCCCGCGGAAATCTTGCGCTGGAGGGCAAATGGGTATGGCATTGGAAGGACTGGATCGACAGGCGATTCATGAATCGCTATGAAACTCCGTGAATATCGTGAATATCGTAAAAACCCCCTCGACCGCAAACCGCAGAGAAGTAAACAGACCATGCGGGACTAAGAATCCAACGGTCCTTCACGAGTCACGACATTCACGATATTCACGGCATTCACGAGCTACCATCATCACGATGACCAGACCTCTCATATTTTTCCTGCTGCTCTTTCCGATCGCCACCCCCGCCGACCCTCTTGGTCCCGGCGGCATCGGCAAGGAGAGCGGCGAGCAGTTACTTGCCCTCTGCGAACCGGCGCTGCGGATGATCGAAGCGGGCAGCGACGCCGGCTTGAGCGACGCGGAACGCATCGAGGCGGCGTCGTGCATCGGCTTCGTGGACGGATTCATCTGGGGCCATGCCTGGTCGGCGTGGCGCGAGCGCACCGACATGTTCTTCTGCGCGCCGGAATTGTTCAGCGCCAAGGAAGGCGTTCCGGCGCTTGTGAACTACCTCAGGGCGCATCCGGACAGGTTAATCCAGCGCGCCCACCTACTGCTCTTCGCGGCGTTCAACAGTGCATATCCGTGCCAGCCCTGATCCCAGATGCCCATGCCCGACTCCAGGGACGGCTGCGACTCGTTAGCCGCAGGCCCGTTTGCGGGAACAGCCGTATGCGCCCCGGTTGAAGACACTGGACGCAGCCTCGCGCGCCCCTACCCGCCCCGATGCTACGCTCGCCGAGTCCGGGGCGCATCCCCGTGAACGGGGCCCCTGCTCCGCCTTCCGCGGGCCATCCCTCCAGTCTTATCCAACGCGCCCACCTGCTGCTCTTCGCTGCCTTTAACAGCGCCTATCCTTGCAAGCCGTGACGCGCCTATGCTGGTGTCTGGTACATTGCAGCAGTCCGCCACACAACCTTGAATTGGAGTACGAATGAAATCCATTGGGAGAATCTTCCTGACCGGGATCTTTACGATCCTGCCCATCCTGGCAACCATTTATCTGGTGGTCTGGCTGTTCGCGGCAGTCGAGCGCTTCCTCGGCAAGCAACTGCTGCTCTTGATGCCGGATGAGTATTACCGTGCCGGCATGGGCCTGCTCGCAGCACTGGTCCTCACTTTCCTTATCGGCCTGCTGATGCGGGCCTGGCTGTTCCGGCAGTTGATCAAGCTCGGCGAGAGCCTTCTGCTGAAGATTCCGCTGATCAAGGTGGTGTACAGGGCGCTGAAGGACCTGTTCGGCCTGTTTTCGGACGAGAAGAACAGCGAAGCGCTTCAGGTGGTTTCGGTGCAGCTTCCGGGCACCGACATGCGCCTGCTCGGGTTCCTGACCCGCAGCGATTTCTCCGATATGCCCAAAGGCGTCGGCAATGAGGACGAGGTGGCGGTCTATCTGCCGATGAGCTACCAGGTCGGCGGCTACACGGTGCTGATCCCGCGCAACCGGGTCACTCCGGTGCCGATGTCGCGCGAAGAGGCAATGCGCTTTGTGCTGACCGCGGGACTGAAGACCGAAGCGAAACAGATTGAACTGGTGAAGCCGTGACGGGTGACGAGTGAAGGGTGAAGGGTGAAGGGTGAAGGGTGAAGGGTGAAGGGTGAAGGGTGA
>JBBPIT010000040.1:23165-34306 GCA_038040175.1 Pseudomonadota bacterium | reverse complement strand
CTACACGGCGTCCTCACCGTCTTGCCCTCGACCCGAATCGCCTCGGTCGCGCATGTGGAACTCGGTCAGAGCTTCCCTAAGGCTGTCCGTCGATCCTGAGACCTTCGAGAATGACGCTGCCCCTTTCGACGAACCGGGGATCCTTGTCTTCCGGAAAGTACTGGTGCGAATAAGTAACGTTGATTCCGGTGTTCCGGTCTTTGGGGTGCGCGCAGGTCAACGTCAGCGTTTCCAGCATCATGTTTGCGGTGGGCCCGGTGGTGCCAGGTACGGCGCGATCCACCGCCTCGATGTGCGAAAGCGCACAGGACTCCCCGTCCACCGGGTGCAAACTGAGCTCGTGCTTGAGGATGCGGAAGCGCTTGGGGTCCAGCTCGCGCTGCTGCGCCGCCTTGACGTGTTGCAACAAGGCGTCGGGAGAGGCGAGTGCTGGAAGCCTGATGACCGCCGCCTGCACGATAAAGACCTCGCTTTCGAATTCGCCGGGCTTGCCGAGGATCAGAAGATCGGGCGTTCGCTTTGCGACGCCCCATTGTTTCTCGCCCTCGACCGCCGCGGGTGTAGTGAACGAGAATCCCCGCTGTTCGAAACGCATCGGCTTATCGGATTTCGAAGCACATGCGGCAAGCAGAAGCGCGGCGAAAACAGCGGGCAGGACTATTGGAAATTTCATTTGGTTCCCGCAAAAAGAGGGTGAGGTTTCCCTGGTTGGCAATTCCGCGAGAAATGCTACTCTGCGGGCGGCAAAGCGCAAGACTTTCAGCGCGCATCGCGGCGGCCGAAGACGGCGATCTGTTTCATCCGCCGCTCAACGCCGCAACGATGATTACTTCGTCGTCGGCCTGCAGGCGATGGTCCAGGCAGGTGATGCTGTCCCCGTTCACGAAGAAACGGATATGCGGGCGGATACGATCCTGTTCGTCGACGATGCGGTGGCGCATTCCCGCGTAGCGGGACTCGAGAAAGTCCAGCAGGTGCGCGACCGATTCGCCGGCGCCATCCAGCTCCTGCTGGCCGCCGGTGTAGGAGAAAAGCGGGCTCGGCAACACGACGCGCATCACAGATCCGGTGCAGCCGTTACCGAATAGATGTGGGGCAGGTGGGCGGCGATCTGCGACCAGTTCTCGCCCGCGTCGGTGCTCGACCAGGTCTCGCCGCTGGTAGTACCGAAGTAAAGTCCGACAGGTTCGCAGGCATCGGCACAGAAGGCCTGACGCTTGACTGTCCACCACGCCTGTTCCGCAGGAAGGCCGCGGTCCTGCCGCTGCCAGGATTTACCGCCGTCGCGGGTGCGGTACGCTGCCGGCTTGCCGTCCGGACTGGTACGCGGCCACACCTCGGTGCCGTCCATCGGAAAAACCCAAACGCAATCCGGATCGCGCGGATGCAGCACCACTGGAAAACCGATGTCGCCGACTTCCTTGGGCATGTTGAGCCCGATGCGCTGCCACTCGACGGCGGGGCGGTCGAGGCGATAAATACCGCAGTGATTCTGCTGGTAGACCCGGTCCGGCTTGAGCGGGTGCAAGGCCATCAGGTGCGGGTCGTGCCCGTACTCCGGATTCTTCTCCGGAAGGAAGTAGGCCTCCACGCCTCTGTTGAGCGGGCGCCAGGTTTGTCCGCCGTCGCTGCTCTCGAACGTGCCGCCGGTGGAAATGCCGATGTAGAGATGGCGAGCGTCCCGCAGATCCACCAGGATGGAATGCAAGAGCGAGCCGTCGGGGACCTCGCCTACCTTGTCCTTGATTTTCGGATACAGACCGTCGTTGAAACCGGCGACCGCTTCCCAGGTCGCGCCGCCATCCCGGGAACGGAACATGCCCGCCGGCGCGGTGCCCGCGTACCATGTGTCCGGTTCCGAAGCGTGCGCGGGGGAAAGCCAGAACACGCTTTGCACCGAACGGCCTTCTTCGCCCTCCTTTGCTTTCCTGAAGACGGGCGGCTGCTTTGCTTCCTTCCAGTTACGACCGCCGTCCAGCGAGCGGAACACCGTCGGCCCGAGATGTCCTGTCTTTGCCGCCAGCAGCAGTGTGCGGCCATCGCGCGGGTCGAGCACCAGGTGATTGACGATGTTGCCCAGGAAATGCGGGCCTTCGACCCGCCATTTCCGGCGCGCAGCATCCGAACGATAGATGAATGCGCCCTTGCGCGTTCCCACCAGAAGCATGATCGGAACGGAACGGCCGGAGCCTCGAGCGGCAGGTGATGACTGTGTCGCCATGGAAAGCGTTCCAGAATTAAATAAAGTTATTCGAGCCCTAAGGGCATTCGGAATTGACTCACAAACACGATGTGGCGCGATCGAAGGTTATGCTTAAAATTCACGGCATTCAATATCCGGGATTGATTCCGTTCATGCAGATGTCTGCTCGATATGGAGTATCGCTATCAGGCGACCGGGTCGTCACGGAACCCGATCCGAAGCAAAATCGCACGATGCGCCGGCGACAAACGGTCAGTCAAAAACGGTGATAATTCATCAACTTCGCATTCTGCAGCGGCAAAGTTATCAAATTGTCAGATTTGACGTACACGCTGCCTTAAACTAATGATTAGGGCGAAAACGCGACACTGTGCGGATTGGCAGCGTTCCGCTCCCTCTGCCCTTCTTACAAATCAAGGAGACGGTCATGAAACTTGAGACACTGAAGCGAATTGTCTTTGCTTGCGTTGCAGTCATGCTGTTTGGCGTGGCGGGCACTGCGGCCGCACAAGGCTATATAGGTGTGGGAGCCGGTCTTACAACGTTTGATCTCTGTGACGACCTCAATGCGCTGGGCGCAACGTCCTGCGATGATAAAGATATCGGATGGAAACTCTTCGGCGGCTACAAGTTCACCCCGAACTTTGCGGTCGAGGGCGCCTGGATCGACCTTGGTGAAGTTTCTGCCTTGGCAGGCGGCGCTACTATCACGGGTGAGGTGGATGGATTCCAGGTCGCGGCGGTAGGCATCTTCCCAATCAACCCGCAGTTCGGCATCTTTGGCAAGGTCGGCGCCTACATGTGGGATGCGACTGTCAGCGCTCCAGGGTTTGTGTCGGAAAGCGCTGATGGCACCGACATCATGTTCGGCGCTGGCGTAATGTGGAATGTTAGCCAGCAACTTGGAATACGCGCCGAGTGGGAGCGTTTCGATATCGACGGCGATGGACTCGACTTTCTTTCCGTCGGCGTTCAGTTCAATTTCTGAGCGCATCGCGTTAAGCAGACGATGAGCCGCAGCAATGCGGCTCTTTTTAATTCACTCAGCACTGAAGTCGGGCAATGCATCGAAACGCGCCGGCAGGCCCGCCGGCGTTGCAACCGGATCAGCCCGATACGTTGCCTGTCGATCCAGTCACCCGGTCACGCCGGAATTACCAATTGGGTTTGGATTACGACCGCGCATAATTTTCCCGTCTCGGATCTGATCTGCGTCTGCCACACCATCGTCGTCTTGCCGCGGTGAAACGCGGTGCACTCTCCGGTGATACGCGTGCCTTCCGGCGCTGCGCGCAGGAAGTTGGTCTTCGATTCGATCGTGGTTCGCTCATGCATTGGTTGCATTGCGCCGGTAGGTGCTAGAAGGATTCGGCTTCTTCGAGCTGGGAAAACCGGACCGGCAGGATTTCCCTGGTCGACAACCGGCCGTTCGCGCTCTTCTCCACCAGGATCAGTTGCTGATTATCGGACAAGCCTGCCGGGATCATCATTCTGCCCCCGGGCTTGAGCTGGTTGATCAGAGAGGGAGGGATGAGGTCCGGCGCCGCCGTGACCATCACCTTGTCGAATGGGGCGTGCTCGGGCAGACCGTGACTGCCGTTGGCGACCTTGACTTCGACGTTGGTGTAGCCCGCGCGGCTGAGCCGTTTCACAGCCTGCCGAGCGAGCGCTTCGATGATCTCGACGCTGTATACCTTGTAAGCCAGCTCGGCAAGGACCGCCGCCTGGTAGCCAAGTCCGGTGCCGATCTCCAGAACGACGTCTTCCTTGCGGATCTCCAGCATGTCCGTCATCAGCGCGACGATGAACGGCTGAGATATGGTCTTGTCGAAGCCGATAGGAAGCGGGCGGTTGAGATAGGCGTAAGGCTGGAGTTCGACCGGCACGAACTCGTGCCGCGGCACCCTCCCCATGACTTCCATCACCCGCGCATCGAGGTTGTACTTGCCGATCCTTTCACCCGCGAGGACGGTTTGCGCGGCGATTTCCAGGACCATGTGTTGCCGCAGAGCTGCGGCCTGCTGCTCGTTCATGCGACTGCCCCATGGGCTGCATTTGATGCAGACGATACCCCTTCGGAAGGCAGTCGGACAACCTTTGCGGCCGGATCAACAGCCACTCATCCGACCCGATTACTGACGCTTTCGATTTGCCGCTTCACCGCCATGGGGTCGTCGACTGTCTTGAAGACGACGTTGCTCAACCCCCGGCCGGTCACTCTCACGTCGCCGAAGCCGAAGATGCGTCCGGGAATGCCCTGATCGATCTCCACGGTTTCGATGGAGTTCAGCTTCATCTCCTCGGATTTGCGGCTGATGATGCCCTTCTTGTAGATCACGCGCTTGTTGGTAACCCCCTGCTCGATGGACCGGAGCCTGAGGAATTCATACAGGGCCAGGATCAGCGTAATTCCAACCGTGGGGATCGCGAGCACGATCCACAGGACCATCCAGCTCCTGGAAACCCAGTGGAGCCTGAAAAATCCTACGATCTGCTCGCCGGCGGAAAGCGATTCTTCGATGTAAGGCATGGAGGCACTCGTCTGTTTGCGGATTTCTGCGCGTCGCCCAGTTTGTCATCCGGGCAGCGGGTTCGGTCATTGAGTTCTTCCCGGCGCTGGTCGAAAGCGCTCATCCTCCCCCAGTCCGGCCCCGAATGGCGAACCTTCGTATGCCGGCCCAGAACGGCACCCGGGTTGTCGGGAAATTGCAGTTTTAACACGACATCGATGACGCGACGGCGACTCTTGTCGGAAAGAATGGATTTCGACGTTGGCATCGTTTGGCCCTCATTGCGCGAGATATGCTTCTTATCGCTTCAGGCCGGGTTGGAGTGCCCGAACGGTTTGACCGTCTCGCGATCGGCGTGCTATAAAGTGCTTCAAATATAAACGCTTACGGGCGGGCGCGCCAGTCATTGAAGTCCGCGTTTTTGATCCCGGAGGAGTTTCCCTGATGCCCGCAGTATCCCGCCGAGCGAACGATCTCGGCACCGAAAACGCTTTCGTTGTCCTTGCCGAAGTCAGCGCGCTGCAACGCCAGGGCAAGGACATCATTTCCTTCTGCATTGGCCAGCCGGATTTCCACACCCCGAAAAACATCCGCGACGCGGGCATCAAGGCGATCAACGAGGGCAAGCACGGCTACACGCCTTCGGCCGGGATTTTGGAACTCCGCGAGGCGGCGGCAAATTATCTGAACCGCACGCGACATATCAACGTGAGCGCGGACGACATCGTTGTCGGCGCGGGCGCAAAACCGTTCATAGCCTATTCGATTCTCTCGGTCACCGACTATGGCGCGGGCGACGAGGTGGTCTTCCCGAACCCGGGTTTCCCGATCTACGAATCGCAGATTCGCGCGCATGGCGCGGTGCCGGTGCCGATCCATCTGCGCGAATCGCGCAACTTCAGCTTCGACCCGGCCGAGCTCGAAGCGAAGATCACGCCGAAAACAAAGCTCCTGATCCTGAACTCGCCGCAGAACCCGACCGGCGGCATCATTCCGAAGAAGGACATGGAAGCGATCGCTGCGATCCTGCGCAGGCATCCGCAAGTCTGGGTGTTCGCGGACGAGATCTATTCGCAGCTCTGCTACGACGGCGAATTCGTGTCGCTGGCCCAGTTTCCGGATATGCTCGAGCGCACCATCATTTCCGATGGCGCCTCGAAGACCTGGGCGATGACCGGCTGGCGCCTGGGCTTTACCGCGAACAGGGCGCTGGCGCCGGTGTTCACCCGCTGGGTGACCAACACCGATTCCTGTGCCTCGCAGATCACACAGTGGGCGGCGGTGGAAGCAATGAACGGTCCGCAGGACGAGGCGAAGAAAATGCGCGACAGCTTTCTCGCGCGGCGCGATCTGATCGTGGGGTTGCTGAACAGAGTGCCCGGCGTGACTTGCCGGAATCCGGGTGGCGCCTTCTACGCCTGGCCGAACGTTACGGCGGCCTGCGAGATGATTGGAGCCAAGGATTCGGAGGAGTTCCGCAAGCGGCTCCTGAACGAAGCCGGCGTGGCGGTGCTGGCGGACATCCATTTCGGTCCGCGCGTGCCCAACGAAGGCCAGCATATCCGCTTCAGCTACGCCGCTTCCAACGAAGCGATCGAGAAGGGCGTCGCTCGAATGGCGGATTTCATCCGCGCGAACACGAAAATAAAGAAAACCGCGTGAACCTCTTTCAACACGAAGGATCACGAAGGAAAACACGAAGGAACACAAAGGAGAGCCACGGTGCTGAGGGGATTCATTGAGTATAGTGGCCGAGCTGCTTGCTGCTGCTCAGCCCAGGTGTTGGGTGAAAAGGAGGGAAACGCCAAGCTGAAAAACACGACAGCACGGCACAGGCACCTTCATTGTTTTCCTTCGTGACCCTTCGTGTTGAGCGCGTTTTCTTTTTTTTTAGCCTGCATAGTATTGCAGCAGCCACAAGACAGCCATGCCGACCACGATGGTCGGCATTATTTTTTTGAAGCGCCACGCTACCAGGATCGCGATGAAACCGGCCATCAGGCGATGATTGTCCATGTTCACCGCCAAGTGACCGTCCCGAACCAGTAACTCCGGAAACACAATCGCAGTCATCACCGCCGGCGGCACGAAGCGGAGCGCCCGCTGCGCTGCCCTGGGGTGGCGCCGCCTAGCGCTTCAGTGTATTGGTCGGCTCGCGCTCCTGCAGAATGTCCTGCATGCGGGTTTCGATCGCGGGTTTGATCTTCTGGTGCGGGAGGATGTAGAACTTCTCCGTCCTGATGGCCTCGAGCACGATTTCGGCAATCTGCTCCGCGGAAATGCGCCCTGACTGCACCGCGTGACGCAACTGCTCTTCCCGCTTCAGGTCCTCCGGGCTTTTCTTTTTTCCCTCGTGCAGCGATGCGGGACGGTTGCGCTCGGAATCGGAAATGCCGGTGGGGACGTAGGCCGGGCAGAGCACCGAGGCCCTTACCTTGGCGCCGAATTCGACCAGGTCGTGGTGCAGGCACTCGGTCAGCGTGACTACCGAGTGCTTGGATACGCAGTAAACGCTCATCCCCGGCAGCGACAGCAGCCCGGCCACCGATGCGGTATTGACCACGTGGCAGTCCACGTTCTGCTCGAGCATGCGCGGTACGAAGGCGCGGATGCCGTGAATCACGCCCCATACATTGACCCCCAGCGTCCATTCCCAGTCCTTCTCGGTGTGCTCCCAGACCGTGCCGCCGGGCGCAACGCCGGCGTTGTTGCACAGCACATGCACGCCGCCAAAGGTCTTGAACGCCTTGTCGGCCAGCGCCTCGACGTCCTTGCCTTTCGACACGTCGGTGCGCACCGCCAGTATCGGGAAACCCGCCTGTTCGAACTCGGCTTCGGTTTTCTTCAGGGCATCGGCCTGTACGTCTGCCAGGACGATCTTCATGCCCTCGCGGGCGAAGCGCAGCGCCATGGCGCGGCCGAGGCCGCTTGCCGCCCCGGTTACGACTGCGACACGGTCCTTGAACTCTTTCATCGGCGTGATTGCAGAGGAAAAAACGCAGGGATTCTAGCATGCGGGTTTTCGCCACCCTGAGCCGCGTTGGCAGGCCTCGAGCGCGGATGGTATTCTCGCCGGGCTCACAGCAAGCGAGGGAGAGAAGTTCATGAACGAGGAGTTCATCGGCACGATGCCGGTCCAGGAGAGGCATCGCTTCGATGTGGCCAGTCTGGAACGCTATCTGCGCCAGCACGTCGCAGGCTTCTCGGGAAATCTCGAAGTCGAACAGTTCAAGGGCGGCCAGTCCAATCCGACCTTCAGGCTGACGGCAGGCGGCAAGTGCTACGTTTTGCGCCGCAAGCCGCCGGGCAAGCTGCTGCCATCGGCGCATGCCGTGGACCGCGAGTACCGTGTCATCACCGCGCTGCACGGCAGCGGTGTGCCGGTGGCGAAAACCTACTGCCTGTGCGAGGACGACGCAGTGATCGGCACTGCGTTCTACATCATGGACTACGTCGAGGGCCGCGTGCTGTGGGATCCGTCGCTGCCCGGCATGAGCATGGCTCAGCGCGCGGCGTACTTCGACGAGTTGAACCGCGTGATCGCCGCGCTTCACAAGGTGGATTACGCGCGAGTCGGCCTCGCCGACTACGGCAAGCCGGGCAACTACATCGAGCGCCAGATCAACCGCTGGACCAAGCAGTACCGCGCCTCCGAAACCGAGCGCATCGAGGCGATGGAGAACCTGATCGAATGGCTGCCGAAGAACATCCCGCCGGGTGACGAGACCACCATCGTCCATGGCGATTACCGGATGGACAACGTGATTTTTCATCCGAAGGAGCCGAAGATTCTCGCGGTGCTCGACTGGGAACTGTCCACGCTCGGACATCCGCTTGCGGATTTCGCGTATCACTGCATGACCTGGCGGCTGACGCCGGGCCAGTTCCGCGGCATGAACGGGATCGACTTTCGCGCACTGGGCATACCGACCGAGGAAGAGTACGTCACCGCGTACCGCAGGCGCACCGGCAGGAGCCATATCCCGAACTGGGATTTCTACATGGCCTACAACATGTTCCGCCTCGCCGGGATACTTCAGGGCATCATGGGCCGGGTCAAGGACGGCACCGCGGCCAGCGCGCACGCGATGGAGCAGGGCAAGCGCGCCCGGCCCATGGCCGAAGCCGGCTGGCGCCAGGTCGAGAAAATCCTCAAGAACGGAACTGCGTGAACCACGAAGACACGAAGGCACGAAGAAATGCGATTGTTGAAATGAACCGGGACTCGAAAACTTTGCCGCCAGGAGCCGCGAGAGTTTCCAGGCATGTTGTCTGCTCCCGTTGGTGCGCATGGCGGATTATTTGCGTCGAGGTTTTGTTTTTTCTTCGTGCCTTCGTGGTGAGTGAGCTTGATGAGGTGTGAACAATGAAAGCGGTGCTGTGTAAAGAGTTGGGGATGCCCGAGAAGTTGGTTGTCGAGGAGGTGCCGTCGCCGAAAGCGGCGCAGGGACAGGTCGTCGTCAGCGTGAAAGCCTGCGGGGTGAATTTCCCCGATACCTTGATCATCCAGGGCAAGTATCAGTTCAAGCCGGAGCTGCCGTTCTCGCCCGGCGGCGAAGTCGCCGGCATCGTCAAGGAAGTCGGCGAGGGCGTGACCCGGGTCAAGCGCGGTGATCGGGTGATCGCGTTCAACACCTGGGGCGGATTCGCCGAGGAGATCGCGGTTGATGCGGAACGTACCATCCCAATGCCACCGGGAATGGACTTCATACCGGCTTCAGCATTCGTGCTGACCTACGGCACCTCCTATCACGCCCTCAAGGATCGCGCCGACCTCAAGGCCGGCGAAACGTTGCTGGTACTGGGGGCGGCGGGCGGGGTGGGACTGGCCGCGATACAACTGGGCAAGGCGATGGGCGCAAAGATAATCGCGGCTGCCTCGAACGATGCCAAACTGCAGATCTGCAAGCAGAACGGCGCCGATGCGGTGATCAACTACGGCACCGAGGACCTGCGGGCACGGATCAAGGCCCTCACCGCCGGCAAGGGAGTGGATGTGGTGTACGACCCGGTCGGCGGACCGTACTCGGAGCCGGCCTTGCGCGACATGGCGTGGAACGGCCGCTTCCTGGTGGTCGGCTTCGCCGCCGGCGACATTCCCAAGGTACCGCTGAATCTGATCCTGCTGAAGGGCTGCTCCATCGTCGGGGTGTTCTGGGGCGCGTTCACGAAGAACGAACCCGAGCGCAATCGCGAGAACAACTACGATCTGATGGCGATGTACGCGGCTGCCAAAGTCAGGCCGCACATCCACGCCACCTACCCGCTGGAACGCGCTGCGGAAGCGCTCAACGAAGTGCTCAACAAGCGCGTCACCGGCAAGGTTGTCCTGGTCACCAAAACCTGAAGCCAATGAGCCACAGAGGATTCACTTCAATACCCCCTTGAGGGGTACGCAGAGGGAAAGATGCTTAAGTTTTACGAAAATCCGCTGTCCGGGTACGTGCAGAAGGTCAAGATCGCCTCGCTGGAAAAAGGCATCGAATTCAAATCGCTGCCCGCCGAAGGGTTGATGTCCGGCACCGCGGGTGGTGCCTTCGTAGACGCCAATCCGCGTGCCGAGATCCCGGCTCTGATAGATGGTGACTTCAGAGTGTTCGATTCCACAGTAATTCCGGAGTACCTCGAGGACAAGTGGTCAAGTCCGCCGCTGCTGCCGAAATCGCCGGCGGAGCGGGCGAGGGTGCGAATGATCGAGGACGTGATGGATACCCAATACGAACCGAACAGTTGGGGCACCATGGAAGTCACACGCTTTAAGCGCGCGGACGGAGCGCTGGCCGAAAAGATCGTGGCCTATGGTAAAAAGAACATCGAGGGCTACCAGACTTGGCTCGATCCGCAACTTGGTTCGCGGCCCTGAAGGTCGATTATCACGGGCTTTACGTCGGCGCTCGAAACGAACATCACGCGCGTCGGTTCGATCGCGTGAGCATTTCCACAAGCCAGCAGCAGCGCGGCTAACATCAGGCATTTCGGGACAGCGTGAAGTTCAGTCCTTCTTCGATCGCCCTTTCGATCTCCCTTGCGTATCTCCGGCATCCTTTGGTGATCGTAGTGGTTTTTGAATTGTCGTCTTCGGGACAGTCAATGTCTTGACTGCTTTTGGCGCCGTCGTTATCGGCGTCGTAATCGTTGTTATGGGCGTAGTGGGGATCGTTGTTATCGGCGTAGTCGTAGTGACCGGTGTGCTCGTAACCGGTGTGCTGGTGACCGGCTTCGGGACAGTCAATGTCTCGACTGCTTTTGGCGCCGTCGTTATCGGCGTCGTAATCGTTGTTATGGGCGTAGTGGGGATCGTTGTTATCGGCGTAGTCGTAGTGACCGGTGTGCCCGTCACCGGTGTGCTGGTGACCGGCGTCGTGACAGTCGGCTTCAGCGTGCTTGTGACGGGAACAGAAAGGGCGTCTGTCTTGATTTGACTCGAT
>JBBPIT010000040.1:0-23065 GCA_038040175.1 Pseudomonadota bacterium | reverse complement strand
TCCGGCATCATTTGGTGATCGTAGTGATTTTTGAATTGTCGTCGTCGGGACAGTCGACTTCAGCGTGCTTGTGACGGGAACAGAAAGGGCGTCTGTCTTGATTTGACTCGATCTCCCTTGCGTATCTCCGGCATCATTTGGTGATCGTAGTGATTTTTGAATTGTCGTCGTCGGGACAGTCAATGTCTCGACTTTGGAGCCATCGGATTTCTTTCTGGTATCGCCGGAATTTTTTGCCGTGTCCGAATCCTTGGACGGCGAATCGAGCGGGCTGCGCAGTGTGGTTGTTGGGTCGCTGTCGTCGCTGTCGTCGCTGTCCGTATCTTTTATCGGCTTCACGCGGTCTTTTAGATTCGACAGCGAACGTACGGAATCCACTTTGGAGCCATCGGATTTCTTGCTGGTATCGCCGGAATTGTTTGCCGTGTCCGAATCCTTGGAGGCATTCGGCTGTTGAGGCTTCAGATCCTTGGACGGCGAATCGAGCGGGCTGAGCAGTGTGGCTGTTGGGTCGCTGTCCGTATCTTTTATCGACTTCTCGCTGTCTTTTGGATTCGACAGCGAAGGTACGGAATCCACTTTGGAGTCATCGGATTTCTTGCTGGTATCGCCGGAATTGTTTGCCGTGTCCGAATCCTTGGAGGCATTCGGCTGTTGAGGCTTCAGAGCATAGAATTCCGGGATTTTCGGCAGTATGACAGGCGCCACATGTTTGCTCGGCGTGAATCCAACCTGATTCGGGTAGACGATCAGCTTGCCTTTTTCCGTTTCCATGATCACTGCGCCACGGTACACGCGATCATAGGTGCCGGCCTGGAAGCCCCCGGCGGCGCCGGTTGGAATCACAACCGGTTCGTGGTCGGTGCCGCGAATGCCGATGGTCGCGCTCGGAGTCAGGATGCGGTAGTTGTCCTTGTTGCGATTGCCAATCAGGCCCGTGATCGCGCGGAAACCGCCTTTGACCAGCGACAGGAGGCTGCGCTCGTTGCCATCCTCACGGCCGTTGAAGACATATTGATCGAGGCGCAATTGCGTGTTCGCACGTATTGCCATGAGCCCGCCGTCACCCATGCGAATTTGCGCGGTGCCGCCGGCTCCCGTGAAGATTGTGTCTCCGGTATTGAAGCTGTCGCCTTTCACGGGCCTACGTTCGATACCGGCCGACGAAATCACTTTGATCTCCCCGATCACGAATTGGAATTTGCCGCCCTCCGCGGCCAGCAAGATCTCGGGCAGCAGTAGTACAAGGCAAACGAATGCGATGCGGACTGTCTGCATCGAGGGAAAGGGAGACAGGGACAGGTTCATCATCTGATTGCGGATCAGGGCCATTGAAAATCCCGTCGCAAATTCAATGCCATGTCGGCCCTAGTGAAGTCATATATCTGAATATTCGACCTATTTTTGATATAGGTGACTTGCGGGCGCAGGCTCCATTTGTTGGCAAACTGCCAAATTATGGCGATTGTGGCGTCGTATAGCCAGTCGGCCCTCACCACCTTGAAGCGCTCATTCTCCTTGTCGTACTTGGTGCGCTGCGCGCCGAAGGTGGTGAATACACCGATCTTTTCGGTCAATGCCGTTTGCGCAAATGCCCGCGCGCCGCCAAGGAGTGCGGCGCCGTCCTCGCGGTCCCCGACGTCGTCTTCGTGGCCGCCGTTCAGATTGATGGAGAACAGCGTGCGACCGGACGCGAGAACGTGCATCCACCCGAAGCTCGCCAGCGCCTGATCGAAGTCATGATCGAATTTACTCGTCTCGAGCAATGCTGAAAGGTGCCGAAAGGCGACGTATTGACCGTTTATGCTAAGCTGGTCGCGATCGCCCGCTTGATAGCGGTACTCGGCGTTGCCACCGTAGCTATCGCGGTAGACACGATCGTCCAGAAAGAAACGCCCACCCGTTGTCCCGAGCCGGAAGAAATGCCGGCCCAGATTCAGGCCTACGCCCATGCGTCCGTCAAGCGTGCCGTAGTCCGCAGTATCGATTTGATTGTAGCTCCGGTAGCGGGTATCGCCGCCCGCGAATACCGACCAAAGAGGACTCAGCACATAACCCATCTCCGCTCCGATGCCGGCGGTTGCGTAGTTGTCGCCACGTTTCAGACTGGCTTGATCGAGAAGGAAGCTCGCGCCTGGCAGATTGATCTGATTATTGGACGTGGAGCTGTTGACGTTGTCGTCGCGCCCTCCGCCAATTTCGATATAGGAACTCAGATAGAAAGGGCGCGGCGCCTTGGCCTGCTCTATTTCCTGCAGATAGCGTTCGGCATTTGCCTTCAGATCCGGAGGCGGACTCTGCGCCAATACGGTCTGAAATTCTTGGGTGGCACGGGCGAGATCGCCGATCTGAAAATAGGATCGTGCGAGATCGAGGCGTACCCCGAGGTAGCGCGGCTCAACCGCCAGCACGCGCTCGAAAACGAGGGACGCTTTTGCCGGCTTGCCGCTTTCGAGCGCGGCCAGGCCAAGCAGGTAGTCGAACTTGAGTTCGCCGGCTTGATCGAACTCGAAGGGTTCGAGCAGATCGTAGGCTTCCTGTGCGCGATTGGCGCGCAGCAGTTCTTCCGCTTTCTCGAGGTCCGGCCCGTCCGCAAATACGTTCTGGCAAATCAGATACAGGGCGAACAGAACCACGCTCCCTGGGTGTCGAGCAAACATGGCTATTCCTGATTCTTTATACTATTGAAACGCAGGCGATAATTAGATCCGGCCCACAGCCAGTCAAGGCTTGGCATTTTCTGCCGGATGTCAGCGTCATTCCCGTTGCGGAGCGTCGTCGCTCTGCTGTATGGGCTGCCGTCTGCGCGCAGTAGTATACGGTGATTTCAATTCAGGAGATACCATGAACGAGGCCGTCATACTGGAAGCAGTACGCACACCTTTTGGCCGCCGTGGTGGCGCATTGCGGGAGCAAAGGCCCGACGCGTTGCTGGCACACGTACTCGACGGTGTGCTCGCGCGAGCGCGTGTCGATCCCCGGAAGATCGAAGACGTGATCGATGGCACGGTGACACTTGCCGGAGAACAGGGGGCGAACCCGGCGCGACTTGCCGTGTTGTTGTCGACGCTTCCGGTAGAAGTGCCGGGGGTATCGTTGAATCGCATGTGCGGCTCAAGCCAGCAGGCGGTGCATTTCGCTGCGCAGGCCGTGGCGGCCGGCGACATGAATTACGTAATCGGTTGCGGCGTGGAGAGCATGACCCGCGTGCCGATGTTTCTCGACATCGGCCTGGGCCGGACCGTCAGCGGCTTTGACGTGCTGAATCCGAAATTGTTCCAGCGACACGAGCTGATCCATCAGGGGGAAAGCGCCGAACGCATCTCCGAAAAATGGGGCTTGTCGCGGCAGATGCTCGACGACTTCGCCAGGGAAAGCCACCGCCGCGCCGCGCAGGCCCAGAAGGCCGGCTCCAACAAGGAGCTGTTGCCGGTGCAGGGCGTATCGCCGGAAGGGCAGGCGATGCGGCTGGAGCGCGATGAAGGCGTGCGGGCGCAGATCGATGAGGCCAAGATGGCTTCGTTGAAACCGGCGTTTCGCCCGGACGGAAACGGCGTGATTACCGCGGCGAATTCCAGCCAGATCTCCGATGGCGCCGCCGCCGTACTGGTTGCGAACAGGGACGTTGCGGCGGCCGACGGTTTCAAACCGAAAGCGCGCTTCCGCGCCCGCGTCGCGGTCGGTTCCGATCCGATGATGCAGCTCACCGGCGTCATTCCGGCGACCGAACTGGCGCTGAAGAAAGCGGGAGTCTCTATCAAGGATATCGACTGGATCGAAATCAACGAGGCCTTCGCGGCGGTGGTGCTGTCCTGGGCAAGAGAAATCCATCCCGACATGGACAAGGTCAATCCCTGGGGCGGGGCCATCGCCCACGGACATCCACTGGGGGCAACCGGCGCCGGGCTGATGTCCAAGTTGCTGGCCGGCCTGGAAGCCACCGGCGGCACGCTCGGCCTTCAGGTCATGTGCATCGGCCACGGCCAGGCCACCGCGACCATCATCGAACGTCTCTAAGTCGAAACTCTCTTAACACGAAGGGGCACGAAGGAAACACGAAGGACACGAAGGAAAACAAGAAACCAGATAGGCAGCAAGTTCAATTTCTTGTCGTTCGAATCTGTTGCCACGTCTGCAACATTCCCGACACCTGCGACGACCGAAACCGTCGAGAAGGCCGAAAATGACCCCGGATTTCTAACCCTGAATTGTTTTTTTCCATTTCGCCGCTCCTTCGTGTTCCTTTCTTGCTTTTCCTTCGTGCTCCTTCGTGTTCAGAGAGTTTGTTTTCCAATTATCGAGGGATCAGGATCGAGCCGTTGACGGAGACGGTGACGCGGCTGGTGCCGCCCTGGAGATCCGGCGCCGCAACGGCCTCGGCGGCGGCCATCGACTTCATCATCACCGGCCGCGGCGGAATGAAGCCGCCATCGGCGGACACCGTTGCTTCCAGCACGTTGAATCCCGTTCCCTTGAAACCCTTCGCCACTCGTTCCGCCTTGCGCAGAAACTCCGCGATGGCGGTCTGGGTGAGTGCCTCTTCGGCCTTGGCGCGCGCCGCCGGCGAAACCGAAAAATCCACGGCGCCGAGCTGCATGATCGCCTGCAGTTTGCCGATTGCTTCGGCCATGCGCCTGAAGTCTTCGCCCTCGACCAAGATCTCCGAGCGCGAGCGCCAGCGCGCGATTTTCTCCTTGTCGATGACCGGATAGGTCGTGTAAGCGGAGGTCTTTGCCCGCACTCCGGTGAATCCCCTGGCCAGCTTGAGCGAGTCGTTGGTCGCGCGGTTGACCTTGTCGGCGAGCCGGGTGGCGTCGGTATCTTCCATTTCGACGAACAGGCTGGCGCGCATCACGTCGTTGTCCACTTCCGCCGAGGCGCGGGCATCGAGGTTGACCTTGGTGCCCTTGACGTCGGTGACCGCTGGCGCGGTTTGCGCCTGAGCCAGGCCGGCGGCCAGAAGGAAAGTCATGAAGGCAATGAGGTTGCGCATGTTGCTGCTCCGTTTGTTGTGGCGATTCATCACGAAAACTATCATACAATCGGGGGAAAGCAAGGATGAAAGATGAAGGATGAAGAGTGAAGGGTGAACGGTGAAGAATAGTCCAAGCCGTGATTTCTCTCCTTTTTTTGTCGTCCTTCGTGCCCCTTGTTATTTTCCTTCGTGTCCATCGTGTCGAGGGAGTTTCGCCCCTAATCATGGCTGACGATAAGGAAGATAAAGCGCACGGCATCCGGCGCAATCTCACCAACTACGGCGATCCTGAGTTTGCCGCCTACCTGCGCCGCTCCTTTGCGCGCTCGATGGGCTACTCCAAGGACATGCTGGAGCGGCCGATCGTCGGCATCGCCCAGTCTGCGAGCGGCTTCAATAACTGCCATCGCTACGTGCCGGAGCTCACCGAGGCGGTCAAGCGCGGAGTACTCAGGAGCGGCGGACTGCCGATCGACTTTCCGACCATTTCGCTGGGCGAGGTATTCCTCAGCCCCACCAGCCTGATGTTCCGCAATCTCATGGCGATGGACGTCGAGGAAATGGTGCGGGCGCAGCCGATGGATGCGGTGGTGCTGATCGGCGGCTGCGACAAGACCGTGCCGGCGCAACTGATGGGCGCGGCTTCAGCCGACGTGCCGGCAATCCAGCTCGTCACCGGGCCGATGATGGCAATGCCTTTCCGGGGCGAGCGCCTGGGCGCCTGCACCGATTGCCGCCGATTCTGGGCCAAGTTTCGCGCCGGCGAAGTCAGCGACGAGGGCATAGACGAAATCGAGGGCAACCTCGCCACCACCGCCGGCACCTGCGCGGTGATGGGAACTGCAAGCACCATGGCCTGCGTCGCCGAGGGACTGGGCATGACTCTTCCCGACACGGCGGCGATCCCCGCAGTGCACGCGGACCGCATACGCGCGGCGGAAGCCACGGGCGTGCGCGCGGTGGAAATGATCAGGACAAAAGGTCCGCGGCCTTCGGAGATCATCACGGAAAAATCGGTCGAGAACGCTTTGCGCGTGCTGCTCGCGATCGGCGGCTCGACCAACGCGATCATCCATCTCACCGCGGTCGCCGGCCGTCGCGGCATCGGAATCTCGCTCCAGCGCCTGAACCAACTCTCGGACGAAACACCGGTTCTGCTGGATCTCAAACCCACCGGCAGCCACTACATGCAGGATTTCCACGCGGCGGGCGGAATGAGCGCGCTGCTCGCGGAACTGAAGGACCTTCTGTATCTGGACTGCATGACGGTCACCGGGGAAACACTGCGCAGCCGCATCGCCCGTGGCGTGCCGTTCGTGGACCGCGGCGTAATCCGTCCCCGAAGCGATCCGATTTCCCCGGTCGGCGGGCTGGTGGCGCTGTTCGGCAGCCTCGCTCCACGCGGAGCGATCCTCAAACGCGCCGCGGCCGATTCCGGTCTGTTCGAGAAGGAGGGCAGGGCAGTCGTTTTCGAGTCGCTCGAGGATCTGTCGGCACGAATAGACCTGCCGGATCTTGATGTGACGAAGGATGATTTCCTGGTGCTCAAGAATGCCGGGCCGCGCAGCGCTTCCGGGATGCCGGAGGCGGGCTATCTGCCGATTCCGAAGAAACTGGCGAAAACCGGACTCAAAGACATGGTGCGGATCTCGGATGCGCGCATGAGCGGTACCGCGTTCGGCACGGTGGTGCTGCACGTCGCGCCCGATGCGGCTTCGGGCGGGCCGCTGGCGCTGGTGAAAAGCGGCGATCGCATCCGCCTGTCGGTCAGGGATCGGCGTCTCGACCTGGTGGTTGCCGAGGCCGAACTGGCGAAGCGGCGCGAGGGGTTCAAGACGCCGCAGATTCCGGCGCGAGGCTACGCGCGGCTTTACAACGAACATGTCCTGCAGGCGGACGCGGGTTGCGACTTCGACTTTCTTCGCGGCGCCTGACAGAGCCATCCGCACCTGACGCAGCGCGCGTCGCCGGACCGGGTTAGCGCTTGGCTAGCGCTTGTCCCTGGAGAACAACGCGACGATCTGGTCTTCCGCAGGCCAGCTCACCAGGTAGCCCTGGATCTGGTCGCAGCGCAATCCGCTTAGCAGGTCCCGCTACGCCGCCTTTTCCACGCCCCGGGTCGGGGATGCGGTCGGCCCTGGTGGATTCGCTGCCCGGTGCCGGGACGGGCTCGGGAGCGCTGCTGCGGGGAGGTTTCCGTCCGGGTGATGAAAGTCGCGTCGGCATCGTTGCTCCTCCTTGGAGAAACAGGAACGGGACGGCCTGGCCGTGCTGCGTTAATCCCGGGGAACGACGCCAACCCGCGGGGGGTGGCGTGAGGCTACTACAAGCCGCGTCAGGCCTTCATGCTGGCATCGTAGAACCGATAGGTATTCCGGCCCGACTGCTTGGCGTGATACATCGCCTTGTCGGCGATGCGGATCAGCGTGCTGGCATCGTCTGCATGATCGGGGTAGATGCTGATTCCCAGGCTGGGTGTGATCAGCAGCCTCTCCCCGGAAACGATGTATTCGCCGTCCACCGCCCGCAGCAGCTTCTGTCCGATGATGCGTGCGTCCTCGATCTGGCGCAATTCCGGCAGCACCACCACGAATTCGTCGCCGCCCAACCGCGAAACCGTGTCCACCTCGCGCAGGCTGGCGCGGATGCGCTCCGACACCTGTTGAAGCAGCATGTCGCCGACGTGATGGCCGAGGTTGTCGTTGACCTCCTTGAAGTTGTCGAGGTCCATGAAGATCACGCCGGTCTTGGATTGGTTGCGCTGGGAGATCGCCAGCGCCTGTTCCAGGCGGTCCATCAACAGGATCCGGTTGGGCAGGCTGGTGAGCGAGTCAAAGTGCGCCATGCGCCGCATCTGCTCTTCCATGGTGCGACGGGCGGTGATGTCGATGAACGCGGCCACTGCACCGTAAACCTTGCCGGAAGTGTCGCGCAACGGCGCGGCATTGCCGATCAGGTGCTTGATGGAGCCGTCGTCGAAGACGATGTCCTCCTCGAAATCGCGCACTTCGATGCCGCGGAATGCCGCCATCTGCACCGGCAACTCGTGCGTTTCGAGCGCGCGGCCATTGCGGAACACGCGGAAATGGGCCGGCCGCGTTTCCTCCGGCCCCGTGAACGAGATGTTGCTGCCCTGGGGCAGGCGCAGCAGATCGTAAGAGGTGCGGTTGCCGGTGATCATCTTGCATTCGGCATCATGGGCAATCCACACGGCCGCGGGCACCGCATCGAGGACGATCTTGAGTTCCGCCGTGCGCTGGCGCTGCTTGCGCTCGCTTTCCATGAGCGCGCGCTCCATGCGCTTGCGTTCGGTGACGTCGGTGGCCACCAGGGACAATCGCACCACCTTGTCGTTCTCGACGACCGGAGACAGGCTGACGGCCACGTCGATGAATTTGCCGTCCTTGTGCTGCCAGACGGTTTCGCGATGGAGGGTCGCCTTGCCGTCGATGACCTGGCGCATCATCTTGGCGTCCTCGTTCTTGAGGAATTCGGGAATCAGGCAGGCACGGCTCTTGCCGACGATCTCGGTGGCGCTGTACCCGAAGATGCGCTCGGCACCCCGGTTCCAGGTAAGCACGACGCCGTTCCAGGTCTCGCTCATGATGGCGGCGTCCGCGGACTCCACCACGGCAGCCAGCAGCTGGGGGTGAGAGGCGATGTGGGGTTGGGTGGCGCGCTTGGCCTGCTGACGGGAGAGCGCGGACTCGAGCATCGAGGGCTTGCTGCCCACGCCCTGCAATTGCTGGCGCACCCGCTTCTCGGTGAGGGATGCCTGCAGTGCCCGGACGATCTCCAGCAACTCCGGACTGAGGTCGGAGTAATCCCGCGAACGGTCCTCTTTGGACACCCCAGCCTCCCCCAACTGCCTGCTGCTTATGCTTATAGACACGAAAAAAGGTGAATCTTATTGGTCTTATGACTCCCAATTGAGCCACGATTCCGGTGCTGCCGCAACCGCCCGCGCCAGACGCGGGATTCCGGGGCGGTCAGGGGTTTTTGCGCAGGAAATTCCGCACTGCGGAATGGTTAACTGACCGTGGGAGGGTTTATAGACGGTAACTGTTGCGGCCGGCCTGCTTGGCGTCTTACATGGCCTTGTCGGCCAGGCGGATCAGCAGGCTCGGGTCCCGGCCGTGATCCGGGTAGATCCTGATGCCGAGGCGGTCGTTGACGTCCTTGAAAATGAAAATCACTCCCTTCTCTTCGGCGACCGAACTTCTTGACCGGCTGCGTGCTGGCGAGGTTTCCAGCCGTGAGCTGCTGGAAAGCTATCTGCAGCGGGTCGAGCACCACAATCCAAGACTCAACGCCATCGTGACGCTCGATGCCGCGCGCGCTCGCAGTCACGCCGACGCGGCGGATACGCGGCGCGCCGGAGGGGGCGCAATCGGTGTGCTGCACGGCCTGCCGGCCACCATCAAGGACAGTTTCGAGACCGCGGGCCTGCGCACCACCTGCGGCGCGCCGATTTATTCGAAGCATGTGCCGGCGGGGAATGCGGACGCGGTGCAGCGGCTGGAGGATGCCGGGACCCTGGTTTTTGGAAAGACCAACGTCCCGATCCACGCCGGCGATCTGCAGAGCTACAACGTTCTTTTCGGCGCCACCAACAATCCCTGGGATAACTCGCGCACCTGCGGCGGCTCATCGGGTGGCGCCACGGCCACGGTTGCCGCCGGATTGACGGCTTTCGAGCTTGGCAGCGACATCGGCGGCTCGATCCGCATTCCGGCGCATTTTTGCGGTGTTTACGGCCACAAACCCTCGTACGGGGCCATTCCTTTGCGCGGCCACATCCCGCCGCCACCGGGCTCCTTGTCGGCACCCGACATGGCGGTGGCGGGGCCCATCGCGCGTTCAGCCGAAGATCTGGGGTTGCTGCTCGGCGTCCTCGCCGGTGCCGACAGCCCGGTCGTCGCAGGCTGGAAACCCGTCCTGCCGGCGCCGCGCGCCAGACGGCTGCAGGATTTTCGGGTGGCGCTATGGCTTGACGATCCGGCGCTTCCGATCGACGACGAGGTAAGGGCGGCAATCCATGGGGCGGTGGAGGCATTGCGAAAGGCGGGGGTGAAAGTGGACGAAGCCGCCCGGCCCGGAATTTCGCTGGCGGAGAACTTCGACGATTACCTGAGGCTGCTATGGCCGGTTACAACCGCGCAGCTCAGCGACAAGGCTTTCGCACGCGTGCAGGACGCCGGCCGCGGTGCCGATCCGGACAGCGTGCACGGCCGGCTCGCGCGCTACAGCAGCGCCGGGCACCGCGAGTGGCTTCGTCTGAACGAGAAGCGCGAAGTCATTCGGGCCAAGTGGCGCGCTTTCTTCGAGCGCTACGACGTGCTGATCTGTCCGGTTGGGCCGGTGTGCGCGTTTGCGCACGACCACAGCGAAGACCTGATCGCACGCACCATTGTCATCAACGGCCAGCGCCGCTGGTATTGGGAGCAACTCGCCTGGATTTCGCTCGCCACGCTGGCCTACCTGCCGGCGACCGCCGCGCCGATCGGACGTTCGCCTGGCGGACTGCCGGTCGGAATACAGATCATCGGTCCGTATTTCGAGGACCGCAGCTGCATCGAATTCGCGAAATTGCTGGCCGACGTGGCCGGGGGCTTCGAGGCGCCGCCAGGTTTTGCTTGAGCGGCCGGGCGGGCAGCCTCACATCCTGATTCTGCGTGCCTCGTTGAAGTGCTTGCGCCAGTACGTGAGGTCTATCTTGTCCGCGCGTACCTTGCCGCCTGTGGATGGCGCATGCACGAATCTGCCGTCACCGAGGTAGATGCCAATGTGGGAGGATTTCTTTCCTTCCTGGTCGAAGAACACCAGATCGCCTTTGGCAAGATCGTCCATTTCGATCTCGATGCCGATTTTGCGCAGCGAATGCGTGTCGCGCGGAAGCGCGATCCCGATCTTGCGGAAGCTGTAATGGACCAGGCCGCTGCAATCGAAGCCGGCGGGATCGACGCCGCCGTAGCGATACGGTGCGCCGACCATCGCCAGCGCGTGGTCCGCGGCGCGGCTCACGTCCACGTTCTCGGAGCTCACCGGAGCGGTTGCAGATGCCACTCGCGGCGGCGAGCCGGCGCAGGTCGCAAGCGCGAACACGACACTCAATATCAAGACAGGGCGGAAGGATTTGCAGGTCACGGCGACTCCTCGTTTTTGAGTAGTCGACGCAAAGTCCATGCCGAGAAAAAATACGTCCCCAGTGAATCGATCCAGCGCTTGCCTGACGGTCCGCGACACTTGGGTGCCGTTCGGCGTCGCTTGATCGACTGTCGTTCGCCGGCGACGGAGTATGGGGCCGCGTAAACCCTGCGATCTGTGAAGCCGAAGCAAGGCGACAGGTTGGACTTGCCGCTCGCGCTTCAGTAAAAAAAAGGCGCGCCGCGATACGCGGCGCGCCCCTATACCGGACTGTTTTTCGATCAGCCGATCTGCACCGGCACGTAGATCCGTGCCTCATTGCGCTGGACCAGCAGCGCCACGGTCTTGGAGGACTTCTTCACCAGTTGCTTCAGTTGCTCGACGGATGTAACCGGCGTGTCGTTCAACGCCAGAATCACGTCGCCGGCCTGAATGCCGGCACGCGCCGCAGCGCCGGAGGTGTTCTGCACCACCAGCCCGCCGTCGGTTTTCAGCTTCGCGCGTTCCTCCGGCGCAAGCTCGCGTAACGTCAGCCCGAGGCTGGCGGCACTGCCGGGCTCGCTGGCCCCGAGCGTGGCTACTTTTTGCTCGGAGAGTTCGCCCACCGTCACATTGATGTCCTGGCGGCCGCCGTTACGCCATACCTGAATGCGTGCAATGGTACCCGGCTTGATGCCGGCGATCGCGCTCGGCAGCTCTGATAGCTGGTCGATTTCCTTGCCGTTGACGCCCAGCACCACGTCGCCCGATTTCAAACCGGCCTTGTCGGCGGGACTGCCCGGCTCCACCGCGCTGACCAGTGCGCCCTGCGGTTTGGACAGGCCGAAGGACTTGGCCAGCGCCTGGTTAACTTCCTGGATCTGCACGCCGATGCGGCCGCGCGTGACCTTGCCGTTCTGTACCAGCTGGTCCTTGATGTTCATCGCCACGTCGATCGGGATGGCGAAAGAAAGCCCCATGTAACCGCCGGTGCGGCTGAAGATCTGCGAGTTGATGCCGACCACTTCCCCGTTCATGTTAAACAGCGGGCCGCCGGAATTGCCGGGGTTGACCGCAACGTCGGTCTGGATGAACGGCACATAGTTCTCGTCCGGCAGCGCGCGCGCCTTGGCGCTGACGATGCCGGAGGTGATCGTGTTCTCCAGGCCGAACGGCGAACCGATTGCCGCAACCCACTCGCCCACCTTGAGGTGTGCAGGATCGCCGATTTTCACGACCGGCAGGTTCTTCGCCTCGATCTTCAGTACCGCGATGTCGGAGCGCCGATCCACGCCGATCACCTTGGCGTCGAACTCGCGCCTGTCGGTGAGTTTGACGACGATGTCGGTGGCGTCGGCAGCCACATGGGCGTTGGTGAGAATCACACCGTCGGGGCTGACGATGAAACCGGAGCCCTGGCCGCGTTGCATCGGTTGCTCCCCTCGCTGCTGGGGCGGCCCGAAGCGGCGGAAGAACTCGCGCATCGGGTCGTCTTCCGGGATGCCCTGGGACGGGGCTTGAACGCCGGCCGGAGCTTTACGCGACGCGCTGACGTTGACCACCGCCGGCCCGTTCTGTTCGACGATCCGGGTGAAATCGGGGAGCATTTGCTGCGTTGCCGCCGCGGTGTTCTGCGTTGCGCCGTCCTGCGCGCCGGCATGGGCGGGCGTCGTGCCCGGCACGGCAACGGCGTAATAGGCTGCGATCAGCGCCGGCAGAATCCCGGCGATGGCAAACCGTCTGACAGTCTTGCTGGTAAGCATCGTGATCTCCTGAAAAAGCGACGCGGGTAGGACGCCCGCGTTACGCGAGAACTTTGGTTCACGATGCGTCAGACCGTGCCGGCGCGGCGGAGTTCTCCGCCGGCGGGGCGGGTCCGCCTCCCAAGCCGCTGACGCGGCGAGGTCAAGCCGACCGCGAACGCGCGTCCTCGGGTCCGGTTGACCGGCGGCTGGTTGCCGCGGCTATGCCTGCGGTTTTACCCTGAAAGTACGCACCCGGTTCATTGCCTTGACGGCAATGAAGAAGGTTGTCTGGTACCGAGGCACACACCTCGTCAGCCCCGGCCCGTCGTCATGGTAGGCCGCGGTGATCGTCCCGCACAACGTTGTTCGCGCGCATGAGCACGGTGTAGGCTGGCAGTCCCTGCAGCCGCTTCGGGAGGACGAACGATGCATGTGCAAAAGCGCCGGCGCTGGTGCGGTCTGGCGGGAGTGTCGTGTGCGGCGACCCTGGCGTTGCTGCCTCTTGGGTCGGCGGCACAGGACAGGCTGCGGCTGTTCGACGGGCATATCCACTACAGCGTCGGTTCGCCGAAACAGTATCCGCCGGAGAAAGCGATCGCGATCCTGGATGAGGCCGGAATCGGGCGGGCGCTGCTTTCCAGCACTCCGAACGACGGCACCATCCAGCTCCACAATCTTTACCCGGAGCGCTTCATTCCCGAACTGCGGCCTTACCGCAAGACCCGCGATTTCGAGACTTGGGCGGTGGAGCGCGCCAGCTGGTACCGCGACCCCGAAACCGTGACCTTCATAGAGGAGGAACTCAAGCGCGGCATCTATAGGGGGATCGGCGAGTTCCATCTTGACGGGGATGAAGCCGACACACCGGTAATCCGCAAGATCGTGGACATTGCGGTGGCGCGCAACCTGTGGCTGCACGCGCATTCGGACGCCGCCGCAGTCGAAAAGCTCTTTTCGTTCAATCCCGGGGCGCGCATCGTCTGGGCGCACGCGGGAATGAGCACGCCGCCGGAGACCATCGACCGCTGGCTCGCGCGTTATCCGACGCTGTGGGCGGAACTTTCCTATCGCGATGTCGTGGCGGGCAGCGGCGAGTTGGATCCGCAGTGGAAGGCGTTGTTTCTGAAGTATCCCGACCGCTTCATCTACGGCAGCGACACCTGGATACCGCCGCGCTGGGGTGAGGTCGTCGCGCTGGCGGAACAGGCCAGGGGTTGGCTCGCACAGTTGCCCCGGGACGTGGCGGAAAACATCGCCTTCCGCAACGCCGAGCGGATTTTCACCAAGAAGGCTAGCGCGGGAAGGGCTGGACTTCGGGGAACCCGAGCGCCCGCTTGATGCGGGTGTTGGGCACTGGCCGGATGCCTGAACGGTCCAGCCGCCACTTGTCCATGTATTGGCCGGGCTTGAGCAGATTTACCCCGGACTTGGCGAGAAACTCCTCGAGCGCGGCGTCGGAAAACGGCCAGGGCATGCCGGCTTCGAAGGGTTCCCACAGGCCATCCCAGTGGATCGGGATGTAGGCCTTGGGTCTGATCACCGGCACCACCAGTTGCGCGATCGGCACCCCTCCGGTGCCGATCCACAGATCCACCGACTGCAGTCCCGCGTCCTTCATCGCGATCTTGAGGTTGTCAATCGGTGCACCGTAGTCCACTCCATTGATCACGATCGGCACGTGAAGGTCCACCGGGCTGGCCGAGTTCTGATAGAACCAGCTGAAACGGCGTTGGGGACCGTCCACGGTAAACAGAAAGCCGCGGTTGCCGCCGCCGTTGGGAAAGTCCTCCGCGACGCCGGCGCGCAATCCACCGGTTGCCGGGTCGGGGCGGGGAACGGCATCGAGCTCGACCGGGTCGTGCTGCTCCCAGTTCTTCGCCGGATCGCCGCTGTGGTTCCAGCGCACGACGCGCAGCGTCACCCCTTCGCTCAGGGAAATCTTCTCCTGCCCGTACACCGGCGTACAGCGCTCCGCCGGTATGTTCTCGGCCATCACCTCGAAGCACGTGGTGATCGAGCCGATGATCGGGGCATTGGTCAGTTTCGACCAGGTTGCGGTATCGAAAGAATGATCCCAGTGGCTGTGGCCGGTGAGCAGGAGATTGACCTCGCCGGCGCCGCCGATTGCGTCGAGCACGCGTGACACCGCTTCGACGTCGGGCTTCCAGGGATGGCGGGTGTAGGCATATCCGCCGCCGCCACCGTGGAATTCGCGTTCCGGGATGCGGCTGATGTAACCGTCGGTAAGGATCCTCAGCGGCCCGAGTTCATAGTGAATGTTGGCGATGGACATCCAGGTGATGTCCACGTGGTCTGGACCGGCGGCAAGGCCCGGCGGCGCGAATGCAACAGTCGCCAGAGCGACGAGCGTTGCGGCCAGTTTCTTTCTCATCACGGCTCTCAAAAATCTAAAGTGTCACCACGAAGGCGCGAAGACACGAAGTAGACTAAAACGAACTCTGAGAAAACATAGTCCGACATTTGCGTAGTGCTGAAAACGACATTGCCGGATCTCCATCCCTTCCTCGCCTTTCTTCGTGTCTTCGTGCCTTCGTGGTAATTAAACTCTTCTTGCTTCGACGAAGTGTTTCTTCCAGAAGTCCGCGCTGAGGCTGTCCGTGCGCACGCGCCCGCCGGTGGAAGGCGCATGGACGAAACGGCCGTCGCCGAGGTAGATGCCCACGTGCGAAGACTTCTTTCCTTCCTGATCGAAAAACAGCAGGTCACCCGGGCGCAGGCTGCGAACTGAAATCCGCGTGGTGGCGTTGCGTTGCGCCTGGGTGGCGCGCGGCATGCTGATGCCGGCGCGGCCGTAGCTGAAGCGCACCAGCCCACTGCAGTCGAATCCCGCCGGCGTGTCGCCGGCGTAGAGATAGGGCTTGCCGACCATCTCGCGTGCAAAGGCAACAGCCTTGCGCGCCGTCTCGTCGCTGGCCCGCGTTGCCGACGCCTCGGCGACTTCCGGCGAGCCGGCGCAGCCGGCCAGTGCCGCAATCAGCAGCAGCGGCGACAGCCGCAGCGAAACCCAGGCAGGAAACGCGCGGTGATAACTGGTCATCGTGTCAGGCACTCGACAAAACTGCATCCTGTGCAGGATAGCAGAACACTGTGTTGGTCCTGGCTGCGGGGCGAGGCTTGTTCAACGGCCCGCAGCCCTTTACTTTGAGAGTCAACGCGGCGGCCATGGTTCCTGTTTACGACTGCCTGTCCCACCCAAAAATGGCTGTCGCACAAGGAGAAAAATGAAACGACTGAATCTTCAGGCTGGTCCGGGCCGCGCTTGCCGGCGCGCTCGCGTTCGCGGCGGCTGACGGCGCTGTCGGTGATGCGGGGGGATTACGTCTTCGCCGTCGTGCTTCGCAGAAAGAGACTGTTTTGGCACGGAGGATTCCAAGACAGCACAGTGCGAAGGCCGTGAAAGACCCTATTGGAAATCTTCCTCCCGCTGGTGCCGTACTGCGAGGATGCTCACCTTGTTGCCAGGCTCGATTTCAAACAATGCTACGTATCCCCCGGCGCCAAAGGGAATGATGAGTTCTCTTAGAAACGAATTGTCGGGTAGTGCCTTACGACACGAGAACGGCGAGAAACGAAGTAACTCGATTGCCCCTTTGATTGCCTCCAAGGCGTTCTCTGCCGCACTTATGTCCTTTTCCAGCAGGAAGTCATAGAGCCGCAGCAAATCGTCTTGCGCCTCCGACGTGAAGCGGACTTTGTAACGTTTCACCGAGTCAAGCCGCGCGTTGTTTCGCTTTGACTAGTTTGCGTGCAAGCTTCTCGATCACTTTGTCGGCCGGGACGTATTTGCCCGTTTTCTTCGCTCGCGCGGCGTTCGACAGGCCTCGCGCTATGAATGCTTGTCGAAACTTACGGTACTCGATGCTCCGAGTCAGCGCATCAAGCACGAAGCCGGAGAGAGTCTCTCCCTGCTCAAGAACATCTTCGGCTTGTTTGCGAAGCTCCGGGGACACGCGAAGCGATGGGATAGTGGTGGTCTTCATGGATAGCCCGATCTGCATTGCAAATGCGATGCATTGTATCCTTTTTTGAACTGCGCGATAGCCACGAAGGCGTTTAGCCACAGAGCCACAGAGGACACAGAGAACACAGAGGAGAATCAAAAAACGCGTTCAACGCAAAGGTCGCAAAGGGACGCGAAGGAAAACGAAAATCAAGCACCTCGATGTGCAAGCATCACCGAACGGGTAGAGGAGGAGCTGACGAGTTCACATATCGTTTTGGCGCGCCGGACGGGATGAATCCGGGCACTGGATTGAGGTTGTTTCGGCGTCCTGAATGGCTGGATACGATCCCTTCCGGTTACGCAGGAAGCCCAACAAGGGACGCATCAGAACATGGTGTGCGCACGGATAAATCGCTCCGTATTGGCGTATTTATTCTCATGCATTTTCCCTGCGCTCGCCTTCATGGCCAACACGGCATCCAGAAAAGGATTCCGCCCATTGACCCGTCCGTTGTTGAATGTAAACGCATAGACGTTGTCGGGGTGTTGATGGCGGATCACGCCGGGAATATCCACAACCCGGTAGTGGACCCTCTTTTCCAGGTGGAGTGGCCCCCGATCCAGATGGCGATACACGCTAGGGGTTAGGACGAAACCGAGCCAGTCCTGCGCTTCCCCATACTCATACGCATCAATCAGCGCTTCTCCAACGAAAATATTCTTCCGTTGCTGAGTGTAAAGCGCACCCACAGTAAGCGAACCTCTAACGGGTATCTTGTTCAGTATCAACTTTTGGAAGAATAATCTGGAGACGCGCTCCATTTGGGCAAACTCCACGTCGGAGTCGCCTTTCGAGAAGATGATGAAGGTATCGGAGAACCACGAGTATGAAATTCCGCTTCCCCTCTTCGGATCGGCTTTCTCAGCTATCGCGCTTAGGACACCTTCATAAATTGGCAACACATGTTCAATCCTTTTCTGCCGCACAAGGTTGGAGAATCCAAGCAAGTCAAAGTAGGCGAACCAGCGATCGGTATATCGGAAGCTTATTGAGTTTGTCTCTTCGGCTGGTATCGCCATACATCCCCTTCCTCCTGAATCGGGATCATTTTGGTCACCAGTTTCCGATTCCTCACGAGCGGCTCCTTGTGATGGAAGCTCAGGTCCGCCACGCGTACTTCAGGATAGAGCCGGTGAAGCACCATGATTGCACCCCATACGGGAAAGTCTGTGCGTATAAAGATCACTTACAAGGAAACGTCTCTGTAAAGGCCTTCCAGACTAGGTAAGGGACCTTTGAAGAGTCCGTCAAGTCACTCGGGTGAGCTTTAAAGTATTCAACGACGGTTTTTCCTAATAGCTTATTTTGTGTTTTTTCATCCCCGTCTGGGAAGCAGGGCATTAGACGAGCAACACGCTTTTCAACCTCAGTAGAGCGAATATTCTTTTCAGAGATAGCCATTTGGGCGGCTCCAATAGCCACACCCTCTACAACGCCACGAACATAAAATAAGCAAAGCGTATGCGCCACTAGTTGTTGTTTTGACATTCCTTCTACTGGCGAGCCGGCGGCACTTATTTCGCATGCTTTGGAAAGAACCATTGGCGTCATAGCCCATATGCCTTGCGACGACACGCTCACGAGTACAGAAAGCATCAATACAATCCATGCATTTGTTTTCATGTCAGTCCTATTGAAAAATATCGACTACGCGTGTTTCACCTTTTCCTGTTCTGCTCTCGCGACGTGCTGTGCAGCCTTACCACAGAGGTCGCGCAATAACGACGCGGCAGACTCGAGGATGACCTGATCGCGTGGTCCCTGTGGCGTCTTGAAGCCGTGCATTTTCTTATCACGGATGCGTTGAAGGATCTCGATTACTGCCAGGAGAGCACCTTTAGGATCTGTCTTTCTCCTGCTCTTTACGCACCTTAGTTCACGATCCGTTTTAGCGTCTAGTCTTTCGCGGGGATGTGCCAATACCGTTTCTAGCGGCGGGTCAAGCGCCAGCAAGCAGTCAAGGGCTTTGCTTTGGAGAAGCTGGCTCGCGACCTTCCGTTCAAACCTTCGAACAAGCGAACACACCTGCTCATGCTCCTCGCCAGCGATGGGGAAAAGATTGGCTAGCTTCACCAAGCAGACCCAGAGTTCACTAACAGCCTCGTATGGACGCAGCTGAGCGGCGACGTGAATCTCAGCGTCAATTTCTTTGAGAGGGAGGTCTGCAATGACGCCAGTGGCGTGCTGGCGCAACTGCGTTAGTTTGATTTTTCTCTCGATCACGTCGAACTCTTTAGAGCAATGGGGAATAGTAAGGGGCGTTTCGCTGTACTCAGCCCCCGTTTAAGTAACACGGTATTAGTTCTCGCTCTTCTCTGTACCCTCTGTGTCCTCTGTGGCTAAGGTTTAGACACGCCTTCCCATTCCTTCTCCTGTAAAGCCCGCCACTGAATCTTGCCGGTGCCGGAGCGGGGGAGCTGGTCGGTGAACTCGACGATGCGCGGCACCTTGTACGCCGCCATGTGGCCGCGCGACCACTCCATGATGTCTTCCGCGGTCACCTGTCCCTTGCGATCTTCCTTGAGCACGATGACCGCCTTCACGGTTTCGCCGCGGCGCGGATCCGGCGCGGAAATCACCGCCACTTCCTTGATATCCGGGTGTTTGTATAGCGTGGCTTCGAGCTCCGCCGGCCAGACCTTGAAGCCGGAGGCGTTGATCATGCGCTTGAGCCGGTCGGCGATGTAGTAGTAACCGTCCTCGTCGACGCGCCCGAGGTCGCCGGTGCGAAGAAAGGTCTTGCCTTCGATTTCGATGAATGCTGTTTCGTTTGCGTCCGGCCGTTGCCAGTAGCCTTTCATCACCTGCGGGCCGTGCACCACGATCTCGCCCTGCTCGTTCGGTCCGAGAGGTTCCAGGGTGTCGGGGTCGATCACCAGTGATTCGGTATCGAAGGTGGGGATGCCGAGGCATTGCTTGCGCGGCTTGTTCGGCGGGTTCATGTGGGTTTGCGAGATGGTTTCGGTCATCCCGTAGGCCTCCATGTAATCGATCCCGCACAGTTCATGAAGCTTTTGCGCGACCGCTTCCGGCATCGAGCTGCCGCCGCCGAAGACATTCTGCAGCGAAGACAGGTTGCGGCCAGAAGTCGCGGGGTGGGCCAGCAGGTCCACCACCATGGTCGGCACGTTGGCCCAGTGGGTGCAGCCATAGCGCTCGATCATGTAGCCCGCCGCATCCGGGTCCCAGCGCGGCAGGATGGCGATGGTCGAGCCTGCGTACAAGGGCGCATTCATGCTGTGCTGCATGCCGGTAACGTGAAACATCGGCGCCGTGGCGAGCGCCACCGAATCAGCGGTGAAACCTTCCCACAGCGCCGCGCCCACCAGTGTGGTCATGATGGTGCGGTGGGTGTGCATGCACCCCTTGGATTTCCCGGTGGTCCCCGAGGTGTAGAGAATCGCGGCGAGATCGTCCGCCTCCGCTGTCGGTTTGAGCGGTTTGTAGGCGGCGCCCAGCGCATCGGCCCAACACACGACGCCGGGATCGGTGATGACCTGGCGCGGCGCCTTCAGAAATGCCGGGATCTCCAGCGTGGTGTATTCGGTCAGGTAGTCGCCGTAGGTGACGACGATCGCGTGTTTCACCTGCTTGCCCATCAGCGGCCGGATCTGCGGATACAGATCCTGGGCGATGAACGCGACGGATGCACCGCCGTCCTCGAAGTAATGAACCAGTTCGTCGGTCACATGCATCGGGCTGACCGGAACCACGACCGCGCGCGCGCGCAGGATCGCGTAATAGGCGATGATGAACTGCGGCGAATTCTGCATCTGCAGCACCACGCTGTCGCCCTTGCGCACGCCGCAGCGGTTCTGCAGGAACCCGGCAATCAAGTCCACGTCCTTCTTCAACTGGCGATAGGCGAGGCGCGTGTCGTAAAAAATCGTGGCCGGCTTTTCGGGATAGCGCGCGGCTGATACCTCGAGATTGAAATGGAGCGGCGTGGACGGCACCGTAAGGTGCCGGGGGAGGTGCTTGGGCCAGTGCTGCAGATGCCGCGCTTCCATTGGGGTCGATTCAACCGGGTAGTTTCTTGTTTTCGGCTTCCTGCAACTGCCGCCACTGGATCTTGCCGGTGGCGGATTTCGGCAGGCTGGCGACGAACTCCACCACCCGCGGGACTTTGTAAGCGGCCATGCGTTCACGCGACCAGGCCACGAGGTCTTCCGGCGTGACTTTCCCGCGGCTCGCCTCCTTGAGCACCACCAACGCCTTGACGGTTTCACCGCGCCGCGGGTCCAGCGTGCCGATCACGCAGGCCTCGTGAACGTCGGCGTGATGATAGAGCGTGGCCTCGACCTCGGCCGGCCAGACCTTGTAACCGGAGGCGTTGATCATGCGCTTGAGGCGATCAACGATGAAAAAGTAACCGTCCTCGTCGTAGTAGCCGAGGTCGCCGGTGCGGAAAAAGCGTTTGCCCCCGAGTTCGATGAAACTCGCCGCCGTGGCGTCGGGATTTTTCCAGTAGCCGAGGAAGATCTGCGGCCCACTGGAAACGATCTCGCCGACCTCTTTCGGGCCGATTTCCTTCAGGGTGTCGGGGTTGATCACGCGTGCTTCCGTCGAGCAGATCGGAATGCCCAGGCATTGTTTCTTGGTGCGCTGAGGCGGGTTGATGTGCGTAGGCGCGATGGTCTCCGACAGTCCATAGCCCTCGATGTAGGAAAGACCGGTGCGATCCTGCAGGCGCTGCGCCACCGCCTCGGGCATCGCCGCGCCACCTCCGCCGATGTGCTTGATGCTGGTGATGTCGTAATGGCCGAGTTCTGGATTGGAGAGGAAGTCGATGGCCATGGTGGTGATGTTGGTCCAGCCGTCGACTTTGTAGCGCTGTATCAGTTCGGCGGCGGTGTCGCGGTCCCAGCGCGTCATCAGCACGATGGTCGCGCCGCGGTAGATCGGCTGGTTCATGCTGCATTGCATGCCGGTGACGTGAAACAGCGGCATGGTGCACAGGACCACCGAGTTGGTGTCCATGCCGACCCAGGCCGAGCCGGCGATGATCGTGCTCATCACGGTGCGATGGGTGTGGATGCAGCCTTTGGGCTTGCCGGTGGTGCCCGAGGTGTAGGGCAGGACGCACAAGTCGTCCGGCCCGGCACGGTGCGGCCCGGGCGCAAGGTTGGCGGCGAGGGCGTCGCTCCACAACGTCACGCCGGGTTCACGGATCGCCTGCCGTGGCGCGGCCGCCGCTTCCGGCACCTTCAGGTCGGTGGGCTGGGTCAGATAATCGGAATAGGCGGCCACCAGGACGTGATCGACGCCTGCGCCGATCAGCGGGCGGAACTGGGGAAAGAGCTCCTGCCCGGTAATCGCAACCCTGGCATCGCTGTCGGAAACGTAGTGGCGCAGTTCATCTGTGAGGTTCATCGGGTTTACCGGCACAACCATCGCATCCGCGCGCAGGATCGCGTAGAACGCAATCATGAACTGCGGACTGTTCTGCATGAACAGCAGCACGCGATCGCCCCTGGCCACGCCGCAACGCCGCTGCAGGAAGCCGGCGAGCGCGTCCACCTCGCTCTTGAAAGTGCGGTAAGTAAGCGGTGAGCCGTAGTAGATCAGCGCGGTCTTGTCGGGTTCGCGTGCGGCCGCGCTCGCCAGATTGTGATAGACGCTGGCCCGAGGCAGCGCGATTTCACGCCGCACGTTCTCCGGCCAGAAACGGTAATGACTCGGTTCCACCTCTTGTTCCTCCTCGTGCTGCATCTTCGCAGCGGCTTATTTTTGTCGTCGGGTCTGCCTTGGCAGACTGTCGCGGGCCGGTCCTTGCGGCGCCGCGCCCGACTATGTTGGACATGCCCGCCGCCGCGGTCAACGCCGCGTTTTCGACCAAGGTCAATACCGCGAGCCACAGAGAACACAGAGATCACAGAGAAAAGCAAAAACCACCAAGTTCTACGAGCTGGGCTTTCACGGTGATGAAGCGCCATTGCAAGGTCTTACTAAGCCGAAACAAAGAAACCGAACATCACCCTCACCCTCGGTCCCTCTCCCGGCGGGAGAGGGAAGAAACCCCCTTCTCCCTTCGGGAGAAGGGCTGGGGATGAGGGAGACTCGAAGTTCGCAATCCCGAGATCTGTCCGGATACTTTCTTTCGGCTTAGTAACTCCAGTTTGTTCTTGTCCCTGGTTTTCTCTGTGTCCTCTGTGTCCTCTGTGTCCTCTGTGTCCTCTGTGTCCTCTGTGTCC
>JBBPIT010000039.1:0-34357 GCA_038040175.1 Pseudomonadota bacterium | reverse complement strand
CTGGTCCTGATCGTGCCAGTGCTTGATGGTTATCCAGGCCATGGTTGCCGCGATAAACAGGCCGAACGCCACGATGATCGAGTTCATCGACAGCTCGGCCTTGATCATCAGCGCATAGACGCCGAGCAGCACCAGGATCGATAGGTTCTCGTTGAAATTCTGCACCGCGATCGAGTGCCCTGCACCCATCAGCAAGTGGCCCCGGTGCTGTAACAGCGCGTTCATCGGCACGACGAAATAACCGCCCATCGCGCCGACCAGCACCAGCAGCCCGATCGCGACGCGCCAGTCGGTGACGAATATCATCGACACCACCACCAGGCCCATGGCGATCCCCACCGGCAGCACCCGTACCGCGCGTTGCAGGCTGACGTATTTGGCGGCGAGTATCGACCCGAGCGCGATTCCGACGGCGACGACCGCAGTAAGCTGGGTGGCTCTCTCGAGGTCGAAATTCAGGGCCAGCGCGGCCCAGGTGAGCACGATCAGCCGCAATGTCGCCCCTGCGCCCCAGAACAGCGTGGTCACCGCCAGCGACACCTGGCCCAGCGGATCGCGCCACAACAGGCTGAGGCTGTGCCAGAAGTCCTGCAGGATGAACAACGGATTGCGCTTGGGCAGCCGGTGATCGATCGCGACCTTGGGAATGTAGAGGTTGATGATCGCCGCGACGAAATAGAACGTCAGGATGCAGACGATGGCGACTTCGGGCGCGGTGTCTATCCACAGATCCACTCCCGGAAGCTCCCCGTGCTTGAGCATGTAGTCGGCGAACTCAGGGCCGAGCATGATGCCGCCGAGGATTGCGCCGAGGATGATGGCGGCAACGGTCAGGCCCTCCATCCAGCCGTTGGCAAACACCAGTTTCTGATGCGGCAGATACTCGGTGAGGATGCCGTATTTTGCCGGCGAGTACATCGCCGCACCCACGCCCACGATGCCATAGGCGAACAGCGGATGCATGCCCAGCAGCATGGCCACACAGCCGGCAAGCTTTACCGCATTGGCAACAAACATGACACGGCCCTTCGGGAGCGAATCGGCGAAAGGGCCGACGAAGGGAGCCAGTACGATATAGGCAAACACGAAAAACTGCTGCAGCACCGGCGTGTGCCATGCCGGCGCATGCAGTGTCGAAAGCAGCGCGATCGCAGCGAACAACAGCGCGTTGTCCGCGAGCGCGGAGAAAAACTGGGCGGCCAAAATGGTGTAGAACCCGCGATTCATGAGGTCGGGGAGGCAGAGTGCGCTGTTTCCAGGGTTCTGTCGGAGCGTAACGGGTAATGGCAGGCCGGCGGCTTTATACCATAGAAGCGCGTGCAATCCGGCGAAGCCGGGCGCCGGCTCGATTTGTTCGTCACCGACGGCGAAGCGCATAGAATAGCGGCAGTCCGGCCCGTTTTCCTGCCTCTACAACAACAAATTCCATGGCCCGCCCGATCCAGGCCTCGTTCGATCTCGCTGCGCTCAGGAGCAACTTCGCCATCGCCCGGCGCCTGGCCGGCGCGGCCAAAGTGATGGCGGTGGTCAAGGCCAACGCGTATGGGCACGGTTTGCTGCGTGTTGCACGTGCGCTTGCCGACGCTGATGCATTTGCGCTGCTGGAACTCGATGACGCGATGCGGCTGCGCGACGCCGGTTATCGCCAGCGCATCCTGCTGCTGGAAGGTTTTTTCCGTGCCGACGAGCTGCCGGTGATCCTGCACCATGGGTTTTCCGTGGTGATTCACAACGACGAGCAGATCGCGATGCTCGGGAAACTGCACGGCGACAGGAAGCTCGAGGTGTTCGTCAAACTCAATACCGGCATGAACCGGCTCGGCATCCCGGCCGCACGGGCCGGCGGCGTGCTCGAACAACTAAAAGCGCTGCCATGCGTCGGCGAAGTGGTCCTGACGACCCACTTTTCCGATGCCGAGGGCGTCAGCGGAATCGAATGGCAGACGCGGGAATTCGAGCGCCATGTGGCGCGTCCGGGTTATGCGCGCTCGCTCGCGAATTCGGCGGCGCTGTTGCGCTTCCCGGAGGCACGCGGCGACTGGGTGCGTCCGGGCATCATGCTCTACGGCGCCAGCCCGCTCGAGGACCGCACTGCGGCGCAGATCGGCCTCAGGCCGGCGATGTCGCTCACCAGCGAGATCATCGGCATCCAGAGCCTAAAGCGCGGAGACAAGGTGGGCTATGGCGGCCTGTTCACCGCCGACCGGGAAATGCGCATTGGCGTGGTCGCCTGCGGCTATGCCGACGGGTATCCACGCCATGCCTATAACGGCACGCCGGTGCTGGTCGACGGCGTGCGAGTGCCGATGGTCGGGCGGGTTTCGATGGACATGCTGTGCGTGGACCTCAGCGATGTTCCGCGGGCGGGAATCGGCAGCCCGGTGACGCTGTGGGGAGCGGGGCTGCCTGTGGAGGAAGTGGCGGCAGCAGCCGGGACCGTGAGTTACGAGTTGCTGTGTGCGCTGGCGCGGCGCGTGCCGGTCGAGGATCGCGGCGGAGACTGACGCGATGGCCAAGGCGAAGACCGTTTACACCTGCACCGAGTGCGGCGGGCAGACGCTCAAATGGCAGGGGCAATGCCCGCATTGCAGCGCCTGGAACACCCTGGTGGAAACCATCGCGGAAAAAACCTCGTCGCGCTACCAGGCACTGGCGCAGTCGAGCAAGCTGCAAAAACTTGCCGAGATCGAGGCGCAGGAGGAGCCGCGCCGGCCAACCGGGATCGGCGAACTCGACCGCGTTCTGGGGGGCGGCCTGGTGCGCGGCGCGGTGGTACTGCTGGGCGGCGATCCGGGGATCGGCAAATCCACGCTGGTGCTGCAGGCGCTGTCGCTCATGAGCGGCTCGTGCAATGCGGTGTACGTCAGCGGCGAAGAGTCGGTCCAGCAGATTGCGCTGCGCGCCAAGCGCCTTGCGGTCGGCGCCGAGACGCTCAATCTGCTGGCCGAAATCCAGCTGGAAAAAGTGTTGTCGGTGCTGGCGGCGCAGAAGCCGGATGTGGCGGTGATCGACTCGATTCAGACCATTTATTCCGAAGCGTTGCAGTCGGCGCCGGGCAGCGTCGCGCAGGTGCGCGAATGCGCCGCGCAACTCACCCGCTATGCCAAGACTTCCGGCGCCACGCTGTTGCTGGTCGGGCACGTCACCAAGGAAGGGGCGCTCGCCGGACCGCGCGTGCTGGAGCACATGGTGGATGCGGTGCTGTACTTCGAGGGCGACACGCATTCGGCTTTTCGGCTGGTGCGGGCGACCAAGAACCGTTTCGGCGCGGTCAACGAACTCGGGGTGTTCGCCATGACCGACCGGGGCCTGCGCGGCGTGTCCAATCCCTCGGCGTTATTCCTGTCCCAACACAGCGCCCAGGTGGCGGGTTCCTGCGTGATGGTGACCCAGGAAGGCACGCGGCCGCTGCTGGTCGAGGTGCAGGCGCTGGTGGACGAAGCGCACGCGCCGAACCCGCGGCGACTGAGCGTCGGACTGGAGCAGAACCGGCTGGCGATGCTGCTCGCGGTGCTGCACCGGCACGCGGGCATTGCGGCTTTCGACCAGGACGTATTCGTCAACGCCGTGGGCGGGGTGAAGATCGACGAGCCGGCGGCCGATTTGCCGGTGCTGCTGGCAATCGTGTCGTCGCTGTGGAACAAGCCGCTTCCGGAAAAGCTGGTCGCGTTCGGAGAGATCGGCCTCGCCGGGGAGGTGCGGCCGGTGCAGCGCGGCCAGGAGCGATTGCGTGAAGCCGCCAAGCTTGGATTCAGGACTGCAATCATCCCCAAGGCGAACGCGCCGAGGACGGCGATCGAAGGAATCGAAGTGGTGACGGTGGAGCGGGTCGAGGAAGCGGTCGCCAGGCTGCGCTAGCGCAGCCACGAGATATTCAAGCTGCGCTAGCGCAGCCAAGAGACAATCACGCTGCGTTAATGCAGCAGGAACAGCGCGGCGGCGCCAAGCGCCAGCAGCGCGCTGCCTATCCACACCAGCTTGAGGTTGGCGCCGGCGGACTGGCCGCCGCTACCCACCGATCGAATCAGACTGCCGGATTGCTGCCAGGTCGTGCTGGCGGACAGCGGGGACGTCGCCGGCGCCGCCGCGCGCTTGGCCCGCGACAGCGCCTTGAGCCGCGCGATTTTCTGTGTTTCGGAAAACTCGTCCAGTTCTTTTTCCATCCCGGTCAGCGCCGCGAGCCGCATGGTGGCATCGAAGGAATCGAATGCCTTGGACAATTCCAGCGCCGGCTGCGTGGTTTCCGATGCGGAAGGGTCGTACTGCTCTTCGTCGGACTGTTGATCGGGTTTTGCGCCTGTCGCGCCGAGAATGCGCGCTGCCCTGTCTTGCTGGCGGGTGAGCCGAGACTCGGGCAGCACGAAAGGCCCGCCCTCGACCGGACCTGCGGCCACTTCCGACGCTGCGGATGCGCCGGTGAGCGTCGCCATGGCCTCGCGCAGATCGTGAGCGAGATCCTTGGCTTTCTGATAGCGATCGTCGAGATTCTTCGCCAGGGCTTTGGCGACGATGAAATTCAGCACCTCCGGAAGGTCGGGATTGAGCGTTTTCGGCGCCGGCGGATTGAAGTTCATGGTCTGATACATCACGCCGTGTATGTTGTCGGCGACGAAAGGCGAGGTGCCGGTGAGCATCTCGTAGATCACCACCCCGAGGGAAAAGATGTCGGACCGGGTATCCGCGCGCTTTCCAGAAACCTGTTCCGGCGACATGTATTTGGGCGAACCCAGGATCATGCCGGTCATGGTCTTCACTTCGTTATTGCGCATGCGCGCGATGCCGAAGTCGGTGATTTTCACCAGTCCGTCGTGCAACACCATGATGTTTGCCGGCTTGATGTCGCGATGGATGATCTGGCGCTCATGGGCGTACTGCAGCCCTTCGGCGACCTGAGCGCCGATGTCCAGTGCGCGTGAAAGCGGAATCGGCGCGCGCGCCTGCAACAGCTTGCGCAGTTCATCGCCTTCGAGAAACTCCATCGCCATATAGGCGATGCGTTCGCTGCGGCCGATGTCGTAGATGGTGACGATGTTGCGGTGGGACAGACCGCCGGCGGCCTTGGCCTCCTGGTAGAAGCGCGCTTCGTACTCCGCCAGTTCATCCTTGGGCAGGGTCAGGCTCACCGTCTTGATCGCGACCACGCGATCGAGCATCGGGTCGCGCGCCTTATAGACCACACCCATCGCACCCTGGCCGAGTTCGGCCAGGATTTCGTAGCGGCCCAGCGTGGCGATCGAACTATTCGGAGTCATCGGGCGAGATCCATCACTTCTGTTTTGCCTTCACGCTCTTGTAAACCGGCCCCCAGATCGGGTGTCCGACTTCCGCGGTGTCGAGTTCGAACGACGGATCGAGCTCCAGTGCGATGCTGAACTCCTCGCGGCAGGTGAGCTGTTGGCCCGACACGCAGGCGATGAACGCCAGGTACTTGTGCGCCTTGACGCGATCAGGGCGGGTCAGGCCTTCTTCCAGCGCGTACTGGAGCCGCCGGGCGGATGTCCGGTAGTTTCCCTCCTCGTAGTTGCGGATGCCTTCCTCGAGGTAGCTCCTGCCGGCCGTCCTGGCAAGGAAAAAGTCCCGGAACGAACTGGTCGCGCAGCCGGCTGCAAGATTCGCGGCCAGGATCAGGATCAGTGCAAGTCGGATCGTGGGCATGGTTTCGTGTTGTTCTAGTTGAACTTATGTTTGATGCGCACTTTCTGGTCCGCTTTTACCTCGACTACCTGAGTGTAAACCGGGAAACTGCCATTGCGGATTTCGATCTTGCGTTTGCCCGGCGCGACTTCCACTTCGTTTACCGGCGGACTGACTCCGACGCGGTCGCCGTCCACGTAAACTTCCCCCCATGGCGCGATCGCCAGCGCGATTACCCCGGTGCCGATCGGCTTGGCGGCTTCCTTGGGTTCGTCGTCACTGGACAAGAATGCCAACGCCGAGGATTTTTTCTTCCGGGCTTCTTCCCTGGCAGCGGGCTTCACGCCGGCGGCGGATTTCTTCTCCGCCGACCTGGGAAATCCGAAAACGGCAGGTTCCTCGGCTTTGCCGGCGGCCTGGAATTTCTTCTGCGCTGTCTGGGCTTCGTGCTTCACCGGCGCCGCCGGCAGGTCGCCCTGGCCGAGAAAGTTAAGCAGGACCGCCAACGCGAACGCGCCCACCGACAATGTTGCGGTGCCGTAGGCAATGGTCCTGTTGTTCAGCCAGGGCTCGATTACGGCCAACCAGCCGCCGGTCCCGGTGGCCATGGTTGCGGTGGCCTGCTGGCGTATGCCCTCGCGGGATGAAACCTGGGCGCGCTCGGCCGGAGAACGTATGGCGGTGTCATCGGCGTTGGTGTAGCCGACGCTGTAGATCTCGTGCTCGCGCACGTGCTTGTCGGTGCGCGAACCTTCGTTGCGGAACAGCTTGGCGTAGCCCTCGGAAATGTGTGACACCATTTCGAAGTAAGAGCGCGACACCAGAATCTGCCCCGGCAGCGCAAATCCCATGACGCGTTGCGCCACGTTGATGCCGTCGCCGATGATGTTGGGCCGCCCGTTGAGATCCCGGACCAGCCGGACCGGGCCGAGGTTGATACCGATGCGGGCCGGAAGCCTTGGCGGTTCGTCGGGCCTGGGGGCAAACGACTCGCGCAGGCTCATCGCCACGAACAGCGCGTCTTCGGGGTCGCCGAGGAAATTGATCGCAACCCCGTCGCCGGTATCCAGAATGATGCGGTGGTTCGGCGCGATGTCGTGAATGGCCTCGGCGGTCAGTGCGTTGAACTGATCCTTGAGCTGTATCTGCTCCGACACCGGCTTCTTCGAGTATTCGGCGATGTCCAGGAACAGCACGCTGCAAATGAACGTGCGGTTGGCGCGCTCAGGCATCATCGGACATCACCTGCGTTGTCGGCTTCAAGCGGGCTTTCTTGGCGGGCACATGCTTCCGGGGACGATAATCTTATCACCATTCAAAGCCTATCCGGCAAGCGTCGGGAATAAATTTCCTCACTTGCGTCAAGCGCTTTGCGAGCAATCTTCCACGGTTTTCGAGGTTTTGCCGGCGCCTCCCCCGGCTGTGGATTTGACGCAATACCTTATTATTGGATGGTGCCGCCGTAGCGCCGCAGCTGGACGCGGCAGCAAACCGCGGCGCCCTGAATTTTGCGGATTTCCGGAGCAGCTTTGAGTCACGTCAATCCTTACCGCACCGGCCTGGATCGAAATCCGGCCAACCATGTTGCCCTGTCACCGCTGTCTTTTCTGGCGCGGGCCGCGGAGGTCTATCCGCAGCGCACTGCGGTAATCCACGGCGAGCGGCGCCAGACCTGGGAGCAAACCTACCAACGCTGCCGCAGGCTGGCTTCGGCACTCGCCAGGCGCGGCATCGGCGTCGGTGACACGGTCGCCGTCATGGCGCCCAACGTGCCGGCGATGTTCGAGGCGCACTACGGCGTGCCGATGACGGGTGCGGTTCTGAATGCGCTCAACACGCGCCTGGATGCAGAGGCGATCGCGTTCATGCTCACTCACGGCGAGGCCAAGGTGCTGATCACCGACCGCGAGTATTCCGCCACGATTGCCAAGGCGCTGCGCCAGATCGAGCGCAAGCCGCTGGTCATCGACATCGACGATCCTCTTGTCGCGGGTGGCAAACTGCTGGGTGAAGCCGAGTACGAGAATTTCATTGGGGGTGGCGATCCGGAATTCGACTGGAGACTTCCGGACGATGAGTGGGACGCGATCGCGCTGTCGTACACCTCGGGCACGACCGGAAATCCCAAGGGCGTGGTGACGCATCATCGCGGCGCCTATCTCAATGCGATCAGCAACATCGTCACCTGGGCCATGCCGCACTTCCCGGTGTACCTATGGACGCTGCCGATGTTCCATTGCAACGGCTGGTGTTTCCCGTGGACATTGGCGGCGCTGGCCGGCACCAGCGTGTGCCTGCGGCGAGTCGAAGCCGCGCCGATTTTCGACCTGATCCGCCGACACAGGGTCACGCATTTCTGTGGCGCGCCGATGGTGCATAACATGCTGATCAATGCGCCGGCCGAACTGTGCGCCGGAATCAATCACAAGGTTTCGGCGATGGTGGCGGGCGCCGCGCCGCCGCAGACGGTCATCGAAGGCATGGAGCGCATGGGCGTAGACCTGACTCATGTCTATGGTCTTACCGAGGTGTACGGTCCGGCATCGGTGTGCGCCAAGCATCCGCAGTGGGACGAACTGCCGCCGGACCAGCGCGCCGAGCTGAACGCACGGCAGGGCGTGCGTTACGTCTTGCAGGAGGCAATGGACGTGCTCGATCCCAAGACGCTGAAGCCGGTACCGCGCGACGGACAGACCATGGGCGAAATTTTCTTTCGCGGCAACATCACCATGAAGGGCTACCTCAAGAATCCGAAGGCCACCGAAGAGGCGTTCGAGGGCGGCTGGTTCCACACCGGCGATCTGGCGGTGATGTACCCGGACGGCTACGCCAGGATCAAGGACCGGTCCAAGGACATCATCATCTCCGGCGGAGAGAACATTTCCACGATCGAAGTGGAGGATGTGCTCTACCGGCACCCGCACGTGCTGGAAGCGGCGGTGGTGGCGAGGCCGGATGAAAAATGGGGGGAGACACCGTGCGCATTCGTGACTCTCAAGGGTGGCGCGCCGGCGATCACCGAGCAGGACATCATCGATTTCTGCCGCGAACGGCTGGCGGGCTTCAAATGCCCGCGCAAGGTGGTGTTCGGCCCGCTGCCCAAGACCTCCACAGGCAAGATCCAGAAAAACGTTTTGCGTGAGCAGGCGAAAACTGCGTAACCCCTTTTCACCGCAAAGACGCAAAGAACGCAGAGAAAAACAGGAGCAAAGCCTATGACTGGATCGAAAGGCGGAAACACTCCTGATCAGAAAAGCCGGGCGTTCCGGGTTTGAACCGGACAGTATTCTGGTTTTGTATTTCTCTGCGTCCTTTGCGTCTTTACGGTGAAAGTGTTTTGGCAGTGAAAGTTTTTGACTTTGCTGCGGTAGAATCTCAACCCTTTCCAACAAGCGAAGGTCCGTGAAATGAAGGTACTGGTCCCGGTGAAGCGGGTGGTGGACTACAACGTCAAGGTGCGGGTGAAGGCCGACGGCACCGGCGTGGAGACCGCCAACGTGAAAATGTCGATGAATCCCTTCGACGAGATTGCCGTCGAAGAAGCGGTGCGGCTGAAGGAGGCGGGCAGCGCCGCCGAGATCATCGCGATCTCCGTTGGCTCCGCCCAATGCCAGGAAACGCTGCGTACCGCGCTGGCGCTCGGCGCCGACCGCGCGATCCTGGTGGAAACCGCCGTCGAAACGGAGCCGCTGGCCGTGGCCAAGATCCTCAAGGCGATCGTCGCCAGGGAGCAGCCCGGTCTGGTCATCATGGGCAAGCAGGCGATCGACGACGACTCCAACCAGACCGGACAAATGCTGGCGGCGCTGCTCAACTGGCCGCAGGCCACTTTCGCCTCGAAAGTGAAGGTGAGCGGCAACGCCCTGGAAGTGACCCGTGAAGTGGACGGCGGACTCGAGACGCTATCGGTCAACCTGCCGGCGGTGGTGACCACCGACCTGCGGCTGAACGAGCCGCGCTACGTGACGCTGCCGAACATCATGAAAGCGAAGAAGAAGCCGTTTGAAACCCTGACGCCGGATGCGCTCGGCGTGGACGTCGCGCCGCGGCTGAAGACGCTCACGGTGCAGGAGCCGCCGAAACGCAGCGCCGGCCAGATGGTGAAGAGCGTGACGGAACTGGTGCAAAAGCTGAAGAATGAAGCGAAGGTGATTTGATGCGCGTTCTCGTCGTAGCCGAACATGACAACGCCGCGTTGAAGCCCGCGGTGCTCAATACCGTAGCCGCCGCGCAGAAAGTCGGCGGCGATATCGACATCCTGGTCGCCGGGCACAACTGTGCAGAAGCCGCAAAGTCCGCGGCGCAGATCCCCGGGGTGAAAAAAGTGCTGGTCGCGGAAGCCGTGCAGTACGCGCACCCGCTGGCAGAGAATCTTGCGGCGCTGATCGTTTCGATCGCGAAGGGATACACCCATATGCTGGCGCCGGCCACCAGTTTCGGCAAGAACGTGATGCCGCGCGTGGCGGCGTTGCTCGACGTAGCGCAGGTTTCCGACATCGTCAAAGTCGAATCGCACGATACGTTCGTGCGGCCGATCTACGCGGGAAACGCACTTGCAACCGTCCAGTCCGGCGACGCAATCAAGGTGGTTACCGTGCGCTCCACTGGCTTCGACGCCGCCGCCGCGACCGGCGGTTCGGCCGCGGTTGAGAACCTGCCGGCTGTCGCCGACACCGGCCTTGCCAGGCTGGTGGGTCAGGAACTCACCAAGTCGGCGCGGCCGGAATTGACCGCGGCGCGCGTAATCGTCTCGGGCGGCCGCGGCATGGGCAGCGGCGAGAATTTCAGGATTCTGGAAACCCTGGCGGACAAGCTCGGCGCGGCAGTCGGCGCCTCGCGCGCGGCAGTGGACTCGGGTTTCGTGCCGAACGACTACCAGGTCGGCCAGACCGGCAAGATCGTCGCGCCCGAGCTCTACATCGCGGTCGGCATCTCCGGTGCGATCCAGCACCTCGCAGGAATGAAGGACAGCAAGGTGATCGTGGCGATCAATAAGGATGCCGAAGCGCCGATCTTCCAGGTGGCCGACTACGGGCTGGTCGCCGACCTGTTCCAGGCCGTGCCCGAACTGACCAGCCTGCTTGGCTGAAAAGAACTTTCACCGCAAAGGCGGTGAGGCTTTCGATTTTTGATTTTTTGGGATTACGACTATGTCCACATACGCTGCGCCGATCCGCGACATGAAATTCGTCATCAACGAGCTGGTCGGCCTCGACCAGATTTCGGCGTTGCCCGGATGCGAGGAGGTCACCCCGGACCTGGTTGACGCGGTGCTGGAGGAAGCCGGCAAGTTCGCGGCCGGCGTGCTTGATCCGCTCAACAAGGCCGGTGACCGGACCGGCGCCAGGCTCGACAACAATGTCGTCACCGCCGCACCGGGCTTCAAGGAAGCGTTCCGGCAATTCTCCGAAGGCGGCTGGACCGGACTGAACTGCGACCCGCAGTTCGGCGGGCAGGGACTGCCGCACATCATCTCGGCGCAGACCTCGGAAATGTGGAATTCGGCCAACATGTCCTTTTGCCTGTGCCCGATGCTCACGGCCGGTGTGGTTGCCGCGCTGATGCGCCACGGCTCGGACCAGCAGAAGGCGCTGTATCTGCCGCACCTGGTGTCGGGCAAGTGGACCGGAACCATGAATCTCACCGAGCCGCAGGCGGGTTCCGATCTCGCGGCGGTGCGCACCCGCGCCGTTCCCGAGGGCGACCACTACCGGCTCCACGGCACCAAGATCTTCATCACCTGGGGCGAGCACGACATGGCGGAGAACATCATCCACATGGTGCTGGCACGAACGCCGGACGCGCCTGAGGGAGTGAAAGGCATTTCGCTGTTCGTGGTGCCGAAGTTTCTGGTGAACAGGGACGGCAGCCTCGGCAAGCGCAACGATGTCAAATGCGTGTCCATCGAACACAAACTCGGCATCCACGGCAGCCCCACCTGCGTGATGGCTTACGGCGACGCAGATGGCGCGATCGGCTATCTGGTCGGTGAAGAAAACCGCGGGCTGGAGTTCATGTTCACCATGATGAACGTCGCCCGGCTGGAGGTCGGCATCGAAGGTGTGGCCATTGCGGAGCGCGCCTACCAGCACGCGCTGGAATACGCGAGGACCCGCGTGCAGGGCCGTGAGATCGGCGTCAAGGGGGGCGATCGCGTCACCATCATCCACCACCCGGACGTGCGCCGCATGCTGATGAGCATGAAGGCGCAGACCGAGGCGATGCGGGCGATCGCGACCCTTGCTGCCGCGTATCTGGACAAGGCGCTGCTGCACCCGGACAAGAGCGAGCGCGCCCGGAACCAGGCGTTGTTCGATCTGCTCACCCCGGTGGTCAAGGGCTGGTGCACCGAGCAATGCGTCGAGATTGCCTCCATCGGCGTGCAGGTTCACGGCGGCATGGGTTTCGTGGAAGAAACCGGGGCGGCGCAATACCTGCGCGACGCGCGCATCACCACGATTTACGAGGGCACCACCGGCATCCAGGCGAACGACCTGATAGGCCGCAAGATTGCGTACGAAAAGGGCGTGACGATCAAGCTGATGATCGCGGAGATGCGTGCGCTGGACGGCGAACTGGCGAAAGTCACCCACCCGGGCATCGCGGTCATCCGCCGTTCGCTTTCCGAGGGCGTGGCGGCTTTGACGGAGGCGACCGACTGGCTGCTGGTGACGTTTCCGCACAACATGAAAGCTGCCGCGGCCGGGGCGGTGCCTTTCCTGAAGCTGTTCGGCGTCGTGGCGGGCGGATGGCAGATGGCGCGTGCCGCGCTGATCGCCAAGCGGCGCCTCGATGAAAATGCGGAGTCCTACGATTTTTACCGCGCCAAGATCGGCACGGCGCGGTTCTATGCGGAACACGTCCTGCCGCTCACCCAGGCCTGCAAGCAGGAAATCGTGAATGGTTCGACCAGCGTTCTGGCGCTGGAGGAAGCCCAGTTCTAGCTAGAAGGTGTGCCGCAATCCATACACCAAAATCTCACCACGAAGGCACGAAGAACACGAAGAAAAACAACATCTGGCGGGAAACCCAAGACTGAAAAATTCACCACTAATACACTGAGACAAATTGTGACACCGCAACTTGTTGCGGCGGAGACTAATGTTTGCCTTTACGATCACCAGAATATTCCATAAGAATCGTATCCCCTCGTGCCTAGATGTCTCGGTCGTTCGCTTTATGGTTCGTTAGTGTTTCTTCGTGTTCTTCGTGCCTTCGTGGTGAGAAGTGAGATTTTCTCCTGAAGTTTCTCGTTGACAAGCTCGGACTCAGCCGCGCAAGATCGGCAGCGTTTCCGGCCGCAAGGCTGCCTGAGTCCTATCCACGGATTCGCGACTTTGGGAGCAAGATAATGAATGGATTTCTCTGGTTTGCCGCTGCGGTGGCGGTGTTCTGGGTCCTGGCATACTGGCGCGCTGCCGCGCCGGCCTGGTTGATCGGTATGGGGTCCTACCTCGGCGCATTGACGCTCTGGTCGGGAGCGGATGCCGAAACCAAGGTGCTGCTGTGGACCGTTTTTCTGGTGGCGGCCGGCGTGCTGACCGTGCCGTCATTGCGCAAGGCACTGATCAGCGACCCGTTGCTCAACTGGTTCCGCAAGGCGCTGCCCCAGGTTTCGCAGACGGAGCAGGAGGCGCTCGATGCCGGAACGGTATGGTGGGACGGCGAATTGTTCAGCGGCAAGCCGGACTGGAGCAAGCTGTTCGGCACGCCCAAGCCGCGCCTGACCCCGGACGAGCAGGCTTTCCTCGACGGTCCGGTGGAGCAATTGTGCCGCATCTGCGACGACTGGAAGATCACCCATGAGCTGAACGATCTGCCGCCGGAAGTCTGGCAGTTCATCAAGGACAAGGGCTTCCTCGGCATGATCATCCCGCGCCAGTATGGCGGCCTGGGATTTTCGGCATACGCGCATTCGCAGGTGGTACAGAAGCTTGCCACCCGCAACGCCACGGTATGCGTTTCCGTGATGGTGCCGAATTCGCTCGGACCAGCAGAACTTCTGCTCCATTACGGCACCGAAGAGCAGAAAAACCACTACTTGCCGCGGCTGGCAAAGGGTCTCGAGATGCCGTGCTTCGCGCTCACCGGTCCCGACGCCGGCTCCGACGCCGGCTCGATCCCCGACTTCGGAGTGGTCTGCAAGGGCGTGCACGAAGGCAGGGAAGTCCTGGGCATTCGGCTTACATGGGAGAAGCGTTACATCACCCTCGGTCCTGTGGCGACGATCCTCGGTCTGGCATTCAAGCTCCATGATCCCGACCATCTGCTGGGCGGCGAGGAAGACATCGGTATCACGCTGGCATTGATTCCGACCAGTCATCCGGGCGTGAACATCGGCCGCCGCCACCTGCCGCTCAATGCCTCGTTCATGAATGGCCCGAACTGGGGCAAGGACGTATTCATTCCCATGAGCTGGGTGATCGGCGGCAAGGAATACGCCGGCCAGGGCTGGCGCATGCTGATGGAGTGTCTGGCGGCGGGGCGCTCGATCTCGCTGCCGTCCTCGAGCGCCGGCGCAGCCAAGTTGGCCGCGCGCACCACCAGCGCCTACAGCCGGGTGCGCAGCCAGTTCAAGATTCCCATCGGCAAATTCGAGGGCATCGAAGAGGCGCTGGCGCGCATCGGCGGCAATACCTACGCGATCGATGCGGCGCGCACCATGACCGCGGGCGCGGTGGACCTGGGCGAGAAACCGTCGGTCATATCCGCGATCGTCAAGTATCACTGCACCGAGCGCGGCCGCCAGGTCATCAACGATGCGATGGACGTGCACGGCGGCAAGGGCATCTGCCTCGGCCCCAACAACTATCTGGGCCGCGCCTACCAGCAGATTCCGATCGGCATAACCGTCGAAGGCGCCAACATCCTCACCCGCAGCATGATGATCTTCGGCCAGGGCGCGATCCGCTGCCATCCTTACGTGCTCGAGGAAATCGCGGCGACCCGCACGCAAAATCCTGCCGAAGCGAGCGGGAAATTCGATGACGTATTCTGGGGTCACGTGCGTTTTGTGCTCGCCAACGCCGCGCGGGCGCTGTGGCTGGGGCTGACCGGCGCGCGCCTGGTCGCGGTACCCGGTGCGCCGGAACTGCGCCGCCATGTCCAGCAACTGACCCGCCTCGCCGCCGGTTTTGCGCTCGCGGCGGACGTCGCCATGCTGTTCCTCGGCGGCGACCTGAAACGCAAGGAAAAGTTGTCCGGGCGGCTGGGAGACATTCTGAGCCAGCTATACATCGCTTCCAGCGTATTGAAGCGATTCGAGGACGATGGCCGGCCGCAGGCCGATCTGCCGCTGGCGCAGTGGGCGCTGGAAGATTGTCTCAACCGCATCCAGGAGGCGTTCTACGGCGTGTTCGGGAATTTCCCGAGCCGCATCGCGGCGTGGAAGATGCGCTTCCTGGTCTTCCCATGGGGCAAGGTGTTCAGCGTGCCCAGCGATCACCGCGGCCACCAGGTGGCACGGCTGCTGCTGGAGCCTTCACAGGCACGCGACCGGCTGACCGCAAACATGTTCCTGCACAAGCACGAGGACGACCCGGTGGGAAGGCTCGAACTGGCGATGCAGGCGGCACCTGCCGGCGAAGCGGTGGAAGCAAAGATCAGAAATGCGGCGAAGGCCGGTGTGATCTCCGGGTTTACCGAGGAGTCGCGTATAGCATCGGCGCTGGAGAAGGGCATCATCAGCGCGGAGGAAGCCGCACAATACCGGCGCTTCAGCGCGCTGCGGCGCGCCTGCATCATGGTCGACGACTTTCCGCATGACGTGGGGCGCATGCAGTCGGCACGCGAACCGGCGAACGTCGCGGAAATGGGCAGCGTTGTTTCGCAGAAGACCGCGGCATGAGCGCGGTCGTCCTGCTGTCGGTGGAGCGGGGTGTGGCCACCATCTCGCTCAACCGTCCGCAGGTACTGAACGCGATGGACGGCGAGATGATGCAGCAACTGCGGCCGATCGCGGAGTCGGTGCAGAATGATCCGGCGGTGCGAGCCGTGGTTGTGCGCGGAAAGGGTCCGGCTTTCATGGCCGGCGGCGACGTGTCGGTATTCCATTCCCATCTGCAGGAACTCCCGGAGCTGATCGTACACTGGGGGCGGGAGATGCATTTCGCGTTTCTGGCGCTGCGGCGGATGGGCAAGCCGGTCCTGGCCAGCGTGCACGGCGCCGTTGCCGGCGCCGGTTTCAGCCTAATGTGCGCGGCAGACCTGGCGATCGCGGCGGCGGACACCAAGTTCACTCTTGCCTACGCCAACATCGGCGCCAGCCCGGACGGCGGCAGCACGCATTTCCTGCCGCGGCTGCTCGGCTACCGGAAGGCGATGGAACTGGCGTTGCTGCCGGACCCCTTCGACGCGGAGACGGCGCGGTCGTTCGGTTTGGTGAACTGGGTGGTTGCCGGCGACAAACTCGCCGAGGAAACCGCGAAGATCGCGCAGCGCCTGGCCAGTGGGCCGACCAAAGCCTATGCCGAGGCCAAGCGGCTCATGAACCAGTCCCTCGCCACGTCCATCGAAACGCAGATGGAAGAGGAGCTATTCGCGTTCTCCCGCTGCGCCCGTACCGCCGACCTGAAGGAAGGCGTGACCGCTTTTGTGGAAAAGCGCAAACCGGTCTTCAAAGGCGTTTGAAACGCATTGACCGCAGAGGATGCGAAGGGAAACAAAATATCGAGCGAAAAAACGGAGGATTTCAGCCCTTGTTCAAATGTACTAAATAGACTTGATCCAATAATCCGGGCAGCCAATGGCTGTCGAAATTTCTACACACCCGCCGTGTTCCTGTCGCTAACTGTCGGAGGCTCCTCGTCTCCGGCCAGATAGTCGCTGCCTAGCGACGCGTCCATTCAAAGATCCATTCAGGCTTTACTGCTGAATTGCATGGCTTTCCGGCTTCACGAGCCGTTTGTTACTTCTTTCAGGCATGCAACCTGCTCTTAACGTTACGGGGGATGCGGTTTGCTCATCAAAACCAGCGTTCGGTTCCTGTATCGCAAAAATTCCTGAAGAACGGACACAGCGATGGCATACGTTGATATCAAAGCCGGAATGACCGCGTTTGCGAAAGTCATTCAGTGGTTCGTAATGAGCAAACGCATGCTGCTTATCGTTTCGCCGTTCCTGACGATCGTCGCGGTACTGGTCTGGCTTGCCATTGTCAGCATAGACATCCTGGCTGCGGGTCGCGCATACGTCGAAGGCGAGAGCCTGTGGTCGAAGAACCAGAAAGAAGCGGTATTCCACCTATTGCGTTTTGCGGCGACTGGCTCCGAATCGCATTTCCTCAGCTATCGAAAAGCGATCATGGTGCCGCTGGGTTTCCGCAAGGCTCGCCTTGAGCTTGAAAAGCCCTATCCGAATTACTCCACCGTGCGGGCCGGATTCATCGAAGGCGGAACCCACCCGGACGACATCCCGGGTGTCATCAGCCTGTACGAGCGCTTTCACCGTGTGAGCTACATGAAGAGCGTGCTCGATATCTGGAAAACCGGAGATGAGTTCATGGAGAGGCTTGAGGCGGCAGCTGAAGAACTCCATGCATTCCAGGTGTCCGGTGGAATGGACTTCTCTGGGCGCGATACCGTATTGAACCGCATTATCCAGATCAACGAAGAACTCAGGCCTTGGCAGAACCGGTTTTCAAACACATTGGGTGAGGCCACGCGCTGGATCCGGTCCACGTTGTTGCTGGTGATCCTCACGGTCGCGGGAATTCTGATTCCGTTCGGCATTCTTCTTACGCAGCGCATGGTCAGTCAAGTCGATCGCGCGGAACGCGAACTCAAGGAACTCAAGCTGGGGCAGGAATACGCGGTGAAGCTTGCCTACCATGCCAGCCACGACCCACTCACCAATCTGGTTAACCGCCTTGAATTCGAAAAGCGCCTGGCGCTGGCTTTACACACGGCGGCCAGTCAGGGGCGGCAGCACAGTGTCATGTACCTGGATCTCGATCGGTTCAAAATCGTCAACGATACCTGCGGGCACGCGGCCGGGGATCAATTATTGAGGCAGGTGAGTGCATTGCTAAAACAGCAAGTGCGCGAAGGCGATTCTCTTGCCCGTCTGGGCGGCGACGAGTTCGGTGTATTGCTTGAAAACTGTCCGCTGCAGGAGGCAATTGGCATCGCCGACAAGCTGCGCCAGTGTATAGCCGACTTTCGCTTTGTCAGCGAAGGCAAATCGTTCAGCATCGGCGCAAGCGTTGGCGTGGTCCAGGTCGCGGATGGGATGCTCAATCTTACCGACATACTCTGCGCCGCCGATGCTGCCTGCTACATGGCGAAAGAGAAGGGGCGCAATCGTGTTCAATTCTATCGACCGCACGACAGTGACGTTTCCATGCGCCGGCGCGAGATGGACTGGGTGCCCCGGCTGCAACGAGCGCTCCAGGAAGGACGCTTCGTGCTTTACTCTCAGCAGATCATGTCGATCGGGGAGCGCTTCCCTCAGACGAGCCATCACGAGCTGCTCGTGCGCATGCTCGACGAGCATGGCAAGGTCATTCCCCCGATGGCGTTCATCCCTGCCGCCGAGCGCTATAGCATCATGCCGATGATAGACCAGTGGGTTATTCACAACGCGTTCGCCGCGATCAGTTCCTTGGGCCCGGACTGCGGAACCTATGCAATCAATATTTCGGGCGCATCAATCGGGGACGAACGCATCCTTGAATTCGTTCGAGAACAGTTTCGGAAATTTGTCATGCCTCCTCGGAGCATTTGTTTCGAGATCACGGAAACCGCCGCGATTGCCAACTTTGACAAGGCAGCGCGATTCTTTGGCGAAATGAAGTCACTTGGCTGCCTGTTCTCGTTGGACGATTTCGGGGCCGGAATGTCCTCTTTCGGATACCTCAAGCATTTACCCGTGGATTTCATCAAGATCGACGGCAGTTTCGTCAAGGACATAGCGCACGACCCGGTTGCCGTCGCGATGGTGCGGGCCATCAACGACGTGGGGCATGTGATGGGCAAGAAAACAATCGGCGAGTTTGTGGACGGAGAGATCGTGCTGGGTGCATTGCGCGAGATTGGAGTGGACTTCGCACAAGGCAACTGGATATCTCCCCCCAGTCCGTTCCCGGCAAAGCCGCCTGCGGCAACGTTTCCAGTACGTACCGGGACAGAATCAGCTCATCTGCCACAGGTGTGGACGGCTGTCCGGGAAGCAGTTCTTAATTCCACAACATGAAAGAACAAACGATGAACATGAATGACAATGCGGTTCGGGAAATGACTTCGCACCCCCGGTGGGTCTCCTCGTTGTACGAGTTCGTGGCTCCCCATTGGGATAATCTGGTCAACGGGCAATGGGCGCAGTCGGTCGCATCGGCGCGTCTCAGTGTCGAACAGATGCAAGGATGGATTCTTCAGATCTACCCGTTCATCTATGATTTCCCGAAGTTTCTCGCCGAGGGCTTGATCAAGGTAGAGGACGACTTTTCTCGAACATTTCTGATTGAAAACATCCGTATCGAAAGGGCGCACGCCGAACATTGGCTATGGATGGGCGAGGGATTCGGCCTGGAACGGCAGAAAATGCTGAATCTGGCCGAGGGCGAGACCCCCATCCTGCGTGACGTGCAGTCGCTTACTGACTGGGTTTGGCGAGTGAACGCCAAGGGGTCTCTTGCCGAAGCCGTGGCCGCGACGAGCTTTGCCATCGAAGGCGTTGCGGGTGCGCTCGCGAGAAAAATCGCCACGGGTTTCGAGTCCTACCGGGATCGGCCGGGCGTGGACATGAACCCTAAGACTTATAAGTGGATCCGGGAGCACTGTCACTACGACGACGAGCACCCTAAATTCGCATTGGAGATTGTCAAGCACTATGCCATTACCGAGCGAATGCAGCGACAGGTCATGTTCGCGGCCAAGCGCAGCCTGGAACTACTCGAATTGGCACTGTTGAGCTCGACGCAGATGGTGCCCACCCAGAAGCGATGACCGCGCGCCACCTGTGCGAAGTTGCATAGGTACAGTCGACGCTGCCTGGCGTCGGCCACAGCAACAGTAGGTCCAATTCCGGCCAGGAGCGCGCTGCGGCGACGACTGCTGGCCTGGCGGAGAGTTTTCGTACACTGCGCGGGGATCACCGCCAGGAATTGGTTCCGGCGCTCCACATCGGACGGCTCTTGACCGGGAGCCAACTTGGTCAGACACTGTCTCTCGGATCAAGCCGCAACTATTCCAATTTGCGCATACCTCTTTCGATTCCTTCGAGTCGTCAGCGGTAGACGCTGCTATGGAAAATGTCGAATCTGAAGAACAAAACGATATTCATTACCGGTGCGAGCCGCGGCATCGGCCGCGAGATTGCGCTGCGTTTCGCGCGTGACGGCGCCAATATCGTGGTGACCGGCAAGACCGCCGATCCGCATCCGAAGCTGAAGGGCACAATATTCGCCACTGCGGAGGAGGTCGAAGGGTTAGGCGGCCGGGCGCTGCCTCTGAAACTCGATATCCGCGACGAGAATTCGGTTGCGGCTGCGGTGAAGGAAACAGTCGAACGGTTTGGCGGCATCGACGTGCTGGTCAACAACGCCAGCGCGATCAACATCAGCAATACCCTGGCTACGCCGGCAAAGCGCTACGACCTGATGCATCAGGTCAATGCCCGTGGAACGTTCGTGTGCTCGCAGGCGTGCATACCGCACCTGATGGAGTCGCGCAATCCGCACATCCTCACGCTTTCCCCGCCGCTCAACCTGAACCCGAAGTGGTTCAAGGATCACGTCGCCTACACCATGGCCAAGTACGGAATGAGCATGTGTACCCTGGGGATGGCGGCCGAGTTCGCGCCGAACGGCATAGCCGTCAACTCGCTGTGGCCGCGCACCACCATTGCCACCGCGGCGGTTGAGACTTTTTTCCCGCAGGCGGTGGCGTCCAGCCGCAAGCCCGCGGTCATGGCGGACGCCGCATATGCGATCGTCACGCGCGACAGCCGCTCGACGACGGGCAATTTCTTTATCGACGAAGACGTCCTGCGCGGTCACGGCGTTACCGACTTCGAGCAGTACGCGGTGACGCCGGGCGCACCGCTCTTCAACGATATTTTTCTCGACTAGAAGACCCACAGACCAACACTGGAGGAGAACAACATGACGCAAAAGATGGACGTCATCCAGCCGGACGTCGCCAGGACGCTGGACGGGCTTTTCCAGGAGCGCGTGCGGCGGTCGCCGAGCGCATCCGCTTACAAGTCGTTTGACGAGGCCAGCGGCAGTTGGAAGGACTACACCTGGAGCGACGTCGAAAAGATGGTGGCGCGTTGGCAGGGGGCATTCGAGGCCGACGGTTTTCAGCCCGGAGACCGGGCCGCCATAATGCTGCGCAACTGCGTGCAATGGGTCGTGTTCGATCAGGCGGCGATAGGGCTCGATCTGGTCACCGTGCCGCTTTATACCTCGGACCGCCCGGACAACATCGCATACATCGTGCAGAACGCGGGGGCCCGGTTGCTGTTGATCGAGAACGCCGATCAGTGGCGGCAGTTAACGGAGGTGCGCGAGCAGTTGACCGGCCTCAAACGCGTCGTTTGCCTGAATCCGCTGTCCGGCCCGTCTCCGGATCCGCGTTTGAAAAGCCTCCATGATTGGCTGCCGAAGAACGCGGGCGCAGTCAAGCACGTCAACAAGGATGGCAAAAAGCTGGCCAGCATCATCTACACGTCCGGCACCACCGGGCGCCCCAAGGGCGTGATGCTGTCGCACTACAACATGCTGCAGAATGCGTACGCGACGCTGCAGTGTCTGGAGATCTACCAAGACGACCTGTTCCTGTCGTTCTTGCCGCTCTCGCATACGCTGGAGCGCACGTGCGGCTACTACGCCGTCGTCATGTGTGGTGCGCAGACCGCATTCGCGCGTTCGGTGCAGCAACTCGCCGAGGACTTGCAGTCGATACGGCCGACGTTGCTGATCTCGGTGCCGAGGATCTATGAACGCGTGTTCGGTGCCATCAAGCAGAAGCTGGCTGAGGGACCTGCCGCCCGCAGGAAGCTCTTCGAAGCGGCGGTCGCCGTGGGCTGGGCGCGATTCCAGCATCAGCAGGGTCGCGGGCCCTGGAAGCCCGGTTTCCTGCTGTGGCCCGTTCTCAAGAAACTGGTCGCCTCGAAAGTCATGGCTCGGCTCGGCGGGCGCCTGCGTGCCGCGACCTGCGGCGGTGCGGCGCTGTCGCCGGAAATTGCCCAGTTGTTCATCGGACTCGGCCTGCCGGTCATCCAGGGCTACGGCCTGACCGAGACCAGCCCGGTGGTCAGCACCAACCGGATCGAGGACAACATTCCGGCTAGCATCGGCAAGCCCATCCCCGGCGTCCAGGTCAAAATCGGCGACAAGGACGCGCTGCTGGTGAAGGGGCCGAACGTGATGCTCGGCTACTGGAACAACCCCGAGGCGACCAAGGCGATGTTCACGGCCGACGGCTGGCTGGATACCGGCGATACCGCGCGCATCGACGACACCGGGCATATCTACATCACCGGGCGCCTGAAGGAAATCATCGTCATGTCCAACGGCGAGAAAGCGCCGCCTGTGGACATGGAGGCGGCAATCCTGCGCGATCCGTTGTTCGAGCAGGTGATGGTCCTCGGCGAGGGCAAGCCGTTCCTGACGGTGTTCGTCGTGCTCAACAAGGAACAATGGATGAAGGTCGCAACCGAAAACGGGCTCGACCCGAACTCCGAGCGTGTCATGTGTGGCGAGCAGGCGGAAAAACTCGCGCTCGAGCGCGTCCAGCGGCAGATCAAGTCCTTCCCGGGCTACGCTCAAGTGTACCGGGTGGCGATCCTGACGCAGCCTTGGACGATCGAGAACGGTATGCTCACGCCGACCATGAAGCTGAAGCGTGAGAAAGTGGTGCAAGCGCACCAGAAGGAGTACGAGAAGCTGTATGAAGGCCACTGAGAAACCGCAGCAGGGCGCGAAGCCGGTGGAACTGCCCAAGGGGCGGGAGGTGGTTCTGCGCGTGGTGCCGATGCCGTCGGATGCCAACTACACGGGCGACATCTTCGGCGGCTGGATCATGTCGCAGGTGGACATAGCCGGTAGCATCCCGGCGCTGCGGCTGGCGCGCGGGCGGATTGCGACGGTCGCAGTGAACTCGTTTACCTTCAAGCAACCGGTGCTGATCGGCGACCTGGTGAGCTTCTACGCGGACATCGTGCGCGTGGGCCGCACCTCGATCACGGTGGACGTTGAGGTGTACGCGCAGCGGCGCACACTTCACGAAGTAGTGAAAGTGACGGAAGCGACTTTGACATACGTGGCGGTGGACGACGAACGGCGTCCGCGCCCCGTCAAACAGGAATCAAGCTAGCATACAGCCGGGCTTGGTATTTTTGGAGTACGTTTTCAAATAGGAGGCAAGAATGCAGCAAGTCTTTCGCAAGAACCTGATGGCGCTCGCCATCGCAACGGCGCTCGGCGGTGCGTCCGGAGTCGCGTCTGCCGCTGGCTTCGCGCTGATCGAGCAGAGCGGCAGCGGCATGGGCAATGCATTCGCGGGTGCAGCCGCGACGGCGGAGGACGCGAGTACGGTGTTCTTCAACCCGGCGGGAATGTCCCGTCTCGAAGGCACGCAGATCACGGTGGCGGGACACCTTATCGACCTCAGCGCGAAATTCAGCAACTCGGGATCAACCAAGCCGGCGGCGATCGTGACCAATCCGCTTGGCGGCAACGGAGGCGACGCCGGAGGGATTGCAGTCATACCAAACCTTTACTTCGTGATGCCCATCGGAGACAGGGTGAACTTCGGTGTCGGCGTGAATGCGCCATTCGGATTGGTAACCGAATACGACGATGATTGGGCCGGACGTTTCCAGGGAATCAAATCCGATCTCAAGACCATCAACGTCAATCCGGCGCTGTCCTTCAAGGTAAACGAGGTTTTCTCCGTTGGCGTAGGCGTGAACTTTCAGCGTTTGGAAACCGAATTGACCAATGCGGTCGTGCTTGGACCCAACACAGAAGGGCGCGCAAAACTCGAAGCTGACGGCGACGCGTGGGGATGGAATGCGGGCGTCCTGTTCCAGCCTACATTGTCCACCAAGATTGGCGCAAGCTATCGCTCGAAACTCGACTACACTCTGGATGGTACGACGACAGTCACTAGCGCCAGCGGAGCGCTAGTTTCGGCAGCCAGTGGTCCCACGACCGCGGATGTCACCTTGCCGGATTCATTTTCGCTGAGTCTTGCCCAGAAGCTGAACGACCAGTGGGAATTTCTCGCCGACGCGACCTTCACCCGGTGGAGCGAGATCAATCGCATCAATATCGTCAACTCGACCAATGGCACGCTGCGCGATAGTCTGGTGCTGGATTTCGACGACACCTGGCGTTATTCGATTGGCGTGAATTACAAACTGAACGACGGCTGGACCCTCAAGGGCGGCCTGGCGTTAGACCAGACACCGGTGAAGGGCGCGACGACGCGTTCGGTGCGTCTGCCTGACAACGATCGTACCTGGGCCTCGCTGGGCGCCGCGATGAAGATCATGCAGAACGGCCGGCTGGACATGGGGTACTCGCATCTTTTCATCAAGGATGCCGACATCAACTTCACCCGCAGCCAGCAGCTTCCCGGCCAGACTGTGCCGACTCCACAACCCGGTACGGCATCGACGGTTGCAGGATCCTACACAGGATCGGTTGATATCTTCAGCATTCAGTACACGATCAGCTTCTGATGCATCAACCGGCGGCGGGCGCAATCTCGCTGCCGCTTCGAATTTTCCGGCATGGTCATGATCATGCCGCTGCAATACTCAAGGAAGCGACATGGCCGTCCCATCCCGATTCATTGTTCGCAAAGTCGCCGTCCTTGGCGCCGGTGTCATGGGAGCGCAGATCGCGGCCCATCTGGTCAACGCCGGGGTCGAGGCGATCCTGTTCGAGTTGCCGGCGAAAGAGGGCAATCCGAACGACAACGTGCGCAAGGCCATCGACGGGCTGAAGAAGCTCGAGCCCAGTCCGCTGTCGGTGGCTGTCCGCGCGGACTGCATCCAGGCCGCGAACTACGATCAGGATCTGGAGTTGCTGAAGGAGTGCGACGTCGTCATCGAGGCGATTTCCGAGCGCATGGACTGGAAGAAGGCGCTGTATGAGAAAGTCGCGCCGCATCTCGGCGAGAGCACGATTTTCGCCAGCAATACTTCCGGACTGTCCATCAACTCGCTGTCGGAGGCGATGCCGGAGCAGCATCGTTCGCGGTTCTGCGGCGTGCACTTCTTCAATCCGCCGCGTTACATGCACCTGGTCGAGTTGATCGCCTGCCGGGCGACCAATCCGGCGATTCTCGACCAGCTTGAGGAATTTCTGGTCACCACGCTCGGCAAAGGCGTCATTCGCGCCAAGGACACGCCAAACTTCATCGCCAACCGCGTCGGGGTGTTCTCGATCCTGGCCACTTTCCATCACACCAAACAGTTTGGACTCGGCTTCGACGAAGTGGACGCATTGACCGGTTCGCTGATCGGCCGGCCGAAGAGCGCCACCTACCGCACCGCGGACGTGGTCGGCCTCGACACCCTGGCGCACGTCGTCAACACCATGAGGGAGACGCTCCCGAATGACCCCTGGCACAAGTATTACGAAGTGCCGGACTGGTTCAAGGCATTGCTCGAGCAGAAAGCGTTCGGACAGAAGTCCGGCCGCGGCGTGTACCGCAAGGCGGGCAAGGAAATCCAGGTACTGGACCCGGCGAAGCGGGACTACCGTCCTTCCGCCGGCGAGGCCCACGAGTCGGTGGTGGCCATCCTCAAGAACAAGAACCTGGGTGAACGCTTTGCCCAGTTGCGTGCCAGTTCGCATCCCCAGGCGCAGTTCATGTGGTCGGTGTTCCGCGACATGCTGCACTACTGTACGGTGCATCTCGAATCGATCGCCGACAACGCGCGCGACCTCGATCTGGCGATCCGCTGGGGTTTCGGCTGGAACCAGGGGCCGTTCGAGATCTGGCAGGCAGCCGGATGGGCCGATATGGCGAAGTGGATCGCCGAGGACATCGCCGCGGGTAAGAGCATGTCGCCGGTGCCGCTGCCGGCATGGGTCACCGAGCCGGGGCGCAGCGGCGTTCACACCGCGCAGGGCTCCTGGAGCGTCGCGCAGCGCACGTACAAGCCGCGCCCACGGCTACCGGTCTATCGCCGCCAGCCGTTTCCGGATCGCCTGATCAGCGAACCTGCCGTCTACGGCAGCACGGTGTTCGAAACCGACGCGGTGCGCATGTGGACCACCGGCGACGACATCGGCATCGTCAGCTTCAAGACCAAGATGCATTCGATCGGCGAGGACGTGCTCGACGGCGTGATGCAGGCGATCGACGAGGCCGAGCGCGGCTTCAAGGGCCTCATCATCTGGCAGACCGAGCCGCCGTTCTCGGTCGGCGCCAATCTCTCCGGCGGCGGCAATCGCAAGAGCGAGGCCAAGCCGTCTGCGTTTGCATCGATGATGAAGAAGTTCAAGCGCGAAGCGGAGTCGGCGATCCTCAAGGCGGCGCGCACGCTCAACGTGGCGGACGCGCTGATGGCCGGGCGGCTGGAAAAAGTCGAGCAGGTGGTGGAGCAATTCCAGGCTACGTCGCAGGCGCTGCGCTACTCGATGATCCCGACAGTCGCGGCGGTGGATGGCATGGCGCTGGGCGGGGGGTGCGAATTCGTCATGCACTCGGATCGTGCCGTGGCCGCATTGGAAAGTTACGTCGGCCTGGTGGAAGTCGGCGTCGGCCTGCTCCCTGCGGGTGGCGGCTGCAAGGAATTCGCGCTGCGTGCGGCGGCGGAAGCAAAAGGCGGGGACATGTTTCCGTTCCTCAAGAACTACTTCCAGAACGTGGCGATGGCCCAGGTGGGCAAGAGCGCCGAGCATTCGCGCGAGCTTGGATATCTGCGGCCCAGCGATCGCGTCGTGATGAACCGGTTCGAATTGCTGTACGCGGCCAAGGCGGAGTTGAACGCGATGGCCGAGGCCGGCTACCGGCCGCCGCTGCGCGCGCGCAACATCCCGGCGGCGGGACGCACGGTGATCGCCACTTTCAAGATGGCGATGGCCAACATGCTCGCCGGAGGGCATATCTCGGAGCATGATTTTTTGATTGGCAGCAAGGTCGCCTATGTCCTGTGCGGCGGGGACGTCGAACCGGGCACGCCGGTAACCGAGGAATGGTTTCTTGATCTGGAGCGCCAGGCGTTCATGGAACTGATCGCCACCGAGAAAACCCAGGCCCGGATCGAACACATGCTCAAGACCGGAAAGCCGTTGCGTAACTGAGATTACGGTTCCAGAGAAAACCCAAATGCTTGCCACGAAGGCACGAAGAACAAGAAGGAACGCGAAGAAATTCCCGCTCAAGTCACGTCGCGCGAAGAACACGCTTATATGGAAGGCAAGGTCTACTCTCCTGAAGTGGGCGGTTGGCACCGCGCCTGACAATCTTCATATCCCGCCCTTCTTCGTGTTCTTCGTGCCTTCGTGGTGAGATTTTGATCTTGGAGATGCATACAAATGCCTAAGCAAGTGCAAGAGGCATACATCGTAGCCGCGACGCGCACGCCGGTGGGCAAGGCGCCCCGCGGCGTATTCAGGAACGTCCGTCCCGACGACATGCTGGCGCATGTGCTGAAAAGCGCACTCGCGCAGGCGCCGGGGCTGGATCCCTCGGTGATAGACGACGTTGTGGTCGGCTGCGCCATGCCGGAGGCCGAGCAGGGGATGAACGTCGCCCGCATCGGGCTGCTGCTCGCCGGATTCCCCAACAACGTTTCGGGAATGACCATCAATCGCTTCTGTTCGTCCGGGCTGCAGGCGGTGGCGATCGCGGCGGACCGCATCCGCCTCGGCGAAGCCGAAGTCATGATCGGCGCCGGCACCGAAAGCATGAGCATGATTCCGATGGGCGGCAACAAGATCGCCGCCAACGAGCAGATCTTCCTCAAGGACGAAAACGTCGGCATCGCCTACGGCATGGGCATCACCGCGGAGAAGGTGGCGGAGCAATGGAAAGTCAGCCGCGAGGCCCAGGACCAGTTCGCCACCGAGTCGCACCGGCGCGCGCTTGCGGCGATCGAAAAGGGCGAGTTCGGGGACGAGATCACGCCCTATACCGTCAACGAACGCATCCCCGATTTCGAGCACCACCAGGTGGCGACCCGCAGCAAATTGGTCAGCGTGGACGAAGGTCCGCGCGCCGGCACAACGGCGGAAGTGCTGGCGAAACTGAGGCCCGCGTTCGCCGCCAACGGCACCGTCACCGCCGGCAACAGTTCGCAGACCTCGGACGGGGCCGGGGCGGTGATTCTTGCCAGCGAAGCGGCGGTCAAGCGTTTCAACTTGCAACCGCTGGGACGCTTTCTCGGTTTCGCGGTGGCCGGCGTGCCGCCGGAAATAATGGGAATCGGCCCGAAGTTCGCCATTCCCAAGGTGTTGAAGCAGGTGGGGCTGAAACAGGACGCGCTGGACTGGATCGAGTTGAACGAGGCATTCGCCGCGCAGAGTCTGGCGGTGATCGGTGACCTGGGGCTTGACCGGACGAAAGTGAATCCGCTGGGCGGGGCGATCGCGCTCGGTCATCCGCTGGGCGCCACCGGCGCGATCCGCACCGCGACGCTCCTGCACGGAATGCGCCGGCGCGGCCAGAAGTACGGCATGGTCACGATGTGCATCGGCACCGGAATGGGTGCGGCCGGCGTCTTCGAGTCACTGCGGTGAACACCGGCACGGCCCAGCGCCCGTTGGCCGGCAAACCCAGGGAATCGCTGAAGACCTGGTTTCGGCGGCAGCGCTTCAATCTTTTTCCGGCGTTCTGGGGCACGGGAGCGAAAGTCATCTATATCGCCGAGGACCTGCGCGCCATCCGCATCAAGCTTCCGCTCAACTTCCGCACCAGGAACATCTACGGCACCCTGTTCGGTGGCGCGATGTATGCGGCCACGGATCCGCTGTATGCGATGCTGGTCAAAGTGGGACTGGGGCCGGGGTATATCGTCTGGGACAAGGCCGGTGCAATTCGCTACCGGAAACCCGGCCGCTCGGCGCTTTATGCAGAATGCAGCATCAGCGAAGCCGAGCTTGCGTCCCTCAAGACCCGTCTCGATTCCGAACCCTCGGTCAATGTCGATTATGAGATGGAGTTGACGGACGCCGACGGCGACGTGCATGCCGTGGTACAAAAGACGATTTACGTCGCCAGAAAAGAGACCTACCAGCTGAAAATTCGGCAGGACGCCGAAAGCCGCTGAAAGCCAGTGGCCGAAATGCCCGTCAAGAGCAGAGAACCGACAACAAGAGAGGGAGGGTCATGACGAAAATCGTTCGGGTCGAGGTCCTTCAGGTGGACCTGCGGCCCAAGGTGAAGCGCGGCGACGCCATCCAGGCGTTTCATACCCAGGAAACGCCGATGGTGCGGATCGTCACCGACGACGGTGCCGAGGGCACCGGTTACACCTACACCATCGGTACCGGCGGGTCCTCGGTCGTGGCGCTGATCCGCGATCATCTGGCGCCACAACTGCTCGGCCGCGATCCGGCGATGATCGAACAGATTTGGAAGGACTTGTTCTTCCATACCCATGCCACCGCGGTCGGGGCGATCACCAGCCTGGCATTGTGCGCGATCGATACCGCGTTGTGGGACGTCCGCTGCCGCAAGGCCGGATTGCCGTTACATATCATGGCCGGCGGCGCACAGGAGAAAATACCGGTCTACGACACCGAGGGCGGCTGGTTGCACCTGACCATTTCACAGCTGGTCGACAACGCCTTGGAGACGAAGGGGCGTGGTTTTCAGGGCGTGAAAATCAAGGTCGGCAAGCCGCATGTGACCGAGGATGTGAAGCGTCTGGCGGCGGTTCGCAAAGCCATCGGGGATTCGATGGAACTGATGGTGGACGCCAACCAGGGTTTTACCGTCGCCGAAGCAGTCCGTCGGGCCCGCCATTTCGAGGCGCTGGACCTGGCCTGGTTCGAAGAGCCGTTGCCGGCGGAAGACCTCAACGGTCATGTTCTGCTGCAGCAATCCACTGCGCTGCCGATCGCGGTTGGCGAGTCCATCTATTCCGTGAGCCATTTCCGCGAGTACATGCAGCGTGGCGCCTGCTCCATCGTCCAGACCGACGTGGCCCGCATCGGCGGCATCACGCCGTGGCTGAAATGCGCGCATGTCGCGGAATCGTTCAACATGCCGATCTGCCCCCATTACCTTATGGAGCTGCACGTCGGCCTGTGCGCCGCGGTGCCCAATTCCCCTTGGGTGGAACACATCCCGCAACTCGACGTCATCATGCGCAACCAGATGAAGATCGATAAGGGGTTTGCCTATCCTTTCGATGCGCCCGGGCTGGGAATAGACTGGGACTGGCAAGCCATCGAGAAAATGCGCGTAGCGCCCCCGGCAGTGGTGCAATCCCGGATTTCGAACGTGACCAGGAGGAAATGAACCATGGAAGCGATGAAAATTGTGCCCGCGATGTTGATGGTGATGCTGGCAGGCGGCGCGCTCGCAGACACGTCGAGCCCGGCAGGCGTGTGGAAATCCATCGACGACAAAACCAAGAAGGAGCGCTCGATCATCCGCATCACCGAGGTCAACGGCGAGTTCAAGGGCGTGGTGGAAAAGATTTTCGACCAGCCCGGCGACGACCCGGCACACTTGTGCAAGGAGTGCAAGGACGAGCGCAAAGACAAGCCGATCGTCGGCATGACCATTCTTTGGGGGTTGAAGAAGGATGGCGACGGCTGGTCCGGCGGCGAAATTCTCGACCCGAAGAACGGCAAGATCTATCGCGCCAAGATGAGCCTGTCCGAGGACGGCAAGAGTCTCAAAGTGCGCGGTTTCATCGGCATTTCGCTGATCGGCCGTACTCAGACCTGGTTGCGCGAGCAGTAGGAAGCGCCGGTGCAGGGTAGGCTCAAGTTCTGGGGCTGGGGCCTTGAAACCGAGGTGCTGCACCCGGAGGAAGTGAGCGCGCTCGAGGCCGCATACGCGCGTCGTTTCGGTATTGCGGCTTACGACGTGACTCCAGCACCCCGCGCGGAGGAAATCCGCTTGCGCGCGCCGCGCGTGACGCCGCCGGAAAGCCTGCGCGAAGTGTGCTCGACCGAGCATTACCAGCGGCTGCTGCACAGCTACGGCCGGTCTTTCTTCGACAGCGCCAGGATTTTCGCGCGCGACTTCACGAATCCGCCGGACGTGGTGGCTTTCCCGCGCGACGAGCGCGAGGTCGTGGCCGTTCTCGACTGGTGCGATTCGGTGAACGCCGTTGCCATTCCCTGGGGCGGGGGTTCGAGCGTGGTCGGCGGCGTCGAGCCGCCGCGCACCGACCGGCATGTGGTCACCATCGACCTCAAGCACCTCGGCCGCGTACTCGAGATCGACACGACCTCGCAGGCGGCGCGCATACAGGGCGGTACTTACGGGCCGGCGTTGGAAAGCCAGCTCAAGCCCAGCGGCCTGACGCTGCGCCATTTCCCGCAGTCATTCGAGTTCTCCACGCTGGGCGGCTGGATCGCCACCCGCAGCGGCGGCCACTACGCCACGCTCTACACCCACATAGACGATTTCGTCGAGAGCCTGCGCGTGGTGACTCCGGCCGGTACCCTGGAATCCTTCCGGCTGCCGGGCTCGGGCGCGGGGCCCAGCCCCGACCGGCTTTTCATCGGCTCCGAAGGGATACTTGGCATCATCACCGAAGCCTGGATGCGGCTGCGGCCGCGCCCGACCTTTCGCGCCGCGACCTCCGCGCGTTTCCAGGATTTCTACCAGGCGGCGGAGTGCGTGCGCGCCATCAGCCAGTCGCATCTGTATCCGGCCAATACGCGACTGCTCGATGCTGGCGAGGCGCTGATAAATGGCGCCGGCGACGGCAGGCATTCGATTCTGGTGCTGACTTTCGAATCCGCCGACCGGCCGCAGGAGGCGAACCTGCAGCGCGCGCTCGAGATCGTGCGCGCAAACGCAGGCGAGTACGACGAACGGGTGCTCAATACTGACGGCGCACAGCGCCAGGGAGCGGCCGGACAATGGCGCGACAGCTTCCTTCGCATGCCTTACTACCGCGAAGTCCTGACGCCGCGCGGAATCATCGCCGACACCTTTGAGACTTCGATCACCTGGGATCGCTTTCCCGATTTCCATGCCAGGGTCAAGGCCGAAACCGAGCGCGCGATCGAGGAAGTCACCGGAACAAAAGGCGTGGTCACCTGCCGCTTCACCCACGTCTACCCGGATGGGCCGGCGCCTTATTTCAGTTTCCACGCGCTCGGCGACAAGCGCCGCCTGGTCGAGCAATGCTGGGCGATCAAGATCGCTGCTTCCGAGGTTCTCAATGCGCTCGGCGGCACCATCACCCATCACCACGCGGTCGGACGCGACCACCGGCGCTGGTACGACAAGCAGCGGCCGGACCTGTTCGCCGGCGCGCTGCGCGCCGCGAAAAAGTCCCTCGATCCGCGCGGCATGTTGAATCCCGGAGTCCTGGTCGATCCGCTTGCCTGATCGCGCCCGCATTTGCAGTCCCCGATGTTAGGACTATAGTGATTGTCGGATGAACCACGCTGCTATGCCTCCAATGCGAATTCTGATTGTTGCGTTGATCCTCTTGTTGCGAGCGGGTCTGGCGCTCGGCGCAGAGGGCCCGGTGGTCGTGCTGTCGCTCAACGGCGCGATCGGCCCCGCGACCGCCGACTACATCCACCGCAATCTCGAGCGGGCCGCCGAACAGCAGGCGCAACTGGTGGTGCTGAAGATGGACACCCCCGGCGGGCTCGACACCTCGATGCGCTCGATCATCAAGGACATCCTCGCTTCACCCATTCCGGTGGCCACTTTTGTAGCGCCGAGCGGTGCGCGTGCCGCAAGCGCCGGCACCTACATTCTTTACGCCAGCCATGTCGCCGCGATGGCGCCTGCCACGAACCTGGGTGCGGCGACTCCGATATCGATCGGCGGCATGCCGGGTTCGCCGGAACCGCAGCGCCAACCGCAGGAGCCCGAGCGCAAGACCGGAAAGAAAGCCGATCAGACCAAGGACGCCGAGAAGGACTGGATGAGCGATGCTTCCCGGCGCAAGGCGGTGTTCGACGCGGCGGCTTACATTCGCGGACTGGCGCAATTGCGCGGCCGCAACGCCGAGTGGGCGGAGAAGGCGGTGCGCGAGGCGGTGAGCCTGCCGGCCGAGGAAGCGCTGAAGCTCAAGGTGATCGACCTGGTCGCCGCAGACTTGCCCGACCTGCTGAGCAAGCTCGACGGGCGCAAGCTCAACGTCGCGGGACAGGATCGGACACTGCGGACCATGGGCGTGGAGACCACCGCAATCGAGCCGGACTGGCGCAGTCGCTTCCTGGCGCTGATCACCGATCCGAGCATCGCCTACATCCTGCTGCTGCTCGGCATGTACGGGCTGCTGTTCGAGTTCTACAACCCGGGATTCGTCCTGCCCGGCGTGGTCGGCGGGATCTGCCTTCTGATTGCGCTGTACGCGCTGCAGTTGCTTCCGGTCAATTTTGCCGGCGTGGCGTTGATCATGCTCGGGATAGCGTTCATGGTCGCCGAGGTATTCGTGCCAGCCTACGGTTCGCTCGGCATCGGCGGGATTGTCGCGTTCGTGTTTGGTTCGGTCATGTTGATCGATACCGACGTTCCCGGATTCGTGCTCCCCTGGTCGCTGATCGCCGCGATCGCCGTCACCAGCGCGTTGTTCGTATTCGTAGTGATCGGCATGGCGATGCAGGCGCGCAAGCGCCCGGTGGTGAGTGGCCGCGAGGAACTGGTTGGGGCCGCGGGTGAGGTCATCGAGGATTTCGCGCAGGAGGGCTGGGCGCTGGTCCACAGTGAGAACTGGAAGGTCAGGTCCGCGGTCCCATTGAAACGCGGGCAGAAAGTCCGCGTCACGGCGATCAACGGTCTGGTGCTCGAAGTCGCGCCGGACGGTGCTTCTAGAGGAGAGGAGTGAAGATGGGCGGATATTTCGGAATTGCGCTTTTGGTCGGTATCGGGCTGCTGCTGTTTTCGGCGCTGCGGGTGCTGCGCGAGTACGAGCGGGGCGTGGTGTTCCAGCTTGGCCGGTTCTGGTCGGTGAAGGGGCCGGGACTGGTCATCGTCATTCCGGGCATTCAGCAGATGGTGCGGGTGGATCTGCGCACCGTGACGATGGACGTGCCCAGTCAGGACGTGATCTCGCGCGACAACGTCTCGGTGAAAGTCAACGCGGTGGTGTACTTCCGGGTGGTGGACCCGCAAAAGGCGATCATCCAGGTGGAAAACTTCCTGGTCGCCACCAGCCAGTTGGCGCAGACGACGCTGCGTTCGGTGCTCGGCAAGCACGAACTGGACGAAATGCTGGCCGAGCGCGAGAAGCTCAATCTGGATATCCAGAAAACTCTGGATATCCAGACCGACGCGTGGGGGATCAAGGTCGGCATGGTCGAGATCAAGCACGTGGACGTCAACGAAACCATGATCCGTGCGATCGCGCGCCAGGCCGAAGCCGAACGCGAGCGCCGCGCCAAGGTCATCCACGCCGAAGGCGAACTGCAAGCCTCGGAAAAGTTGCTGCAGGCGGCGCAGACGCTGGCAAAGGCGCCGGAGGCGATGCAACTGCGCTACCTGCAGACGCTCTCCAACATCGCCGGCGACAAGAGCTCGACCATCGTTTTCCCGTTGCCGATGGACCTCGTCAGCGCGTTTCTCGAGGCGATGAAGAAGAAGCAAGGATGAAGGGCAAGGATGAA
>JBBPIT010000038.1:0-34676 GCA_038040175.1 Pseudomonadota bacterium | reverse complement strand
CATCGGCCCGAATCGCCCGGTCCCTCGAAAGAGTCGAAATGTCATTGGGTTGTGCAAGGTGCGGCGCCTGCGTTGTTACGCTCCTTGCTGGGGCTTCAGCCGCAACTGCGGAGCGATGCCTAGCAGTCATCCGCACCTGGCGCAACGCGCGTCGCGGAACTTGATCAGAGCTTCCCTAGTCATTCGATCGGCGCTTCCCTTGACGTAAAACAGCCTCAAGGTTTAATCTTCGCTACCGTTATATACTTGTGTATACGACGCCTTGCCGTCAATCCGATTTCCTTCAACGTTTCCAGTCCCGAGAACATGACATCCACTGAGGTGATGGTTCCGCTGCTGCTGACCCTGAAGGTGGCTTGCTGGGCGACGCTGTTTGCTACGGCTTTCGGCGTGCTGGTTGCCTACGCGATCGCTCGCTCGCGCTTTCCGGGCCGCGATCTGATCGACGCAGCGATGATGTTGCCGATGGTGATGCCGCCCACCGTCCTCGGCTACTACATCCTGGTGCTGGTGGGACGCCGCGGTCCGATCGGAGTGTGGCTGGATTCGACGTTCGGCATCACGCTGATTTTCACCTGGCAGGGAGCGGTAATTGCCTCTGCAATTGTTGCGTTTCCGCTGGTATACAAAGCCGCAGCGACTGCATTCGAGGGCGTCGATCCGCAGTACGAACAGGCGGCGCGAGTGCTGGGCAAGTCCGAGTGGGCGGTGTTCCTGCGTGTGACCTTGCCGCTGGCGTGGCGAGGAATACTTGCCGGTTCGATGCTTGCGTTTGCACGGGCGATGGGCGAATTCGGCGCCACCTTGATGGTGGCCGGAAGTATCCCCGGCAAGACGCAAACTCTTTCCATCGCGGTGTATGAGGCAGTGCAGGCCGGTAAGGACGATGTGGCCAACTTTCTGGTGATCGTCACCTCGGTCGTCTGCATCACCATTCTGGTGGCATCGGGCAGGCTTCTCAAACCGCGCTACGCAGGCTGAGCGAAGGGACATGCGCATCGAAGTGTCGATCCGCAGGACGCTGCGCTCCAGGGCGCGCGCGTTCCATCTCGACGTGGAGTTCACTTGCCAGGACGACGTCAGCGTCATCTTCGGGGCGTCCGGATCGGGCAAATCCGCGACATTGCGGGCGATCGCGGGGCTGGACCGCCCGGACAGCGGGCGGATCGTCGTGGATGGTGCGGTGTTGTTCGACTCGGTACAGGGAATCGACGTTCCGGCGCGCATGCGCTCGGTCGGATACGTGTTCCAGGATTACGCCCTGTTTCCGCACCTCACCGTCGAAGAGAACGTGGCGCTTCCGGTGAATCCGTGGTGGCGACGGCGGCCGGCAAGAGGTGTCGCTAAGCGGGTCCAGGACCTGCTGGATATCTTCGAGATAGGCAGTCTGGCGCAAAGCTATCCGTGGCAGATCTCTGGAGGCCAGCGGCAGCGCGTCGGACTGGCGCGCACGCTCATCAGGAAGCCGGCAATTCTGTTGCTCGACGAACCGTTCGCGGCGCTGGATCCGCTGTTGCGTATCCGCATGCGCCAGGAGCTGCTGAATACGCAATGGCTGTTCAAGGTGCCGATGCTGGTTATTACGCATGACCCGCAGGACGTAGCGGCGCTGGCCGAGAACCTGGTGGTCCTGCGCAAGGGGATGGTAGAGCGAACCGTGGATCTCAAGGGCCCGCCGTATCGGGACGAGAAGGGCATTCCTGTGCGCGGCGTCATTCGCCAATTGCTGATGGACACCTCGGTAGATTCTAACGGCGCGGCGGCCTCGGTACCGCTGCGTGTCGTGCGCTAGTTTTTTTGGGATTCGTTATATCGATTGGGATATCACGAGGTCTATACGGGAATCCGGACCGCGGCGAGATTAGGAACTCAATAGGGGGGCACCGAAATGAATCAGAAAAACTATCGGATCAACGGAATTGCCGCGGCGACCGCCTGCATCCTTCTTGGCGCTTCGTGCCCGGCCCCAGCCCAGGACGCCGCGGAGCGGATCGAGGAGCTGGAGGAGGCGGTGAAAGCGCTTACGAAGGAAATCGATTCGCTCAAAGGCCAGGTCAACGACAACAAGGAAAAGGCGGATACGACTCAGCAAAAGCTTGAATCGTCCGTGCCGACGGCATCACTGGGCGACGGAGTCGGCTTCAGCGACCCGCGCGGAACTTGGACGCTGCGCTTCAACGGCCGCATCCAGGGGGACTACCGCACCTACGATCCCAACGGCATCAGCGCCAGTACCTTTGGGCTCCGCCGCGCCCGCATCGGCGCGGCGTTGACGGTTCTCAAGGACTATCAGATGTATGTCGAGGGCGAATTCATCAACGGAGCCGCAACCGGAACCACAGCCCAGAATGCCGCCCTGACCAACGGCTGGCTGGAGGCGGCATGGTTCAAGGCTGCGCGGGTACGAATCGGGCAGTTCAAGCCCCAGTTCGGCTTCGAGAACAGCATGCCCGATGTGCTCACCGATTTTCAGGAAAGAGCGCTGACGCAATCTCTGCTGCAAAACCTCAACTACGACCGCGGCATCATGGTGCACGGCGCGCCGCTCAAGGGCATGTACTACGGTGTCACCATAAGCAACGGCTCGGGATTGAACCTGGAGGAGAGCCAGGGTAGCACTGAGGAAGCAAGAACCGACGGCAAGGACCTTTCGGTAAGGCTGGTTCAGAATTTCGGCGAGTTTCTCGATGTTCCGGACCTCGTTCTCCACTTCGGCGGTTCATACAAAAACGGGACCGTCACCAGCAGAGGCGGAACCGCTTTTACCCCTGCCACGGTACAGACCGAGGCGCGAGCGATCACATTCTTCAATTCGGCTCCTTTTTCCGGTACCGACATCGATCGGACGATATCGGAGTTGGAAACTACGGTGGCTTTCGGCCCCGTCAAAGTCCAGGGCGAATACTGGCAGGCTCGATATGAGGGTAGTACCACCGGCGGCGTGCCCTATGACCGCAAGCTCGACGCGTATTACATCAGCCTGGGCTGGATGATCACCGGCGAGGCCTATGCCGATTCGTATCGCGGCGGCGTGTATGGACGATTGAGGCCGCGCAACAATTTTTCGACGGAGGACGGCGGGGGCTGGGGAGCCTGGGAGCTGGGGTTGCGATACAGCGCGTTCGATGGCGGTGATTTCACCACGACCAATGCTGCGGGCACCGGGGTCCTCGGCGCGGGCGCGGCTTCGCTTGCGCCTCCCGTCACCGTTTCGACAAATAAAGCGGACGCCTACACGGTCCAGCTCAAGTGGCTGCCCAATGCCTATACGCGTTTCCTGGTGAACTACGTACAGACCAATTTCGATACACCGGTTACAGCAAACGGCGCCACCACGGACGAAGAAAAGGCGATCACGTTGCGCGCGCAGTTTGATTTCTAATCGATGGGAGGATCGTGTGATCGAACTATTGATTCGTATGCTGGTCGCGCTCTGCATTTGCGCACCGGCCGTTGCAAGAGCAGAGGTGCTTGTGGCCGCCGCCTCGGATCTGGTCTATTGCATGCAGGAACTGAACGCGGAATTCCGAAAAGCAAGGTCCGACATCGACGTCGTGGTCAGCGTTGGTTCATCCGGGACTTTTTTCGCGCAAATTCGAAACGGGGCGCCGTTCGATCTGTTTCTTTCCGCCGATATGGAATTCCCACGCAGATTGATCGAGGAAGGGGTCGCTGACAGAAGCAGCCTTGCCCCATATGCAATCGGCCGCATAGTACTCTGGTCCACCCGCGCCGATCTCGATTTGCGCCGTGGTATCGATGTATTGACGGACAAGACCATCTCCAGAATTGCGATCGCCAATCCGGAACACGCGCCGTACGGACGTGCCGCCAAAGCGGCGATGGAGAAGGCCGGGATTTGGAACACCGTCCAGCCGAAGGTCGTCTTCGGGGGAAACATCTCGCAGGCGAGGCAATTTGTCCAATCCGGCAACGCGGACGTTGGAATCATCGCGTTGTCGCTGGTGATGGCGCCGGTAGTCCAGGGAATTGGGCAATATGCCTTAATACCCGAAGATGCGCATCCAAGACTCGAGCAGGGTGCTGTGTTGACCGTACGGGGTGCGAAGAATCCCGGCGCCCAAGCATACATGGAATTTCTCAGGAGCCCTCAAGCGCGTTCCATTTTCGAGAAGTACGGTTTTGTCCTGCCGAAGTAGGTTCGCCGACCAAGACTCAAACCCTCCGCCGCATGCGGGCGGAGAACAGAATCCTGTAACGCTTCGCGTGCTCGCCTTTGCGAGAGTCCAGATCGAGAATATTGGGTAAACTGCTGTGTCCAATTTTCCCATCTTCCTCGCCGCCGTGAGGGGGATAGGCCCGGGGTGAGGTGAAGGCGAAATGACAGGCGCAGGATTCCTTGCGGTGGGAGTGGGCGCGGCCCTGGGCGCGTGGCTGCGCTGGATGCTGAACATCGGTCTGAACACCGTGCTGCCGAATCTTGCGCTCGGCACACTGGCCTCCAATCTGATCGGCGGTTACCTGATCGGCGTGGCCATCGAATACTTTTTTCAGCAGGGTGCGGTGCCGCTGGAACTGCGCTTGTTCGTGATCACCGGTTTCCTCGGTGGCCTGACCACCTTCTCGTCGTTTTCCGCCGAAGCGGCAGAACTGTTGATGCGCGCGCAGTACGGTTGGGCGGCACTGATGATCTCGAGCCACTTGATCGGGTCGATCGCGATGACCTTCCTGGGGATCTTCACCGTTCGCGCATTGGCGGGATAGCGCGGTTCAGCACTTCGCGCGCCGCGTCGATCACTTCCGACGCGGTTACTCCCAGCGGCCCGATCCCCTGTTTTACCAGTTGATCGGCGGCGAGTCCGTGCAGATGCACGCCGGCGAGCAGCGCCATTCCAGGTTCGGCGCCCTGCGCCGCGAGCGCCGCGATGATGCCGGCCAGCACGTCTCCCATCCCCGCCGTTGCCATTCCCGGATTCCCGGTGGTGTTCACGTACCAGTCACCGTTTTCCAGCGCGCAGATGCTGCCGTTGCCCTTGAGCACGGCTCCGCACTTGAATCTCGTTGCCAGTTCGCGCGCGGCGGCAACTCGATCGCTCTGAATGTCCGGGATGGATTTGCCCAGCAGCCGGGCGGCCTCGGCAGGGTGGGGCGTGAGCAGCGTCGCGCCGCCGCGGGCTGCGAGAGCCTGCCGCACCTTGGGATCGGCCGCGATCAAGTTAAGTGCGTCGGCATCCACGATCAGTGGTGCGGCGTGTCCCAGCAGCGCGGCCAGTGCGTGGAGTGCGCCCTGCGACTGCCCGAGACCCGGACCGCAGACGATGCAGTCCAGCCCCTCCATTTTCAACAGGTCCTGCGCCGGTCGCAGCATGAGCTCCGGCTGGTCAAGGTCCACGGTCGGCGAGTCGGCAAACAGGCCGACGTACACGCGGCCCGCGCCGAGCCTGAGCGCCGCGCGGCCCGCCAGCAACGCGGCGCCGACCATTCCCGGCGCCCCGCCGAGGATGCCAACGTTGCCGTACATGCCCTTGTGACTGTTGCGCGGCCGTGGCCGCAGGATCGCGCCCAACAGCGCGGATTCGATGCGCCGACCGGCCGGGCCGGGCTTCCCTGGGATGGCCACGCCAAGGGTGTCGAGATGCACTTCACCCGCATGGTCCGGTCCGTCCAGGGTCAGCAGGCCGGGCTTGAGCCCGATGAAGGTGATGGTGTGATGCGCGCGTACCGCGCAGCCGAGCACGCGTCCGCTGTCGGCGTGCAGGCCGCTGGGAATGTCGATCGCGAGCACGCGGCTGCCGGTTGCATTGATCAGTTTCACCAGTTCGGCGAAACGGCCCTCGAGCGGACGCTCCAGCCCGATGCCGAACAGTCCATCGACAACCAGGTCCCAGTGCCGGCCGGCGGGAACGGATTCGTGCAGTGCGCCGCCGGCCGTCTTCCACTCGGCCAACGCGGCTTTCGCATCCGCGGGAAGCTTCGATTCGACTCCGGTGAACACGACCGTGACATCGAGCCACCACTGCTTGAGATGGCGGGCGGCGACCAGTGCATCTCCGCCGTTGTTGCCGGGGCCGGCGAGCAGCAGGATGCGCTTTTCCTTGTCTCCCAGCAGCTCGCGGGCATGCTCGGCGACCGCCAGTCCCGCGCGTTCCATCAGCGGCTGCGTTGACGGCTGCGCCAGTGCGGCACGTTCGATCTCGCGGATCTCGCGGACGAGGAATACCGGAGTGAAAGGCCCATGCATGCTCAGGAGTTTAAACCACGGCAAGGGTATAATTCTTCTTTACGGACTCTGCCCACTGCTGAAATGCCCGACCTCCTGACGCTGCGCGGCCGCAACGCCTTGTCGGACTTCCGCCTCAAGAAGCTCTCCCAACCCCTCCAGAAGACCGCTCCCGCCATCTCCGCCGTTGCCGCGGAGTACTGGCACTTCGTATCGCTCAAGGCGCCGCTCGCCGCGCAAGAACGCGGCGTACTCGAACGCATTCTCAGTTACGGCCCGGCGTCCGCGGATATTGCGGAGCGCGGCGACATGCTGCTGGTGGTCCCGCGCATCGGCACGATTTCTCCCTGGTCATCCAAAGCGACCGACATCGCCCACTCCTGCGGGCTGGCGCCGGTGGAGCGCATCGAACGCGGGGTCGCCTATTACGTTTCCAAACGCGCGGGCGGCAGGCTCACTGCCGCAGAGCGTTCGGCGCTGTTGCCGCTGATCCACGACCGCATGACCGAAACCGTTCTCGGTTCGCTCAAAGAGGCAGAAAAGCTTTTCCATCACTTCTCCCCGAAGCCGCTGACCACGGTCGACCTGCTCTCGGGCGGACGCGCCGCGCTCGAAGCCGCCAACCGCGAAATGGGACTGGCGCTATCCGAAGACGAGATTGACTACCTGGTGGACAACTTCCAGCGCATGAGGCGCAACCCCACCGATGTCGAACTGATGATGTTCGCGCAAGCGAACTCGGAGCACTGCCGGCACAAGATCTTCAACGCGGACTGGATCATCGACGGCAAAAAACAGGAGAAGTCGCTGTTCGGCATGGTGCGCCACACGCACGCGCAACATCCGCACGGCACGGTGGTTGCGTATTCGGACAACGCAGCGATCATGGAAGGCGCCGAGATCGCGCGATTCTATCCCGATGCCTCGGGCGTTTACGGTTACGCCACCGAGCCCACCCATATCCTGATGAAAGTGGAGACGCATAATCACCCGACCGCCATTTCGCCTTTTCCGGGCGCGGCGACCGGCTCGGGCGGCGAGATTCGCGACGAGGGCGCAACCGGCCGCGGCGCCAAGCCGAAGGCGGGGCTCACCGGATTCTCGGTCTCGCACCTGCGCATCCCCGGTTTCGCACAGCCCTGGGAAAAGGACGGCATCGGCAAACCGGGCCGCATTGCGTCGGCGTTGCAGATCATGCTCGAGGGGCCGATCGGCGGCGCGTCGTTCAACAACGAGTTCGGCCGCCCGAATCTCTGCGGCTACTTCCGCACTTTCGAGCAGACGGTCAACGGCGCGGTGCGCGGTTACCACAAGCCGATCATGCTGGCCGGAGGTGTAGGCGCCATATCCGCGTCGCAAGCGCACAAGGCCACGGTGAAACCCGGCGCGCTGCTGGTGCAGATCGGCGGTCCGGGGATGCTGATCGGCATGGGTGGGGGTGCCGCTTCCAGCATGGACACCGGCGCGAACATCGAGGATCTCGACTTCGATTCGGTGCAACGCGGCAACGCCGAAATCCAGCGCCGCGCGCAGGAGGTGATCGACCGCTGCTGGGCGATGGGCGAAGCCAATCCGATTCTTTCCATACACGACGTCGGCGCCGGCGGATTGTCGAACGCGCTGCCCGAACTGGTGCACGGCGCCGGCCGCGGCGGCCACGTCGATCTCAGGAAGATTCCCTCCGAAGAACCGGGCATGACACCGATGCAGGTGTGGTGCAACGAAGCGCAGGAGCGCTACGTGATGGCGATTGCCGGGGAGCGCTTCGATGCCTTCGAGGCCTTGTGCACGCGCGAGCGTTGTCCTTTCTCAGTGGTCGGCAAGGCAACGGAAGACGGCTGGCTCAAAGTGGAGGATCCGCTGTTCGGCAACCATCCGGTGGACATGGATCTCGGGGTGGTGCTCGGCAAGCCGCCGAAGATGACCCGCAATGTCACGCACCGGGCGCAGAAACTGGCATCTCTTGATTTCTCCTCGGTGACGCTCGCGGACGCGGCGCAGCGGGTGCTGCTTTTCCCCGCGGTGGCGGACAAGACCTTCCTGATTTCGATCGGCGACCGCACCGTCGGCGGCCTGTGCGCGCGCGACCCGATTGTCGGGCCCTGGCAGGTTCCGGTCGCCGATGTTGCCGTCACGCTGATGGGATTCAGGACCGATCGCGGCGAGGCCTTCGCGATGGGCGAGCGCACGCCGCTGGCGGTGATCGACGCACCGGCTTCGGGTCGGATGGCGGTGGGCGAGGCGATCACCAACATCGCCGCGGCACGCATCGCGAAGCTCGGCGACGTGAAGTTGTCCGCGAACTGGATGGCGGCCGCCGGCTACCCGGGTGAAGACGCGGCTCTGTTCGATACCGTCAAGGCGGTGGCCATGGAGCTGTGCCCGCAGTTGGGCATCAGCATCCCGGTCGGCAAGGACTCGATGTCGATGCGAACGGCGTGGGAAGACAATGGCAGGAAAAAGGAAGTCATTGCGCCGCTGTCGCTGATCGTCTCCGCGTTTGCGCCCTGCCTGGATGCGCGCAAGACGCTGACGCCGCAACTTCAGCCGCTTGACCGCGACAGCGTGCTGGTGCTGATCGACCTCGGCTCGGGACGCAATCGCCTGGGCGGCTCGGTGCTGGCCCAGGTGTACAGCCAAATTGGCGATGAAGCGCCGGATGTGGATTCGCCGCAGAAACTGAAGGCATTGTTCGAAACCATCCAGCAGCTGAACGCTGACGGAAGCATTCTTGCATACCATGACCGTTCCGATGGCGGGTTGTTTGCGACGCTGGCGGAGATGATGTTCGCCTCGCATGTCGGGATAACGGCGGACATCGGCGCGCTCGGTGAAGATGCGCTGGCTGCACTCTTCAATGAGGAACTCGGCGCGGTGCTGCAGGTGAAGACTTCGGATTTCGACGCCGTGAAAGACGCGTTCTCGCGGGCCGGGCTGGGCGCCGAGTTCCATCGTCTCGGCATCCTCAATCGCGCCGGCAGGTTGATCGTCACCGCAAAGGGCAGGGAAATATATAGCGCATCGGGGATCGCGCTGCAGCGCGCGTGGTCGGAAACCACGTATCACCTGCAAAGGCTGCGCGACAACCCCCAATGCGCGCAACAGCAATATGACCGCATCCTCGATGCCGCGGATCCGGGACTGCACGCGAAACTGACCTTCGATCCGGCGCAGGATATTGCCGCGCCTTACATCGGCCGCGGCGCTCGCCCGAAGATGGCGATCCTGCGCGAGCAGGGAGTGAACGGCCAGATCGAAATGGCCGCGGCCTTCGACCGCGCCGGCTTCGAAACGCGCGACGTGCACATGAGCGACATCATTGCCGGCCGGGTATCGCTTGCCGGATTCAAGAGTGTCGTGGCCTGCGGCGGATTCTCCTACGGCGACGTGCTCGGCGCCGGAGAGGGCTGGGCCAAGTCCATCCTGTTCAACCGCCGCGCGCGCGATGAGTTCGAGGCTTTCTTCAATCGCAGCGACTCCTTCGCGCTAGGGGCTTGCAACGGCTGCCAGATGATGAGCAACCTGCACGAGATCATTCCCGGCGCGGCGCACTGGCCGCATTTCGTGCGCAACCGGTCCGAGCAGTTCGAAGCGCGCGTGGTGATGCTGGAAGTGATGAAAAGCCCGTCGCTGTTCTTCCGAGGGATGGAGGGCAGCCGGATGCCGATCGCGGTCGCGCATGGCGAGGGCTACGCCGAGTTCGCCTCGCCGGCGCAACTGGCCGCAGCCCAGGCGCTGGTGGCGCTGCGCTTCGTGGACAACAGTGGCAGGCCGACGGAACGCTACCCGTTCAATCCGAACGGCTCGCCGCAGGGGATTACCGGCCTTACCACCGCGGACGGGCGCTTTACCATCCTGATGCCGCACGCGGAACGGGTGTTCCGGACGGTGCAGAACTCCTGGCACCCGGATTCCTGGGGCGAACACGGGCCGTGGATGCGGATGTTCCGCAATGCCCGCAAATGGGTGGGTTAGAGCACCAAAAAAGCGCTCACCACGGAGGACACGGAGGCCACGGAGGAAAACCAGAAACGAGGAAAAACATGTGGGAGTCAAAAGCAGGCACGGTGCTGAAGTGAAGAAGTTTAGACACGATCAGACAGGCGATGTCTGAACTGCAAATTCCGACCCACAGCGGAAGTTCGACATTCTCGCTTTCGCCCGATGGGACTCATAATCCATACAACCTCGTAACGACGCATGCGGCATGAATAGCAAGAAACGGCCTTACGGCTATTGGACCAACAAAAAGAATGTATTGGCCGATGCCAAAAAATACAGTTATCAAGCGGAATGGGCACGGGCCAGCGGAGGTGCCTTCCATTCCGCAAAAAAAAGCGAATGGCTAGCTAAAGCATGTCAGCACATGAGCAGCCCGCACAAACCCATGGGGCATTGGACGCTAGCTAACTTACTGACCGACGCACAGCAATACCAAAGTAAATCCGAATGGAGAAAGAATAGCCCGAGCGCTTATGCGATTGCTGGCACAAAAGGCTGCTTGGCACGTTGTTGTGAGCACATGGCGCCATTGCAACGACCCAAAGGGTATTGGACGAAGGAAAAGTGCATTGAAAGCGCCAGAAGGTACGACACCATTATCGCATGGAGTTTGGCCGAGGGTGCCGCCTACGATGCTGCCAAGAGGCGTCACTGGTATAGAGACGCCACGAAGCACATGGTGAGAACGTATTCGCATGGCGAATACACGACCTATTGCTTCTTGTTACAGCACGACATTTTCTTTGAACATCAGAAGCGTTTCGTCGACCTAAAGGACAAAAAGCATTTGCCCTACGACTTCTATTTGCCTGACTACGATCTGGTGATCGAGTACCAAGGACGGCAGCATTTCGAGGCATCTCCGACCAGTATGTTTAGGAAGAACTTGGGTGCCCAGCTTCGACGAGACGCGCTTAAGAAGGGATACGCGGGAAGAGCCGGGCTGTCTTATCTACAAATAGAAGCCCAAAAAACGGATGAGATCGAAACCGCACTCGTAGCAAAGCTAAAGGAGATTGCAGCGGCAAGAGGAAACACCCTGGTTTTGGTTAAACGCGAACTCAATCAAGAAGAAAAGAAGGTCCTGGCCAGCTTAGGGACTTGGACCAAAGAAGCAGTCTTGGCCGATGCACAGAGGTACCGATCGCTCAAAGATTGGGCCAACTGTGGCAATTCAGCCTGTCAAATTGCCTACAAAAACGGCTGGATTGACGAGGCAACCAAACACATGACGCCGTCCCAAAAGCCCAAAGGTTACTGGACGAAAGAGCGCGTGCTGAACGACGCCAAGCAATACAAATCCAGAATGGAATGGTTTAAGGCAAGCCAGAGTGCGTATGCAACGGCACAGGCCAAGGGGTGGCTATCAGAAGCAACTGCCCACATGACTCGGGGAGAAGCGAAGGGTTAAGCGTACATTGATGCTAATCGACTGCTTCTGGCCGCTTACCGCCTGGTTGTAATCCGATCCGAAGAAGAAATTCACAGCAACTCTTGTCAATTCCGTGCCCTCAGTTACACGACTTAGCGCGCAAGTAACACTAAGGCGCGGTCATCTCTACAAGTACAAACCGCTTGTCGGGAACGAACTCGAACATGTGTGCGAGATCCTTCGTGATAACAAAATTTTTTTCCCCCGCCCTTCCCAACTAAAGGATCCAGAAGAGTGTAAGCCACGAATGACGGTCGGGAACATAAATGACCCGAAATACCGACCTTCAGTCGAGGCTTGGGTACGACGTTGCGTAGCTCATAGAGTTCCGCCGCCGACCGAGAACGAAATTCAAGCAGAACTTGTTCAACTTACTCAGCAGAAGCTCGAAGCGCTGATGAGAGAAGTGGATGTCGAATACCAAGCCGCCGTTGAAAGTCGTTACCGCATCTTGAGCCTGGCCGATTCGGCACGAAATCGCCATCTGTGGAAGGAATACGCCGGAGAATTTAGCGGTGTTTGCTTGGAGTTCCTTATAAATTCAAAATTTGGGACGGCACTACAAGTGACATACACCAACGCAATTCGTAACTTGGACCTAACAAGTCGCGACGATTTCGAACACCTTGTGATGACCGGCTTGGTGAAACGCAAGAAGTGGCGCAAAGAGAGAGAGTACCGACTAATCTTTGGCGAGCCACCGATTGAAGATCAACCACCCCTGGTGAATCAAAAATATGAATTCCCGGCGGAGCACCTCACCGGGCTAATAATTGGACACAGGGTCGAGACTGGGCAGCGAGACAAACTTCTCGCGCTAGCCAAAAAGCGGTCGCACCAGCCTCAATGCTTCGTGGCGATGTCGTATCCACTGTGGCCGTGTGTCCGGCTCCAAAGACTTCTGTGAAGAAGTTCGTTGAGTTTGAATGCCTTGGCTGCCGGGTGCGCGTCCCTACCGTGAGACTACGTACCGATGGTGGACTGGATCGGTTGAAGGCGTGCGAACGACGGCTTTTGGCCCAGGCTGTGTAAAAACGCATCGCCATTTCGATTTCAGGGGTCTTCCGACCATTACCCAACCAAAAATAATCGAATACAGCGCATTCTGGAGGGCCGAAATTTTGAGAGCGGGCTCCGTTTTGCGTTTTTACACGGCCTCGGCGTTTCCAGCCCCTTATGTTTGATTTGGGGTCGACTTGGTCGGACACTGTCTGTCAGCTCAAGTCTGAGTTACTACAGATGAAGTCACCTCCGATGTCACGTTTTAACTCTCGAAGCTTCTTTTTTGTGCTCTTGCCTTTCCTCCGCGTCCTCCGCGGTAAGTGTTTGTCTATTGAGTCATAAAAAAAGGGCGCCGGTCGGCGCCCTTTTTACTTCGGTGTGATGCGGATTACTTGGGATCGATTTTCTGGATCTTCGCCTTGGCGCGCAGATCGGAGATGTAGTCCTCGCGTGCCTTGTTGGCCAGGGTCTGCTGGATCTGCCCCTTCACTTGCTCCAGCGGCGGGAAGGGCAGCGTGCGCACGTCCTGCAGCTCGATGACGTGATAGCCTTGGTTGGTCTTCACCGGCGCCTTGGTCATCTCGCCCTTCTTCAGGCCTCTCAGCGCTTCTCCGAACGGCTGCACGTAGCCCTCCGCCTCGGACCAGTCGAGTTGGCCGCCGTCGTCCTTGGATCCAAGATCGGTTGATTTCTCCGCTGCGATCTTGGCGAAATCCCCGCCGTTCTGCAGGTCGGCCAGGACCTGCTTGGCTTCGGCTTCTTCCTTGACCAGGATGTGGCGAGCCTTGTACTGCTTGCCGGCATCGCCGCCTTGTTGGGCCTTGACCCGCTCGTACTCCTTGACCACGTCCGCATCGCTGGGCTGAGCCTTCTTGTTGATGTCTTCGAACAGCACCCCGAGGATGATCTGCTGCTTGGCGAGGTCGAGCTGGAGCTGGTAGTCCGGATTCTTATCGAGCTTGCGCTTGAGCGCTTCCTGGTAAAGAATTTCGCGAGTGATCATGATCTCGCGGATGTTCTCGCGAAATTCCGGGCCGTCCTGCTGCTGGCCCTGACTTTGCGCGATTTGCGCTTTGGCGACGAAGTCGATGCGGGCCTGCGGGATCGGCACGCCATTCACGACGGCGGCGTTTTTTTGCTTGGTGTCGGCTGCGTAGCCCGCCGGAAGTACGGTGAGGCAGGTGGCGGCCAGGGCAAGCAGCAGTGCGGGTTTGACCAAATACATTACAGTTCCTTTGGGTGACGGGAGTTGAACTTGGGCAGCAGTTTTTTCGGGACGTTGTCTGGTTGTTTTCGGCTTCAGCGTTCAACCCTTGGCTGAAGGTCCCCATTCTTCCGGGGCGTAAGCCTGGATCGCCAGCGCGTGAATCCGGCCCGGCATCAGGTCCGACAGCGCCTGGTACACGAGCCGATGGCGGGCGACGGCGGGCTTGCCGGCGAATTCGCGCGACACGATCACGAGCTGGTAATGTCCGCCGCCGTCCTTCGCCCCGGCGTGTCCGGCGTGCTCGTGGCTTTCGTCGAACACTTCCAGGGCATCGGGGGCGAGTGGCGCAAGACGCTCGCGGATCAGGTCTGCAGTGGTCACTTGGGGGAGACCTTGCGGAACGGCTTGACCGTTACTTTGGCGAACACGCCCTCGGTGACGTAAGGATCCGCGTTGATCCATGCCTTGGCCTCTTCGAGCGAGCCGAATTCGGCGACGATCAGGCTTCCGGTCATTCCGGCAGGACCCGGATCGATGCTGTCGATGGCGGGGAACGCGCCGCCGATGATCAATTTGCCGGCGGCGATCAGTTCGTCCACCCGCTTCAGGTGCGCGGGCCGCGCGGTGGTGCGCTTTTGCAGACTGTTCGGTATGTCCTCGCCGACGATTGCATACAGCATCGTTAGTTCCTCTCCTCCGTTTCGATGTAGCGGCTCAGCATCAGGCCCTGGGCCAGGATGAAAATCAGCATCAGCCCGATCCCGCCGAACAACTTGAAATTGACCCAGACGTCGTTCTCACAGGCGGCCTTCGCGCTGACCTCGTTCGCGCAGAAGCTCTCCGCGAACGGGAACGCAACGTAGAGGTTGGCCGCACCCATCAGCGCGAAAAATGCGATCCAGCTCAGGTTCAGTTTCTGCCATACCGGGTCGGGAAGGGTGATCTTCTTGTCCATCATGGCACGGATGAGGTTCTTGCGGAAAAACAAGTCCGAGCCGAGCAGGATGCTGCCGAAAAGCCAGTATAGCACCGTCGGTTTCCACTTTATGAAGGTGTCGTCGTGCAGCCAGAGTGTGGCTCCGCCGAATACCACGATGATCGCGAGGCTTGCCCACAACATGTTGTCCACCTTGCGATGGCGTGCCCATGACCAGCCGACCTGAATGATAGTGGCGGCAATGGCGACCGCAGTTGCGGTGTAGATACCCCAGATCTTGAAGGCGAGAAAGAACAACAGGACCGGGAAAATATCGAACAGGAACTTCATGATCGTCAGAAAAAAATGGTGGCGGGCATTATGTACGCGCGGGCGTGAGTTGTCCAACCGTGGCAGGCGGAAGGCGATGCTAAGATTGCGGCATTGATTTGAGTTCGATTCCAGGGGAGGAGTTCGCGATGGCGCAGGTTAAACTGGTGAATTACCAAGAAGCGTCGCCGGAAGTGCGCGCGGTGTTCGACGACATCATGGCCACGCGCAAGACCGACTACATCAACAACATCTGGCGCGCACTGGCGGTGCATCCGCCATTGCTGAAGCGCTTCTGGGGGCAGATGAAGGAAGTGATGGTCAAGCCTTCGCGCCTCGATCCGCTCACCAAGGAACTGCTCTATCTCGCGGTGAGCGTGACCAACAACTGCGAGTACTGCATCAACTCCCATACCTTCGCCGCCCGCAAGCACGGGATGGACGACGCGATGCTCGCCGAATTCAATGAAATCGTCGCGCTCGCCAATGCCGGCAACAGATTGACGATGGGCTTGCAGGTCGAGATCGACGAGCGCTTCAAGCCCAATCATCCAACGAAACCCTGGTCGGTGAAAAGGACTTCAAATAAGAAGCCGGCCAGAGGCCGGCAGAAAAAGCGTTGACGCAGAGGGCGCAGAGGGACGCAAAGGATTCTTTTCAATACCCCCTTGAGGGGTACGCAGAGAAGAACAAGGGAACGGAAGGGAACACCGATATGGATTTCGAACAACTGGTTCGTAGTCGCTATAGCTGCCGTAAATTCCTCCAGAAGCCGGTGCCGCGCCGGACCATCGAAAGGATTCTCGATCTGGCGCAGCAGACGCCTTCCTGGTGCAACGTCCAGCCCTGGCAGGTCGTGCTGGTAACCGGCGGGGCCGTCGCAGGCTTTCGCGACAGCCTGCTCGCGCACGCCGCTGGAGGCCATCCGCCGAAGCCTGATTTCCCGTTTCCGTTGCGCTACGAAGGCATCTACCGGGAGCGGCGCAAGGTCTGCGGGGTGCAGCTCTATCAGGCGCTGGACATCGGCCGCGAGAACAGGGAAGGCGCGGAACGGCAACGGCTGGAGAACTTCCGCTTTTTCGACGCGCCGCACGTGGCGCTGATCACCACCGAAGAGGAACTCGGCGTTTACGGCGCGGTGGATTGCGGGCTGTATGTCGCCAACTTCATGCTCGCGGCAAAGAATTTCGGCGTGGACTCGATCGCCCAGGCCGCCTTGGCTTCGTATCCGGACCTGATCCGCAGCCGCTTCGGTCTTCCGGCGAACCGCAAACTGGTGTGTGGCATTTCCTTCGGTTACGGCGATGCCAAACATCCAATCAATGGTTACCGTACAGAGCGGTCGCCGGTGGGCGAGGCGGTGACGTTCGTCGAGTAGCAGAAAAGCCGAGATTGACAGGTGTAAAGTGACGCCGTCATTTGGAGTAAGCCATGGAGGTACACAATCCCGTGCACCCCGGGAAATCGCGGCGGCCGAAACTACCGCAGTGCGCTACGAGAGGCGGCACGCATGACGCCGGTCTGCGTGCTGTCGCCGTAGTCCGGCACTTGCCAGCCCGTTCTCAAATCAGCTACACTTGTTCTCAAGATGAGAGCAAAGACCCTCCCGCAAGCGCCGCTACTGGTCGAGATTCTGTTCGGCGCCTATCGCCGCCAGATTCTGGCGCTGCTCTTGCTGCGCCCTGACGAGAGTTTCTATGTGCGGGAAATCGGCCGGCTGACCGGGGTGCCGGCCGGCTCGCTGCATCGCGAACTGAAACTGCTGAGCGATGCCGGGCTGCTGCAGCGGTCGGTGGCGGGCAACCAAGTCCGCTATCAGGTGGACCGCGCCTGCCCGATCCGGGAGGAACTGGCCGGCATCTTCCGCAAGACGGCCGGTCTGGCCGACGTGCTGCGCGAGGCGCTGGCGCCGATTGCGGGCAGGATACGCATGGCGTTCATCTTCGGGTCGGTGGCGCAGGGCAGGGAGCGCTCCACCAGCGACGTGGATGTGCTGGTGGTGGGTTCGGCGTCGTTTGCTGCCGTTGTGGAGGCGCTGAGCCGCGCGGGCGAGCGTTTGCGGCGCGCAGTTAATCCGGTGGTGATGACCAAGGGCGCCTTCGAGGCGAAGCTGGCGAGTCGCGACCGCTTCGTTGCCCGGGTGGCGCGCGAGCCGAAAATATTTCTCCTAGGGCATGCCGGTGAGTTTGCCGAACTTGCTGAAAATCGGGCAGCTTAAGGCGCACCCGCCTGACGCCGCCGAAGTGCAGCGGCTGCTTGCCGCGGCCGCGAGAAACCTTGCCGATGCGCGCGTGACCACAATCAGCCCGGAGACGCGCTTTGATGCGGCCTACAAAGCCGTCATGCAGGCGGCGCTGGCCGCGCTGATGGCGCATGGCTACCGGCCGGACACGAACCGGCCGGGGCATCATGTAACGGTGGTGCAAGGGCTGACGCTGACCATCGGACTGGCGCCGGCCCGCGTCACGGTGCTCGATACGTTGCGGCGCAAGCGCAATCTGTCCGACTACACGGGCGAGGATATCGACGATTCCTCGGCGGAACACTGCATCGCCGAGGCCGACCGGCTGCTGCAGGATGTCACGGCCTGGCTCAAGGCCCATCGGCCGCAACTGATCGTCCCGCAGAGATGATGGTGCATCGATTCGCGGAATCGGTGGTGGAAGATGCCGCGCTCGCCTGGCTGGAAGCGTTGGGCATCGGCCGCGAGAACAGGGAGGGCGCGGAGCGGCAACGGCTGGAGAACTTCCGCTTTTTCGACGCGCCGCACGTGGCGCTGATCACCACCGAAGAGGAACTCGGCGTTTACGGCGCGGTGGATTGCGGGCTGTATGTCGCCAACTTCATGCTCGCGGCAAAGAATTTCGGCGTGGACTCGATCGCCCAGGCCGCCTTGGCTTCGTATCCGGACCTGATCCGCAGCCGCTTCGGTCTTCCGGCGAACCGCAAACTGGTGTGTGGCATTTCCTTCGGTTACGGCGATGCCAAACATCCAATCAATGGTTACCGTACAGAGCGGTCGCCGGTGGGCGAGGCGGTGACGTTCGTCGAGTAGCGGTCGGGGAGCATAAGGAGCCGGTTGACGGGCGTAAAGCCAGACTTTACACTTTGTCCCTGTGATCAAGTCCTTCCGGCTCAAGGGCATCGAGCGTATTTTCAAGACTGGCAATGCCGCCGGAGTGGAACTGGTCGATTACCTCGATTATCACTGAGAGAAACGTTATGACGCGAATGCATAACCCGCCTCACCCCGGTGAAGTGTTAAAGGAGCACCTCGCGAGCGTAAGCGTGACGGAAGCCGCGAGAAAGCTTGGTGTTTCCAGGCAGGCGTTATCCGCGATCTTGAACGGTCGTGCCAGCGTCAGCGCGGAAATGGCGCTCCGGCTATCCATCGCACTCGACACCAGTCCTGATCTGTGGCTCGGCATACAGATGCAGTACGACCTCTGGCATGCCGAGCGTAAAGCTCCCAAAGGCGTCCGGAAACTCGCAGCGTGACCGCGATCCAGTCCCGGGTTTTCCGGCACCGGAAACGAGAACCATAAATGCCGCTGTGCTGGAACGGGATCAAGGACCGGGCGCTCGCTTTCTCCCGCAAGTGGGAGGACGAAGACTCGGAGGACGCTGAAGCCAAATCCTTCTGGGACGATTTCTTCAACGTCTTCGGTATTTCCCGTCGCCGCGTAGCCAGCTTCGAGGAGCCGGTCAGGAAGCTCGGCGACAAGTACGGTTACATCGACCTGTTCTGGAAGGGCGTCCTGCTGGTCGAACACAAGTCCCGCGGCAAGGACCTCGACAAGGCCGTAGACGCAGCCTATTTGTCGGGGACTGGACGGAAGCCGTTTAAGAATGATACGGAACGAGTCGCGTTTTTGTTCGAGTTGTATCAGCAATACACGAGCCTTCTGCCAATGGAAAAATCGCCGGGAAAGAAGAAGAAAACCAAAAAAAGGAAGACTGATGGCAGAAACTCTTGGTTTCGATCTCAAGGGCAGGGTAGTGATGATCACCGGGGCCGGCCGGTCGAGCCTGAGGAAATCGCCGGCGCGGTGATTTACCTTGCGAGCGACGCCGGACGCTTTGTCACCGGCCACACCTTGCTGGTGGACGGGGGCTTCACCGCGGTATGACGCTTTCGAACGCGGCTATCCATTGTTCCGGCGTGCCAATCTTGAACCCCGTACCATCGAATTGTTTCTTTGCGAGACCAAGTAATGCCTTGTCTTTGGTAATCAGCCAGTCGGCCTGCGCGTCGCGAGCGAGTTCAAGAAACTTCTGATCGTCGGGATCGGGGCAGCGCGGAAGGGGTGAGAACAGCATGGTTTCCACCCGGTACGTGCGGTTGCGGACTTGAGTGAACAGCGCATTGCGGGTGGCCGCATCCAGCTCGAACTCGGGATAGGCCAGCACGCGGCCGAGTTCCTCCAGGCAGGCCGCGTTTATCGCGATGCGGACCGCACCGTCGCCGCACGCCGCCTTCAGCGGCATGACCGCGGGATCGTCGAAGACCAGCCAGTCCAGCCAGATGTTCGTGTCGAGAACGAGGCGCACGCGGTGGATGCCGTCCGCGGTTCAGGCGCGCCGCGTCGGTTCAAGCCGCGACAAGACGGCGCAATACGTACTGGAGAATCCCGCCGTGTCTGTAGTAGTCCACTTCGATCGGGGTGTCGATGCGCAGCAGCACTTTCACTTCGGCGCGGAAGCCGTCGGTGCGCTTGACCACCAGCTTGAGGTCCTGCTGCGGCCTGATATTGCCCTCGACGCCGAGGATGTCGAACTCCTCGTCGCCCTTGATTCCCAGCAACTCGACCGAATCGGCGCCCTTGAACTGCAGCGGCAGCACGCCCATGCCGACCAGATTGGACCGGTGGATGCGCTCGAAGCTCTTGGCGATGACCGCCTTCACGCCCAGCAACTGCGTTCCCTTGGCCGCCCAGTCGCGCGACGACCCGGTGCCGTATTCCTCGCCGCCGAAGACCACGGTCGGTGTGCCCTGCGCGATGTATTTCATCGCCGCGTCGTAGATCGACATCTGTTCGCCCGAGGGCTGCAGCCGCGTGACACCGCCCTCGATACGAGTGCCGTCCGGCTTCGCAGGCAGCATGAGGTTCTTGATGCGCACATTGGCGAAGGTGCCGCGCGCCATCACCTCATGGTTGCCGCGACGTGCGCCGTAGCTGTTGAAGTCGGCCTTGGAGACGCCATTGGCGATCAGGTATTTTCCCGCGGGCGAAGTGTCCTTGATCGAGCCGGCCGGGCTGATATGGTCGGTGGTGACCGAATCGCCGAAGATTCCCAGCGCGCGGGCGCCTGCAATCTTGCCGATCGAACCCGGCTGCATGCCGAAATCTTCAAAGAACGGCGGTTCGGCGATATAGGTTGATTTCGGCCAGGTGTACACTTGTCCCGACGCCGAAGGCACGTTGTTCCAGAGCGGATGATCTTTGGTCAGATCACCGTACAGCCGCCGGAAAGTCTTGGCGTCAGTCGCGTACTTCATCAATTCGTAAACTTCTTTCGAGGTCGGCCAGATATCGCCGATATAAACCGCCTTGCCGTTCTTGCCGGTCCCGACCGGCTCGGTCATCAGGTCCTTGAGTACGGTGCCGGCGATTGCATAGGCTACCACCAGTGGCGGCGAGGCCAGGAAATTGGCTTTGATACTGGCATGGATGCGCGCCTCGAAATTGCGATTGCCGGAGAGCACCGCACAGGCGATCAGATCGTTCTGCAAAATGGTTTCTTCGAGTTGCGGATCGAGCGGCCCGGAGTTGCCGATACAAGTGGTGCAACCATAACCGGCGAGATAAAAGCCCAGCTTCTCCAGATAAGGCAGCAGTCCGCCCTTGGTCAGATACTCGGTCACCACGCGCGATCCTGGCGCGAGTGAGGTCTTGATGTGCGGTTTGACCGACAGGCCTTTCTCAACGGCTTTTTTCGCAAGCAAGCCGGCGGCGATCAATACACCGGGATTGGAAGTGTTGGTGCAGGAAGTGATCGCAGCGATCAATACGTCGCCATGCCCGAGATCGACCCGTCCCGGCAACCGGCGGTCGCTGTGCACCCGGTCGGGTGTCGGGCGGTTGTCCATCATTTCGATTTCGGTGAGCATGCTGGTGTTTTTCTTGCTGACCAGGCCGTGCTCGTTTCCCCGTGCTTTCGGTGCCGTCTCCTGCGCCTGTTCTCCGCCGCCGCGGATCGTATCGGGCGACTGACCATATTGCGTGGCAAAGCGCGTATTTAATTCCGCGGCGGGTTTGTTGTAACCGTTGTCGGATGTCGGTCGGGAGAACAGGTCGGAAAACGTGGTCTTCAGTTTCGCCAGGTCGATACGGTCTTGCGGGCGCTTGGGACCCGCCAGGCTGGGAGTAATCGACGAAAGATCCAGGGAGAGTTCTTTGCTGTAGCGGATGTCGCCTGCCTTGGGTACGCCGTACAAACCCTGCGCCTTGAAGTAGGCGGCGAACGCGTCGATCTCTTTGTCGGTGCGGCCCGTCCCCCTGAAATATTCGATGGTGGCATCGTCGACCGGAAAAAATCCCATGGTTGCACCGTACTCCGGCGCCATGTTGCCGATGGTGGCGCGATCGGGAACGGCGAGGCTTGCCGTGCCTTCCCCGAAAAATTCGACGAATTTGCCGACCACTTTCTGCTGGCGCAGCATTTCGGTCACCGTCAGCACCAGGTCGGTGGCGGTTACGCCCTCGCGCAGCCTGCCGGTGAGATTGACGCCGACGACATCGGGCGTCAGAAAATACACCGGCTGTCCCAGCATTCCGGCTTCCGCCTCGATGCCGCCAACGCCCCAGCCGACCACCCCGATGGCGTTGATCATGGTTGTATGCGAATCGGTGCCGACCAGCGTGTCGGGATAGTACACACCGTTTTTTTCGTGCACGCCGCGAGCCAGGTATTCGAGGTTCACCTGGTGAACGATGCCTACGCCAGGCGGCACGACCTTGAACGTGTCGAAGGCCTGCATGCCCCATTTCATGAACTGATAGCGCTCCTTGTTGCGCTGAAATTCCAATTTCATGTTCAGCTCGAGTGCCTCCTTCGTACCGTAATAATCGATCTGCACCGAGTGATCGATGACCAGGTCGACCGGAACCAGCGGCTCGATGACCTTCGGATTTTTGCCCATCTTCGACGCGACGCCGCGCATGGCGGCAAGGTCAGCCAGCAAAGGCACGCCTGTGAAGTCCTGCAACACGATGCGGGCGACCACGAAAGGAATTTCTTCCGTTCGCGATGCGGTCGGCGCCCACGCCGCGAGTTGTCGGACGTGCTCTTCGGTGACTTTCTTGCCGTCGAAGTTGCGCAACACCGATTCCAGCACGATGCGGATGGAAACCGGCAGGCGGGAAATCTTGCCGATACCCGCCTTCTCCAGCGCAGGCAGCGAATAGAACTTCGCCTTCTTGCCGAGAGTGGGGGAGAACTCCTGCAGGGTGTTGAATAAGTTGTGGCTCATGGCGTCTCCAGAAAGAGAGCGAACGCGGGTCGCATCGAAGTGACTAGTGTCCTGTTCCGCTAATTCGTGGCTGAAAACCCGACGAGAATCGGCGCCATGCTGTGTTACGAGTCCTCGCCGTGGGGCCCGCCACTGTCGAGGACTCGCGCCTTGCCTGACGCCGATTTCGCGGGTTTTCCGATCGATGATGGATTGCTGTCAAATAGATTATGGAACTGGCTTCCAAGGTTCGAGAGTTATCCCAAGAATTAGCGGAACAGGACACTAGATGACCATCATATCCACGAATTCGTTGACCGGCGTGTTGGCGAGCTTCTTGGGATCCAGGCAGAGCTCCAGCACCGCCTTCTGCTGCTTCGCCGGGAAGCGGCGCGCCAGGTTGGTCTTGAATTTCTCGACCAGGACCGGCATGCCTTCCTTGCGGCGGCGCTTGTGGCCGATCGGGTATTCGACCACCACTTCCTTAAGGCGGCCTCCGTCCTTGAACTCGACGGTGATGCCGTTGGCGATCGAGCGCTTGTTCGGGTCGTGGTAATCCCGCGTGAACTGCTTGTCCTCGACGCAGACCATCTTGTCGCGCAGTTTGTCGATGCGCGGATCGGCGGCCACATTGTCTTCGTAGTCGGCGGCGGTCAGGCGCCCGAAGATCATCGGAACCGCCACCATGTACTGGATGCAATGGTCGCGATCGGCCGGGTTGTTCAAGGGGCCCTTCTTGTCGATGATGCGGATCGCAGCTTCGTGCGTGCGGATGGTGATCTTCTTGATGTCGTCGAGACGATCCTTCAACTGCGGATGCAGCTGCATGGCACATTCGACCGCGGTCTGCGAATGGAATTCCGCCGGGAAGGAGATCTTGAACAGCACGTTTTCCATGACGTACGAACCGTAGGGGCGCTGGAACTTGAATTCCTTGCCCGTGAACAACACGTCGTAGAAACCCCAGGTCTTTGCCGTCAGGACCGACGGATAGCCCATCTCGCCGGTTCTGGCAATCAGCGCCAGCCTGACCGCGCGGCTGGTGGCATCTCCCGCCGCCCAGCTCTTGCGCGAACCGGTGTTGGGAGCATGGCGATAGGTGCGCAGACTTTGGCCGTCCACCCACGCCAGCGAGACCGCGTTGATGATTTCTTCCCTGGACAGGCCGAGCATGCCCGCCACCACCGCGGTGGAGGCCACTTTGACCAGCACCACGTGGTCGAGGCCAACCTTGTTGAAGCTGTTCTCCAGCGCGAGGCAGCCCTGGATTTCATGCGCCTTGATCATCGCCGTCAGCACGTCCTGCACCGTGAGCGGCTTCTTGCCGTCGGCGACTGCGTTGCGCGACAGCCAATCGGCGGTCGCAAGAATGCCGCCCAGATTGTCCGACGGATGCCCCCACTCCGCGGCGAGCCAGGTATCGTTGAAGTCCAGCCAGCGGATCATCGCGCCGATGTTGAACGCGGCTTGCACGGGATCGAGCTGGAATTGGGTTCCGGGCACCTTGGCGCCGTTGGGTACCATGGTGCCGTGGACGACCGGCCCCAGCAGCTTGGTGCATGCGGGATACTCGAGCGCCTCGAAGCCGCAGCCCAGCGTATCCATCAGGCAGTAGCGCGCGGTTTCGTACGCCTCCTTGCTCTTGATCTTGTATTTGGTCACGTAGTCGGCGATGGCGACCAGGACCTCGTCGGGTTTGGGGCGGACGTTGGAGATGTGTGCTGACATGAACTTTCCTTGACTCAAAAATCTTTCAATGATCAGGCCTTGTCACCGCAAAGACGCAAAGAGCGCAGAGAAAAACAGGATCGAACACTTTGGCGGCCACAACAGATTCGCAGCGTCTTGCCGAATATCGGTCGCTGGTATTGATGTCGCTTTTGATATCCCAATTGATTTTCTTCGCGTACCCCTCAAGGGGGTATTGAAAAGAATCCTTTGCGCCTTTGCGGTGAAAGGTCTTATTTGCGTTTTCCGATTGGAACCCACGTGAGGTTCTCAGGGCCGGTGTAGTTGGCGCTCGGACGGATGATCTTGCCGTCGATGCGCTGCTCGATCACGTGGGCGGTCCAGCCGGAAGTGCGGCTGATCACGAAGATCGGCGTGAACATCGCGGTCGGCACCCCCATCATGTGATAGCTGGTGGCGCTGTACCAGTCCAGGTTCGGGAACATCTTCTTCTCGCGCCACATGACCTGTTCCACGCGCTCCGAGATGTCGAAGAGCTTCATGTCGCCCGCGTCCCTGGACAGCCGCCGCGCGACTTCCTTGATCACCTGGTTGCGCGGGTCGCCGGTGGTGTACACCGGATGGCCGAAGCCGATGATGATCTGCTTCTCGGCAACGCGTCTGACGATGTCGGCTTCAGCATCGTCCGGGTTGTCGTAGCGCCCGATGGTGTCGAAGGCGAACTCGTTGGCGCCGCCGTGCTTCGGGCCCTTGAGCGCGCCGATGGCGCCGCCTACCGCCGAATACATGTCGGAGCCCGTGCCGGCGATGACGCGCGCGGTGAACGTTGACGCGTTGAACTCGTGTTCGGCGTAGAGGATCAGCGAGGTATGCATCGCCCGCTCCCAAAGCGCCGACGGCTTGTTGCCGTGCAGGAGGTGCAGGAAATGACCGCCGATCGAATCGTCGTCGGTCTCGACTTCGATGCGCCGCCCCGAATTCGAAAAGTGATGCCAGTAGAGCAGCATCGAACCGAAGCTGGCCATCATCCGGTCGGCGATGTCGCGCGCCTCGCTGAGCTTGTGGTCCTGGTGTTCCGGAAGCACGGCGCCCAGAGCGGAACAGCCGGTTCGCAGCACGTCCATGGGGTGCGTGTTTGCCGGGATGCACTCCAGGATGTCCTGAACCGATGCGGGCAGGCCGCGCAGCGCCTTGAGCTTGCGTTTGTAAGCCGCCAGTTCGGCGACGGTGGGCAGCTTGCCGTGCACCAGGAGGTAGGCGATCTCCTCGAACTCGGCTTCCTCCGCGAAATCCAGGATGTCGTAACCGCGATAGTGAAGGTCGTTGCCGGTGCGGCCGACGGTGCACAGCGCGGTGTTGCCGGCCGGGACCCCGGAGAGCGCCACCGACTTCTTCGGCTTGGGGGTGAGTTGGGTCGCTTCGCTCATTTTCCCTTTTCCTTCGCGAAAAGTTGGTCCAGTTTCGACTCGAACCGGTGGTAGTCGAGGTAATCGTAAAGCTCGTTGCGGGTCTGCATGATATCAACCACGTTCTTCTGCGTACCCTCGCGGCGGACGGTCTCGTAGACCTTGAGCGCCGCCTTGTTCATCGCGCGGAAGGCCGACAGCGGATAAAGCACCAGCGAGACGTTTGCGCCGCGCAATTCTTCCACGGTGAAAAGCGGCGTGGCGCCGAACTCGGTGATGTTGGCGAGCACCGGAACCTTCACCGCGTCGGCAAACTTCCTGTACATCGACAGTTCCGTCACCGCCTCCGGGAAGATCATGTCGGCGCCGGCTTCCACGCAGGCCCGGGCGCGCTCGATCGCGGCGTCCAGGCCCTCGACGGCGAGCGCGTCGGTGCGGGCCATGATCACGAAGTCCGGATCGGTGCGCGCATCCACCGCCGCCTTGATGCGGTCCACCATCTCGTCGCGGGAGACGATTTCCTTGCCCGGCCGGTGACCGCAGCGCTTGGCCTGGACCTGGTCCTCGATGTGCATCGCGCCGGCGCCGAACTTGATCAGCGACTTGACAGTGCGGGCAATGTTGAAGGCGCCGCCGAAGCCGGTGTCCGAATCCACCAGCAGCGGCAGGCCGCATGCGTCGGTGATGCGGCGCACGTCGGTGAGTACGTCGTCGAGCGTGGTGATGCCCAGGTCGGGCACGCCCAGGGAACCGGCGGCGACCCCGCCGCCGGACAGGTAGATGGCCTTATAGCCGGTGCGCTCGGCGAGCCGGGCATGGTAGGCGTTGATCGTGCCGATCACCTGCAGCGGCTTTTCCGCCGCGACTGCGGCGCGGAATTTCGCGCCGGCCGACATGAGGTTGCTCATTGCTCTTAATCCTTTCAAGCGCTTAACGCAGAGGACGCGGAGGACGCAGAGGGGAAACAGGTGAGGGCAGAGCGCCAGATGCGGGACAGAAAGCTACCTGGCGCAGGCGAGTCTGCGCCTTGTCCAGATGATCCCAGTGTCTTCGTCGGTTCACTCGGCTTTTCCTCTGCGTCCTTTGCGTCCTCTGCGGTAGGAGTTTTCAGTTGAAGAACGCCCGCTCGCCGTCGAACAGCACTTTTTCCGGATGGGTCATCGACGGCGTGCCGTCAGCGGGGTCATTTGAGCAGGTGCTTGATCGCGTCGCGCTCTTCCTCCAGTTCCTTGAGCGTGGCGTCCATCTTGCTGCGGCTGAACTCGTCGATCTCCAGGCCCTTGATCATCTGATACCTGCCCGCGGAACAGGTCACCGGGAAACCGTAGATTGTGCCCTCGGCAATGCCGTATGAGCCGTCGGAGGGGATGCCCATGGTGACCCACTTGCCGTTGGTGCCGAGCAACCAGTCGCGCACATGGTCGATCGCCGCATTGGCGGCCGAGGCGGCGGAGGAAAGCCCGCGCGCCTCGATGATCGCGGCGCCGCGCTTGCCCACCGTCGGAATGAAGACGTTGCGGTACCACTGCTCATCGTTGACGACCTTGGGAGCCGGCTGGCCGCCGATGGTGGCGAAACGGTAGTCGGGGTACATGGTAGGGGAGTGGTTTCCCCATATGATCATTTTCTCGATCGAACCGACCGGCTTGCCGGTCTTGGCCGCAAGCTGCGACAGCGCGCGGTTGTGATCCAGACGCAGCATCGCGGTGAAGTTTTCGCGCGGCAGATCCGGCGCGCTGTTCATCGCGATGTAGGCGTTGGTGTTGGCCGGATTGCCGACCACCAGCACTTTCACGTTGCGGCTGGCCACGTCGTTCAATGCCCGGCCCTGTCCGGTGAAGATCGCGCCATTGGCTTCCAGCAGGTCCTTGCGTTCCATGCCCTTGGAACGGGGCCGGGCGCCCACCAGCAGCGCCACGTCGGCGCCCTTGAATGCGACTTTCGGGTCGGAGGCCGCGGCCATGCCGGCGAGCAACGGGAACGCGCAGTCCTCCAATTCCATCATCACCCCCTTCAGCGCCGCCTGCGCCTTCTCGTCCTGGATCTCGAGCATCTGCAGGATGACCGGCTGGTCCTTGCCCAGCATTTCCCCGCTGGCGATGCGGAACAGGAGGCTGTAACCGACCTGGCCGGCGGCACCGGTAACTGCGACTCGAAGGGGCGATTTCATGGCTGGGGGCTCCTGCGGGTGGTGAGGGCTTCTTGTAAATAAATCAGACTTTTAACGTCTCCTGACGAGCAGACCTTGCGGGCCCGGTCGGATCCTCGGTCAGGCGTCCACCCGGGCTATTTTTGCCCTGCATCATAGCGATTCGGATTCGACAGTGTCAAACGAGTCATGTATCTTATAAAAGACATCTGTTCTCGTGGACGGCCGAAGGAAAATCGTGCTAAAAACGCGCGGCAACATGAAGCCCGCCGCCAACGCGCCCGCCTTTCAACCGCTTTACCGGCAGATCAAGAGTTTGATCACCCAGAGCCTGGTAACGGGAGAATGGCGTCCGGGCGAACTGATTCCCAGCGAAATCGAGCTTGCCGGCCGCTTCAGCGTCAGCCAGGGCACGGTACGCAAGGCCATAGGCGAACTTGCCGGCGAGAACCTGCTGGTGCGCCAGCAGGGCAAGGGCACTTTTGTCGCTTCCCATTCCGAGGAGCGCAGCCAGTTTCCCTACCTGCGCATATCGCCGGACCGCGGCGCCCTCGATTCACTCGCAGCGACCCTGATTGACTGCCGCAAGGTCAAACTGGACAGCGCCTCCGCGAGAAGACTCGATCTTGCCTCCGGCGCCGGCGCATTCCTGATTACGCGCGTGCTGGCACTCTCCGGCAAGAACGCGGTGTACGAGGAAGTCCGCCTGCCCGCGACCCAATTCAAGGGACTGACGGTGGAAACCATCGAGCGCCACCACTGCATGCTCTACAGCATGTACGAGTCCGAGTTCGAAGTCCGCATCCTGCACGTCGATGAGCGGCTCAAGGCCGTCGCGGCGGAAAGGGCCGCAGCCAGGCACCTCGGGGTCGCCAAAGGCGCGCCATTACTGACGATCGAGCGCGTGGCCTATACTTACGCGGACAAGCCGGTCGAGCTTCGCCGCAGTTTCTGCAACACCCGGGAGCACCATTACCGCAACCGCATCGTCTAACCGCCGGCGCCCGCTCCAAGCTGCGCGTCTGGCCACCAGGACTCACTGATGATCGCCAGCGCACGACCGAAATACCTCGACCTCGCCAGGATCCGGCAGCCGGTGCCGGCCGTTGTCTCGATTCTTCACCGCATCAGCGGCGCCGCGCTGTTCCTGTTCGCGGGCGTGCTGCTGTATCTGTTTCAGGAGAGTCTGGCTTCGCCGGAGAGCTATGTGCGTTTCCGCGCGGTTGCCGACCATTGGCTGGCGAAGCTGTTCCTGACCGGCATGCTGTGGGCTTTCCTGCACCATTTTTTCGCCGGGCTGCGCTTTTTGCTGCTCGATGTGGACATCGGATCCGAACTCAGGACCACGCGGGCGATGAGCTGGGGCGTGCTGGGGACGAGTCTCGTGCTGACCGTGGTCCTGGGGGTGTGCCTATGGTGAAGAGCGTCGTCGGCGCCCACTACGGGCTCAGGGACTGGCTGGTACAACGCGTCACCGCGGTGCTGATGGCGGTTTACACGGTCGTGTTCGTCGGCATCCTCCTGATCTGCCCGCCACAGCATTACGGCGAGTGGCGCGCGCTGTTCGAAAACCAGCCGATGCGCATTGCGACCTTCCTGTTCTTCGTCAGTCTTTTCTGGCACGCGTGGATCGGTGTGCGCGACATCCTCATGGACTACGTCAAACCCACGTCGGTGCGGCTCGGCCTGGAGATCGTGGTGGCTGTGCTTCTGGTCGGTTACGCCGGCTGGGCGATTCAGATTCTTTGGAGTATCTAGACATGGCGATCCCGGTAAGAAAATTCGATGCGGTGATCGTCGGCGCCGGCGGCGCCGGAATGCGCGCGTCGCTGCAACTGGCCGAGGCCGGCTGCAAGGTCGCCGTGCTGTCGAAAGTGTTCCCGACCCGTTCGCACACGGTGGCGGCGCAGGGCGGAATCGGTGCCGCGCTCGGCAACATGGGCGAAGACAACTGGATGTGGCACATGTACGACACCATCAAGGGGTCGGACTGGCTGGGCGATCAGGATGCCATCGAGTTCCTTTGCCGCGAGGCGCCCAAGGTCGTCATCGAACTCGAGCATTTCGGCATGCCTTTCGACCGCAACCCCGACGGCACCGTGTACCAGCGCCCATTCGGCGGACACATGCAGAATTTCGGCGCCGGTCCGTCGGTGCAGCGTTCCTGCTGCGCGGCGGACCGCACCGGCCACGCGATGCTGCACACGTTGTACCAGCGTAACGTGCGCGCCAGTACCCGGTTCCTTGTGGAGTGGATAGCGCTGGACCTGATCCGCGACGCCTCCGGACAGGTTCTGGGCGTGACCGCAATGGAAATGGAGACCGGCGAGGTCTCGGTGCTGCACGCGCGCGCAGTGCTGTTCGCCACCGGGGGCGCAGGCCGGATCTATTCCACCAGCACCAACGCCTTCATCAACACCGGTGACGGATTGGGCATGGCGGCGCGCGCCGGAATTCCGCTTGAAGACATGGAATTCTGGCAGTTCCATCCGACCGGCGTCGCCGGCGTGGGCGTGCTGATCACCGAAGCCGTGCGCGGCGAGGGCGGTTACCTGCTGAACAAGAACGGCGAGCGTTTCATGGAACGCTACGCGCCGAACGCCAAGGACCTTGCCAGCCGCGACGTGGTGGCGCGGGCGATGGCGACCGAGATCAAGGAAGGGCGCGGCTGCGGGCCCGATGGCGATTACCTGCTGCTCAAGCTCGACCATCTCGGTGTCGAGCTGATCGAGAGCAAGCTGCCCGGCATCCGTGAAATCGCCAGAAAATTCGCCAACGTCGATCCGGTCAAGGATCCGATCCCCGTTGTCCCGACCTGTCACTACCAGATGGGCGGGATTCCCAGCAATTACCGCGGTGAGGTGGTGGCGCCGCAAGGCGGGAATCCGGAAGCAGTGGTGCAGGGTTTCTATGCGGCAGGGGAGTGCGCGTGTGCGTCGGTGCATGGAGCGAACCGGCTTGGCACCAATTCGCTCACCGACCTGCTGGTGTTCGGAAAATCCTCCGGCGACACCATGATCCGTTTCCTGCAACAGAACCCCAACCACAAGGATCTGCCGGCTGATGCGTCCGACAGGACGATGGCGCGGCTGGCGCGCCTGGACAACCAGAAGGACGGCGAAAGCGTGCATGAAGCCGGCGCGGAAATGCGCCGGATCATGCAGGCGCACTGCGGCGTATTCCGCTTCCCGGAGATGCTGGGGGAGGGTGTCAGGAAGATCAAGGAAACCGCGTTGCGCGTCGGCCGCACCGGGATCAAGGACAAAAGCAAGGTGTTCAACACTGCGCGCGTCGAGGCACTCGAGCTCGACAACCTGATCGAGGTGGCGGTCGCCACGCTGGTCTCGGCCGAGGCGCGCAAGGAAAGCCGGGGCGCACACGATCGTGCCGACCATCCGAAGCGCGACGACGTCAACTGGCTCAAGCACAGCCTGTGGTACAAGGACAACAGCCGGCTCGAATACAAGCCGGTGCACCTGAAGCCGCTGACTGCGCAGACTATCGAACCGAAGGTGCGAACGTATTGATACGTGAGGCGAGAGGCGAGAGGCGTGAGGCGCAATACCCGAAACGCAATGCCGGAAACGTTCCTTAAGGCTAACCAATGAAATTCAGGATCTACCGCTACGACCCGGACAAGGACGCCAAGCCCTACATGCAGGACTACGACGTCCAGTTGCAGCCGACGGAACCGATGCTGCTCGATGCGCTGATACGCATCAAGTCGATGGACGACAGCCTGTCGCTGCGCCGCTCCTGCCGCGAGGGCGTGTGCGGCTCGGACGCAATGAACATCAACGGCAAGAACGGGCTGGCGTGCATTACGCGGCTGGCCGACCTCAAGGAACCGGTCGAGCTAAGGCCGCTGCCCGGGCTGCCGGTGATCCGCGACCTGATCGTGGACATGTCGCAGTTCTTCAAGCAGTACCACTCGGTGAAGCCCTATCTGGTGAACAACGAGCCGCCGCCCGAAAAGGAGAGGTTGCAGTCCCAGGCGGAGCGCGCCGAACTCGACGGACTGTACGAGTGCATCCTGTGCGCGTGCTGCACGACTGCCTGCCCCTCGTTCTGGTGGAACCCCGACAAGTTCGTCGGGCCGGCCGGATTGCTGCAGGCGTACCGCTTTCTTGCCGATTCCCGCGATCTTGCCGCCAGCGAGCGCCTCGACGACCTGGAGGACCCGTACCGCCTGTTCCGCTGTCATTCGATCATGAACTGCGTGGATGTTTGTCCGAAGGGGCTCAATCCGACGCGGGCGATCGGCAAGATCAAGGACCTGATGGTCAAGCGCGCCGTCTGAACAGCGATGGCAGAGATAGACCGGGTGCGCTGGCACTGCCGGAGAGGATTGCTGGAACTGGACGTGGTACTGACCCGATTCCTGGACCGCCACTTCGAAACGCTGTCCCCGCAGCAGCGTGCTACGTTCAGCCGCCTGCTGGACAACCCGGACAACGATCTCTGGGATTTCGTGACCGGAAAACAGCCGCCGCCCGACGCGGATTCAGCCCGCATCATCAGATTATTTGATTGATGCTTATTGCACTGCATCCCGGTGTCCCCTGCCGTAGAGAAACTGCTAAACTTAAAGCCTTAATGAACATGGGACGCGAGCGAGACCGTGGATAAGCATCGCACCGCAACAATCACATTCAACGACGGTACCGCTCCCGTCGAGTTCCCGGTTCTTTCCGGCACCATTGGGCAGGACGTGGTGGATATCCGGGCCTTGCATGGCAAGACCGGCAAGTTCACCTACGATCCGGGGTTTCTCTCCACCGCCAGCTGCCGCTCCGAAATCACCTACATCGACGGCGACGCCGGCGTGCTGCTCTACCGCGGCTATCCGATCGAGCAGCTTGCCGAGCAATGCGACTTTCTCGAAGTCTGCTACCTGTTGCTTTTCGGGGAGTTGCCCAACAAGCAACAGCAGCAGCAGTTCGATACCACGGTCACGCGTCACACCATGGTGCACGAGCAACTGGCGCGGTTTTACACCGGTTTCCGCCGCGACTCGCATCCGATGGCGGTGCTGGTAGGCGTGGTGGGGGCGTTATCGGCGTTCTATCACGACTCGCTCGACCTGAATAACCCGGAGCATCGCAAGATATCGGCTTTCAGGCTGATCGCGAAAATGCCGACCATCGTGGCGATGGCGTACAAGTACTCGATCGGCCAGCCGTTCATCTATCCGCTCAATGCGCTGTCCTACTCGGCCAATTTCATGCGCATGATGTTTGCGGTGCCGGCCGAGGAATATCAGATCAAGCCGGTGCTGGTGAAGGCGCTGGACCGGATCTTCATCCTGCACGCCGATCACGAACAGAACGCCTCGACTTCCACGGTGCGACTGGCCGGTTCCTCGGGCGCTAATCCGTTCGCCTGCATCTCGTCCGGCATCGCCTGCCTGTGGGGCCCGGCGCACGGCGGCGCCAACGAGGCCTGTCTTAACATGCTCGAGGAAATCGGCGACGTGTCGCGCGTCGGCGAGTACATCAAGAAGGCCAAGGACAAGAATTCCGGCTTCCGCCTGATGGGCTTCGGACATCGCGTGTACAAGAACTACGATCCGCGCGCGAAGCTGATGCGGGAAACCTGCCACGAGGTGCTGAGCGAACTGGGGTTGCACGACGACCGCCTGTTCAAGCTGGCGATGGCGCTGGAAAAAATCGCCATCGAGGACGACTATTTCGTCCAGCGCAAGCTCTATCCCAACGTGGATTTCTACTCCGGCATCGTGCAGCGCGCGCTGGGCATCCCCAACAACATGTTCACCTGCATTTTCGCGCTCGCCCGCACCGTCGGCTGGGTGGCGCAGTGGAACGAGATGGTCGGCGACCCGGAGCAGAAGATCGGGCGGCCGCGCCAGCTCTACACCGGCCCGGCCAAACGCGACGTCATTCCCATCGACAAGCGGTGAAGAGAACAGTGAAGCAAACGGCCGGCGCGCCGGCAGTGCTGCAACAACGCTCCAACCTGGACAGCCACCAGCCACGATTCGCCAGTCACGGGGGTAATCGGCCATGATGAAGGAATTCCTCGGCAGCTCATACCTGTTCGGCGGCAACGCCCCCTTCATCGAGGATTTGTACGAGGCCTACCTGCAGAATCCCGATGCGGTTACGCCCGAGTGGCGGCGCTATTTCGACCAGATGCAGCAGTTGCCGGGTGCGCGCGACGTAGCACACGCGCCGATCGTCGAATCGTTCGTGCAGCGCGCACGGGCCGGGGCGCCCCGCGTGGCGCCCGCAGTGGCCGGGCTCGACCGCAAGCAGGTTTCCGTGATCCAGCTGGTCGCGGAGTACCGTTTCCGCGGCGTGCTCCTCGCCCAACTCGACCCGCTCAAGCGGCGCGAGCGCCCGCAAATCGCCGAGCTGGAACCCGCGTATTACGACCTGACCGACGCCGATATGGACACTGTGTTCAATACCGGCTCGCTGATCGGCCCCGAGCAGGCGACGCTGCGCGAGATCATCAAGGCGTTGCAGGAGACTTACTGCGGCACCCTCGGCATCGAGTACATGTACCTGAGCAGCCGGGTGGAGAAGCGCTGGATACAGGAACGTCTCGAGCCGGTTCGGGCCAAGCCCAGTTACTCCCCCGATTACAAGCAGCATATCCTGGAGCGACTCACCGCGGCCGAGGGACTGGAGAGACATCTGCATACCCGCTATGTCGGGCAGAAACGCTTCTCGCTCGAAGGCAGCGAAATGCTGATCCCCATGCTCGATAACCTTCTGCAGCGCGCGGGGGAGGCCGGGGTGCAGGAACTTGTGATCGGCATGGCCCACCGAGGCCGGCTCAACGTGCTGGTGAATACGCTGGGCAAGATGCCCAAAGACCTGTTCTCCGAATTCGAGGGCAAGCACGACGACGCGCTGCGTGCGGGCGACGTCAAGTATCACCAGG